>CAYSGH010000073.1:14029-22930 GCA_964430505.1 uncultured Akkermansia sp. | reverse complement strand
GGTGAGCCCCTGGGTTCCTGTCCATGAGCCCATCCGACCCGATGAGAAGGGCGTTGACTCGTTTTGGCACCCTCATGGACTGCCGATTTCAGGTTGACTGATGGGGCCAGTGAGACCGGTGGTCTCATGGGTAGCCAAGAGCGGTCCCTTGGGGACCCGGTCGCCCCAGTGAGTAACCGTGTGTCTGTCCGGAGGCCGGGAACCGCTCGTCGAACGCAGCGACTCCACCGGCGACACGATCGGATGCCTCCGGCATCCATCCTCGTGCGTCCATACCGGACCCACGTGTGTCCGGCCGCATCGCGACGCGCGCCCGGGCCGCATCCCGGAGGGATGCCAGGATGTAGCGGGTGGTTGAGCACAGCGACACCACCGGATCCCATCGCCCCCCTCCAGCCAAGCACCCCGGCACGGGGAATGGCGTCGGGGGCTTGGGAAACCCGGGGCGTTGCCAAGCTGGCATGCATGAGGCTGCCCCGTTTGGGCCCCCGAGATCACGGACGGAGGGCGTTGGTTCCCTTGCCCACCGTCACGGACCCCAATCCGGTGCCACTCCATTTCCACCGCCTCTCCCCCATCACGGCACCAAGTCAGGCGTCCTGAGGGTCATTTGAGTGCGGCATGTCGCGCCTAAATCCCGGCGACACGACGGCTGGCCATGCCCATCAGAGCGGCCAAAAAGGCCCTCTACCCCCCCGCCGACGCCGTGACCAAGGGAACCGGCTGGAGGATGCCCGTGAGGCGGCCCGTGGCGGCGTCGAACTCGCGCACCAAGCCATCGAAGCAGCCCGTGTAGAGCCGCTTGCCATCGGGGCTGTACGCCAGGCTGAAGATCGCGCCCTCGTGCCCGCCCAACACCCGCGCCCGCGACCCGTCCGAAACCTTGTACACGCGCACCTCGCCGTTGCTCACGCCCACGGCCGCCTCCGCCCCGTCCGGGCTGAACGCCACCGCCTGCACCACGCCCGGTTGCCGCTCGAACGCCCGCACGAGGTTCACGTCGTTGTTCGCCGCCGTGCGTTCCTGGTTCTCCTTCGCGCGGTACAGGCGCAACCCACCCTCCCCGCCCCCATACAGGACCGTCTCCTCCTTGGGATGCCGCGCGATGCACGTCACCGGCTCGATCAGCTTGTTGATGTCGTCGATGAACTGCCCGCTCTGCGCGTCGATCAGCTTGATGGCCCGGTCCCGGCTCCCGCTTAGCAACCGCCGCCCGTCGGGCAGCCATGCCGTCTGGAGCGACCAGTCGCTGTGGTTGTCGAACTTCACCGTCTCCTTGCCCGTCGCGGCGTCGAGGACGCGCACGGACTTGTCGGCCGCGCCCAACGCCAGCCGCGTCCCGTCCGGCGACCACGACACGCCGTACAACGAGTCCGAGGAAATCTTCCACCCGGCCGTCGCCTTGCCGCTGGCCACCTCCCACACCTGCACCTCGCCCATCCGCGCCGGGACGCCCCCCGCCACGGCCAGGCGCTTGGAATCGGGCGAGAAGGCCACCGACTCAATCCGCGTGGACTCGCCCACCCAACGCCCGTGGCGCGCAAAGGTCTCGGTCGAGAACACAAGGACCTCGTGGTATCCCGCCGCCGCGAGCCATCGGCCGTCCGGCGACACCGCCAGCGCCGTCGTGGCCGGCAAGGCCTCGTACGTGGGCGGCTCCTTGAGCACCGTGCTGTACGCATCGGCCGGGGTGTCGTCCTTCGCACCCTCCCGTATCCAGCGCTCCAGCAACGCCACCTCCGCCGCCGTGAACGCGTCCCCCTCCTTCGGCATGCTCGGCTCCTTGCCGCTCACCTCGGACAGGACCAGCGACTTCGCCGGGTCGCCCGCGACGTAGTTGGGGCCGTTCTTGCCCGGCTTGGCGAACCCCGCGTAGGTGGAGGTGTCCACCTCGCTCTTCATCTTGTTGGGATTGTGGCAGCCGTTGCAGGAACGCTTGAACAAGGGCGTGACGTCGCGAAACCACGACACCGGCGCGTCGGCGGCCCGGGCGGCGGACACGAACGCCGCCAACGCGATCGCCCCCAGCCATGCATCGGCACGGGGACGGCGCAGGATCGCGGCAAGGCCGAGGGGCTGCATCGGCAAGGCCTTCAAGGAGTCGCGGTGCATCGTGTCGTTCATCGTCGTGCGGGAATCCCGGCGCTGGGTTAGTTCGGCTTGGCCGTTGCGGGGGCGTTCGTGGAGGCCGTCTCCACCGCCGGCGCGGCGACGGTCAGCGTCACGGGCTCCGTCTTTTGCCGCCAGATGCGGTCGCCGTGCTCGAAGCGCAAGGCCACGCCCAGCTTGTGCTCCTTGCCAGCCTCGGCCTTGTCCGTGACGACAAGCTGCACCGTCGCCTCGCGCGCCTTCGCCGCCACCGGCTGGACCGTGGCCAGCACGCCCGTCGGCACGCCCTCCAGCGCGAGCGTCACCTCGCCCTCGTACCCGCGTCGCTCCACCTTCACCACGAACTCCGTCCGGTTGGCCGCCGAGGCCGAGTTGGTGGGCAATGCGACCGCCGACAACCTGACGGGGTCGAGCCGGAAGAAGGGCGAGCCCGGCAACATGGCGGTGGCGAACAAGGGGATGTCCCGGACGGTAACCTCCACGATGCGCGGCGCGGCCTGCACGAGGGCCTGTCCCTCCACCGTGGCCTCCGCGCGCACCAGCATGGGGCGCGTCCCGCCCGCCGCGTTGTAGGCGGCGTTTAGCGCGAGCTTCCCGCGCGTCGCCCCACCCTTCAGCACCAACGGCGCAACGTTCAATCCCGGAACGCCCTCGGCCACCACGCGAACCTCGCCCTCGAAGCCCGGCGCGCGCGCCAACGCCACGTCCAGCTCCGCCCGTCCGTTCTGCTCCACCACCACCGATCCCTGCCCGACATCCACCGAGAACGGCGCGGCGGGCAACACCGTGAGCCAGCCCTGCTCCGCCAGCGCCACGTCCTGCATCGTCGCCTTGCCCCCCACCTCGCCCGACGCCACCAACCGCAGCCGCGTGGAGCCGGTCGCCGCCGATTCCGACGCGCCCAGCATCACCCATCCGCCCTCCGCGCCCGGGCCCGCGACCATCGGCATCGCCGACACGCCCATGGGCAGGTCCCGGCCCTCGAATCGAACGGTGCCATCGTGGCCGTTCCTCCGCGAAACGTCGCAGCGCAGCGCCACCCAGCCGCCTTGGTGCAGCCGCACGCGCCCCGCGCCGGACCGCGCCGAGAACCCGGCGGCCACGTCGGGCCGCTGGACCGTCAACCGATACCCAAACGCCTCCCCGCCGCGGTCCGTCAGGTCGCGCACCGACAACACGTACTCGACGTCCTTCTTGGCATCGAACTCGATGCGGGCGTCCGGGCCGTTCGCGTCGTCGTTTCGCTGCAACACCTTGCCCTGCGCATCCTGCAACGTGAGCAACACGTCCAAGGGCGAGCCAAACCTCCGCGCGAACACCTCCGCGACCCATCGTTGGTCCGCCGGGCTCTTGAATCGAAGGTGGTCCACGTCGCCCGCCTTGCCCACGCGGCCGTTGAACACCACCGGCCCCGTCGCCGGCGTCGCCTTGTCCGGCGCGTCGTTCGGCTCGGCCTCGAGAACCTCCGGGAGGTGGCCCACCTCGAACCCCACCGGGTTGGAAAAGCCCGCGCGCGTGCGGGCGCGCACGTCCTGCCGGCCCGTCGGCGCATCCGGGGCCAACGACAGCACCAGGCGATCCGCGCCCTCCAGCAGGTGGCCCTGCAAGGCGACCTCGACCGTCGTCCCCCGTTGGCCGCCAAAGGGAAACAACGTCTCGACGTAGGGACCGCTGCGCGCCACCAACCGGTACGTGTGCCGGTCGCCGCCCTGGTGCCGCAGGTCGCTCAACCGCACGATGAAGGTCCCGTCCGACGGCGCCTTGAACACGATGAACGGGTCCAGCCCGTGGGCGTCCTCGCTGCGCGCCAGCTCCTTCCCCGAGCCATCCAACACCATCAACGTGCCATCCAACGACGACCCCGTTCGGTTTGCCTGCACGTCCAGCACCGCCACCTCGCCCGACTTCAACGCGAGCCGGTAATGATCGGCCTCGGCGGACCCGCCGATCTTGCCGGACACGCCGACGGGCAGGGACAACGCGGGCGCGGACGACGCGGAACCCGTGCCGGAGGGCTCGAGGATCTCGGGATGGTCGGACACCTGGAACGCCACGGGGTTGGACACGCCGCCGGGGCCGGCCACGCGGACCTCATGGGATCCCAGCGGCACGTCGGCGCCCACGACCACATCGACCGCGCGGGCCTTGGCGGGCTCCGCCGCGCGCACGGCGATGCCGCCGGCGCTTCCCTCCAGCGACACCGCGCCCGACGGCGACGCCACCGCCGACACGCGCACGCCCTCGTGCGACGCCCACAGGCGGTCGAGCTGGCCAAGGCCGTCGCCGTTGAGGGTGACGCGGTTGGTGGTGCCTCGCTGGAGGTACACGAGCGACGCGGAGTCGAGCTTGGGAACAGGGGCCACGGCGCCGTGCACCGTGGCCACCAGCGCCAGCCCGAGCCCGGCGCCCCCAAGCCGCGTCCCAAGGGCGAGGCGAGGATTCATGGCACGATGGGAACCGTTCACGAGAACAAGCCCAGCACGGGCTCCGCCTGCACCAGCTCGCGCGGCTGGTTGAGGTGGTTCATGACGATCGTGTGCGGGTCGATGCCCAGGGCGTGGTAGATCGTCGCGACGATCTGCGTGGGATGCACGGGCAGCTCGGCCGGGGACGAGCCCGTGGCGTCGGAGCGGCCGTACAACGCGCCGCGCGACACGCCGGCCCCCGCGATGAGCGCGGTGTAGCAATACGGCCAATGATCCCGTCCGTCGGGCGAGTTGGTGTTGCCGCTCGTGCTCACGCCCAGGCGCGGGCTGCGCCCGAACTCGCCCAGCGCCACCACCAGCGTCTCCTTGAGCAGCCCGCGCTGGTCGAGGTCCTGCAGCAACGTGCTCAGGCCGGAGTCGAGCTTCGGGCAGTGCAGGTTGCGCAACGGCCCGAAGTTGGCGGCGTGCGTGTCCCAGGCATCGACCGTGGGATCGCCGTTGGCCACCGCCGGCCAGTTCATCTGCACCACGCGCGTGCCCGCCTCCACGAGCCGCCGGGCCAGAAGGCAACCCTGCCCGAACGTGTGCCGCCCGTACGCGTCCCGCAGCGCGGCCGGTTCCTTGGAAAGGTCAAACGCATCCCGCGCGCGGCCGCTGCTCACAAGGTCGAACGCCTTCTGGTAGTACGAGTCGAGCGCGTACTTCTCCACGGCCTTCTCCATGGCGGGCATCGCGTCGTTCACGGACTTCAACAGCTTCGACCGCCGGTCCAGCCGCTCGCGCGTCACCTCGGGACGCAGCGTCAGGTCCGCGAGGTTCAGCTCCTTCGCGGGGTCCTGGTAGAAGTAATACGGGTCGAATGCCGCGCCGAGGAACCCGGCCGTGCCGCCCTTCCCGATGACGTTCGACTCCTGCAACGGCCGCGGGAGCATCACGAACGGGAGCATCGGGACCTCGGGCGGGCGGAGGCGCGCCACCTGCGAGCCGAGGTGCGGGAAGTCGTTGGGCGCGGGCGGCTCCAACTGGCCCGAGGGCGACACGCGGTCCGGCGTGTAGCCGGTCATGATCTGGTAGATGGCCGCCGTGTGGTTGAACAACCCGACGGGCGTGTAGCTCATGGAGCGAATGAGCGTGGCCTTGTCGATGTGCTGGGCCAGGCGCGGCATCACCTCGCTCAACTGGATGCCCGGCACCTTGCTCCGGATCGGCTTGAAGTCGCCCCGGATGTTCGACGGCGCGTCCGGCTTCGGGTCCCAGATGTCGATGTGGCTCGGGCCCCCTTGCAGGTACAGCAGGATGACCGACTTCGCGCGTCCCCATCCGTTCTTGGGCTGGCCCGCCGCCGGGCCCGCCGTGGGCAACTGCCCCGCCTGGAGCTTGAGGATGTTGGCAAGGCTGAGGCCAGCAAGGCCCGCCCCGCCCACGCGCAGGAACTCGCGCCTTGAGAACCCGTCGCACGTCGCACCGTATTCGCCTGGAATCGAGATCATGGGAGGAAGGGGTGAACAGTGAGCAGTGAGCGGTGAGAGTGATCGGAGGCTTAGCGGTTGAAGAGGAAGGCGGGGCTGTTGAGCAACGCCCAGGCAAGGTCCTGCACGCCCGTCAGGCGTTCCGCGCCCTTGCCCAACTGGACGGACGCCACCTCCTTGTCCGTCGGCATCCGGCACAGGCACGCGAGGTAGATGTGCTCGATGACCTTGCGGTCGTCGGGCTCGGACTCGGCGATGCGCGCGACGCCGTTGCCGGGGGCGGTGACGCACTCGCCGAGCATCGGGCCGTTCACGAGGTTCAACGCGTGGGCCAACGTCACGTTGCCCGCGCGTTCGCACTCGCAGGCGCTCTGGCGCTTGGGCCGCCCGAACAACGCCAGGAAGTCCGCCCCGCCCACCATGCCGTCCGGGGCCTCCACCGCGCGCGCGCCCTCCGGCATGTCCTTGAAGCGCGGCCGATGGCCCGTCGCCACCGCCACCGCGTCCATCAACTGCTCGGCGGACAACCGTCGCGGCAACGCATGGGAGAAGTTCGACGTGTCGTCCTCGTTCCAGCGGTTGGGCACGATGGACAACTGGTACGTGCGCGACGTGCAGATGGTGCGCATGAGCCAGCGGAGGTCGTACCCGGACTTCACGAACCCCTTCTCCAGCCACGCGAGCAGCTCGGGGTTGCTGGGCGGGTTGCCCGCGCGGATGTCGTCCACGGGGTCGATGATCCCGCGCCCGAGGAAGTAGCTCCAGAAGCGGTTCACCGTGGAGCGCGCAAAGTAGGGGTTTTCCGGCGACGTGAGCCACTCGGCGAACGCCTGCCGGGGATCTTCCTCGGCCTTGGCGGTGCGCGCATGGCCATAGGGGACCTTGGCGGGCATCACGGCGTCGTTCTTCGGGTGCCGCACCTCGCCGCCGTCGTAGCTGCGATAGACGATCTCCTCCGACACCTGCTCGGACGCGTAGGTCTCGTTGCCGCGGATGAGGACGTCGCGGCCCAGCGTGCCGCGCTTGAAGGCCACCTGCGCGAAGAACGCCCCGAACTCGTAGTACTGGTTCTGCGTCCAGCGCTCGAACGGGTGGTCATGGCACTTGTTGCAGTTGAACCGGACGCCCAGGAACGTCTGCGACACGTCCTCCGTCATCTTGCCGGGGTCGCGCAACGCCCGCAGATAGTTGCCCGCCGGGTTTTCAAACGTGCTCCCCTTCGCCAGCAACAGGTCCCGCACGAAGGCGTCGTAGGGGCGGCGCGACGCCAGTTGCCCCTCGATCCAGTTGCGGAACACCCAGACGCCCTTCTTGCCCAGGTTCTCCGAGTTGCATTGCAGCAGGTCCGCGAACTTGTTCGCCCAGTTCGGGGCGAACGCCGGCGACGCCAGCAGCTCGTCCACCAACCGCTCGCGCTTCGCACGCGAGTCCCCCTCCTCGGCCAGGAACTTGCGCACGCGCTCCACCGACGGCGGCAACCCCGTCAGGTCCAGGCTCGCGCGACGGATGAACTCCGCGTCCGTGCACGCGTCCGACGGCAACGTCCGCATCCGCGCCAGCTTGGCGTTCACGTGCCGGTCCACCTCGTTGTACTCCGGCATCGCCGCGAACTGGAACCCGGTGCGGTCGCCCATCACGCGTACCTCGCGCGACGCATACAACCCCTCGTACCGCACCAGCACCGCCATTTCCCCGCGGCGCAGCGCCGTCAGCGTCGAGTCCTTCACCAACGCCACCTCCTCGTTGTTCGACGACAACACCGCGTCGTCCGTGACGTCGCGCGTTGTGCCGTCCGCGTAGTGCGCCAGGATGAGGAACTCCTGCCGGCGCCCGGGCAGGTCCATCTCCACCGTGTCGGGAAGCACCGTGAGGTTCGTCGCGCGAGCCGACGCCGCCTGCGGCTTGGCGCCCTCGGCGATCCATTGGCGCAGGACCTTGTGCGCGAGGGAGCCCGGCTTGATGGCCTGCCGTCCCTCGTGGGGCACGTCGCCCAGCGGCTTCTGCAACATCAGCGACTCGTCCACGCGCGCCTTGTTGAGGCGGCGCCCGCCGAGGTCGTTGATCAACGCCTGGTAGTCGTACTCGGGATCGTAGCCCCGCAGCGACAGCTTGAACCCGTTCTTGCCCTTGGCGGACCCATGGCACGGCCCGGCATTGCAGCCCGCGCGGCTCAGGATCGGCTCCACGTCCCGCACGAAGCCCACCGGACGCGCCTCCACGCCGGTCACCTTCACCGCAAGGTCCGCCTTCAACCCGGCCGCCGACACCGTCGCCTTGCCATCGCCCGGCTTCCGGGCCGTGAAGACGCCGCGCCCATCCACCGCCACGCCGTCGCCCGAAACCTTCCAACGCGCCACGCCCGTCAGGTCCACCCAGCCGCCGTCCGTGCGTTCCCCCAGAACAAGCACCCGTCGCGCATCCCGCGCGTCCTCCAGCAGGAGCGACGACGGCTCGAGCCGGATCGACTTCAACGCGGGCAACGACGGCTCCGGCGGGATCACCTTGTCGCCCGCGCCCGCCGCCGCGCCCAGCGCCGTGGCGGCGGCCGTGGCGGCCGCGAAGGATCCCAGCCATGACACCCACCGGACGTGCGCAGCCCTCGTCGGCGTGCGTTGCAGGTCCCCGTGTATTCTTGTCGCGCCTTGCATCGGGAGGATGTGTTCAGGCTATGCCCCCTTTCTTACGCGATGCAAGCGCCGCGCCCGGGGTGGCGGTGGGGAGGAGCCTCACACGAGGGCCTCCGCGCCTCTGTGAGAGACCTTCCCCAAGTGTGAGTGGAGCGGCGCGGGGATTCCCTCTCGCGGAGGCACAGAGATCACGGAGCAGGAACGATTTCCCTCGCCCAACAACGTGGCAACGCCGTCCCAGCGCTGCGTGAAGCCCCCCTCCCCCAAGCA
>CAYSGH010000073.1:0-13929 GCA_964430505.1 uncultured Akkermansia sp. | reverse complement strand
CCCCCTCCCCCAAGCACGTGGCAGCGCCGTCCCGGCGCTGTGGGCAGCCCCCACACCCAACCTCCAAGAACGGTTCCGCGACGGATCCCGTGAGTTCCAACAGGCCGTTGACCGCCGGGCATCCCTCGCGCCGGGATGCGCGCCCCATCTCCCCGCTGTCCCTTGAGCCGTCCCCCATGCTTCCATCTCGCCCATGTTGTTCCCGTCCTTGAAGAACCCCATGGCGTGGCTGTGGCTGGCCACGGGCCCGGCGTGGTGCGGCGTCACCTGGAAGACCGAGTCGGCCGCGTTCGCCGTCGATGACCGCGGCCACGTCACGTCCATCACGCGCCGGTCCGACGGGCGCGAGCTTCTCGCCACCAACGCCCCCGCGCCTGTCCTCCAGGTTCGCGTCAACGGGGCCTTCCACGCGCCGGACCGCGCGGACTGGGACGCCGCCTCGCGCACGTTGTCCCTGCGCTTCGACAAGCCCGGCGTCGCGGCCCGCGTCGCGGTGGACGAGAAGGGATCGCACGTCCGGATGGAGCTGAAGTCGGTCGGGCCCGCCACCCCGGGCGGGACGGAGCCCGTGGTGGAGGTGGCGGCGTGGGGGCCGTTCCCCACGCGGCTCAAGCGCACCGTGGGCGAGGTCGTGGGCGTGGTGCGCGAGGACGGGTTCGCCCTGGGCATCCAGTCCCTCAACATCAAGACGCTGGGCGGCCACCCGGAAAACGACGAGGGCAACGCCGACCGCCCCTACGCCGCCCGCGCCACGGAATGGGGCAGCCTGCTCGGGGCCTATTCCATGGACCGGTCCCGGCCGCGTCGGATTGCCGTCTGGGGCAAGCGCGCCCCCAACATGCCCGTGGCCGCCATCCCCGGGGAGACCGTCGTGGGATCCGCCGTCGCGCTGCTCGGGTGCGCGGAGCCCGAAGCCCTGGCCACGCTGGGGCGGATCGAGGTGGCCGAGAAGCTTCCGCACCCGATGATCGACGGCGTGTGGGCCAAGGTGTCCCCCGAGCGCGGGCGCTCCTACCTCATCGCCTCGTTCTCGGAGTCCAACGTGGACGAGGTGCTCCAGCACGTGAAGCGGGCCAACCTCATGAGCCTGTACCACGGCGGCCCCTTCAAGAGCTGGGGCCATTACGAGCCGAGCCCGAAGTACTTCCCATCGGGCATGGCCGGACTGAAGGCGTGCGCGGACAAGGCCAGGGCCCTCGGCATCCGGCTGGGCGCGCACACGTTGTCGAACTTCATCAACACGGACGATCCCTACGTGACCCCCGTGCCGGACCCGCGCCTCGCCCGGACCGGTTCCAGCCCGCTCACGGAGGCCGTCGATGCGATGGCCACGACCCTGCCCGTGGCGTCGCCGGAATACTTCACGAACCGCCTCGGCAACGAGTTGCAGACCGTGATGATCGACCAGGAACTGGTGCGGTACCGGTCCGTGTCGGACGCGCCCCCGTGGCGCCTGCTGGATTGCCAGCGTGGAGCGTATGGAACGCGGGCGTCCGCGCACGCGGCGGGCTCGGAGGCGGGCAAGCTGATGGACCACGCGTACAAGGTCTTCTTCCCGAACATCCCGATGCAGCGCGAGATCGCCCGCAACCTGGCGCGCATCTTCAACGAGTCGGGCCTCAGCCACATGGACTTCGACGGGCACGAGGGTTGCCTCGCGCCGGGCGAGGGCACGTATGGGAACGAGCTGTTCGCGAAGGAGTTCCACGACCACCTCGACCACACCGTGATCAACGGCACCAGCCCGCCCTTGTCGCACTTCTACTGGCACTTCAACAGCTACTGCAACTGGGGCGAGCCCTGGTACGGCGGGTTCCGCGACTCGATGCAGGAGTACCGGATCAACAACCAGGCCTTCTGCGAGCGCAACTACATCCCCAAGATGCTCGGCTGGTACCTCCTCACGCCCCACACGTGCCTCTCGGACATGGAATGGATGCTCGCCCGCGCCGCCGGGCACGACGCCGGATTCGCCCTCGCCACCGGCCCCGACGCCCTGCGCAAGAACCCGGAGACGGGGGCCGTCATGGATGCCATCCGCGAGTGGGAGCTGGCCCGGCATTCGGGTGCCTTCTCGCCCGCCCAACGCGAGCGGCTCCGCAACCCCAAGGCCGAGTTCCACCTCGCGCGGACCGACGCCGGCTGGGACTTGTTCCCCTTCCACGACTCCGCGGACTTCGTCCACGAGCCCCGGACGCTGCAGCCCGGGGAGCCGACCGGAGCCGCATGGGACGTGACCAACCCGGACGCGCCGCAGCCGCTCCAGTTCAAGCTGCGCGTGCAAGGCAAGGACGGGTCCGTCAACCGCCTCCGCCTCGAGGTGGACCGCGCCGTCACCGTCGAGATCCCGGGCGAGGTCCGGGCCGGCCAGTCCGTGCTGCTGGAGGCCGACGGCATCGTGCGCGTGTACGACGCCAAGGGCAGCCACGTGCGCTCCCAACCCCTCCCCGGCAAGGCCCCCGCCCTCCGCTCCGGCGCCAATCACATCCGGTTCGACTGCGACTTCGACGGCGATCAGCCGCCCAAGGTGTCCATCGCCTTCAAGACCCGCGGTGCCCCGGAGCGCATCACACGGCCCAGCGCGGCCGGACGATGAACCGGCGGGACATGCCCACGCCCCCGGGGGGCAACGCTCCCGCTTCCTGAACTCCGGGGCGCCCTCGCCCCGCCGCGACCGCCGCGACCGCCGCGACCGCCGCGACCGCCGCGACCGCCCGGGCGCCCCGGTTCCCGGTCACCGCCCGCCGCCGACCGCCCCCAATCCCTTGGGGATGTAGCCAATGGACGATTGAATGGCGTGGGTGCAGGAGCATCCCGCGCTGGTCTCGGGGGCCAGCAACAGGCCGCCCGCCGGAATCATGCTGAGCCAGCACCCGGAGCGAATGCCCTCGAACTGAAGGCGCTTGTCCGTCTTCAGGTCCCACATCGCATGGAAGTGATGGCGGAAGAAGATGGCGTCCTTGCTGGCCGACATGACCCCGCATCCGCGTCGCTCGGGAAGGTCGCGCCGGACCACCTCGCCGGTGGCGAGGTTGAAGGCGCGTTGGTCCGAGTAGAACACGTCCCCGATCACGACCGGGTGCTGCAAATGGCCGGAGTGATGGCCCTTGTCCTCCTTGTGGGTCTCGGACCACAGCAACCGTCCGCCGATGGCGATCCCGATGTCGTCGCCGGATTCCTTGGGGCCGGCGGGCGCGGGGGCGTTGAAGGCAAAGGTATGGAAGTTCTTCCCTCGGTCGGTGCCCGTGACGACGACGGTGTTCTTGGCGTGCACGAGGTACGTCATGAACTGGAGGGCGGAGAAGTCCTGGGCCTTTTCCCAGAGGCGCTTGCCGGTGCGTTGGTCAAGGCAGACGAGGAACTGGTCGCCCAGCAGCTCGTTGGGGACGCGGGCCGAGGCATGGCCCGTGGCGCGGGGGTCACGGCTCTCGATGAAGAAGACCATGCCGTCGCCGAGGGTGATGGTGGAGTTGAGGATGGCCCCGCGTGCGTACTCCCAGAGCGGGCGTCCCGTCGTGGGGTTCAGCGCGAACAACAGGTCGCTGGTGACGCGGCTGACCTGGTCCGGGGCGTATTCCTCGTACCACTCGCCGTCGTCGCCCAGGTAGGCGCCCTCGGTCTTCACGCGGCTTCCGATGAGGAGGTCGATGCCGGCCGCGACGTAGGACCAGTCGCGGGGGCCGTTGGCCCCGGCCTTGGGGACCTCGAAACGGCGTGCGCGCGCGCCTGACTGGCCCTCGATGGCGAGGCAGTAGCGGCCGTGGGCGAGGTACAGGGTGTCGCCGGAGGCTGCCATGTTGGAGCAATCGCGCGTGACGTTCGCCCGGCGCACCTCGGGGGCGGACCAGCTCCAGAGGATGGCCCCGTTGTAGGCGTCGAGCCCGAACAAGATCCGGTTGCCCTGGATGTACAGGCGGCCGTTGACCGACAGCGGCGCAGGGTTGCGGTTGCCGCGGTCGGGCATGGGACGGGGACCGGGGTCGCCCCACCACGCCACCTGCAAGTCGCCCTTCACCAACTCGTCCTGCGAGCACGAGGAATTGTCCGGGCCGCCGTATTGGTGTCCCCATTCGCCCGCGCCCGGCAGCTTGCCACGCTCGAACACGAGGGGCATCCGGCCCACGGCCGGGACGAGGGGCCGCGCGGCGGACAAGGGCGTCCCGTCCATCCAGCGGCGGTAGGCCGAAAGGTCCGCGTCGTCCCCGTGCACGACCAACGCCCCGCCGGCCGGCCTCAACACGCGGTGAAACTCCGCCGCTGGAATGGAGGGCGGCCGCGGGCCGGCCAACACCACGAGGTTGAAGAGCAGGTCCCCGTGGGGCAGCGCACCGCCCGGGACATGCTGCACCGTCGCACGGACGCCCTGGACGCCCGCCGCCGACAGCTCGCGTCGCATGGCCAATGCACGCTTGGCGTCGGCTTCCACCACCACCACGTCCATCGACGTCAACCGCGCCAGTTCCACCGCCAGGGCGGCATCCGGCGCGCCCGTGACCAACGCGTAGCCGTCGCGAATCCGGAGCGTGTTGGCGATCTCCGCCGCCGGGCCCGTGGCGTCTCCCGGCTTCAAGGGCACCCGCGTGGGTTGGTAATAGAACGACGTGTCAAACTGGTGCCGACGCGTCACCACCGGGCGCCCGTCCTCGTTGGGGGCGATCAACCGGTAATGGTGCTCCTTGTCGGGCTCGAGCCCCGACAACACCACCGAGTGGCTGGTCCGGCTCTTGCCATCCCCGAGGTCCCGCTCCCGCCCGTCCGGCAACTCCAGCCGCAGGCGCGTCGGCTGGGCCGCGTCCGTCTCCCAGGTCACCACCGCCGAGCGCCGGTCCAGCCAGTCCACGAAGGGGCCGAACGCGGGCCGGAAGAAGCGCGGGGCGGGCGCGGGAGCCGGGAACAGGGCCTTCTTGGCCGCATGACGCGCGGCGACCTCCTCGGCCGCCAACGCGCGCCGCCAGACGCGCACCTCGTGCACCGCGCCCGTCAATGGGTAGCGCTCGTCGTCGTCCACGTAGGACCCGATCACATACGAGGCCGACGGCGGGTACAGGATGTCGCCCGACTGCGCCGTGGACGTGGCGACGGGCTGGCCATCGACGTAGAGCGTCATCGTGGTGCCGTCGTAGGTGCCGGCAACGTGATGCCAGGTGTTGGTGGAGAAAGATGTCGGGGCGGCCAGGTAGGTAAGGCGGCCGCCGTTGGTGGAGGCAAGGCCGAACGAGAACGATGACTTCATGGTGCCGAGCACCCAACCGCGCTCGAAGTCCCCGTTGTCCTGCACCGCACCCACGAACCCGCCCCAGTCCGAGGCCCGGTCTACCCGGACCCACGCCTCGGCCGTCATGTCGCGCGACGGGACCAACGCACGGTCCAGCGCGGGCGAGACCACGATGCGTTCGTCGCGTCCCGCCAGCTCGGCGCGGGGCGGCCCGGGATCCTTGACCAGGCGGACGCCGCCGGAGAAGGACACCTCCTTGCCCGTCACGGCGCGCATCCCGGCGTTTTGGCCGCGGTCCGGCGTGAACTCCCAGTGCCCAAGCAGGCCGGTCTCGGCGGCGTGCGCCAGCCAACCGATGGCGACGGCCGCGAGGGCTCCCATCCAACGGGATGGGCCGTGCGTGTGGACTCGGGTATTCATGGCATTCCTTGGCGTGGGGTCGTGGAGTTGGGGGTGGCGGTGCGGTTCATCGCTTGGGGGCTCCCGCCAGCCGGTGGATCGTCCCGGTGTCCGTGCTCACGTAGAGGGCTCCCTGGGCCGCCGCCAGGCCGTGCGCGACGCCGTCCACCGGGACCCGCCATGCCACGGAGCCATCCGCGACGCGCAGGCCGGCGACCTCGTTGCGCCCGCCGAGCACGAGGGTGTCCCCCGCCAGCAACAGGCTGTGCGGCCACGAGGACGCCACCTTCCAAAGCTGGCACCGGTCCATGGCGGTGGTGGCCTCGTCGATCCGCCGCCCCAGCTCCGTGAGCCGCGCCTTGATTTCGTCGGGCGACGCATCCGCAGCGCCCTTCTTCCCGGATTGCTTGAGCTTCTTGGCCAACGCGGCCTGCTCCGTGGTGAGACGGCGTCGCTCGCGGGCAAGCTCGAGGTACCGGGCGCGGTCCAGCGCCGTCACCTCGGTGTCCGAGTGCAGGTAGGAACGCGTTGCCGTCACCACCATGTGGTTGCCCTGGAAGGTGGCAAGCTGGTCGCCCCCGCCCTCCTCCACCGCGCCCAACTGGCCGGTCTTGCCCGGCCCAAACACCAGCATGTCGCCGGTCAGCAGCGCATACGTCCCGCCCGCTCCCTCCACGACGCGCAGCCGACGCCCGTCCGCGACGTCGCACACGGCGGGGTTGTTGCGCCCGGCGGGGATGTACAGGCGCGTGCGCGACGCGAGCAGGTAGCCCTGGGCGGGAAGGTCGTTTTGCACCCGGCGCCACTTTTCCGCGCCCGTGCGTGCGTCCATCGCCACCAGGTGAACCCCCTCGGCGGGGAACATGCCCGCCGTGGTGTACGCCAGCCCGTCCTGCACCACCACCGACGTCCGCACCGGCCATGCGGAGATCATCCGGCCGTTCCCCGGGATCCGGCGGTCCACCGGCGTGGCGCGGGCCTTCCACACCTCCTTGCCGGAGCGTGCATCGACGCAGTACACGCAGCCGTCGTCGGACCCAAAGTAGGCGCGTCCCTCGTGGATCGTGGGGGCGAGGCGGACGGGTCCCTCGGTGTAGAACGTCCAAAGCTCCTTGCCCGTCGTCGCTTCGAGACACCGGACCTGGTCGTCGGCCGACGAGCCAAAGTACACGCGGCCGTCCGCGACCACCGCGTGGAACGCGCGGTCGAAGCCCTGGCGCGGCTTCATGTCGAACACCTTGTTCCAACCGTCCCACTTGGCCTCGCCCTGCCACGCGGGCTGGGGCGGGTGCGGGGACTTCCACGTCCATGTCTCGACGATCCGCGGGGGCAACGGATCGGGCGACACCTGCGAACGCGCGTAGTCCCCGCCATACGTGGGCCAGTCGGCCGCCCAAAGCGTCATCGACGTGGCGCACGCCCACGCCGCCCATGCTGCCATCCGCGTGATGGCGCGTCGCACGCCCCGGCCCGTTCCCGTCCCTGGTTGCTTCATGAAAGGATTCCCGTCCCGCCCGCGTGCCCCGTCCCCGGGGCGGTCATGCCCGACGCGCGGAACCCGCACGGGCCTCCCGATCCGAACGCCTCCAGCGTGCGGGTTGCGAACGGGTCCGCGTCCGGCCCGTGCGTCACCACCACGACCGTGCCGCCCTCGCGACGGAACTGGTCCATGCGGGCGAACACGACGCGGGCGTTGGCGGGGTCGAGGTTGCCGGTGGGCTCGTCCGCGAGCAGCACGGAGGGCTGCTTGGCGAGCGCCCGGGCCAACGCCGTTCGCTGCCGTTCCCCGGCGCTCAGCGTGGAGGGCAGGGCATCGCGGCGCCCGGCCAGGCCCAGTTCCTCCATCAACGCGTCCGCGCGCGCCTCGCCCTCGCGGGTGATCCGGGGCAGGCCCGCGAGGACGTTGCCGCGCACCGTCAGGTACGGCACCAGGTGGAAGAGCTGGAACACAAAGCCCACGGTCGTCGCCCGCAGTCGCGCCCTGGCCCCGGCCGGGCCGCCGTACACGTCCGCGGCCCCAATCGTCACGCGGCCCGCGTCCGGCCGGAGCATGCCGCCCATCGCCAACAGCAGCGTGCTCTTCCCGCACCCGCTCGGCCCACGCAAAACCACCAACTCTCCAGGCCGCGCCTCCAGCGACACGTCCCGTATCCCGGCCTCGCGCCCGTCCGGCGTCCGGTAAACCTTGGAGACCTGGGAGCAGGCGATCATGGGTCAGTCGGCGCGGAGGGTTTCCGCCGGGTCCTGCCCCGCCGCAAGGGCGGCCGGCACGAGGCTCGCCAACGCCGCGAACAACGGCGTCATCCACGCAAGGCGCAGCATCAGGGCAACATCCGGCACGAGGGCCGCCGCCGTCACCGGGTACAGCCGCGCCCCATGATGCAGCCCCGCCCAGGTCCCGGCGGCGCACCCGACGACGGCGCCCGCCAGGCCCAGGAGGGCCGCGCGGCCAAGGAACAACCCCAACACCCGCCACGGCCCATGCCCGAGGGCGCGCCAGAGGCCGACCTCCGATCGTCGCTCGCGCACGTTGAGGAACGCCAGCACGGCGGTCCATGCACCGCCCACGAGCAAGGTCAGCGGCGTGGCCAACGCCGCGAACATTTCCGCCGCCTGCCGTTGCCGGGCCCGCGCGTCCGCCAAGGTTCGCAACTGAAGCACCTGCGCCTCCGGCAAGATGCGGCCCAGCGCCTCGCGCAGCTTCCCCAGCGGGTCTTGGTCCGCCGTCAGGCACAGGCAATCGATGGCGCGGATTTCCGAGATTCGCCCGGGCAACCCCAGGATCGCCTGGGCGTCCGCCAACGACACGTACACCCGCACGTCGTCCTCGGTCCCTGCCTCTGCCAACACCTTCTCCACCGTCAAGGACCGTCCACCCACCTCCACGGTGCCACCCGGCTTCAGCCCCAGCCGCCGCCCCACCGCGCTCCCGACGTGCGCGCGCCCCGGCGCAACCGTGAATCCCATCGGGGCCTTCTTCTCCCCGGGCCCCGTGATCGCCGGCCCCAGGCCCGTCACCAGCGCGTCGCGCCCCATCACGTTCGTCCAGCGCTCCAGCGTCGGCGTCAGGTGGTTGAACGACACAAACGTGCCCGCGCCCGCCGCCAGCCGCCGCGCCGCGTCCTCCGGCAACGTCCGGTCCGAGTGGCCCAGCTCATGGAACCGCTCCACGTCCGTCTCGCGTGGGATGATGCGGAGGTTGAACCCCATGTCGCGCACGACCCGGCGCGTCTCCCGTTCCGCCGCCGTGGCCAGCATCTGCACCGCCACCAGCAACGCCACGCCCGCCGCCAGCCCCAGGGCTCCCAGCCCGGCATTCACCGGCCGATGCCACAACTCCCGTGCCATCCACCCCAGCGCCCTCACCCGCGGCCCCCCTTCCACATCAACCACCCGCCCACCCCCAACGCCATCACCGCCACCCCACCCAACACCCCCCAAGCCCACGCCCCGCCGCTCGCCGCTCGGCGCTCGCCGCTCGCTCCACCCGCATCCCGCCCCTCGCGCCCCGTTCCTCGCTCCCCATCCCCTTCCCCGCCGCCCACCGCCTCCTCCGCGTACCCCAACGCCTGCGACGTCCCCGCCATCTTCCGCTTTTGCCCGTCCACGGGCCCGCGCTCGACGATGCGGCTGACCTCGGCCCGGATCATGGGGTTTTCCGGGTCAAACCCCAGCGCCGCCAGCGCCGCCTGCTGCAACGCCGCGTCCCAACGCGCCGGCACCAGCGGCCCGCGGAGCCATTCGCGGTCGAGGTCGCACTCGCAGTCCTGCCCCACCAACACCAGCCGCTCCCGAAGCGTCGTCGCCGTGATCAACGGGCCCTCCAACGGCGTGCCCAGCCGACGTCCGCGCCCGTACATCAACGCAAGGCGCGGCTCACGCGTCGCCACGGGCTCCAGCCCAAGTCCCCAAACAAGCACCTTCTCCGCCTCCACGCCCGAGGACGGCAACACGACCAACGTTGCGGGCTTTTCCACCGGCTTCGGCATGCCCGGTTGCAGGGCGGCCACGCGGGCCAGCGCCGACCGCGCCGCCTCCGCCACGCTCGCGTTCTCCGCCGCGTCCGTGCCCTCGACAAGGAACGCCACGGCGTAGCCACGCAGGCACTCGGCCAGCACCTGCTCCCTCATGCGCGACGTCACCACCGCCTCCACCAACCGAAACGGGTCCATGCCGGGCTCCCATCGGCCCAGGGCCAGCTCGCGACCCTCCGGGTCGATCAATCGTGCCGACGACGCCTCGCCGGGACGCGCCTCGGCGGCCTCCAAGCGGACGTTGCTCTCGGCAAGCAACGCGGACGCGGCCGCCTTCACGGCCTGTTGGAACGACTCGGGGGAATCCGTGGGCACCGACCACACCAACCGGTACGACGGCGTGCCGAGGTCCACGAAGCCCGTGTCGCGAACCGTGTAGCGGCAGGCCAGGAGCACGCCCGCCGCCGCCCACGTTGGCAAAAGCCAACGCATCAAGCGTCCCATCAAGCCATGGCTGGAAGACATCCGTTGCATTGCGCCCTTCTCATGAGGGTGCCCTGTCGCCGCAAACGGGACAATCCGCGATCCGGTGAAGATTCAACGTCCGGAACCGCAACGAGCCGAGGTCGGCCACCAGCATCCGGCCCGTCAACGGCCGTCCCATGCCCGTGACCACCTTGAGCACCTCCAGGGCCGCGATCGATCCCGCCACGCCGGGGACCGGGGCGACCACCGGGAAGCGGCGGCGCCACTCCGTGCTTTCCTCCGGGTACAGGCACCGGAGGCATCCGCTGGAACCTCGCTGGAACGTCGTCACGTGCAGCTCAAGATCCCGCACGGCCGCCTCCACCATCGGGATGCGCCGTCGCATGGCCTCCTGGTTCATCAGGTACCGTTCCCGGAACAACGGCGCACAATCCACGACGACGTCCGCCAGGCCCACCAACCGCGCCGCGTTGTCCTCCGTGACATGGCTGGGCTCCACCACCAGCTCCACGCGCGGGTTGATCTGGCGCAGCCGTTCCACCACGCACTCCATGCGTGGACGCCCCACGCGGTCCGCCCGCATCAGCAACTGGCGGTTCATGTCCGACGCCTTCAACACCCCCCCATGGGCCAGCACGAGCCGGCCCACGCCGGCCGCCGCCAGTTGCATCGCCACCACGCCCCCAAGACCGCCCACGCGCGACACCATCACCGTCGCCGCCTTCAGCCGGCGTTGCGACGCCTCGCCCATCCCCGTGACATCCATCTGCCACGCGTAGGTCTCCGCCTCGTCCGCCCCCAGCCCGGGCAACGGCGTGTCAGGTCTCCCGTTCGACGCGTCCATCCCTCAGCCTCAGCATCACGTCCGCCAGCCGCGCCGCGTCCGACCGGCTGTGCGTGATGTGCAGCACGGTCACGCCCTCCCGCCGACGCGTCTCCTCCAGCAGCCCGCACACGCCCTCGCGCGTCTCGTCGTCGAGCGCCGACAACGGCTCGTCCAGGCACAACACCCGCGGGTGAAACGACAACGCCCGGCCCAGCGCCACGCGCCGCGCCTCGCCCCCGGACAACCCGGCGGGCAAGCGGCCCAGCAATCCACCAATCCCCAGCCATCCTGCCAACGCCTCCACGCGCGCCGCCATCGCCCCAGCCGTCCAACCCCGCAGCTCCAGCGCGAACGTCAGGTGCTCCCGCACCGTCAAGTGCCCGAACAACGCCGCGTCCTGCGGCACCAGGCCGATTCCCCGCGCCCCGGGCGACGCCGTCGTCACGTCCCGGCCATCGATCCGCACGCGCCCGGCCGTCACGCGCCGCAGCCCGCAGATGGCCTCCATCAACGTCGTCTTCCCGGACCCTGTCCGCCCCATCAGCGCCGCATGGCTTCCCGCCGGGATGCGCAGCGAGACGTCCTCCAGGACGAACGCCCCCGCCCGCACCGTCACGCCCTCGAGATCGATCATGAGGCCCTCCCCAGCACCGACCCGGTCCCGCGCGCCCGGATCATCCACAACACCGCCACCGCCGCCGCCACCATGAGCAACGACACCGCCACGGCCGCCTCCAGGTTGCCCACGCTCAGCTCCAGGAAGACCGTCGTGGGCAACACCTCCGTGCGCATGCGCGTGGCCCCCGAGAACACCAGGATGGGCCCGAACTCCCCCAGCGCACGCGCCCAGGCCAGGGTCGCCGCCGTGAGGATGCCCTTGCGCGCCGAGGGCACCACCACGCGCCAGAACGCCTCCGCCCGCGAGCACCCCAGCGTGAGCGCCACCTGCTCGGGCCGGGGATCCAACGACTCGAACGTCGCCCGCAGCGTCCGCACCGCGAACGCGCAAGCGACCATGAACTGGGCCAGCACGACCGACGGCACGGCGTAGGTGACCGGGAACACCCGTTCGAGCGCGCGCAACGGGGCCCATTGGAACAGGATCAACAAGCTCAGCCCGATGACCAGCGGCGGCAGCACGATCGGAATGTCCAGCAACGCGTCCACGAGGGCGCGGCCGCGGAACGGATGCCGTGTCATCAGGTACCCGATGGGCACCGCCACCCACAGCGAGAGCAACGTGGTCAACGTGCTGCTGAGCAACGAGAGGCGGACCGCATGGCGGATCTCCGGGCTTTGCAATGCCCGCCACAGGTGGCCCGGCGTCGTGTACACCACGTCCGCCATCAGGGTCGCCCCCAGCAACACCACGTACAGGCCGCCCAGCACCGCCAACGCACCGAGAAACCAACCGTCCCGCGCCGGGCTCATGCCGCGCTCGACGCCGTCCCCGGGCTCGCCTCGCATCGCCGCCTTCATTGCGGTTGAAACCCCGCCTCCTCCAGCCGCGCCCGGCCCGATGCCGACCGGAGCCGTTCTCCCAGCCGTTCCATCAGGCGTGCGTTCGCCGTCGCCTGCGACACCGCATACGGCTGGATGGCCACCGCCCCGGCGTCCTCCACCGGGACCGCGTCCAAGGCCTCGCGGGCAGAGCGGGCGTTCACGGCATACACCACCGCCACGTCCAGCCCGCCGCCGCGCATTTGGTTCACCAGCAAGTCACCCGTGGGTGTTTCCACCCGCACGTTGGGACGAACCTGGTCCATCAAGCCGCGCGACCGCAGGACCCGCGCCGTCAATGCGCCCAACGCGGACTGCTGTTCCTGCGCCAGCCCCACGCGCAACCCCGGACGCCCCAGGTCCTCCAGCGTCCGCACGCCCATCGGGTTGCCGCGTCGCACCAGCAACACCAGCGACGTCCGCGAGATGTCCGTGGACGGCCCGAACACGTTCGAAACCGTCGTCATGAACGACGTGTCGCAGGCAAGGTACGCGTCCGGGCGTTGGCCCGACCGGATCTGCGCGGTCAGGATGCCGCAGCCGTTGTACACGCGCGTGACACGCACGCCCTCGCGCGCCTCGAACTCCGCCAGCAACGGCTCCAACGCCGGGCGGTTCACCGCGCCGCTGTATACCACCACCTCCGGCCGCGCCTTCCATGCGTCGCCACCCACCACCGCGTAGCCCGCCCGCGCGAACTCACCCAGGCCCCGGTCCCGCGCCCCCAGGTAGCGCGCAAAGGCCAGCGCCTCCGACGCCTGCCTGCACGTCCGCAACACCGCGACCGCCACCTCGGAGGACACGCCCGCCAACTCCGGGGCCCGCACCGCCTCCAGTTCCCGGTACTGCGCCGCCGTCGCGTCCCACACGATCCCCGCGTCCACCGCGCCCACCTTCACGTCGTTGGCCACGTCGTTGACCGTCGGCTTGAACACCGTCGCCGCCCCGGCCAACGCCGCCCATTGCCCCGTCCCTTGCAGCGCCTTCCGCACGACCGCGCCAATCGCCGCCGCATCCGGGTTGGCCATCGACACGCGCGTGCCCGGCCGCAGCAGGTCGGCCACCGCCCCCACCGCGCGCGGGTTCCCCTTGGGCACGACCACGACCGGGTTCAACCGGGCCAGCGGGACGACCTCGGCCAAGAGCTGGTTCGTGCGGCCCGCCTCGATGAACGACGCGTCCGCTGCCACGAAGAGGTCGCCCTGTCCCGACACCTTCAGGTTGGACAACAACGTCCCGGACCCTCCGAACTGAAGCTGGACGGGCGTGCCGGTTTCCCGCTCGTAGGCCTTGGCCGCCGCCTCGACCGGCCCCTTCAACCCCGCCGCGCAATACACCAGCAAGGGGGCCGAGGCTGCGCGCCCGGGGGACCGCGACGACGCCCAGAGCGCGGCCAGCAAGCCCGCGATCGCAAGCAAGGACAGGAGGGCGAGGGAACGACCGGACTTCATGCGCTTCGCCCCAAGGCTGGCTGCCCCATGGCGTGCGGTTCAAGGATGCAAAGGGGCGACGAGGCGGGAAGCGGGAGG
>CAYSGH010000072.1:3672-24198 GCA_964430505.1 uncultured Akkermansia sp. | reverse complement strand
CCTGGGTTCCTGTCCATGAGCCCATCCGACCCGATGGGAAGGGCGTTTCCTCGTTGTGGCACCCTCTTTGACTGCCGATTTCAGGATCACCCTTCCTGCAACTCGGCGCATCCTCCCCAAGGACGCAGCGTGCACTTCCATCGCCCAGGCGTGGACGCCACCCGCCGCCCCGTGATAGACCCGCTGCCATCGTGGAATGGAGGCGTGCACCATGCAGAGGCCAAGCCGTGGCTGGCTCCGCCGCTCCCCACGGCACCTCGCGGCGGCCCGTGTTCCTCGCCGCCCCACTCCCTCCCTGGATCCTGACCCGGGCCTCCCTCCAGGCGGCGTTCACCGGGGTCGAATTGCTCGTTGTTGTCGCCATCCTCGCCCTCGTTGCCGCCCTGCTCCTCCCGGCGTTGTCCAAGGCGAGACAATCCCCGCACCGCGCGGCCTGCCTTTCCAACCTCCGCCAACAATCCGTCGCATGGCGGCTGTACTTGGACGACCACGGAGGCCGGTTCCCCGACCGGCGCGACCTGAAGTCGGTGCTGCCCGAGGGGTATCGGCCGTGGACCTCATGGCCCGCGAGCGATCCTCGCGCAGGCTGGGCGGCCATCGTGCTGGGCAACACGATGGGCATCGGCAAGGCATGGAGCTGCCCCGCCGCGCAGTCCGCCGCGTGGAACCCGTCTCCCCAGGCGCGGCAATTCACGTCGGCCGACACCCACGCGGCCCCCGTCCGGTATTGGATGTGGCGGTTTGACCGCGCGGACGAGCCCGTTCCCTCGGACAATTTCTGGAACCGTTCCGAGGAGGAGTGCGTGGCGACGTTGCGCGCCGCAGCGACGGCGCCGTCGGCGCCTCCCAACGGCCCCTCCGACGTCGAGCTGGCGGTGGATGTCTATTTTCCGGCCACGATCCAAGCCTTGCCCGAGTCGCTGCGTGGCCGCGCCGCGCACGCCGGCGGGCGGAACCGTCTCCTGCTTGACGGGCACGCGGCCTACGTGGGCGACCCGAGGACGCCGGGGCGCTGAGGCGTGGGGCGTGCGCGGCGCGGGCTTGAAAAGGGGGGTTGCGTTGCGTGGGGCTTGGGGCGTTTGATACGCACGCGTATGAACGCCCCCTCGGGATCCCTCGCCCCCTTGCCGCGCCATGTCCTCTGGCTCGTCTGCATCATCGCCTCCATCGGCTTCGCATTCGATACCTACGAGCTCCTCATGCTCCCGTTGGTCGCCGGGCCCGCCATCGCCGAAATCCTCCAGGTGCCCCCCAGCAACCCGCTCGTCACCCAATGGGTCGGCAACCTCCTCTGGCTCACCGCCCTCTGCGGCGGCATCTTCGGCCTCCTCGGCGGATGGCTCACCGACCGACTCGGCCGCAAGACCGTCCTGGCCGGCAGCATCTTCCTCTATTCGTTCTCCCCCGTGCTCGCCGCCTTCAGCACGTCGCTGCCGTGGTTCCTCTTCTTCCGGTGCGCGACCTTCGTGGGCGTCTGCATCGAGTTCGTGGCGGCCATCACCTGGCTCGCCGAGCTGTTCCCAGACAAGGGCGCGCGCGAGAAGGTGCTGGGGTGGACCCAGGCGTTCGCGTCCGTCGGCGGCATCATGGTCACCGGCGTGAACGCATGGACGCTCGCCCATGCTGCGGACCTCCCGGCGATCCCCGTCCCGGAGCCCTTCAACGCCCATGCCAACTGGCGCTACACCCTCATCTCGGGCCTGCTCCCCGCCCTTCCCATCGCGTTGATGCTGCCGTTCGTGCCGGAGTCCCCAAGCTGGCGTGAGCGCCGCCGCAACGGGACGCTGACGCGGCCCAGCTTCGGCGCGTTGTTCAGCCCGGAGCTGCGTCGGACGACCCTGGTGACGGCGGCCTTGTCGGCGTGTGCCTACGGCGTGGCCTTCGGGGCGCTGCAACTGACGCCCACGCGGATTGTGCCGGGCCTGTCGGACCTGGCGGAGCAACGCAAGGTGCTGAAGCCGTTGCAGGACGAGGCCAAGGGGTTGAACGCGGGCCTGGACGCGGTGATGCCGGCCTATCGCGGCGCGGTGGAGGCCACGCCGGGGTTGGCGGAGGTGGCCGGGCAACGCGCCCGGCTGCGCGTGGCGATGCGCACGACGCGCCGGTTGGCGGAGTCGGCGGACGCGGCGGCCCGGCCGGCGCTGGTGGAGAAGCTCTCGGGCATGACGAACGAGCTGGCGCGGCTGGACGGCGAGCTGGCCAAGGTGACCGAGGGCAAGCCCGACGCGCGCAAGGCAGTGGTGGAACGGGAGAAGGCGATGGGCCAGATCGCGGCCAACCGCGAGAAGCAGGAGGGGGCGGACACGGTGATCAAGTCGCGCGGCAACGCGGTCCAGCTCCGGCAGGAGCTGGGCGGGCTGGCGGGGCGGATTGCGCTGGCGTTGCTCGTGGTGGCGGCGGTGTCGCGCGGCACGTTGCTTCGCTTGTTCCAGGTGCCGGGCGTCATCGTGCTTCCGGTGACCTACTACTTCCTGTTCCAGAACCATCCCGAGTGGTTCGGATGGGGCGTGGCGGTGGCGGGCTTCCTGACGGTCGCGCAGTTCAGCTACTTCGGGGAATACCTGCCCAAGGTATTCCCGCTGCACCTGCGGGGAACGGGCGGCAGCTTCGCCACGAACGTGGGCGGCCGCATGTTCGGCACCTCGGCCGCATACCTCACTGCCAACATCCTCGCCCCGATGTTCACCGGGACGACCTTCGAGCAGGTGGCCAAGGCGGCGGCCATCACGGGCGGCGCGGCGATGTTGCTGGGCGTCTGCCTGAGCTTCCTGTTGCCGGAGCCCAAGGGCGGTGGCATGGAAGGGCATTGAGGCTCGCCCTTCGCGGCGGGCCATGGGAGTGGGCGAATGCGAGCGCGAATCCACAACGGATGGCGGGGTGCCAAGACAGGGGTCTGGGCGTGGGCGGCGGGCGTGGCGTTGGTCGGCACGGCTCTCGCGGCGCCGGCGTCACCGGGGATCGCGCCGGCGGCGGCACAGGGCGCGCGAATTTACCGGTCCGAATGCGCGCGATGCCACGGCAAGGACGGCCAGGGCGTGGCCGGGAAGCGTGCCGAGCCGCTGGCGGGCGACCTCGGCGTCCACGCGTTGGCGGACTACGTGCAGCGGACGATGCCCGACGACGCCCCCGGCACGTTGACGGCCGAGGATGCGCTGTCCGTGTCGGCGTACATTCACGGGGCGTTTTACTCGTCGGAGGCGCGGGCGCGCCTGTCCCCGGCACGGAGGGAGTTGCAGCGGCTCACGCACGAGCAACACCAGACGAGCGTCGCGGACCTGCTGGCGAGCTTCGGAACGGTGAAGCAGGCCACGCGCCGCGGCGGGCTGGCGGCCGAGTACTTCCAGTCCAAAGGCATGAACAAGAAGGAGCGCAGCTCGCTCCGCCGGGAGGATGCCTCCGTGGACCGGGACTGGGGCACGAACAGCCCCGTGGACGGGATCACCGCCGACGCCTTCTCGGTGGCCTGGTCCGGCTCGCTGCTCGCGCCGGAGTCGGGCACGTATGACTTCCGGGTGCGGACGCCGAACGGCGCGCGCCTGTACGTCAACGCGGAGATGGCTCCCGGCGACCAGAACCGCCGGGACGACAGCGACGCGCGCCGGTCGGAGGCGTTGATCGACCTCTGGGTCAGCTCGGGCGGCAAGATGCGGGAGGGGACGGCCTCGTTGCCGTTGCTGGGCGGGCGGGCGTACCCGCTGCGGCTCGACTTCTTCAAGTTCAAGGAGACGAACGCCTCCGTCCGACTCGAATGGCGTCCGCCGGGCGGTGCCTGGACGGCCGTCCCGTCGCACGTGCTGTCGCCGGAGCCCTCGACGGGATGGGTCGTCATGGGGACGCCCTTCCCCGCCGACGACGGGAGCCGCGGCTATGCGCGCGGGTCGGCGGTGTCGAAGGCATGGCTGGAGGCGGTGACGCGGTCGGCGTTCGAGGTGGCGGACGTCGTGGGCGCCCGGCTCGATGCGTTTGCGGGCACGAAGGCGGGCGCGACAAACCGGACGGAGAAGGTGCGCCGGTTTTGCTCCACGCTCGCGGCGCGGGCGTTCCGCGGGGACCTGTCGGCCCGGCGCGAGGCGGAGATTGTGGGCTCGGCGTTCCAGTCGGGTCAGCCGGTGGAGGCTGCGGCGCGGCGGGCCTTGGTCCGCATCCTGACGGCCCCGGAGTTCCTGTATCCGTCGGTGGCGGCCGAGTCCGGAGGGCCGGGAGCGGGTCGGGCGACCGCGCTGGCGCTGGCGTTGTGGGACTCGGTGCCGGACGCGGCGCTGCGGGAGGCGGCGGCGAAGGGAGGCCCGGGCCTGATGGACGAGGCCACGCTGCGGGCGCAGGCGACGCGGATGCTGGGGGATGCACGGGCGCGCGCGAAGCTGTCGGGGTTTTTCCGGCATTGGCTGCGGTTGGAGGAGGCCACGGACCTGTCGAAGGATCCCAAGGCCTACCCCGGGTTCGATGCCGAGGTGATGTCGGACCTGCGTTGGTCGCTGGAGCAGTTCGTGGAGGACGTGGCCTGGGGGACCCATCCGGACTTCCGGCGTTTGCTGCTGGAGGACCGGGTGTACGTGAACGGGAGGCTGGCGAAATTCTACGACGTCGAGGCCCCCCCGGACGACGGCTTCGTGCCGGTTGCCATCGACGCCGAGCATCGGGCCGGCGTGTTGACGCATCCGTTGATCCTCGCGGCGTTCTCGTACCATCGCAGCTCGTCGCCGATTCACCGGGGCGTGTTCCTGACGCGCAATGTGCTGGGCCGGACGCTGCGGCCGCCCCCGATGGCCATCGAGTTCATGGACGATCGTTTCGACCCGTCGTTGACGATGCGGGAGAAGGTGACGGAGCTGACGGGGAAGGCGGCCTGCATGGGGTGCCATGCGACGATCAACCCGCTGGGCTTCAGCCTGGAGCGCTTCGACGCCGTCGGGCGGCTGCGGACGCATGACAACCGGAAGCCGGTGGACCCGGTGGCCGACTACATGCAACCGGACGGCCGGATGGTGCGGTTGACCGGCGCACGGGACGTGGCGCGGTTGGCCGCCGAGAGCCCGGAGGCGCGGCGCGGGTTCGTGCGGCAGTTGTTCCAGCACACGTGGAAGCAATCGCCGGAGGCGTTTGCACCCGGGCTGCTCGCGCGGCTGGACGAGGGATTTGCGGCGGGAGAGTGCCACATTCGCAACCTGTGGGTTGAGGTCGTGGTGCAGGGCGTGACCGCAATGGGTTCGAGCAACGACGGAAGGAAGGCAGGACGATGAAACGCAGGGAATTCGTGGGAAGGCTGGGACGGGGCATGGTGGCGGGCGCGGCCAGCCTGCCGTTCCTCGCAGGGTTGCCGTCGTTGGCGGCCACGGCGTCGTCGCGGGCGCCCCGGCAACGCATCGTGTTCATCTTCTCGCCGAACGGGATCGTGCCGCCGCACTTCTGGCCGGACGCGGCGGGCCCGCACGGGGCGTTGAAGCGGATCCTCGCGCCCTTGGAGCCGTTCAAGGACCGGTTGATCACGATCCATGGGCTGTGCAACCGCGTGCGCGGCGACGGCGACGGGCACATGCGCGGCATGAGCTGCCTGCTGACGGGGATTGAGTTGTTCCCGGGCAACATCCAGGGCGGGTCGGACACGCCGGCCGGGTGGGCAAGCGGGCCTTCCATCGACCAAGAGATCGCGCGGTTCCTCTCGGGGCGCACGGCCACGCGGACGCGGTTTGCGTCGTTGGAACTGGGCGTGGCGGTTCCGAACCGCGCGGATCCCTGGACACGCTGGACCTACGCCGGGCCCAACCAGCCCGTCGCGCCGGTGTCGGACCCATACCAGGTGTTCGAGCGACTCTATGGCGGCATCAAGGATCGGGATGCCCTGGCGTCGGTCTTGGACGGCGTGCGCGAGGACCTGCGACGGGCGTCGCGCCGCATGGGGCGCGAGGATCGCGAACTGTTGGACCGGCACGTCACGGAGGTGCGGGCGTTGGAGCGGGACCTCAAGGAGGCGTCGCGGCAGAAGTTGGCGGTGCCGCCGCCGGCGTTGGAACCCGGGGTGGGGACGGACAACGACGACATGCCGCGGGCGTCGGCGTTGCAGCGGCGCCTGCTGGTGAACGCCTTGGCCAACGACATGACGCGGGTGGCCTCGTTGCAGTTCACCAACTCGGTGGGCCAGGCACGGATGAAGTGGCTGGGGGTGGACGAGGGGCATCATTCGTTGTCGCACGACCCGGACCTGAACGAGGGGTCGCAGGAGAAGTTGGTGAAGATCAACGTGTGGTTTGCGGGGGAGATTGCGGCGCTGGCCCAGGCGTTGGCGGAGGTGCCGGAACCAGGCGGCGAGGGCTCCATGCTGGACCACACGACGCTGTTGTGGACGAACGAGCTGGGGAAGGGCAACAGCCACACGCTGGACAACATCCCGTTCGTGTTGGTGGGCGGCGGGCTGGGGCTGGGGAAGGGCCGGGCGGTGAAGCTCGAGCCGACCCCGCACAATCGCCTCTGGCTGGCGATGGCCCATGCCGTCGGTCACGACATCAAGACCTTCGGCAATCCCAAGTTCTGCGAGCGCGGACCCGTGTCGCTGGGTTGATGCGGTGGAGGGCATGCGGGAGGCCGCGTGTGCTCGCGCGGCGGCTCCGATGCCGCAGGCCCGCAGGCCCGGCCGCGGGACCCGCACCCGGCCTCCAGCCTGTCGGAGCCCAACACTCCCTCCCCCTCCCGCCGCCCCGTGCTCCGGAAGCGCGGGGGAACGGAGAGCGTCCTTGACCCTGCGACGGCAACTGGCGCACGATGTCCCCGTGCTCGTTGGGCACTCTTCATGTTTGCGCAGCTAAAGGGCCTCTTCTCCAACGATATCGGCATCGACTTGGGCACCGCGAACTCGCTCGTTTACGTGCGAGATCAGGGGATTGTCCTTCGGGAGCCTTCTGTCGTTGCGATCCAGGCAGGGACGACCACCGTCCTGGCCGTTGGCGAGGAGGCCAAGCGCATGCTGGGTCGCACGCCCGGCAACATCGTCGCCATCCGTCCCATGAAGGATGGCGTCATTGCAGATTTTGAGATCACCGAGGCGATGCTGCGGCACTTCATCCAGAAGGTGCATCATCGCAAGTTGATCGCGCCGCGGGTCGTCGTGGCGGTGCCGAGCGGGATCACGGAGGTGGAGAAGCGGGCCGTCAAGGACTCCGCCACCCACGCCGGGGCCCGCGAGGTGTATCTGATTGAACAGCCCATGGCCTCGGCCATTGGCGTGGGGCTGCCGGTGCATGAGCCGGCCGGGAACATGATCGTGGACATCGGCGGGGGCACCTGCGAGATCGCGATCATCTCCCTGGCCGGCATCGTGTTCAGCCGCTCCGTCCGCGTGGGAGGCGACGAGTTCGACGACACCATCGTCGCGCACATGAAGAAGGCCCACAACCTCATGATCGGCGAACGCACCGCCGAGGAGATCAAGATTCGCATCGGGTCCGCCTTTCCCCTGGAGCAGGAACTCACGCTCGAGGTGAAGGGCCGCGACCTGTCGGCCGGTCTGCCGCGCACCGTCACGGTGCGCTCGGAGGAGATTCGCGAGGCGCTTCAGGAGCCCCTCTCCAACATTCTGGAATCCGTTCGCATCACGCTCGAACGCTGCCCGCCCGAGCTCTCGGCCGACCTGGTTGACCGAGGGATCGTCATGGCGGGAGGCGGCGCGTTGCTCCGCAACATTGACCGGCTCGTCTCCCAGGAGACCGGCCTGCCGGTGCACATCGCGGACGACCCCTTGAGCGCGGTGGCGACCGGCACGGGCCGGGTGTTGCAGGAGCTGGCGTTCCTCAGGCGCGTCGCCTCCTCCAGCACCTAGCCCCGCCATGCGCGCCCTTTCCTCCTCCATCGCGACCCGCGTTCGCCCCGTGCCACGGGACGAACCTTGCTGAAGCGACCCCAAACCATCGTCGTCACCGCCGTCGGCCTGCTGCTGCTCCTGCTGCTCAACCTGCCGTCGGGAGCCGCCGCGCGATTGAAGCTCGCCGTCGGCGGCCTGTTCCTGCCCCTGCTCGGCGTGTCGGGTGCCTCGCAGTCCTTCGTGGACATGGCCTCGTACGAGCTGCTGCCCCGGTCCACGCTCGTCTCCGAGGTCCAACGCCTCGAAAAGGAAAATGCCACCCTCCGCCTCGAGGCCGCCCTCGGCGCCGAGGCCGCCGCCGAAAACCAACGCCTCCGGGCCCAGCTCGGTTCCCTGCCCCGCGGCTCCTGGCGCCCCAAGCTCGCCCGCGTCGTCGGCCGCGACGCGTCCACGTGGTGGCGCACCTGCCTCATCGACTACGGCGCGCGCGACGGCGCCGCCGTCAACCTGCCCGTCGTCACCGCCCAGGGCCTCGTCGGCCGGATCGCCGTCGTCGGCCACAGCCATAGCCAGGTCGCCCTCATCGGCGACGCCTCCTGCGGGGTGGCCGTCCTCGTCTCCGAAACCCGGGACCACGGCATCATCGCCGGCGGCCAGCAAACCACCGACGTCGGCATCGTCGAGCTCACCACGTTCCAGCAGACCCCCAGCGTCATGGCCGGACAATCCATCCTCACCAGCGGCGAGGGCGGCGTCTTCCCGAAGGGCCTCGCCGTGGGGACGGTCATTGACGCCCGGCCGGCTCGGTCCGGCCTCTTCACCAGCGCCCGCGTTCGGCTGGGCGCCCACCTCAACCGCCTGGAGGAAGTCTGGGTGCTGCTGCCATGAACTGGGCCTCTCCCATCACCCTGTTCGTCGCCGGCTGGCTCGCCGCCTTTGCCCAAACCCAATTCTCCGTCCTGCGCGGCCTGCTCGGGGTGCCGCTCGCCCTCGGGCCCGCCTTGATCGTCTATGCCGCCTTCACCCACGGGCTCGCCACCGCCTCCCTCTTCGCCGTCCTCCTCGGCCTCTGGACCGACGCCCTGTCGGGCTCGCGCCTCGGCCTGGGCTCCGTGACGCCCTTCCTCGCGACGTTTTTCCTCAGCACGCGGCAGCACCTGCTCCTGCGCGACCAGCGGTACGCCCAGTTCTGGCTCGGGCTCGGGCTTGGCCTTGCACTGCCTCTGGGCCATGGCCTGCTCCTTCAGGCCGCCCACGCCGAACCCGCCCTCGGCTGGAACTCGGCCCGCCAGCTCGTCGTCCTGGGGCTGCTCAACGGTGCCGCCTGCCCCGCCTGCTTCTGGGCCTTTGATCGCCTCCGCCAATCCCTCGAGCACCCCGCCGCACCCACCTCGTTCATGGCCGGGCAACGCGAGATGAAGCGAGGCCGCTCCTAGCCATGCTCGTCCTCGACCAAATCAACAAGGGCGACGGATCCCTCCGCCTCGTGGCGTGGTGGATCTCGGCGGGCCTCCTCGTGCTGGCGGCCGGCCTGTGGCGCATCCAGGTCCTGCAAGGCGAACACTACCGCGAGCGCCAGGAAACCCAGTCCTTCCGCTCCGTCCGCGTCCCCGCCCTGCGCGGCCGCATCCTGGACCGCAACGGCCTGCCGCTGGTGGACAACCAGCCCCGCTATCGCCTCGATGTCTATCTCGACGAGCTCCTGCCGCAGTTCGCGGCCGAGGAAAAGCGGCTCCGCCTCCTGCACCTCGCCGCCCGCGGGCTCACCAACCCGGCCCCCGTCTCCCTGTGGGAACACCTCGCCGCGCGCCTCGGCCGGAAGCCGCGTCGGCCCGCCCTCAGCAGCAACGAGCGCGAGTGGCTCCGTCGCTCCGCCCGCTACTCCGTCGTCTCCAACATCATCCTCCAGGTCAACCAACGCCTCGCGATCCAGGTCGCCAAGACCGAGGAGGACCTCTTCCGGCACTGGCAACAGCAACGCGCCCTGCCCTTTCCCCTCGTCAACCGCCTCGCCCCGGCCCAGGTCGCCATCCTCACCGAGCAGGGCTCCTCCATCCCCGGCGTCGAGGTGGACCTCGTCCCCAGCCGCCTCTACCCCCACGGCCCCCTCGCCGCCCACGTCCTCGGCTACGTCAAGTCCACCCAGGACCCCGACCCCGCCGAGGATCGCGACTTCGACTACCGGCTCCGCGACTACCGGGGCGAGATCGGCCTGGAAGGCGCCTACGACCGCACCCTGCGCGGCGTTGCCGGAGCCAAGAGCATCCTCATCAACTCCTCCGGCTACCGGCATCGCCAAGGCGAGATCCTCATCGAGGCCCCCGTCCCCGGCGACCACCTCGTCACCACCCTCGACCTTCCCCTCCAGCGCGCCGTCGAGAAGTCCCTCGGCATGGTTTCCGGCGACGAACGCGGCGCCGTCGTCGTCCTCGACGTCCGCAACGGCGACATCCTCGCCATCGCCTCCGCCCCATCCTTCGACCCCAATGGATGGATCGACGGCATCCGCCGCGCCGACTACGAGCGCCTCCTGGATCCGAAGATGCGCCCCATGTTCAACCGGGCGACCTACGGCTCCTACAACCCCGGGTCCACCTTCAAGGTGGTCACGGCCCTCGCGTGCCTGGACGCCGGCGTCCTTACCCCCGCGTCCGCCCTCGAGCGCATGCACACCCTGGGGTACTACCGACTCGGCCGAAACCATGTCATCGACGACACCGCCCCGGCGGGCGACTACGACTTCAACCGCGCCTTCATCAAGTCCTCCAACGCCTACTTCATCGACCACGGGCTCCGTCTCGGCCTGGGCCCGTTGCTGGCCTACGCCCGCCGCCTGCACCTCGGTGAGAAGACCGGCCTGCGCATCCAGGAGGAGACCAGCGGCATCCTGCCCGAGGCCTCGGAAATCCCGCAGGCCTTCGCGGCGGGCAAGACCGCCAACCTCTCCATCGGGCAGGAACTCACCGTGACCCCCCTCCAGCTGGCCCTCGTCTTCGCCGCCGTCGCCAATGGCGGGTCCGTGTGGTGGCCCCGCCTCGTGGACCGCATCGAGCCCGGCGAGGCCCTCTCCTCGGAACCACCCCAGCGCGTCCGCCCCGGCCAGGTGCGCTCCCGCATCGACATCCCGCGCCCCCACCTCGCCCTCGTCCATGCCGCCATGCGCGACGACGTCGCCCTCGACGACGGCACCGGCCGCGCCGCCCGCGTCCCGGGCTTCGCCGTCTGCGGCAAGACGGGCACCGCCGAGGTCAAGTCCGGCCGCAAGCTCGTGGACCGCATCACGTGGTTCGCCAGCTTCGCCCCGTTCGAGTCCCCACGCTACGCGGTCGTCGTCATGGTGGAGTCCGGCGGCTCCGGCGGCCGCACGTGCGCCCCGGTCGCCCAGCGCATCTACGAGCACCTGCGCGACCGCGAGCGCGGCCCCCTCTCCATGGCAGGATCCCACCCATGAACGTCGCCGCGCCCTCATTGCCCCTCCCGGACGTCCCGCGCGAGCGCATCGTGGACCGTTCCCTCTGGCTGGCCGTCCTCGGCCTCATGCTCGTGGGCGTCGCCTTCATCTTCTCCGCCACGGGGGCCGCCGAGTCCTCGCGGGGCGCCGCGTGGTTCGATCGCCTCGCCGTCCGGCAGGCCATCGCCTACGGGCTGGGCGTCGGCCTCGTCTTTGGCTCCTGCCTCGTGGATTACTCGCGCCTCGCCCGCTGGTCCCTCGTGGCCTATTGGTTTTCCATCGTCCTCCTCGTCGCCGTGTATGTCGTCGGCGTCGAGCGCCTCGGGGCCAAGCGGTGGATCGCCGTGGGCCCCATCCAGTTCCAGCCCTCGGAGTTCGCCAAGCTCGCGTTCCTCTTCGCCTTCGCCAACTTCCTGTCCCGACCCCAGGGCGAGCTCGCCTCGCGGGCCATCTTCGCCAAGGCCCTCGGCATGGCCTTCCTGCCCTTCGCGCTCGTCCTCAAGCAACCCGACCTCGGCTCCGCCCTCGTCTTCATGCCCTCCGCCGTCGTCATGCTCCTCGTGGCCGGCGTCCCGGGACGCCTCCTCGGCCGTTTCCTCGGCGGCGCGTCCCTCCTCGTCCTCCTCGTCCTCCTCCAGGTCCTCTTCCTCCCCCCCCAGTGGCGCCTCATCAAGCTGGAGGAGTACCAGCGGCACCGCCTCCTCGTGTACTTCAACATGGACTTCGCGGACCCCGGCGCATCGGACGCCCAACGCGCCACCGCGCGCACCGAGAAGGCCAACAAAAGCTATAACGTGGACCAGGCCCTCATCTCCGTCGGGTCCGGCGGCGTCTGGGGCAAGGGATGGCAGCAGGGCACCCAGGGCGCCCTCGGCTACCTCCCACGCGCCGTCGCCCACAACGACTTCATCTTCTCCGTCATCGCCGAGGAAACCGGTTTCGCAGGCTCCATCCTCGTCCTCGGCCTCTACGGCACCGTCCTCTTCTCCGGCATCAAGATCGCCGGGCAAGCCCGCGACCGCCTCGGACGCATCCTCGCCTCCGGCGTCGTCGCCCTCCTCTTTACGCACGTGTTCGTGAACATCGGAATGAACATCCGCCTCATGCCCGTCACGGGCATCCCGTTGCCCCTGCTCTCCGCAGGCGGCACCTCGGTGGTCTGCTCGCTCCTTGGAATCGGCGTGCTCCAGAACATCCATCAAAACCGCAAGAACTACTAGGCACACACCCCTTTCACCATGAGCTACCAAATCTTCAAGAAGGGCCGCGGAGGCTCCACCTTCAAGCCCTCCGGAGGCCTTGCCGCCCGCACCACCCCACGCCCCCAACCCCCTAGGCAGGACGCCCCCGCCCCCGCCCCCCTCTCCACGCCCCCTCCCCAGGTTCCGCACCGCGGCCGCCCCTCCGACGCCCACCGCAGCCGTGATCGCGACCGCGACCGCGACCGCGACCGCGCCGCCTCCCCGGCCCAGGCCGAGGAACGCCGCAACCGCCGCCGCCTCGAGGAGGAGATCCGCCGCGCCGAAAACATCGCCGCCGGCCTCCCGGAGGACGCCGCGCCCGAGGCCGCCCCCGACTACGCCGCCTCCGGCCGCGACCAGTCCTACCGCCGCCCCATCGACGACGACGAGGACTCCCATGAGCCCCGTCGCGACGCCGCGCCCGCCGACCATGACCCCGACCGCGACCATGACGAGCCGGACGACCGCGACGAGCCACGCGCCGAGGCCCCCGATGACGATCGATCGGATGATCGCGACGACGAGCGCGGGGAGCCCGCCGAGCGCGAGGGCGACCCGGCGCGCGAGCGATCCCGCGGCGGCCGCACCCGACGCAGCCGCACCTCACGCCGCCGCGGCCGCGCCCGCGACACCGGCGACGCCCCACGGGCGGACCGCGACGACCGCGACGACCGCGACGACCGCGACGAGCCCGGCGAACGGCGCGAGCGCGACGGCGGCCGACGCGACGACCGCCCCCCGGGCCTGCTGGAGAAGGCCCGGTCCGCCGTCAAGGACGTCGTCCGCAAGGTCCGCGACCTCGTCGAGCCCGAGCCCAAGGTCAGCAAGGAGGTCATCATCAGCGCCGAGCCCCTCGAGAGCCGCGTTGCCGTGCTCGAGGACGGACGCCTCGAGGAGTTCACCGTCGAGCGCACCAACGACGCACGCCTCGTCGGCTCCATCTACAAGGGCAAGGTCAAGAACCTCGAGGACAACCTGAAGGCCGCCTTCGTGGACATCGGCTTCGAGAAGAACGCCTTCCTCCACTACTGGGACATCGTCCCCAGCTCCCTCGACTCCAACGTCGAGATCGTCGAGCGCAACGACGGCCGCTCCCGCCGCAACGACAAGCCCAAGTTCACCCAGAAGGACGTCCCACGCCTCTATCCCCCGGGCTCCGAAATCATCGTCCAGGTCACCAAGGACGCCATCGGCACCAAGGGCCCACGCGTCACCACCAACCTCTCCCTCCCGGGCCGCTACCTCGTCCTGCTGCCCAACTCCGACCAGTCCGGCATCTCCCGCAAGATCGAGAGCAGCGAGGAACGCCAGCGCCTCAAGAAGATCGTCCGCGAGCTCTCCATCCCCGAGGGCATGGGCGTCATTGTCCGCACGGCCGGCGAGGGCAAGCTCAAGCGCTACTTCATCCGCGACCTCGCCATGCTCCTCGAGGAATGGAAGGAGGTGCAGCAGCACATCAAGGAGCAACCCCTCGCCACCTGCGTCTTCCAGGAGCCCGACCTCATCGAGCGGACCGTCCGTGACTTCCTCACCGAGGACGTCACCCGCATCGTCATCGACAACCTCGGCAAGTTCGAATACATCCGCGACGCCATCGCCCGCATCTCCAAGCGCTCCGCCAGCCGCATCCACTTCTATAACGAGGCCGAGCCCCTCTTCGACCGCTTCAACATCACCCGGCAGCTCGAGTCCGCCTTCTCACGCCAGGTCTCCCTCAAGTCCGGCGGCTACCTCGTCATCGACGAAACCGAGGCCCTCGTCGCCGTGGACGTCAACACCGGCAAGCACAAGGGCGGCAAGGACCACGACTCCGCCATCCTCCGCGTCAACCTCGAGGCCGCCGACGAGATCTGCCGCCAGCTCCGCCTCCGCAACATGGGCGGCATCATCGTCCTCGACTTCATCGACATGCGCTCGCGCCGCGACCAGCAACAGGTTTACCAGCGCGTCAAGGAGGGCCTCCGCCGCGACAAGGCCAAGACCCACATCCTCCCCCTCTCCCCCCTCGGCCTCATGGAGATGACCCGCCAGCGCCAGACCGAGTCCGTCCAGTCCTCCCTCTACGAGGACTGCGTCCACTGCCGCGGCCGCGGATTCATCAAGTCCGCCGAGACCATGTCCGTCGAGATCCAGCGCAAGCTCACCGCCATCCTCAAGGCCCGCCCCCGCGACGACTCCGACTTCCAGGTCAAGGTCGTCTGCAACCCCCGCGTCCTCGACCGCCTCCGCACCCGCGACGAGCGCCTCCTCATCGACCTCGAGAAGCGCTTCTTCGCCAAGCTCACGTTCCGTCCCGACGGCTCCTTCCACAACGAGCAGTGGATCGTGTACAACGCCCTCACGAACGACGAGATCGCCCGCGCCGGCATCGATGCCCAGCATCACCAGCACGGCGCTTGACCCAGCCACCCGCACCCCGCGACGCCTCCATGACGAACATCCATCACCTGGAGCTGTTCTACTACGTCGCCCGCCACGGCGGCATCATGGAGGCCGTCCGCAACATGCCCTACGGCATCCAGCAACCCGCCGTGTCCGGCCAAATCCTCCAGCTCGAGGCCGACCTCGGCCTCAAGCTCTTCAACCGGCGCCCCTTCCAGCTCACCCCGGCCGGCCAAGACCTCTACGAGTTCGTCCGTCCCTTCTTCGGGAACGTCGAGTCCGTCGGCGAACGCCTCCGCGGCGGCGCCACCCAAACCCTCCGCATGGCCGCCCCCGCCGTCGTCCTGCGCGACCACCTCCCCGCCGTCCTCCAGGACGTCCAACGCCGCTTCCCCAAGCTCCGCCTCGTCCTCCGCGACGCCCATCAACCCCTCGTCGAAGCCTGGCTCGACCGTCACGAGATCGACTTCGCCGTCACCATCCTCGACGGCCGCCCCGTCTCCGGCCTCCTCTGCGAGCCCCTGGTCCAGCTCCAGCCCGTCTTCCTCGTCCGCAAGGATTCGCCCTTTCGCTCGTCCGCCGCCGTCCTCGCCGCCCTCGCTGGCGGGTCCTCCGGCGACGACGCCACCCCCTCCGCGCCCGCCCCGGCCCTCGTGAGCCTGCCGGCCAACGAGGCGCTCCCCAGGCAGCTCCGCGAGGTCCTCTCCGCGCGCGATCTCGAATGGCCCCCGTCCATCGAGGTCCATTCCCTGGACCTCGTCGAGATCTACGCCGCCGCCGGATTCGGCGTCGGCCTCTCCTTCGCCCTCCCGGGCGCCCGCCCCAACCCCGCCCTCCGCGCCCTTCCCATCGCCGAGCTCCAGCCCCTCCAGGTGGGCGCCCTCTGGCGTGGCAAGCCCACCCCCCTCCTCTCCGCCCTCCTCGAAGCCCTCCGCGCCCGCGCCCGGCTCCTCGCCGCCGCCCCATGAACCTCGCCGCCCTCGGCTGGGACGACTCCTGGCAATCCCTCTTCGCCCCGTTCGCAGCCCAAGGCCTCCAGCCCGCCCGCGTCGTCACCGAGGACAAGCACCACTACACCGTCGTCGGCTCCCAAGGCCCCCTCATCGCCCAGGTCGCCGGCAAGTTCTTCCGCCAACGCCACGACCCTTCCACCCTCCCCAAGGTCGGCGACTGGATCGCCCTCCGCCCCAACCCCGCCTCCGACCGCGTCGCCATCGAGGCCCTCCTCCCCCGCCGCACCACCATCACCCGCAAGAACCCCGGGCGCGCCGGCACCCCCCAGCTCCTCGCCGCCAACATCGACGTCGCCCTCGTCGTCCAGGCCCTCGACGCCACCCTCTCCCTCCGCCGCATCGAACGCTTCCTCGTCTCCGTCCACGAGGGCGGCGCTCGCCCCGTCGTCGTCCTCAACAAGGCCGACCTCCACCCCGACCCCGACGCCGCCCTCCGCGACGTCCAGTCCCTCGCCGGCAACCATCCCGTCGTCCTCACCTCCGCCCGCACCGGCCGCGGCCTGCCCCTCCTCCGCAAGAACCTCCCGCCCGGCGCCACCGCCGTCGTCCTCGGCACCTCCGGCGTCGGCAAGTCCAGCCTCGTCAACCGCCTCCTCGGCGAGAAGGCCATGGCCACGCTCCCCGTCCGCGAATGGGACTCCAAGGGCCGCCATGCCACCACCCATCGCGAGCTCGTCCTCCTCCCGGACGGAGCCCTCGTCATCGACACGCCCGGCCTCCGCGAATGGCACCTTTGGCTCGCCGACGGCGGCCTCGACGAGGCCTTCCCGGACATCGCCGCCATCGCCTCCGGATGCCGGTTCCGCGATTGCCGCCACTCCGGCGAACAAGGCTGCGCCGTCCATCAACACGCCGCCGACGGCCGGATCCCCAAGGAACGCCTCGCCAGCTTCCTCAAGCTCCAGTCCGAGCTAACGGCCGTCGCCGACCGCCGGCGCGAGCACCAGTACGCCCGGAACCGCCGCCTGGTCCGCGGGGGCAACCACGGCGTCCAGCGCGCCCGCTTCGCCGCCGACGAAGACCCCTGAGCGCCACGCGCGGCATTGAGTTGCCGACCTCCTTGCGGTAAAGCCCATGGCCATGTCGTTGCCCCATGGAGTGTCACGCGCCCTGCCCCTCATCCGCAGCGTCGGCGGAGCCCTGCTGGCGGGCGTTGCTTGGGGCGTCACCTGGGCGGGCCATGCGGCCCCCGCGCCCGTCACGCCCCGCCCGGTGGACTTCTCCAGCGAGGTCCGGCCCATCCTCTCCTCCCGTTGCCTCGCCTGCCATGGCCCGGACGACGGGACGCGCAAGGCGGGCCTGCGGCTGGACACTCGGGAGCTCGCAACGAAGCCCAGCAAGGATGGCCGCGTGGCCCTCGTGCCCGGCCAACCCGACGCATCCGAGTTGGTGCGCCGCATCCTCAGCAAGGACCCGGACGACGTCATGCCGCCGCCCGAGACCCACAACGTGGTGACGGCCGACGAGGCCGCGCTGCTGCGTCGGTGGATCGCGGAGGGGGCCGACTACGCCCCGCACTGGGCTTGGCGCAAGCCGTCGCGCCCCGCCTTGCCCCGCGTCCGCAACGCCCGCTGGCCGTTGAACGGAATCGATCACTTCATCCTCGCGCGCCTCGAGGCCGAGGGCCTGCAACCGTCCCCCAAGGCCGACGTGTTTACCCTGGCGCGCCGGGCGGCGCTCGACCTCACCGGGCTGCCGCCCGAGCCCGACCTCGTGGACCGGCTGGCCAACGACCGCTCGGCGGGCGCCTGGGGCCGCTATGTGGACGCCCTCCTGGAATCGCCCCACTTCGGCGAGCGCTGGGCGCGCGTCTGGCTCGACATCGCACGCTATGCCGACTCGGCCGGCCTGGGTTCGGACCCGTTGCGTCCCAACATCTGGCCGTATCGGGACTGGGTCATCCAGGCCTTCAATCACAACCTCCCCTACGACCGCTTCACGTTGGACCAACTCGCCGGCGACTTGCAGCCGGGGGCCTCGCGCGACCAAGTCGTGGCCACCGCCTTCCATCGCAACACGATGACCAACACCGAGGGTGGCACCGACGACGAGGAATGGCGCGTCGCCGCCGTCAAGGACCGCGCCAACGTCACCGCCCAGGCATGGATGGGCCTCACCATGGGCTGCGCCCAGTGCCACACCCACAAGTTCGATCCCATCACCCAGCGCGAGTACTACGCCTTCTACGCCTTCTTCAACCAGACGGAGGACAACGACCAACCCGACGAGCGACCCACCTTCGCCCTCCTCAGCGACGCCGACGCCCGGCGCCGCGCCGCCCTCGAGGCCGCCGTCCGCGACGCCGAGGCCAAGTACCAGGACAACGGCCCCGACTACGCCGCCGAACGCGACGCATGGGCCGCCGAGGCGGGTCGCGCCATCTCCTGGTCCGTCGCCACCCCGGCCGCCCTGCGAAGCGGCCTCCATCCCGGCACCACCTTCCAGCCCGCCCCAGACGGCTCCGTCCTCGTGGGCGGCCCCAACCCCGATCGCGACCAGTACCTCGTCACCCTCCACCTCCCCGCCGGCACCACCGCCGTGCGCCTCGAGGCGTTGGCAGACCCGTCGCTCCCCAAGAAGGGTCCCGGCCGCCGGGCCGGCGAGGGCAACTTCGTCCTCAATGACCTGCGCGCCTTCCACGATGCCCCCGCCGCCGATGCCAAGCCCATGCGCGCCCGCTTCATCCGCGTCGAGGGCGAGGGCGGCCGTCGCCAGCTCGCCCTCGCCGAGGTCCAGGTCCTCAGCGGCGGCACCAACGTCGCCCCAGCCGGCAAGGCCTCCCAGTCCACCGTCACCTACCTCGCCGACGCCGCCCGCGCGACCGACGGCAACATCGACGGCAACGTGAACGCCACCCATTCCGTCGCCCTCACGTTGCCGCAGGAAAACCCCTGGTGGGAACTCGACCTCGGGCGCGAGCTGCCACTGGACGAAGTCGTCCTCTGGAACCGGACCGACGGCGGCGGCGACCAGTTGGGCAAGGCGCGCGTCGCCTTGCTCGACGCCGGGCGATCGCCCACGCAGGAGTTCCGCATCACCAACGCCCCCGCGCCCATGCTGCGTCTGCGCAACCCGGTCGCCCAGCCCGTCGCCCTGCGCGAGGCCACCGCCGATCACGCGCAGGGTGGCTTCAGCGCCGCCGCCGCCATCGATGGCAACACCCATCGCGACTCCGGCTGGGCCATCGGGGGTGCGCTCGGGCAAGACCACGCCCTGGCCTTCGAGCTGTCGCAGCCGCCGTCCGAGAACACCCTCGTGACCTTCGTCCTCAGCTTCTCGTTTGGCGAAGGCCAGAACCTCGGCCGGTTCCGGTTCTCCACCACCCGCCAAGCCACGCCCGTCCGACTCCAACCCGCCGCCATCGCCGCCGTGCTGGCACTCCCTGAGTCCAAGCGAACCGCCGACCAACGCCGCGTCCTCGACGACCACTTCCGCCCGCGGTCCAAGACGCGCGGCGACGCCGGACGCGCCCTCGCCGCCCGCCGCTCGGAGCTCGACGCCGTCCGTGGCACCCCCGTGCCCGTGCTGCGCGAGCTGCCGGCCGCGTCGCGCCGCAAGACCCACGTGTTGCACAAGGGCAACTTCCAGGCCCCGGGCGACGAGGTGTCGGCCGGCACGCCCGCCGCCTTCCACGCCTGGCCCGACGACGCGCCGCGCGACCGACGCGGCCTGGCCGCATGGCTCACCCACCCGGACAACCCCTTGACCGCCCGCGTCGCCGTCAATCGCTTCTGGGCGCAGCTGCTCGGCCAAGGGCTGGTCGAGACCGAGGAGGACTTCGGAACCCAGGGCACCTTGCCGTCGCACCCCGAGCTCCTCGACTGGCTGGCCGTGACGTTTGCCTCGCCCAAGCCCCAGGGCTCCGGCGCGCGGCCGGACCCCCGCGCGCCCGCCCTCGGCTGGGACATCAAGGCGTTGTTGCGCCTGATCGTCACCTCCGCCACCTACCAGCAATCCTCCGCCCACCGCCAGGACCTCGCCGCCAAGGATCCCCGAAACCGCTGGCACGGCCGCGCCGAACGCCGCCGCCTCGAGGCCGAGGCCGTCCGTGACCAGGCCTTGGCCGTCAGCGGACTCCTCTCGCGTCGCATCGGCGGCCCCTCCGTGTACCCAGCCCAGCCCGATGGCCTGTGGCGCGCCGCCTTCAATGGCGAACGCACCTGGTCCACCAGCGAGGGCGAAAACCGCTACCGCCGCGGCATCTACACCTTCCTCCGCCGCACCGTGCCCTACCCCAGCATGGCCACCTTCGACGCGCCCAGCCGCGAGCAATGCACCCTCCGCCGCCAGCCCACCAACACGCCGTTGCAGGCCTTCGTCACCCTCAACGACCCCGTCTTCGTCGAGGCCGCCCAAGCCCTCGGCCGCGCCATGGCCGCCCATCCCGCACCCGACGTCGCCGCCCGCATCCGCTTCGGATGGCGCAAGGTCACCGGCCGCCCTCCCACACCCTCCGAGGTCGCGCGCCTCGTCGCCCTCTTCCACGACCAACGCGCCGCATTCCACTCCACCGAGCCCGAGGCCCGAAGGCTCGCCACCGAGCCCATCGGCCCGTTGCCCCCCGGCCTCACGCCCGCCGACGCCGCCGCCTGGACCTCCGTCGGCAACGTCCTCCTCAACCTCGACCTCGTCCTCAACCGCGGCTAA
>CAYSGH010000072.1:0-3572 GCA_964430505.1 uncultured Akkermansia sp. | reverse complement strand
GCCTCGCATGGGCCCTCCTCGTCCAGGCCCAAGCGCCCGCCGAGCCCTTGGCCGCCCTTCGCGCCGAGATCGCGGCGCTCATCGACGGCGGCACGGCGCCCGGCGCCACGTGGGCAATCCAAGTGGTCTCCGCCGAGTCCGGCGCCGTGTGGTTCGAGCGCGATCCCGCCCGCCTCATGGTCCCGGCATCGAACACCAAGCTCTTCACCGTCGCCATGGCCCTCGACCGGTTCGGGACGAACGGGACCTTTGCCACCGAGTGGCGGTGGAACGGCACGCCGGACGCGACGGGGACGTTGCCGGGTGACGCATGGCTGATGGCCGGGGGCGATCCATCGCCCGGCGGCGGCTTGTCCGAGCCCCGTGCCCTGGCAGGAGCGGTGGACGCCCTGGCACGGGCCGGCGTCCGGCGCATCCAGGGCCAGGTCCTCCTGCGCGATGCCTGGTTCGACGCGCCCCCATTCGGCCCCGGCTGGAACTGGGACGATCTCCCGGAAGCCTACGGCGCGCCGGTCACCGGGTTCCAATGGGCCGACAACGCCGTCACGGTCGTGGTGGAGCCCGGCACGGCCGTCGGCGCGGGAGCCGTCATCCGCACGTTGCCCATCCCCGGGGCGTTCGAGACCGAGTCCACCGTGCGCACCGTCGCGTCCAACGTCCCGGCCCGCGTGGTCATCCGGCGGTCCCACGACGTCGGCCGTTTCCGGTTCCATGTTTCCGGGGCCGTCCGCCTGGGCCACCCGCATGTCGAACGCATGGCCGTGCCCAACGCGACCGAATGGTTCGCCGCCGGGCTTCGCTCCGCGCTCCAGGAACGTGGCGTCGCACACGGCGGCGTCGCCATCGCCCCCGGGCCCCCCAACCCGTCCGGGCCCGCCACCCCGGGGGTGCGCATCCCATCCCCGCCCCTCGGCAAGATCGCCGCGCTCTGTCTCAAGCCCTCCAACAACCGCATCGCCCACGCCCTCTGGCTTCAGGTCGGGGCCGATGTCCGCCGCAACCCCAGGCCCGACGAGGCCGCCCCAAAGGACCCGGCCTCGGAGGCCCTCGACGACAACGACCGCGCCGCCCTCGCCATGGAACGCTTCGCCGCGCGGGTGGGCATCCCGCGTGGCGACGTGGTGCTGGAGGAAGGGTCGGGCTTGTCGCGCAAGAACCTGGTGACGCCCCGCGCGACCGTCCGGTTGCTCCGGGCCATGGATGCCAGCCCCGCCGCGGCGGCATGGAACGCCGCCCTGCCCGTGGGCGGCGTGGACGGGACCTTGCGGGGACGCTTCCAGGACTCGGCCATCCAGGGCCGGGTGATCGCCAAGACCGGCTCCCTGCGCCACGTCCACTCGCTCGCGGGCTACGTCACGACGGCGGGCGGCCAACGCCTCGCCTTCGCCCTCTACGCCAATGGCCATGCCAGCCCCGCCGACGCCTCGTCCGGCCGCGCCGACATCGACCGCATCGCGACGCGCCTCGCCGCGTTCAAAGGGCGCGGCCCGCAATAATACCGCGCCCGCCGACGCCATGCTTGCGACGCCGGAAGGCCCTCACCAACCTTGCCGCGCATGAAGAACGATCTCGTGCCCGTCGAAATCCGCGGCATCCTGCCAGCCGGCACCGCCATCGCCGTGTTCCTGGGCAACGACGAGAAGATCTTCGTCATCCAGATGGATCCCGCCATGGGCCCCGTGATCGACGCCGCCCTGCGCAACCTCCCCAAGGACCGCCCCCAAACCCACGACCTGATGGGTCTCGTCTTCAAGGGCTTCGGCATCACCATCGACCGCGTCGTCATCACCGCCCTCCGCCTCTCCACCTTCCTCGCCCGCATCGTCCTTCGACAGGAGAACCAACTGGGCACCAAGCTCGTCGAGCTCGACGCGCGCCCCTCCGATTGCCTCGCGTTGGCCGCCGCCGCCAAGCGCCCCATCTTCGTCGCCCGATCCCTCTTCGACGAGGTGGAGGACATGACCAACGTCCTCGCCAACTTCCAGAAGCTCCGCGCCGAGCAGGAGGCCGCCGAGGCGGAGGACGGCGACGACGGCAACGACGGCGACGAGGACGAAGCCCACGGCGAGGGCCCGTCCAGCCAGCCTCCCCAGTCCTAGCCATGGCACGACGCAGCCCCACCCCCGACGCCGCCGCCTCCGCGTCCGCCGCCGGCCTCACGCCCGATTCCACGCCCCTGATGCTCGTGGGCGGCGACGACGACCTCGCCATCCAGCAACGCTCCCGCGCCACCTGGGACGCCTGGTGCCGCGCCGCCGGCGGCATGGACCACGAGGTCATCGAGGCCTCCACCTCCACCGTTGGCGACGTCCTCGCCGTCATCGCCCGCGCCAAGGAGGCCCTCCAAACCCTCCCCTTCTTCGGCGGCCCCAAGCTCGTCTGGCTCAAGGATTGCACGTTCATGGCCGACGACCGCGCCGCCGCCTCCGAAACCGTCACCTCCGCCCTCTCCAACTGGGCCGCGGAGCTCAAGGCCTTCGATTGGAAGGGCGTTCGCTTCCTCGTCAGCGCCCTCAAGCCCGACAAGCGCCGCGCCTTCTTCAAGCTCTTCGAGCAACGCGGCGTCGTGGAAATCCACGTGGGCCTCTCCGCCGACGACAAGGAATGGGCCGCCAAGGTCACCAGCGAGGCCACCCGGCTCCTCCACGCCGCCGGCAAGGCCGCCGACTACGACGTCGCCGAGGAGCTCGCCCAACGCGTCGGCCCCAACCTCCGCGCCCTCGCCAACGAGGTCGAAAAGCTCCTCGCCTACACCCACGGCCGCGACCCCATCACCACCCGCGACGTCGAGGCGGTCGTCGCCCGCCAAAAGCTGGCCCAGGCGTTCGGCCTCGGGGAAATGCTGGGCGAACGCAACCTCGCCCGCGCCCTCCGCATGCTCGACGACGAGCTCTGGGAAATCCGCGCCCGCATCGACAAGCGCAAGAGCGAGGTCGGCCTCCTCTACGGACTCGTCTCCAAGGTCCGCTCCCTCATCATCGCCCGCGAGCTCCTCCAGGCCGGCCTCATCAAGCCCGCCCCCTCCTACCCCGCCTTCACCGACCAACTCCGCCGCCTCCCCCCTGACCTCCTCCCCGCCGACCGCCAGTACAACCCCCTCGCCTCCCCCTACCCCTTCTACCGCGCCACCCTCCAATGCCGGAACTACGAGCCCCACGAGCTCGTCCGCGCCATGGAACTCCTCCTCGACGCCAACCGCCGCCTCGTGGGCAGCGAGGCCGACGAGGCCCGCATCCTCCAGGAACTCCTCGTCCAGATCATCGGAAGACCCCCCGGCAAACCCTCGCGGTCCCCGTCCCCCTGACACCGCCCAACCCGCCGGGCCTCCCGCCTCCCGCCTCCCGCTTCCCGCGTGACCGTCTCTCCCGCCGCCGATGCCGGGGCCTGGGAGTTGGAAATCACGCCAAGACGCCAAGACGCAAAGGAAGGCGGGATTTTCAACGTTCCCACCCTCCGTGATCTCTGTGCCTCCGTGAGGGAAAACTTCCCAGCACCAGGTTGGCTTGGGACGAGCCTCTCACCCTAGAAACGGCCGTTGGGCAGTCTGTAGGCCGCGTGCCCTCACGCGGCGA
>CAYSGH010000071.1:0-24499 GCA_964430505.1 uncultured Akkermansia sp. | reverse complement strand
GGCGAACGCGAGCCCCGGAGCGACCGGGATCGTGATGCCCGTGGCGACCGCGAGCCCCGAAGCGATCGGGATCGTGATTCCCGAGGCGATCGCGAACCCCGGAGCGACCGCGACGTGAGCAGCGACCGAGGGGACCGGGCGGTCCGCGACGTCCGCAGCGACCGTGGAGATCGTCCTGACCGTGAACCGCGCGGTGAGCGGGACCGAAGCGAGCGCCCCGTCCGCGCTGAGCGTGCGGAACGTCGCGACGACCGTGGTGATCGCAGCGATCGTTCCGAGCGTGCCCCGCGTGAGGATCGTGGTGGGGAGCGGCGTGACCGCCGCCCGGTCTTCGACGACGTGGGCGAGGGTTTGGAGGTTGGAAAGCTCTATCGTTCCAAGGTTGTTTCCATCAAGGACTTCGGTGCCTTTGTCGAGTTCCTGCCGGGGCGCGAAGGGCTGGTTCACGTGAGCGAGCTTGCCAACTTCCGCGTGAAGCAGGTGGAGGACATCGTCCAGGTGGGCGACGAAATCACCGTCAAGCTGTTGGGCGTGGACGACAAGGGCCGGGTTCGGCTGAGCCGCCGTGCCGCGATCGAAGATCGTGAGCGTTCCGAAGGCGGCGACAAGCCCGAGGCCCCGGCCGACGAGCCTGCCGACGATGATCGCGGGCGACGCAACGACCGTTTCGAGGACTAACCTCGGACGCGTCGAGTGAGGACGGGCGGTTCCTGAAAAGGGGCCGCCCGTTTTGCTTTGGGCCAGGGACGTATGCCGTTCGACGGGGCTGTGGGGATGGCGCGCCCGGGAGGACTCGAACCTCCGACCGTCCGCTTAGAAGGCGGATGCTCTATCCGGCTGAGCTACGGGCGCCTCGTGGAAAGGGTGGGGCCGAAGGGCGGCCGTCTTTCAAGCCCCATTTGTGGACGAGGCAACCTGCGGCGGTGCCCGTGGGGCCTGCGTTCACTAGGTTTTTGCCTTGGGACTTCCTTGCACCAGCAGGACGGGCACGGAGGCCTTGTGCCGAACCTCGGAGATGGTGCTGCCGTGGACGAGGTCGCCAATGAAGCGGTGACCGTGGGTGCCCATGGCGATCAGGTCGCAGGCCTCCTCGGTGGCGACACGCAGGATTTCCCGGGCGGGTTCGCCCATGGCGAGTTGGATCGTGACCTGGTGCCCGGCAAGGCGGAGGTCGGACGCCCGGGCTTCGAGGTAGGCGCGGTCGGCTCGGATTTCGTCGGACTCGGCCAGCTTCAGGGTGGAGAAGTTCCGGGCGGCGAAACCATCGGCGACGTGGACGAGGAGCAAGGACGAGCCGAGGCGCCTCGCCAGCTCGCTGACGTGGGGCAGCAAGGCGTCGTCGGCCCGGCCGTTCTCCAAGGCGACAAGGATGCGGGCGTACATGGAATTCCTAGTGGCGGGTGACGCCGAGGGTGTCGGCGAGGAGCTTGAGGTTGAGGACGACGATGACGGCGGCGACGACCCACGCGAGGGCCTGGAGCCAGCGCGGTGAGGCAAACTCGCCCATCTTGGCGCGGTCGGAGGTGAACAGCACCAGCGGGATGACGGCGAACGGGAGCTGCAGGCTAAGGATCACTTGGGAGAGGATGAGGAGCTTGGCCGTTCCTTGGCGGCCGTAGAGGGCGGCGACGATGACGGCGGGGATGATGGCGATGGCCCGCGTGATGAGGCGGCGAAGCCATGGGCGCAGCCGGAGGTTCAGGAAGCCTTCCATCACGATTTGCCCGGCGAGCGTCCCGGTGAGGGTGGAATTTTGGCCGCTGGCGAGGAGGGCGACGGCGAACAAGGTGCTGGCGAGGGCGGCACCCAGCAGCGGCGACAGCAGCTCGTGTGCGCGGTCGATTTCCTCCACCACCTCGCCGCGCCCATGGAAGGCGGCGGCGGCGACGATGAGGATGGCCGCGTTGATGAACAGGGCGGACATGAGGGCCACGGTGGAGTCGATGGTGGCGAACCGGATGGCCTCGCGCTTGCCCTCGGGCGTGTGCTCGTACTTGCGCGTCTGCACGATGCTGGAGTGCAGGTAGAGGTTGTGGGGCATGACCGTCGCCCCAAGGATGCCGATGGCGATGTAGAGCATCGCGGGATCGCGCAGGATGTCCGGCGATGGAATGAAGCCTTGGAACACGGCGGCGGGCTCCGGCCGCGCGAAGAGGATTTGCGCCAGGAAACAGCCGCCAATGAGGAGGATGAGGCTAATGACGACTCCCTCGAGCCATCGGAACGAACGATGGGTCAGGTACATCACCAAGAACACGTCCAGAGCCGTCAGCACCACGCCTGCCACCAATGGGATTCCAAACAGCAGGTTCAAGGCGATGGCAGACCCGATGACCTCCGCCAGGTCGCAGGCACAGATGGCGGCCTCGCACAGGAGCCAGAGGACGAAATTGACGGGGCGTGAGAAGTGGTCGCGGCATGCTTGCGCGAGGTCGCGTCCGGTGGCGATGCCGAGGCGTGCGCAGAGGGATTGAAGGAGGATCGCCATCAGGTTGGACACCAGGATGACGGAGAGCAGGGAGTACCCGAAGCGCGAGCCCCCGGCGAGGTCCGTAGCCCAGTTGCCGGGGTCCATGTAGCCCACGGCGACGAGGTAGCCCGGCCCGGAGAACGCGAGAAGCTTGCGCCAGAAGCCGAGGTGGCGCGGGACGGGCACGGTGGCGTTGGCCTCGGGAAGGCTGGGCGTGGGGGACGCTTGGCGCCAGCCCGGCGCGACGTCCTTCGTCTTGGAGGATGCTCCTGTTTCCATGCGTGCCGCCCAAGGAACGGACGGCGTTCTCCAAGGTGCGCATGAATGACCGCGGGTAAACAAGCTTCCTTGCGGTCCGATCCAGCGCCGGCGTCCCGCCCGCACTCGGGCCGAACCGAGTCTGACGCCGTCGCAGCGGCTTCCCCGATGGGTAGAATCCTTTGGCTTGTGGGGTTGCCGAGGCGTTGCGACAGAAGCCCGGCCTCCATGGCATCCGGGACCGTGGACGCTACCGGGTGCGGATCCGGATGCGCCGGTACTCCATCTGGCCGCGGTCGCCTTCGAGACCGATGGGGCCGGCGGGCGGGAGCTGGAGGGCGGGCTCGATGACCTCGCCGTTGCAGGTGCAATGGGCCACGCCGTTGGTGACGGCGACGACGATCTCGTTCCATTGCTGGGGCTTGTAGCGGGCGAGGTTGGTGTAGGGCCCGGCGATGAGGTAGTCGCGGCACTGGAGCTGGGGCTTGCGGAGGAAGATGCCGCTGTCGGCGTACGGCGTGGCCCGGAACTCCAGCTTGAGGACGAAGTCGTTGGAGAAGGATCGCGAGGTCCAGATGGCATCGAAGCGACGGCCCTCCGGCGGGGTGCCGACGACGAGGCGGCCGTGCTTGGCGAGGTATCGGCCCTCCGGGCTTCGGGTGAGGCCGGAGAATTCGTTGGTCTTGAAGCCCCAGCCGGACAGGTCGCGCCCGTTGAAGAGGGGGACGAAGCCGGGCTCGGGCACGAAGGGGTCCGGCTCCGTCTCGAGGAAGCCGAGCGTGGCGAGGATGGGGCGCAGGGCGTCGGCCCAACGCTGGTAGCCGTCCGCGTTGAGGTGGAGGAGGTCCGGGAACTCGGCCGGCCGGGCGTCGCCCTGGGCGTTGGCGAACAGGCGCCACGTCTCGATGCGGGTGACGTTGGGGAACGCCGGGGTGACCTTGGCGACGAGGTCGTTGAGGCGGCGGATGGTGTCGGCCGGCCGCCGCATGGAGGCGGAGCTGGGGAACACGTCGCAGACGATGACGGGCAAGGACGGGTTGTGGCTGCGGATGGCCTCGAGGATCCGGCGGATGTTGGACGCGATGGTCTCCGGCGTGGCCTTTTCCTCGATGTCATTGGTGCCGATGAGGAGGACGACGCCGGTGGGTGCAAGGTCGAGGACGTCGTGTTGCAACCGGACCAACACGCCGCGCGAGGTGTCGCCGCTGATGCCTCGATTGGCGAGCTTGAGCCCGGGGAAGGCTTCGTGGAGGCGCCCGCCCCAGCCCTCGGTGATCGAGTCGCCCACGAAGACGAGGGCGTGGCGGTCGGTGTCGCGACGTGCCTCCCAGCCCTCGCGTCGCTGGAGCCAGTGCTTTTGGAACCAGTCGGCGCGGCGGATGGGTCCGTCGCCGGGCAGGCCGTCGTCGGATGGAGGCACGCGGAGGTCGGCCGCGAGCAGGCCGTTGAGGAGCGCGGCGATGGACGCGAGGAATGCGGCCGCGTGGGAGAGGGTGGGGATGGTTTTCATTCTGAGAGGGGTGCCGTTGGGAGGCAGGGCAGATGGAGTCCGTGCTTGGAATCCGCCGCGGGTCCTGCGGGCTTCAGCGTGGGGCAGAGGTCGGGGCGTTGGTGGCGGCGAGGGCGACGGCATCGGCGAGCTGGCCGGGCGCCCAGCGATTCCCGAGGATGATGTCGGAAACCTTGCCATCGGGTTGGACGACCACGGTGCGGAGATTGTGGTTCATGTTGTCGGGGGTGACGGCTCGGCTGAAGTAGAGTCCGAAGTGGCTGCCGAGGGGCTGGATGTTGTCGAAGGAGCCAGTGGCGAAGGTCCACTCGGAGGGGTCGTGGCCGTAGCGACGGCCGTAGGCGGCGAGGGCCTTGGGCGTGTCGTGCTCGGGGTCGAAGGAGACGGAGACGACGTGGAAGTTGGTGGGGCCGGAGCGGCGGAGCTGTTTGATCGCGGCGGCGAGGGCCGTGGACTCGCGCGGGCAGAAGTCGGGAAGGGGGCAGCGGGTGAAGATGAAGTTGAGGACGAGGACCCTGCCGCGGAAGTCGGCCGTGGTGAAGGCGCGGCCGTCCTGGTTGGTGAGGGTGTACGGCGGGAGCGGGTCGCCGGGCTTGAGCTCGGGCACGTCCTTGTAGAACGACACGCCGGAGGGGTCGTTGAGGACGGTCTTCCCGGGTTCGGGCGTGACGGTCGTGGAGGGCGCCGGGGCGTTCGTGGCGGGTGCCTTCTCGAGGACCCTGAAGGAGTCGGACCACGATTCGGTGCGGGTGACGGAGAGGCGGAATGCGACGGTGTCGCCGGCGTGGAGGTTGGAGAGGATGGAGGCGTCGCGCACGCGGAAGGGCATGGTCATGGCCTCCATGTAGCCCGGGATGGGGTCGTGGCGGATGACGACGTCGCCCTCGGCGGGGCGGACCTCCTTGATGACGCCGCGGACGCCGTATTCCTTGGGGCCGCAGCCCTGCGTGAGGAAGGCGAGCGCGAGGAGGACGAGGAACGGCAACCGTGGTATCAACCGCATGGGGCGACTCTGTCCAAGACGGCGGTGCAATCAAGGCGCGGGACGGGGCGCGGGACGGGGTTGGTGCACCATGAAGTAGAGGACCGGCACGGCCATGCGGCTGATGAGGAGGGAGGCCACCTCGCCCGCCATGAGCGCGATGGCGAGGCCTTGGAAGATGGGGTCCGCCAGGATGACGGCGGCTCCGACGACGACGGCGGCGGCGGTGAGGACCATGGGGCGGAAGCGGACGGCTCCGGCCTCGACGACGGCCTCGGCGAGGGGCATGCCGGAGCGGAGGCCAAGCTCGATGAAGTCCACGAGGATGATGGAGTTGCGGACGACGATGCCGGCGCCGGCCATGAAGCCGATCATGGAGGTGGCGGTGAAGAAGGCGCCCATGAGCCCGTGGGCGGGGAGAATCCCGACGAGGGAGAAGGGGATGGCGACCATGACGACAAGCGGGGTCGTGAAGGAGCCGAACCAGCCGACCATGAGGACGTAGATGAGGACGAGGACGGCTGCGAAGGCGAGGCCGAGGTCGCGGAACACCTCGAGCGTGATGTGCCACTCGCCGTCCCACTTGATGGAGGGGGTGGCGTCGGAGAACGGCATCGAGGCGTTCAGGATGGCGGGGGAGGACGGCAGGGCGGCAATGCGCCGGTTCATGAGCTGGATCGCATAGAACGGGCTCTCGATCTCGCCGGCGACGTCGCCCACGACGTAGGTCACCGGCATCAGGTTCTTGCGGTGCCGGGTCTTGTCGACGATGGCGGGCTCGATTCGGACCAGTTCCCGCAGGGGGACCATGGCGGTTGGCGACGCGCCGTGGACGGGCTCGGGGAGAGCGTTGCCGTCGCCGCTTCGGACGCGGAGGGCAAGGAGGTCCTCCGGGCGCTCGCGCCGGTCCCGGGGGACGCGAAGAACGAGGTTCACGTCCTCCTTTTCGCCGGGCACATGGAGGAGGTCCACGGACTCGCCGCCAACGGCGATGCGGACGGACCGCGCGATGGCCTCGGCGCTGACGCCATGGAGGGCCGCCTTTTCCTTGTCGATGACGACGCGGGCCTTGGGCTGGTCGGCCTCGACGTAGGCATCGACGTCCACGACGCCCGGGGTGGACTCGAGGATGGCGCGGACATCGGCCGCGAGGCGTGCGCGGGCGGCATCGGTGGGGCCGTAAATCTCGGCGACGAGCGTCTGGAGGACGGGCGGCCCCGGGGGCACCTCGGCGACGGCGAGGCGTGCGCCGTGGGCTTTGGCGATGGCGGCCAACGCGGGCCGGACACGCCGGGCGATGTCATGGCTCTGGGATCGTCGCTCGTGCTTGGGTTGGAGGTTGACCTGGATGTCGGCGACGTTGGGGCCTCGCCGGAGGAAGTAGTGGCGGACAAGCCCATTGAAGTTGAAGGGCGAAGCCACGCCCACATAGACCTGATAGTCCGTGACCTCGGGTTCCTTGCGCAGGACGCGGGCCATGGAACGGGCGACCTCGGCGGTGCGTTCGAGGGACGAGCCCTCGGGCATGTTGAGGATGACCTGGAACTCGGACTTGTTGTCGAAGGGGAGCATCTTGACCTGGACCCAGCCGGTGCCGACGGACGCGAAGGCGGCGAGGAGCAGGACGCCGATGCCGAGGAGGAAGGCCCATCGCCAGGCAACGTGGGCGAGGAGGGGGCCCATCACCCGGCGGTAGAGGCGCGTGAGGGCGTCGTCCTGCGTGGCGTGCCCGGGCGCGTGCTGGCGTGCAAGGCGTTCCTTGCCCTTGAACCATCGGAGCATTCGGATGCTCGCCCACGGCGTGACGACGAAGGCGACCAGGAGGGACCAGAACATGGCCGCGCTGGCGCCCACCGGGATGGGGCGCATGTAGGGACCCATGAGGCCACCCACGAAGGCCATGGGAAGCACGGCCGCGATGACGGCGAAGGTGGCGAGGATGGTCGGGTTTCCCACCTCGCCGACGGCCTCGACGGCGATGGACGGCCAAGGGCGCCCGGCATTCCGTGGCAGGTGGAAGTGCCGCACGATGTTCTCCACCACGACGATGGCGTCATCCACGAGGATGCCGATGCTGAAGATCAGGGCGAAAAGGGTGATGCGGTTGAGGGTGAACCCTTGCAGGTGGAACACGAGCAGGGTGAGCGCAAGCGTGGCCGGGATGGCGACGGCAACAATCCCGGACTCGCGCCATCCGAGGACCAGCCCGATGAGGAGCGAGACGCTGAGCACGGCCAGCGCCATGTGCAGGAGAAGCTCGTCGGACTTCTCCGCCGCCGTCCGGCCGTAGTGCCGGGTGACGGACACGGTGATGTCCGCTGGGATCAGGACGCCCCTGAGGAGATCGACCTTGGCGAGGACGTCGCGGGCGACCGAGATCGCATTTGAGCCGGGCCGCTTGGCCACGGCCAGCGTGACGGCGTGTTCCTCCGCACCATTCCCCCCGATGGCATGATCGCCGCGGCCGAATAGGACGTACTGGACGGGCTCCTCGGGCCCGTCCTCCACCTCGGCCACGTCGCGCAGATAGATGGGACGGCCGTTTGCAATGCCCACGACGACGCCCCGGACGTCGTCGGCGTCGCGCAGGAATGCGCCCGTCTCCACGACGACGGACTGGTTGCTGGTGGCCACCTCTCCGCCGCGGGCCTGGCGGTTGGCCTGCTGGAGCATGGGGACGACACCCGCCGGGGTGAGGCCGCGGGACGCAAGGCGGACGGGGTCGAGGGAGACTCGCAGCTCGCGTCGTGCGCCGCCGATAAGGGTGGTTTCGGCCACCTGGGGCACCTGCTTCACGGCGTCGTCGATCTGGGCCACGAGACGGCGCAGGGAGAGCGGGTCTTGGCGGGCTCCGTGGAACGTCAGGGCGAGGATCGGGACGTCGTTGATCGAGCGTGGCTTGACGAGCGGGAACGAGACGCCGTGGGGGATGCGGTCGAGGTTCGCACGGAGCTTCTCGGTGACCTTCACGAGGCTGACCTCAGGGTCGGATCCGACCTTGAAGCGCACGATGGAGAGGGCCTGGCCCTCGGCGGACTGGGAATAGAGGTATTCCACGCCCGGGATTTCCCACAGGAGCTTCTCCATGGGGCGGGTGGCGCGTTCCTCCATCTCGCCGGCGGAGGATCCGGGCATGGCGACCATGACGTCGATCATGGGCACCTGGATCTGGGGCTCCTCCTCGCGCGGCAGCATCACCACGGCGAACGCACCCAGGAGGACCGAGGCCAGGACGACGAGCGGCGTGAGCTTGGAGTGGACGAACGTTCCCGCAATTCGCCCGGCGAGGCCCAGCGCGCGGTCATTTGGGGCTGACTCCGCCGCGGTGTCGGGGGGATTCACGGGCGCACCTCCAGGGGCTGGCCGTCGCGAAGGCCATCCAGGCCGGCCACGACGACCCTTTCTCCCGGGTACAACCCGGAGGTAATCGAGACCTGTTCGCCCTGCCGCCGGCCGGAGCGCACCAGCCTCAGGCGGGCAATGCCGTCCTCGGCGACCATGACGTATTCGAGCTGTCCGCGGAGAACGAGGGCCGCCACGGGCACGTGCAGGATGGCGGCGGAACCCGCCGGGATGGCGACGCGTGCAAACTGGCCCGAGCGGAGGTCGGGTCGCCGCGGGAGGTCCAGCTTGACGACGTGGGTGTGGCTGCCGGGCTCGGCGATGGGCGCCACCTCGGCGACGACGGCATCGAGGGCGTCCGGGGAGGCGCCGGCATGGACGGTGAGCTTCATCCCGACGGCAAGGCCCTGCACCAGGGCCTCGGGGACGTCCGCCTCCATCCGCAGCCGGGTGGGGTCCTCGATGTCCACCATGGGCCTCCCGAGGGACGCAAGGTCGCCCACGTCCACGTGCTTGCGCGTGATGACCCCGTTGAATGGGGCGGTGACGCGCGCGTGCCCGAGGAGGGTTTCGGCCTCGGTGACGGCGGCGGCCGCCACGCGGTGGCGGGCCTCCGCGGCGTCGCCTTCGGCGGGAGTCGCGGCCCCTTGCTGCACAAGGCGGCGGATGCGGTCGCGGTCGCGGGCGGCTTGCTCGGCGCTGGCCCGGGCGGAATCGAGGCGGGCGCGCGGCTCGCGGTCGTCGAGGGACGCGACAAGGTCTCCCTGTTGAACGAGTTGGCCCGGGACGACGGGCAGCGACTCGACCCGGCCGGGCACCTTGGCCGCGAGGACGGCGCGCAGGCGCGGGCGGATGGTACCGACGACGTCCTCGGAGAGTGTCCAGCCATCCTGGGAAGCGGGGGCCACCTGGACGGGGTGGGGCGGAAGAGGGGAGGTGGGCTGCGTGGAGGCGTTGCGATGGCACCCGACGAGGAGGGCGATTGCGACGAGGCCCGCGGCGATGGGTCCCCTTGGTCTGTGGCGGCCCGCAGGGGCGGGCGAGGGACCGCCGGGCAGGGATGCATTCATGGCGTGGTCCAGTTGGGCGCTGCAGGGTTGGCTAGGCGGATGGATTCCTCCCGCAGCAGGATCCTGCTGAGGGGTGGCTGGGGCTGCCTTGCGCGGGACGGTGGGGTGGGCGAAGCCGTCGGATGATCGACTCGGCGGGGCAAAGCCCGGTGAAGGCGGACTGGAGGAGGTTCAGTCCGACGAAGGCGGCGAGGAGAAGGAATGCCGGGTGGACGAAGTGGGCGAGGGCGAGGGAGGCGAGGACGAGGGAGCCGGCGAGGGCGCGGATGATGTTCTCGGTGTTCATGGGGGCGTGGGGAGGAGGTGGATGTGAGCGCGTGCGCGTGCGTGTGTGTTTTTCTTGGTGCGCGGGCCGCGACGTCGCTCCCGAGCACCTGGCTGTGACGGCCGCATCGGCCTGGCCGTTCATCCATTCATTGACTATTTCACTATCCAGTAATATTATGGGTGGCAAGCAAAACATGACGACGACGAGTTCGAGGGGGGCGCTGGACCCGAGGCGGATGTCGGAGGAGGCCCTGGAACTGGTGGCGGCGCGGTTTCGGGCGCTGGGCGAGCCGAGCCGGCTGAAGCTGGCACGGGCGGTGATGGACGGGGAGAAGGCTGCGGGCGTGCTGGCCGGGGAGGCGGGGCTTGGGCAGGCGAACGCGTCGCGGCACTTGCAGGTGCTCGTGGACGCCGGGCTCCTCCGTCGGCGCAAGGAAGGCCTGATGGTGTACTACGGGCTGGCGGACCCGGCGTTGCCGGAGCTGTGCAAGGTTGTTTGCGGCATGGTGCAGCGGGGGCACGAGCGCGTGTCGCACGCCTTGGGGGCTTCGGGCGGGCAAGAATCGCCTTCCCAGCGGGCGAAGCGGGCGCGCAAGCTACGTTCCTGATGCGCAAGCGGAGAGAGGCCCGGGAGCGGGCCGTGCAGTTTTTGTTTCAGCATGACGTGAGCCCGGCGGCGGAGGTGGACGCGGCGTTGCAAGCCTTCTGGCACAACACGCGCCTGAACGCGGCGCTGGACGCGCACGGGCCCACTTGGGGGGAGAAGGTGGAGTTGCCGCCGCCCACGGCGGAGGAGACGGCGACGCGCGTGTTTGCGGACGCCTTGGTGAAGGGGGTGCTGCAGCACCGCGACCAGTTGGACGAGCTGATCCGCAAGCATGCGAAGAACTGGGACCTGCACCGGATGGCGGTGGTGGACCGCAACATCCTCCGCCTGGCGATCCATGAGATGCTGCACCGCGAGGACATTCCGCCGGTGGTGTCGATCAACGAGGCGGTGGACATCGCCAAGAAGTTCTCCACGCAGGAGAGCGGCAAGTTCGTGAATGGCATCCTGGACAAGATCAAGGGCGAGGTCCTCCGCCCGGCGCGGACGGCCAAGGATGGCCCGGCCTCGTGAAGACGGCCGACCTGCACCTGCACACGTTCTTCTCCGACGGGACGTTCAGCCCGGAGGAGGTGGTTTCGCGCGGGGTGGCGCTGGGGTTGGGGGTGCTCGCCTTGACGGACCACGACACGCTGGAGGGTTGCGAGCGGATGGGGCGCGCGGCGGCGGCGTCCGGGGTGGAGTTCATCCCGGGGACGGAGCTGACGGCCGAGGTGGAGGGCAAGGAGGTTCACGTGCTGGGCTACTGGCTCGACGGGAGGCACGTGCGGCTGCGAACGGAGCTGGCGCGGTTCCAATCGGTCCGCCAGCAACGCATCGAGGAAATGGTGGCGGGCCTTCGCAGGGCGGGGGTGCCGTTGGAGACGTCGGCCGTGATGGAGGTGGCGCGTTGTTCGTCGCCGGGCCGGCCGCACGTGGCCCGCGCGCTGGTGGCGGCGGGACATGCCTCGGACTACGACAACGCGTTCGAGCGGTTCCTGAAGAAGGGGCGTGCGGGCTGGGTGCCGAAGGCGCGGATGACGGTGGAGGAGTCGGTGGGGTTGATCCGCGAGGCGGGCGGGGTGGCGGTGCTGGCGCATCCGGCGTTGTACAAGGACGACGGCTTGGTGGCGCGGGTGTTGAGGATGGGATTGGACGGGGTGGAATGCTGGCACACGCGGCACTCGGAGGCGGATGCGGCCCGGTATGCACGGATGGCGGAGGCGACGGGGTTGGTGGCGACGGGCGGGTCGGATTGCCACGGGATGGCGAAGATGGAGCCGTTGATCGGGCGGGTTCGGCTTCCCTACGAGAACGTGGAGCGGCTTCGTGGGCGGCGTCGTTGATGGGTGAATCCGTCGCGGCGGCTCGGCTTTTCATTCGACGAACTACGGGAGAAACATGGGATTCCTAGACAAGCTGAAGTCGGCGATCTCGCGGACGACGTCGGTGCTGGCGCACGAGATCCAGAGGATCGTAACGCGTTCCCCGCGATTGACGGGGACGAGCCTCGAGGAGTTGGAGGCGGCGTTGCTGGGGGCGGACCTCGGATTGCCGATGGCGCGGCAGATCGTGGGCGCGGTGAAGCAGGCCTACGAGACGCAGGGCCGGGCGGGCGCGGACGTGTTTGAGATTGCGGCGCGGGAGGTGGAGAAGGCGATGTCGGCAGGGGCGGCGCCGCTCGCGCTGCGTCCGGAGGGGGTGACGGTGGTGTCGTTGGTGGGGGTGAACGGGACGGGGAAGACGACAACTTGCGCGAAGCTGGCGCACCTGGTGCGTGGGCAGGGGCACGGGTCGGTGCTGGCGGCGTGCGATACGTTCCGGGCGGCGGCGGTGGAGCAGCTGAAGCTTTGGGGCCAGCGGCTGGACGTGCCGGTGGTGGCGGGCCAGCCCAACGCCGATCCTGCGGCGGTGGCGCACGATGCGATCGGCGCGGCGATGGCGCGTGGGGTTCGGTACTTGTTCGTGGACACGGCGGGGCGGTTGCACACGAAGCACAACCTGATGCAGGAGCTGGCGAAGGTGCACCGGGTAATGGACAAGAAGCTGGCGGGTGCACCGCACGAGGTGTTGCTGGTGCTCGACGGATCGAGCGGGCAGAACGCGGTGAACCAGGCGCGGGAGTTTAACAAGATCTGCCGCCTGACGGGCCTCGTGGTGACGAAGCTGGATGGCACGTCGAAGGGCGGGGTGGTGGTGGCGATCCAGCGCGAGCTGGGCATCCCGGTGAAGTTCATCGGCGTGGGGGAGCAACCGGACGACTTGCAGCCCTTCGTGCCGCGCGAGTTCGCGGAGGCGCTGTTTGAGGTGAAGGGGTAGGGGTTTCAGGAAGCGGGGAGCGGGGAGCCGGCGGGGAAGACGGCGGGCGCCGGGGTGACACACGGTATTGCACCGCCGGCGCCCGCCGCCGTACCCATGCCCACTCAGGCAGGGCTTTAGGTTTCTACGCCGGAAAGCCGCCCTCGCCAACAACGGAATCGTGACGTTCTTGGGTCTGTTGGAAGGTTATTCGCTCACCGTGATGGAGCGCTTGTCCTGGCGGGAAAGCGCCTCGCGGATTCGGGCGAGGTCCGTGCTTCCGTCCGGGGCTTGAATGCATTCTGGGCGGGGGGCCTTGGGCGCTTCGGGGGGGAAATGGGGCAGGGACTCCACGAGCTGCTGGGCGAGGGCCGCGCGACGGTTGGCGGGTGCAAGGAAGTTGTATGGGAGTTGGCCCATCCCGGGCTGGCTGCGAAGGGAACGAGCGGCGACAAAGCGGACGGGGCCGTAGTCGTCGGCGAGGGTGGCGGCGAGGAGGGGCTGGACCCAAGGGCCGCCACCGGTGGTCATGGCGGGCTTCCAGCCGAGGTGCCATGCGGCGATGACGCGTTGGGCGGCGTGGCCTTCGAGGAGCCATTGGGCCAGCGCGGAGGTGTTGGTGGCGGATGACGGCAGCGTGACGGGGACGTGCTGGTACCATTTGCCGAGAAGGTCCTGGGTCCACGCGAGGGACCGGTCGATGTGGCAGAGGTTGCAGGCATTGGGGGGGCCGCCTTCCGAGATGGGAGCGACCCGGGGGGAGGAGACGCGATGGTTTCGAATGGCCTTGAACAGGGCGTAGGAGGTGTGAGGCATGTGGCAGTTCAGGCAGTCGCTTCCGGGGGACCCGGTGGGGTGGTGGGTGTGGGAGGCGATGTCGGCGTTGTAGCGGGGTTCCTTGTGGCATTGGATGCAGGCCTCGGGGCCGGTACGGCCCGGCCGAAGTTGGTCGTTGGGATCGCCCTCGTGCATGGAATGGCAATCGAGGCAGGACATGTTGCCCTTGGAGGTGCAGCCGGACTCGCGCATGGCTGAGAACTCGCGTCCGCCAGCGAGCATCTGGCCGTCGGGCCACCAGCGGCGCTCGAAGAAGTGAGGGTTGTTGCGCAGCTCGGCGGCGGCCTCGCCGGAGGGATTGCGTCCGGGGTGGCGCGGGTAGTGACGGGTTCGCTCGATGGGTTCGCCGGGGCGAAAGAGGTTGCCCTTGCGCGCGAACTCCATGGCGAACTCGTCCTTGTGGATGAAGACACCATGGCATTGGCCGCAGACCTCGTTGGCGCGGGCGGGTGGGAGCTTGGCAGGGTTGACGATGGGGTCGGAGGCGGGCTTGGCGCCGCGGGGGAGGTTACGGCGGAGATCGACGTGGGCCTTTGCGGGGCCATGGCAGGACTCGCACGAGATGCCGAGCTCGGCGACCTGGGTGTGGAGCTGGCCGGAGGCATCGTCGAGGCCGGGGTTGCCCCCGGTGCTATGGCAGAGGATGCAGTGGTGGTTCCACTGGGTGACGAAGCGCTCCGGGTCGTCGGGGCCATGAAGGAATGCGGCCTCGCGGGGGATCCACTGCCCGGTCTCGCGGAGGAACACGAGAGGGAGGGTCTGGAGGATGCCGGGATGCCGCGGGCTGGGGACCCAGTAAGTTTGGTAGTGATGGGATCCGGTGGCCATGACGACGGGGAGCTTGACCCGTGGGAGGCGGGCGGGCGGCGCCTGCTTGCGTCCTTGGACCCAATACATGAGCTGGTCGGGGTCCGGCCCCTCCGACCAGAACGTATCATCCTCGTGGGAAAGCCTGTAGGTGTAGCCGCCGGACTCGACGACGGCGCCGTTGAAGTTGCCGAGGACGGCGTTGGTTTCCATGCGCTGCGTCATGGTGCGGTGGTAGGAGCGGTGCCATGACGCGTGCTCGTCCTTGTGGCACTCGACGCAGGCTTGGGACCCGACGTAGCCCTCGGTGACGGGGGTGGCCTTTGCGGCGCGTTGGCCGGCCTTTGCGAGGAAGGCGGGGAGGGAAATGGGTGCGGAGTTGGTGAGGACGCCTTGGGCTTGCGTGGCGACCAGCAAGGCAGGCAGGAGGGCGAGCTGGGTGAACACTGCGAGCAACCTGCCACCACGGGGGATCATGAGGCGATGGGGCCATGAAACCGTTTCGGGCGCAAGGAGGCCGGGTGCCAACGGCGTGAAGGGTCGTGGGTCATGGCCGAAGGAGACGAGGGCATGAAAAAGGGGGCCGGGCATGAGCCCGGCCCCCGTGCCACGCGGCGCGCCGACCCGTGGATCAGCGTGCGCGAGGGTGTCGCCTAGTAGCGGATGACGATCTTGTTGCCGACCTTCTCGACGCCCTTGATGGAGCGGGCGGGGGAGATGGTCAGGTAGCCGAGGTCACCGCTGGCCGGGAGGTCGGCGGTGATGGTCTTGGCGGATTCGTCGATGACGACGTTGGTGAACACGCCGCCGCCGAGGCCCGCCGGGGGCGTCGTGCTGACGGTGGTGGATTCGGCCTTGGCGAGGACGCCCTGGCCGGCCGCGCCGCGGTTGTACACGGTGGCGACCTCGGCGTCGGTGAGGGCGCGCGTCCAGACGGCGACCTCGTCGATGTCGGCGTTGAAGAACACGCTGCCGCCATCGGTGTAGGTGCCGGTGCCATCCTGGCCGACGTTGAGGGCGAGGTTGTCGGTGTCGAGAACCTGGCCGGCGTTGGCGGTGATGTCGGTGGAGTTGATCTTGACGCCATCGACCCAGGTCTCGGCGAAGGCATTGCGATCGAGGGTGATCACGATGTGCTTCCAGGCCTGGTTGGCGAAGACGCCGGCGGCGGAGTCAAAGTCCTTCCGGGACCCGCCGACGGTGTTGAGGTTCCACTGGATGCGGTTGTCGCCGGCGGTGGCGGCGACGAAGCCGACGTTGCCGCCGGAGTTCCAGTTCTTGCTGCCGACGAAGGAGGGATCGCCGGTGTTGGAGTTGAGCTTGGCCCAGAAGGCGATGGTGGCGCTGTTGGTCCCGAAGAGGACCTGGCGGCCGAGGGAGACGTAGCTGAACTCGCCGGCCTGGGTGGTGCGGACGTTGACAGCCTGCCCGACCTTGCCGGCCACGAAGGACGGGGTCCCGACGGCGGTGCCGTTGACACCCTTGGAGGAGGCGTCGGCGAGGGTGCCATCGAAGGGCAGGTAGGAGGCGATGCCATCGGCGATGGGGTCATACCCGGCTGGGTCGGCGGAGACCTCGATGTTGTCGAGGGCCCACCACCAGTTGTTGCCGGCGTCGATGTAGCCGAAGGAGACGGTCATCGTGCTGGCGTTGGCCGGGTTGTTGATGCGGACCGCGACGCTCTCGTTCTGGGCGTCGGGGTGGAAGTTCGGGTCCGCAGAGTCACCGGTCCAGCGGAGGACCTCGGTGGCGGCCCCGCCGTCGAAGGCGACGCGGATGACGGCCTTTTGGGGGGCCTCGGGGCGCCAGCTCGAGTCGAACTTGAGGAGGACGGAGTTGGCATTGAGCCCGGCCACGTTGATGGGCTTGGTGGCGAGGAACGTGTTCATGTTGCCCGGGTTTTGGCGGGGCTGGTCGTCCCACTCGTCACCGTCGGCGATGGCGACGGCGCCGTTGCCCTTGGTGAACTGGGAGCGGGTTTGGTCGCCGCAGGTGAGCGCCCACCAGCGGGGATCCGCGAAGCTCCATCCGGCCCACTCCACGACGCCGTCGGTGGTGGGGTCGCCGAGGCCGACCATGCCGGAGTTGTCGATGGCCCAGCCGGAGGGCGGGGTCTTGGTGACGACGGCTTCCTTTTGGCCACCGGAGCCGGTGACGATGCCTTCCTCGACGTTGGGGCCGAGGGGCAGCCCGTCGAAGTTCTCGGCGAGGAGAATCTTGGAACGGGAGCGTGCCACGACGGAGACGACGGCGGGGAGGGAGGTGTTGGTGCCGCCGGCGTTGGAGACGGTGGCGGTGTAGGAGCCTGCGCTGGCGGCGCTGACCTTGGAGAGGATCAGGCTGGACTTGGTGGCACCGGGGATGGCGACGCCGTTGCGATTCCACTGGAAGGAGATCGGGTTGTCGCCGTTGGCGGCCACGGAGAGGACGTAGGAATTGCCCTCGACCAGCTCGGCTCCCTTGGGCTGGGAGGCGATGGTGGCGGGGATGCTGGTGAGGGTGGGTTCGCCGCCGGGGCGAAGCTTGAAGGCCCTGAGGGCTCCGGTTTGGCTGCCGCCAACGAGGGCGGGGGTACCGGAGGCGTTGACGGTGTACCATTCCACGGAGGCGCCGCCGCCGCCCTCGTACCAGAGGAGGCGGAAGAGATAGACGCCGGCCTTGGTGGCGCGGAAGTAGAATTCCGTGGGCGCGTCGCCGCGGCCGCCATCGTAGCCGCCGAGGACTTGGAACACGGGGTTGTCGAGGACGCCGGCCGAGACCTGGAAGCCATCATCGGAACGGACGACCATGGTGTAGATGCCCGGGGCGGGGACTTCGAGGAAGGTGAGGGCCTCGCCGCCGATGTTGTCGGTGCTGATGTTGCCATCGGGGAGGGTGCCGGGGATGCCGGGGATGTTTTCCTCGGGGACGAAGAGGTCATCGAGGCCGTTGGAGCTGAAGATGCCCGCAGCGGCGGCGTTTTGCTCGAAGTTGACGACGTTGATGTCGAAGAAGCCCTGGGCGTTTTGGCCCGTGGTGTCATGGATGGAGGGCCCGAGGGCGCCCTTCAACTGCTCCTCCACGAGGGCGGTGCTGTTGTCGCGGCCCGTGGCGAGCTGGTGGGTACGCCAGCGCATGCCCGGCTGGGAGCCGGTTCCGAGGGCGGTGGCGAGCTGGGCGTCGAGGGTCCTGTAGTCGGCGGCGACGAACTTCACGGCATCGACAACCTGGACGTTGTCGGTGGTGGTGAAGGTGACCTCGAGGGTGTTGGCGGAGGCGGGCGGGAGCGGGTCCGCGACCGCGTACCGGATGGTGAGGCCGGAGGTGGTGTCCGTGGTGAACGGCGTGACCGAGGTGGGCGTCACGGAGGTGCCATTGAGCTTCAGGGTGGGGGCCTTGGCCGGGTCCACGGTGAAGTACGACGGGCTGGTGACGGTGGCCGTGAGGACGGCCGGGGTGGTGGCGACGGTGGTGAAGCTGGGGGCGATGAACTCGCCGCCGTCGGTGATGGTGCGGCCATCCGTGGTCTTAAACGTCACGGAGACGGTGTGCTTGGATCCCGGGGTGAAGACCTTGGGGGCTTGGCTGGCACCGGCATAGACCAAGGAGCCATCGCGCGAGACCTGGGCTCCGGGGACAACGGCGCCGTCGATGCTGAGGGTGACGGGCTGGCTGTCATCGACGTTCTTGCCGAGGGCCTCGGCGATGCGGGCGCGGGCGCTGACGCCGTTGCCGGAGACGCCGGTGACGAGGGGCGGGACGCCGATGGCGACGTTGTCGAGGGCCCACCACCAGTCATTGGCGCCAAGGACCAAGCCGAAGGTGAGCTTGACGTTGCCGCCGGCGGGGTTGTTGAGGGCGATGATGTAGGGCTCGTTGGTGTTCGAGATCTCGTCGGGGTTGGACCCGTCGGACTTGGTCCTGTCCTCCTTGAAGTAGGGGTTGTCGGAGCCGTCATCGAGGGTGCGGGTGGATTCCCAGCGAACGATCTCGTTGGTGGTGCCGCCATTGAACGTCACGCGCACGAGGCCGGTTTGGTTGTTGATGGGCGAGCCGTCCTCCGCGGTGGGGAAGCTGGCCCCGGCGTCGTCCTTGCCCTCGGGGCGCCATGAGGAGTCGAAGGCGAGGACCAGGGAGTTGGCAGCGGCGCCCGTGAGGTCGATCTCGCGGGTCGAGAGGAAGGAGTTGAAGAGGCCCTTGGCGTGAGCGGCGTCATCCCATTCGTCCGGGTCGGCGATCAGGACGGTGCCGGTGCCAAAGGTGAAGTCGGCGCGGCGTTGGTCACCGGCGACACGAACCCACCAGTCCTTGTTGGCGAAGCTCCAGCCGGCCCATTCCACGACGCCGTCGGTGGCGGGGTTGCCGATGCCGGGCATCTGGGAGTCGTCGAGGGTCCAGCCCGTGGGGGGGGTCTTGGTCCAGACCCCGGGCGTTCCGGCGGCCTCTTCCTTGCTGGTGCCCAGCGTGAGGCCGTCGAAGTTCTCGAAGAAGACCTTCTGGGCGTTGGCCGCAAGGGCCGCGCCCAGCAAGGCCGCGATGGCTGCGGCACGCACCATGGTGCGGCCCGGCCCCGTCAGACTTTGGGAGTAGGTACTCATTTGTTTCCTGTGTTCGACTGGTTTCTATCGCAAAGGAAGGGGGTGCGGCAATCCACGAACGAGGGAGCAACGTATTGTTTGCCGTGCCGTTGCCGGGGATCCCGTGGCTGTTTCCGGGCGGCCGCCATCCTGTCACATGGGCCTGGGTTCATCGGATTTCCTTCATCCATGAGGTCTGGGGCCAATTTTCGGGCCATTCGATTGCTTGCGGAGTTCCCGGCGTGCTGCGGCCGGCCTTCATGGCATCCCGCAGGGTGGAGGCCATGCGCGAGACGACTTCGGGGTGGGCGGCGGCGACGTTGACTTGTTCGGCGGGGTCGGTTTCGAGCTGGTAGAGCTGGAATCGTGGCAGGGCGGCGGACTCGGGGCTGCCCGGCTTCGGGGGGCTCCAACCGCCAGAATCCGGGGCCAAGAGCAGCTTCCATGGGCCGTCGCGAATGGCGAACGAGCCGTTGCTGGATTGGCTGACGAGGACGGTGCGGCCTTCGGCTGGGGCGTCGGCACCGAGGAGAGCCTTGAGGATGTTGCCGCTGTCCTCGCCCACGTGTGCGGGAAGGGTTTTTTCGACGAGCGCCGCGAAGGTTCGCAGAAGGTCCACGTGGCCGACGGTTGCGTGGCAACGGGTGTTGGCCGGGATGCGGCCGGGCCAACGGGCGATGAAGGGGACGCGATGCCCGCCCTCGAAGAGGTCGGCCTTGTGGCCGCGTCGGCCGTTGCTGGGGTCGTGGCCCAGACGGCGCAGGGCGTTCCAATCTGCGGCGGGCGCAAAGCCGTTGTCCGAGGTGAAGACGACGAGGGTGTTGGTGGCGAGGCCGGTGCGGTCCAACTCGGCGAGGAGCTGGCCGAGTGCGTCGTCGAGCTCGAGCATGAAATCGCCGTAGGGATTGGTCTTGGACCGGCCTTGATAGGCCGGCGAGGGAAGGATGGGCGTGTGTGGGGACGCCAGCGCGAGGTAGAGGAAGAAGCGCTTGCCGTCGGTGGCCGAGGCGCGTTGCCGGACGAAGTCACGGGCGGTGTCGAAGAAGTGGCCTTGGATGGCGTCGTGGCGGAAGTCGGGGGCGATGGCCCCGGCGCGCCAGAGCTTGAGGCCCGGGCTGTTGGTGATGGTGCCGTTGGGGGGCGTGGGCGCGCGTCGGTCCACGAGGTGGACGTAGGGCGGCATGTCCAGGGAGGCACTGATGCCGTGGAAGCGGTCGAAGCCGTGGTCCAGGGGGCCGCCTGTGAAGGGACGGGCGTAGTCCACGTCCACCTGGTTGGTGGAGCGGCGGGGCCAATCAAGCCCAAGGTGCCACTTGCCGACCATGGCGGTGGCGTAGCCGGCGTCATGGAGCAATCGGGCGAGGGTGATGCGGCCGGGCTCGATCAGCGCGGGGTCGTAGCCGTTGAGGACATTGGCCTTGAGACGGCCTCGCCATGCGTAGCGGCCGGTGAGGAGGGCGTAGCGGCTGGGCGTGCACACGCCGGAGGCAGAGTGGGCGTCCGTGAACACGCGCCCCTCGCGTGCGAGGCGGTCGATGGACGGCGTGCGCCACTTGCAGCCGGGGTTGAGGGCGGAGACGTCGCCGACGCCCATGTCGTCCGCGAGGATGAGGAGGATGTTGGGGGGAGGGGCGGCGCGGAGGGGAAGGGGGGGTAGGGCCCATAGGCCCCATAGGGCCCATAGGCCCCATAAGCCTGATAGGAAGGTCGTCCGGGGGAGTTGGGAAGGATGCATGGCGTGCTATTCCGCGACGGCCTCACCGAGGCGGGCCTTGTAGGCGGCGCGGGCGTGGTCATAGGCGGCGATGCCTTGGGCATGTTCCTCGCCCTTCAGGAAGCGTTCCTTGTTTTTCCAGCAGCGATCCACGGCGTCGAGGCACCATTGGATGGACTTTCGGGAGGGGCGGACGGGCTTGCCTGCGACGGTGACCCAGACGGGGTTGGTGTGCGAGCTGGGGAGGATGCGGATGGCGAGCCAGGAACTGACCTCGACCTCGGTCTCGAAGGCAAGGTCGCGGGCGGTGCCGTCGGCGACGATCATGCGGCGGGCGACGGGGAGGCCGTTGACGAGGAGCTCGACGGGGACCTCGCGGGAGGTGCCTTGTCGGGCGCGTTCGAGATGCCAGTAGGGTTTTTCCCAGTAGGGCTTGGAGGAGAGGGAGACGTCGGGTTGTTCGTCGAGGCGTGCGGCGACTCGGACGCGGGCCTTGACCATGGCGGGGGCGGGGAGGGCGATCTCGGAGCCGGCCTCGCCCATGGCGACGGACTTGCCGTTGGATTCGACGGTGAAGTCGAGAAGGTGGGAGAATCCGTCGGAGGCGTAGTTGCGACCGGCGCGGATGCCCTCGCACCAGTCCTCGTAGGACCATTGGGCGGGGAGCTTGACGTAGCTGCGGCCGAGGCCAACGCGCTCGCCGTAGATGCAGGGGAAGTCGGTCTCGCCGCTGATGCGGGTGCGGTAGCCGGCGTTGAGGGTGTGGTACCAGACGTTGAGTTCCCAGACGGACGGGGTGTCCACCATGGAGAGGAAGTCCACGGCGGGGACGGGCTGGCCGTCGGGGCCGGGGACCAGGTGGGTGACATCGACGATGTATTCGTTGGCGCCGATGCCATTGAAGGGGGCGGGCTCGAGGTTTGGGAGTTCCTGGGTCTTGACCTCGAGTCCCCAGCCGGAGTGCGCGGGGCCGACGAGGGCGCCCTGGCGCTTGGCCCAGCGGAGGGTGTTGAGGCCGAGCTTGGGCCAATGGTGCATGGAGGTGCCGCCGGGGAACATTTGCTCCCGCAGGCGGAGGAGGCAGAGGTGGCCGGAGTCGTGGGAGCCGAAGCCGCTGACCTCGACGTCGTAGCGCAGGAGGTAGGGGAAACGCGAAACGGGGTCATCGACGCCCCGGAAGAACTGCTTTTGGTAATCGAAGCAGGGTCCCCAGGTGAGGTTGGCACCCACCTTGAGGTCCTCGCCTAGGACGTGCCGCATCATGTCGTCGGCGTGCACGCCTTCGGTGGGCCTGTTGTAGTGGGCGCACCCGGCGGCATGGATGTGGTGGTCGCCGGAGATCCAGCCCATGAGCGAGGGGTCGATCCAGCGTCGGACCTGGAAGCTCCACTCCTGTTCGCCCGCTTGGACGACGAGCTGGCGCTTCTCCGGGATGGACTCGGGCCCGCGGCGGAAATCGACGGAGTACGATCCCTCCGGAAGGCGCAGTTCCTCGCCGTCGGCGCGATAGACTTGGGGATGGAAGAAGAAGTCCGGGGCGATGCGCTTGGCCTGGAGGGGATAGGCGTGGCCTTGGGCGTCGGTGACGAGGAAGGCTGCGGTGGTGGGCTTGCCGTGTTCGTCGCGGACCTTGAGGCGGACGCGATGGGCGGGGGCGGACTGGAAGAGGAGGCTGGTCTCGCCGCGGAATCCAAGGTCTTGGGTGCCCTGGCCGACGTCGGCCGCGATCTTGGCCTCGCGCGGGCCGCGGTCCCGCGAGTAGAGCTGGACGATCCGGTATTCGAGGGGGAGTCCGCCGAGCTCCGGGCGGAGGGGTTGTCCATTGAAGGATTCGAGGCCGAGCCAACGGTCGGGGACGTCGGCGGCGACGGAGCCGGCGATGGACGAAGCCTGAGGGCTCTTGAGACGGAGGGCGGCGGTGGTGCCCGCTTCGTTGTGGACCTTGACGAGGAAGGCGCGCCACCCGTTCTCGACGAGGCGCGGGGGAGCGTCGCCGGGCTGGACCTTGACGCGCATTTCCGGGTTCACGTGCACGCCGAGGAGCGCGTGGCGGTCGAGGACGGCCTGGACCTTGGCGGCGGCGAGGGCGGGGGTGGACTCGGCGAGGGCGGCATCGAGGGCCTTGCGTTCCTCCGGAGCGAGGGGCGCGCCGACGACGTCCAGGGCGTCGGCGACCCGGAGCACCTGGGCGCGGAAGGGCTGCCAGTCGGGGATGGCGACGACGGGAAGCTCGGCATGGCAAAGGGCGGCCGATGCGAGAGCGACGGCGAAGGCTGCGCGCGGCATCTTCATGGGGAATGGATGGGTATGCTGCCGGGCTAGGCGCGCATGGCGAGCGCAAAGCTCGGGGAGCGGGGGGCGGGGGGCGGGGCATTTCGGGCCGCTGTGCCCGTTTGGAGCGGTGCGGCGTGGTGGGGTTGCGTTCCCACGACCGCACGGGGCGTGGCAACGCGTGCACGTACCCCCGATGCCCGCACCTCGATTCATGGGGCCGGGGGCGGGGACGGACGCGACAGCTATCCGCTGTCTTTTGGACGGGGGGCGTGGCAAGGAAGGGGCATGAAGTATCGTCGGTTTGGCCGCACCAACCTTCTCATGCCCGTGTTTTCGTGCGGAGGGATGCGGTTCCAGCAGTCGTGGTCGGACGTGCCGTGGGAGCAGGTGGAGGCAGGGGTGCAGTCGAACCTGGAAGCGACGGTGTCGCGGGCGGTGGAGCTGGGCATTCACCACATTGAGACGGCGCGGGGGTATGGATCGTCGGAGATGCAGCTGGGTCCGGTGTTGGCGCGGTTCCCGAGGGAATCGTTGATCGTGCAGACGAAGGTGATGCCGAAGCCGACGGCGCGGGAGTTCCTGGAGACGTTCGAGGCGTCGATGCGGAACCTGGGGTTAGAGCACGTGGACCTGTTGTCGATCCATGGGATCAACCATCGCGGGCACTTGGACGAGACGTTGCGGAAGGGGGGGTGCCTGGAGGTGTGCCGCCAGTTGCAGCGGGACGGGCGGGTGCGGTTCGTGGGGTTCAGCACGCACGCGACGCCCGGGGTGATCACGGAGGCGATCCGGAGCGACGAGTTCGACTACGTGAACCTGCACTGGTACCTGGTGAACGACCTGAACCGGCCGTGCATCGCGGAGGCGGCGCAGCGGGACATGGGGGTGTTCATCATCAGCCCGAACGACAAGGGGGGTAAGCTGTACCTGGAGCTTCCGGAGATGCGGCCGTTGTGCGCGCCGCTGACGCCAATGCAGTTCAACGACCTGTACTGCCTGGCGCGACCGGAGGTGCACACGTTGTCATTGGGGGCGGCGCGGCCGACGGACTTCGACGAGCACGTGGCGGCGCTGGAGCACTACGAGCGGGCGGCGGCGGTGGTGGAGCCGGTGGAGCGGCGGTTGCGGGGGCGGCTGGAGGCCGTGCACGGGGCGGACTGGATGCGTCGCTGGTGGGCGGGTTTGCCCGAGTACTTCGACGTGCCGGGCGAGGTGAACGTGGTGGAGATCCTGCGCATCTGGACCTATGCGAAGGCGCTCGGGCTGACGGAGTGGGCGAAGTTCCGCTACAACATGCTGGGCAACGCGGACCACTGGTTCCCCGGCGAGCACGTGGGGCGCATGGACGCGGCTCGGGTTCGTGAAGTCCTTGCCGGGAGCCCGTTTTCAGGTCGGATCCCGGGAATCCTTGCGGAGGCGCACGCGTTGTACCATGACGCGCCGGTGAAGCGGCTCAGCCAGACCTAACCCGGGCCGATTCAGTTGGATCGGTCGTGCTTGCTCGATCTGCTTCCGCAACTCCTTCGTC
>CAYSGH010000070.1:0-24967 GCA_964430505.1 uncultured Akkermansia sp. | reverse complement strand
CAGCCCTCGCCCTCGATGCCCTCAACTTTTGACCCCTCAAAACAAAAGACCCTGACCCGGCGGCGACGCCCCGGTGAAATCCTCCGCTTAGCCGAGGCAACGGTTGCCATGGCGTTGCGCGGTTGGGTAAACACGTCGGCGCATGTCGGAAATTGCCAGCTATGTGATGCACGGGGCGTCGTTGGTGACGCCAGCCACGCTCGAAAAGGTCCTCCGCAGCCTGCCGATGTGGAAGGTGGAGTTCGCGCAGATCAACGCCCCCAACTTCCCGCACCTCGTGGACCAGCTCGAGTTCCTGGCCGATTGCGTCGAGGACGTCGCGGAGGGAGCCTACAAGGACCTGCCCTACTCCGCCCTCTCGGCCGCCGTCTTTGCCATCACCTACGCCCACAAGAAGACCGACATCATCCCCGACCACATCGGACCCCTGGGCCACGCGGATGATTCCGGCGTCGCCCGTGCCGCGATCATCCTCTATGGCCGGGCCTTTGCCGCCTACGCCGACAAGGTGGGCGTGGACTTCGACAAGATCACGAGCCAGCCGTAGCCCAACCAGGCGGACGTTCCCTACTTCGCCAGTCCCCGCAGGTGGACGTCGAACCAGTCCGCGAACGTGCCCAGGTCCTTCTCCATGTTGGGCCAGCCGTGGTCCGCGCCGGGCTTGACGTCCAGGCGCACCACCGCCCCCACCGCGTCCGCCTTCCTCTTGTAAACCTCGGCCTGGTACAGCGGCACGAGGCCATCCTTGTCCCCGTGAAGGATGAGGGTCGGGGGCGTCGAGGACTTCAACCCATGGATGGGCGAGATCTCCGGCCCCAGCTTGAGCCGTTCCTCCAGGACCTCGGACCTCGGCCCAAACGCCGGGTGAAACGCCCGTCCCACCTTGCCCACCCCCACCTGCGTGTCCCCCGGACCCGACCAGTTCTCAAAGTCCGTGGGCGGGAAGAAGCACGCCACGGCTTGGACGGCCGATGATTCGCGGTCCACCGGGTCCTTGGCCTTGGGGTCGCCCGGTCCGCCTTGCGTGGCCAGCGTCAACGACAGGTGCCCGCCCGCCGAGCCACCAAACACGCCCAGCTTGCCAGGGTTCACCCCATGTTCTGCCGCATGCGTCCGAATCCAGCGAACGGCCCGATGCATGTCCTCCGTGATTTCCGGGATGGTGAACTTGGGCTGCGACCCGTGAACGACCGCGAACACCGTGTAGCCGCGCCCGAGGATCTCCCGCATGTAGGAGGGGTTGATGCCGTCATGGGACGAGAAGAAGCCTCCGGAGATGACGGCCACCACGCCAAAGCCATTGGTGTTGGGGGGTTGCACGACGTCCAGGGTCAGTGCCGTTCCAAACTTTCGGCCATAGATCCGCTCGGTGCGGCGCACGCCCGGAAGGTCCGCCGCCTGAATGCACGCCGCCGCCGCGACGGCCGACATGAGGATGAGGAAACGCTCGAACATAGTGCTGGAGGGGTGAGGTGACGTGGGCGTCAGGCTCCCAAATCCAGCGTCCTCGCTGAAGCCAAAGTTTCCCCCCCGCGGACCGCCCCTCACCCGGCAACGGGGTCAGATCTGTAATATTGACATTTAGCTGGAGGGCCCCTCAACGAGACGACTTCAGGGTCGGCGTCCCCGGGGGGTGGGACGCCCGTTCGGAATCCTCCCCGTCCCGATGCCTTCCCAAGGCTGCCGCGTTCGGTGACCTTCAAACCCATCCGCACCCTTCTCCACCTTGGGGTGCGCATCACGTCCGATAGATGGGGACGACACGGCGGGCTGGCACTTCCCGGTGGCCATGGGCGTCCGTGCACGGCACCGGCTCGTGACTTGTCCCGGGGCTTCACCATGGCTCACCCTCGCCTCATGCGCCCTTGGTTCCTTCTGGCCCTCGTAGCGGTTGTGACACTCGCAGGCTGTGCCCTCCGCCATGCCGATCCTGCCAACCCCTCCGCCACCACCGGCAATTGGCCCGGTCCGCAGTCCAACGGCATCGTCCGCCTTCCCAACCAATGGGCGCTCGACCCCGTGGGCCGGCACGTCCAGCTGGCCGACTTCCCCGTCAACGTCGCCCTGCACCCCTCCGGCCGCCTCGCCGCCGTCCTGCATTGCGGCTTCGGCACGCACGAGGTGGTCGTCGTGGACGTCCGCACCGCCAAGGTGACGTCGCGCGTCCCCCTCTCCGAGGCGTTCGTGGGCATCGCCTTCTCGAACGATGGCAAGCACCTGTATGCGAGCGGCGCAGGCAAGGAGGTGGTTCATGCCTTCGACGTTGCCGACGGCCTCCTGTCCAACGCGCGCGCCTTCACGTTGCGCCCCCTCAAGGAACGCGGCGTCGCCGCCGGGCTTGCCCTGGCCCCCGATGGATCCCGCTTGTGGGTGGCCAACGTCCTCGGCCAGTCCGTGTCGGAACTCTCCCTCGACGCGGCGAAGGGCACCGCCACCGTCGCCCGCGAGTTCGTCCTGGGCACGCCGGTCGCCGCCTCGTCGGACGCCGAGTCCGACCCCGACAAGGGCCTGGACGAGGAATCCATCACGAAGCGGGCGCGGGCGTTGCTGGACACCCTCGGCGGCGACTCCCCCTACCCCTACACGTGCGCTGTGGACCTGCGTCGCCAACGCTTGTACGTGAGCCTTTGGGGACAGGCCTCGGTGGCCGTCATCGACCTTGCCACCGGCACGTCCGCCCAGCGCTGGGCCGTGCAGGACCATCCCAACGAGATGCTCCTCACCAAGTCCGGCGACACGCTCTACGTCGCCAACGCCAACCAAAACACCGTCTCCGTCCTCGACACGCAGTCCGGCAAGGTCCTCGAAACCCTCGTCGCCGAGCTGTCGCCCGACTCCCCGCCGGGTTCCACCCCCAACGGCCTCGCCCTGAGCCCGGACGAAACCCTCCTCTTCGTCTCCAACGCCAACATCAATGCCGTCGCGGTGTTCGACGTCCGGAGCCGCGGGCGCAGCCATTCGATGGGCTTCATCCCGGTGGGTTGGTATCCGACGGCGGTGCGCGTGACGCCGGATGGCAAGCACCTGCTGGTGGTGAACGGCAAGGGCATGGCCTCCAAGTCGAACCGGCTCGGGCCCCAGCCCGGCCGCGAGGCCCCCGCCACCGTCCGCGAGTACATCGGCGGCCTCATGCAGGGCTCGCTTTCCATCATCGACCTGCCCAAGGACCGCGAGGACCTGGCGGAGAAGCTCCGCGGCTACAACGAGCGCGCCCTGCGTTGCCGCCCGCCCGCGCCGCCGAAGGACATCGCCGCCAATCACCCGATCCCACGCGCCGTCGGACAGCCGTCGCCCATCCGTTACTGCATCTACGTCATCAAGGAGAACCGCACGTACGACCAGGTGCTGGGCGACCTCCCCGGCGGCCGCGGCGACCCTTCCCTGTGCCTGTTCCCGGAGCCCGTCACCCCCAACCACCACCGGCTCGCGCGCGACTTCGTGTTGCTCGACAACTTCTACGTCGAGAGCGAGGTGAGCGCCGACGGCCATGAATGGACGGTGGGCGCGTATGCGACGGACTTCGTGGAGCGTTTCTGGCCGATGAGCTACGGGCACAACCAAGACCGCAAGTACACGTATCCCAGCGAGGGCCGGTTCCCCATTGCCGCGCCGGCAGGTGGCTACCTTTGGGACCGTGCCAAGGCGGCGGGCGTTACATACCGCAGCTACGGGGAGTTCGTGAACAACGGCAAGACCACCAACGACCCGTGCACCACCCGCATCCGGAGCCTGCAAGGCCACTTCGACCCCGGCTTTCGCAGCTTCGACATGGACTACTCCGACCTGGCGCGCGCCGACCGCTTCATCTCCGAGCTGCGTCGCTTCGAGAGGGAAGGCGACATGCCCAGGCTCCAGATCGTGCGCCTGCCCAACGACCACACGGCCGGAACCAGCAAGGGCAAGCCCACCCCCACGGCCTACATGGCCGAGAACGACCTCGCCCTCGGCCGCCTCGTCGAGGCCGTCTCCCAGTCGAAGTTCTGGGCGCAAACCGCCATCTTCGTCGTCGAGGATGACGCCCAGAACGGCCCCGACCACATCGACGCCCACCGCACGGTGGCCTACGTCCTGAGCCCGTACACCCGTCGGGCCGCCGTGGATTCCTCCCTCTACTCCACCTGCTCGATGCTGCGCACGATGGAGCTGATCCTCGGGATGAAGCCCATGACCCAGTTCGACGCCGCCGCGCTTCCCATGTTCGCCGCCTTCTCGACCACGCCCGACCTGCGCCCCTACAAGGCGCTGGTGCCATCGGTGCGCCTGGACGAGAAGAACCTGGCCACGGCATGGGGCTCCGACGCCTCCAGCAAGATGGACCTGACGCGCGAGGATGCGGCGGACGACCTCCAGCTCAACGAGGTGATCTGGCGTTCGGTGAAGGGCCGCGACGTCGCCATGCCCGCGCCCGTGCGCGCCGGCTTTGTCCTCCCGGCCAAGGACGACGACGACGACGACTAGCCCGGGCAAAGGGGTCAGATCTGTAACATTGACATTTCGGCGTGCGTGGCGGGCGCCCACGCCCCCGGGGCAGCCGCCCGTCACGGCCAAGGAGGCGTCATGGCCCGCGAGCGGACTTCGTCCGGAACGGCCCCAAGATGCGCCGCGGCGGCTCGGCCAAGAGGGTCCACCCATCCGGGCCGAGATGCGGTTCGGGATCGCGGCAACCGGGCTTGCTGTCCGCGCCTTGGATGCCGAAATGTCAAATGTCAAGATCTGACCCCAGTGTCCCGGCGGCGAACCCGTCGTTGCCAGGGCGGCCGGTTGGCGGCAAGGCTCATGGGCGCCGGGCGTTGACGCGGGGAATCCCCTGCGGCCCCGGGCAAGGCGCGGTTCAGACCATTCCACAGATGAGCAAGAAGGTGTTTTTCGACCTCGAGGTCGATGGCAAGGCGGCGGGACGCATCACGTTCGTGTTGTACGACGACGTCCCCAAGACGGCGGAAAACTTCCGTGCGTTGTGCACGGGCGAGAAGGGCTTTGGCTACAAGGGCTCGTCCTTCCACCGCGTCATCACGGGCTTCATGGCGCAGGGCGGCGACTTCACGGACCACAACGGCACCGGCGGCAAGTCGATCTACGGGGGCATGTTCCCCGACGAGAACTTCAATCATTCCCACACCAAGCCGGGCCTGCTTTCGATGGCCAACCGCGGCCGGAACACCAACGGGTCGCAGTTCTTCATCACGTTCGTCCCGTGCCCATGGCTCGACGACAAGCACGTCGTGTTCGGCGAGGTGGACTCGGACGCCGCGAGCGCCTCGGTGTTGGCGGCCCTTCAAAAGGCCTCCACGCGCGACGGCCGCCCGTCCGCGCGCCTCGTCGTGTCCCACTGCGGCGAGGTCGCCTGAGCCGACGCCCCCCTCCGCTCGTCCTCCCCAGGGCATCCCATGCGCATCATCGGCGGACTGGCGGAGGGGCGGCTGCTGCACGTGCCGGAGGGCTTCGATGTCCGGCCCATGCCGGACAAGGTCAAGCTCGCCGTCTTCAACAGCCTTGGGGCGCGGCCGGACGGAGCGGCGGTGCTCGACCTGTTCGCGGGGACGGGCGCATTGGGATTGGAGGCGCTCAGCCGTGGCGCGGCCTCGTTGGCCAGCGTGGAACGGTCCGAGAGGCATGCGCGCTTCTATCGCAAGAACCTTGCGGCCACGGGGCTGGATGCCGCGCGGGTGGAGTTGCGCGTGCAGGACGTGTTCACGGTGCTGAGGGCCCTTCGCGAGGTCGGGCGCCGTTTTGACCTGGTGATTGCGGACCCTCCCTATGGCGAGAAGAACGTGGGCCGCCGCTCGACGTCCCTCGCCCAGCGGTTGCTCGATGACCCGGACCTCCCCTCGCTGATCGCGCGGGGTGGCCGTCTCGTTCTCGGCCACGCCCGCCGAGACCAGGTGGAGGTGCCGGCCGCGTGGCGCGAGGCGAAGGAACTGCGCCACGGCGACACCGTCATTCGTCTCCTGGAGCCGCACGAGGAACCCCAAGCGACCGCCCCCGCCTAGGCCGATCGCCGGGCCCACCCCGATTCGAGGCCGAGAGAAAGTTCGGGAGAGGACGCGGTCCGCCCTTGCATACCTTGAACTTCAAGGCATGGGTGGCTCATGAAGATCGGCAAGGACCTCAACGCGGCCTCCGCAAGGGCCATCGTACTGGGACTCCTCCAGGACGGAGAAAGCTACGGCTACGCGCTGATCCAACGCGTCAAGGAACTCTCCGGAGGCTCGGTCGAATGGACCGAGGGCACCCTGTACCCGGTCCTGCACCGATTGGAGGCCGAGGGACTCATCCAGGCTCGTTGGGGTGAGTCCGAGGCCGGGCGGAAGCGCAAGTACTACCAACTGACGTCCCGGGCGCGTCCCGTGATGGAGGACGACCGGCGGCAATGGGAGACGATGCACGGCGTCTTGAGCCAGCTTTGGAAGCTGCGCCACGCGTGATGCCCGAACTCGCTCCTCCCATGAAGCCCAGCGAGCCCATGAAGCCGAACCCCTTTGCCTCCGAACTGGCCGCCTTGCCTCCCGAGGTCGCCGCCGAGCTGGAGGATCACCTGATGGAATCCCTCGCGGCCGGCATGAGGTCTGGAATGACCGAAGAGGCGGCGCGTCACGCGGCGTTGCGTTCGCTGGGCCTCCCGTTGGACATCGGGCGCGAGTGCGAGCAGGCGGTTGCGGCGGGGATGGCCCTGCGCGGGGGATGGGGATGGGGGCTGAAGCTGGTGGCGGCGGGATGGCTCGCGCTGGGGGCCCTTTTCGCGACGAGGGCATGCCAGGCATCGGATCCCACCCATGGCTCGATCGGGAGCCTTGGGATTCTGACATGCGCCTGCCTGGCATCGGGCGTCGCGCTTCGGTGCTGGGGCGCACGGGCGGCATGGCCGTTGACGGCGTGGTCCTGGGGCATGGGCGCGGCGGCGGTCCTGGCGTTGGTCTCCACGGGCCTGCAACGATGGCTCCAGGGATGCATGGCGCTGTCCCCGGCCTTGCTGGCGGCCGTCGCCCTGTTCGGGGTGATCTCCGGGATGTTCCTGGCCGCCGACCGCTTGCAGTCCCTGCGCCGCGCCGCGTCTCCGGCGCCTTGATTTCTCGCAACGCACCCCAACCAAGGCTCCCCATGAAAAGACAGGACTCCCCAAAAACCCCACACCCCGTCACCGGGCGTCGGCTGCGTGCCGCCGCAGGTGCGTTGTTGATTGCAGGATGGGCGATGGCCCATGCCCCGTTGGCCGCCCAGTCCATCGAACGGCCCGACCCCGGCACGGGCGACCCGGTCGGGGAGCCTGCCACGCCGCCGACGTTGTCGTTGAGCAATCCCCGGCTCGAGGTGAACGAGAACCGGGCCTACATCCCGCTTTTCTTCAGCCTGAATGGAAGCCCTTGGGGAACCAACGACCTGCGCGTGCGCGCGCGGTTCGCCGGGGGCACGGCGACCCCGGGCGAGGACTTCGACCTTGCGGAGGCGTTTCGTGACGTGCCGCTCCAGGGCGGGCTGAACTCTCTCAACTGGATCACGGTGCCGTTGATCCAAGACGACGTGGCCGAGCCCGACGAGACGGCCTTGTTTGACCTGTGGCTCGAGGGCAGCACGGCCGAGCCGCTGCGGATGGAGGTGTTGATCCGCGACGACATGGCGATCGGCGAGGTGGGCTTCATCTCGTCCCGGTTCTCGGCCAGCGAGGGGGCGCCCAATGGGCAGGTCGTGGTGCGGATGTGGCGCACGTTGAACATGCGCAACGCGGCCACCGTGACGTACCGGCTGGAAGGTGATCCGGACGTGCTGGCGACGTTGGGCGGCGAGGCCACGCGCACGGCGGTTTTCCAGCCGGGCGACTCGCAGGTCTTCGTGTCGATTCCCATCGTGAATGACACGAAGGTCCAGGGGACGCGCGACATCACGCTGGTGATCGAGTCGAGCAGCGACGGCATGAAGCCGATGAAGGGGTTTGAGAAGACGGTGCTGACGCTGGCGGACGACGAGACGAAGCCGGAGGCGGGCGCGCTCACGATCATGGAAGGGGCGAGCGACGGCGGCGAACGGGGGGTGGCGATCAGCACCCTGGTGCCGCGCGGCTACCAGGTCCGGCTGGAATACTCGGACACGGGGGTGGAGGGCCCATGGAAGGTCGCATGGATCCTCCAGGGAGCCGACGTCGAGCGAATCGCGTTCAACCGCTTCGACGCGTCGTTGATGCGGATGTTTCGCCTCCAGCCGCCCGAGCCGCTGGACATGACCTTGCCGTGGTGAGGCGTGCCGGGCGCTCGGGCATGAAGGGATCCCTGCCTCGGAGGGGCAAGCCCGGATCACAACGAGGGCTCGCCGGTCCCTAGGGCTTCGTGGAACGTGGGTGGGCAAGGCCACCGCATGAAGCCCATCCAGGAAGCCCGCACCGACGACGCGACGCATGCGCCCACGCCGTCGGCCGACGCCATGGAGCAAGCCCTGTGCCTCCAGTGCCTCGCGCCGAACGTGCCGACGGCGCATTTCTGCGGCGATTGCGGCGCGCCGCTGAGCCCCTACGCGGCGACGGCGCCCTTCGAGTCCTTGCTGTCGGAGGGCCATGCCTGGCGACGGGCCACCAGCAACCCGCGGCGCCTCGTGGTGGTGCTCGGCATGTGGCTGCTGTTCGGGCCGATGCTGGCTGGTTCCGCGTGGCTCCTTGCGATGGGGCGGGAGGCCGGCGTGCAACGGTGGGCGGCCGCCGCCTTCTTTCTTCCCGTGTCCGTCGTCGTCCTTTGGAAGACCACCCGCAACTACGTCACGCGCGGAGGTTGTGCGCAGGGGGATCCGGAGAAGGCCGTGGACGAGGGATAGGGGGCCGGAGGGCTCAGGGCCCTTGGCGTTGGCGGCGGCGTGCAGCGGTTTGGTGCAGTTCCATCTTGAATCCGGGGGCAAGGAGTCGGCCCATAGGTGACCGCCGGTCGGGGATAGGTAGGCCTGCGGACAAAGCGCATGACGACACGTTGGATGACGGGTGCCCTGCTGGGGCTGATGACGGTGGCATGGAATGGTTGCAAGCGGCCGGAGGGCTCCGGCTCCGGCGGGGCCGGTCGGCCCGTTGGCCCGATGGCCGTGCAAGTAGTCGCCGTGGCGGCCCGGCAACGCCCCGTGACCGAGGTGGTCCCGCTCGTGGGCTCCATTGCTGCCAATGAGTCCGTCGAGGTGAAGTGCGAGGCCGACGGCACGGTGTCCGAGATCCGTTTTGAGGAGGGGCAACGGGTGGCGAAGGGCGCGCTGCTGGTGGCGCTCGACGAGACCAAGTTTCAAGCCACGCTCGCGGAGGCCGAGGCCAACCAGAAGCTGGCCGAGGCCAACTTCAAGCGCGCCCGGCAGCTCGCCGAGGGCAAGCTCATCTCCCAGGCCGAGTTCGAGCAGGCCTCCGCCACCTTCACCATGAACGAGGCCACCGTGGAGCTGCGCCGCCGCAACCTCCGCGACGCCCGCATCCTCGCCCCCTTCGCCGGCACCGTCGGCGCACGCCTCGTCAGCCCCGGCCAGGTCATCTCCCGCCAGTCCACCCTCACCTCCCTCGTGGACCTCGAAACCGTGAAGGTCGAGATGAACATCCCCGAGCGAAACCTCGGCCAGGTCGCCGTGGGCCAGAAGATCCGCTTTCGCGTCGATGCCTACCCGAAGGATTCGTTCGAGGGCGACGTGTACTTCGTCTCGCCGCAGCTCGACCCGGCCACGCGCACGGCCCTGGTCAAGGCGCGCGTCCCCAACCCCGAGGGCCGCCTGAGGGCCGGGATGTTCGCCAAGCTTGACCTCGCCATCCGGCTTCGCGACGACGCCCTCGTCGTGCCCGAGCCCGCGTTGCTCTCCAACGGCGACGCCTTCTCCGTGTTCGTCGTCACGCCGCAGACCAACGCCGTCCTGCGCGTGGTGAAGGTCGGCCTGCGCCTCGCGGGCAAGGCGGAGATCCTCTCCGGCCTCACCAACGGCGAGGTCGTCGTCGTCGAGGGCCACCAAAAGCTCTTCCCCAACGCCCCCGTGAAGCTCGCCCCCGCCGCGTCCGCCGCCGCCTACAACGACTGACCGAACCCCTTCCCTCTTCCCCTTCGCCCTTCCCCCTCACGCCTGCCGCGTCCCATCCCCCACCCGCCCGCGCCCATGTTCCTGAGCCGCGTCTCCATCCAGCGCCCGATCCTGGCCACGATGCTGAACCTCTCGCTCGTGTTGTTCGGCCTGATCTCCCTTGGCCGCCTCCCCGTGCGCGAGCTGCCCGACATCGACCCGCCGATCGTGTCCGTCACGACGGTGTATCCCGGGGCCAACGCGCAGGTGGTGGAGACGGAGGTCACGGAACGCCTCGAGGAGGCGATCAACAACATCGAGGGCATCCGCACCCTCACCTCCGAGTCCCGCGAGCAGGTCTCGAACATCACCATCGAGTTCGAGCTTTCCCGCCAGATCGACCTCGCCGCCCAGGACGTGCGCGACCGCGTCAGCCGCGTCCGGGGCGCGTTGCCCGACGACATCCTGGAGCCGGTGGTGGCCAAGCAGGACGCGGATGCGCAGGCGGTACTGTGGGTCGCGATGAACAGCGACCGGCACTCGCCCCTCGACCTCAGCACCATCGCCGAGCGCATCGTGAAGCCCCGCTTCCAGACCGTGCCCGGCGTCTCGTCGATCATCATTGGCGGCGAGAAGCGGTTCGCCATGCGCCTGTGGCTCGACTCCGCCCGCATGGCCGCCCGCCGCGTCACGGTGCTGGACGTGCAACGCGCGCTCCGCCAGCAGAACGTCGAGCTGCCGTCCGGCCGCGTGGAGAACCTCGACCGCGAGATGACCATCCTCACGCGCGGCGAGCTGAAGACGGCGGCGGAGTTCAACGAGCTGGTGGTGCGGGCCGACGGGACGTCCGTGGTGCGGTTGCAGGACGTGGGCCGGGCGGAGGAGGGCGTGGAGGACTACCGCACCGTGGCGCGCGCCAACGGCCTTCCCACCGTCTTCCTCGGCGTCGTCAAGCAATCCAAGGCCAACGCCGTCGCCGTCGCGCGCGGCATCCGCTCCCAGGTGGCCGCCCTCGAAGGCCAGCTCGCGGCGGGCATCACCCTCCGCGTCACCTACGACGAGGCCGTTTATGTCGAGAAGGCGATCTCCGAGGTGTGGGAGACGCTCCTGATCGCCTTCCTGCTCGTGGTGTTCATCATCTTCGTCTTCCTGCGAAGCCTCCGGGCGACCCTGATTCCCGCCGTCGCCATCCCCGTCTCCATCGTCGCGACCTTCGCCGTCCTGCACCTCTTTGGATACTCGGTGAACATCCTCACGATGCTCGCCCTCGTGCTGGCCATTGGCGTGGTGGTGGACGACGCGATCGTCGTGCTGGAGGCGATCCACCGGCACATCGAGGAGGGCCTGCCGCCCTTGCAGGCCGCGCACAAGGCCATGGAGGAAATCTCCGTCGCCATCGTCGCCATCACGTTGTCCTTGGTGGCCGTCTTCATCCCCCTGGCGTTCCAGTCCGGCCAGACCGGCCGGTTGTTCATCGAGTTCGCCGTCGCCGTGTGCGGCTCCGTGACGATCTCGGCCCTCGTGGCCCTGACGTTGTCGCCCGCCATGGCCGCGCGCCTGCTCAAGCCCATCCAACGCGAGAACCACGGCTTCCTCTACCGGGCCCTCGAGGCCTTCTTCGACGGCATGGGACGGCTCTACGGAAGGGTGCTGCGGCCGTTCGTGGTCCTCGCCCATCGCGTCGGCCGGCCGCTGGGCCGCCTGCCCGTCCTGCTGCGCGGCGTCGCCGGGCTCGCCGTCGTGGCGCTGCTTGCCCTGGCCTCGGGCGGCGCGGTCCTGCCGTTGTACAACGCGCTCGAGAAGGACTTCCTGCCCGACGAGGACAAGGGCCGCGTGTTTGCCTTCATGGTGACGCCGAATGGATCCACGGCCGAGTTCACGGACCGCCAGTTGCGCAAGCTGGAGGCCTTCGTGGCCGACGTGCCGGAGATCGTCGCCTACGCCGCCATCGTGGCACCCGGGTTCTCGGGACCCGGCCAGGCGACGTCGGGCATCTTGTTCGCGACGTTGAAGGACGGGCCGCGGCGTTCCATCCAGGAGATCATCAATGGCCCGGGCGGGTTGCGCTCGAAGTTCATGGGCCAGGTCGAGGGCGGCATCGCCATCCCCAACATCCCCAAGGCCATCGGGCGCTCCTTCTCGGCGCCCTTCGAGGTGGTGTTGCAGAACCAGGACCTGGACGCGCTCAACCGCGTGGCCGCCGCGACCGCCAACCAGCTTCGCCAGCTTCAGGGCCCCGGCGGCCAACCCCTCCTCCAAAACGTCCGCGTCTCCTACGAGGTCAACAAGCCGGAGCTCGAGATCACCGTGGACCGGCAGCGCGCCGCCTCCCTGGGCGTCTCCATCGAGGACATCTCCCGCACCCTCCAGATCCTCTTTGGCGGCCTCGACCTCTCGCGCATCAAGGTCGCGGGCAAGGAATACAAGGTCATCGCCCAGCTCGAGCGAACCTCGCGCCTCACGCCCCAGGACCTCGACACCCTCTTCGTCCGTTCCTCGTCCGGGCAGCTCATCCAGCTCTCCAGCCTGGTGAACCGGAAGTCCGGGGCCGCCCCCAACGCCATCAACCACTACGGCCGCATTCGTTCCGCCACCATCTCCGGCTCGCCGGCCCCGGGCGCCACCATGGGGTCCGTGATTGGCGTCACCGAGGAGCTGCTGGCGCGCGAGCTGCCGGCCGGCACCACCTACGCGTGGTCCAGCGAGGCGCGCGACCTGCGCGAGGCCAACACCGAGGTTTGGTGGGTGTTCGGCCTCGCCTTGATCATCGTGTACATGACCCTCGCCGCGCAGTTCGAGAGCCTCGTCCATCCCTTCACCGTCATCCTCGCCGTGCCGCTCGCCCTCGTCGGCGCGTTCGGCGGCCTCCTTCTCCTGCACCGGCTGGGGCTCGTCGGCGCCATCCCGCCGTTGCCGTCCATGAACTGGAACCTCTTCTCCCAGGTCGGCGTCGTCCTCCTCCTCGGCCTCGTCACCAAGAACTCCATCCTCCTCGTCGAGTTCGCCAACCAACAGGCCGAGCGCGGCATCGACCCCGTCGAGGCCATGGTCCAGGCCGGCATCGTCCGCCTGCGGCCCATCCTCATGACCGCCCTCTCCACCGTGGCGGGCATCCTCCCCATCGCCATCGGCTTCGGAGCCGGGGCCGAGTCCCGGCGCCCCATGGGCGTCGCCGTCGTGGGCGGCATGGTCACGTCCACCGTCCTGACCCTGCTCGTGATCCCCGTCGTGTACGTCGTGTTCGCGTCCCTGCAATCGCACGCGCGGCCGAGCCAGCCGGGCGACGCGGCCGCCGGTCAAGCCGGTGGCAAGGAACCGACCCCACCCGCCGCCAACCCGACCCCGTCCCTCGCATGAGTTCCCCAGCCGCAGCCCAACGGCCGTTCGTGGTGTCCCTCGGCGAGTTGCTGTGGGACCTGTTGCCCGCCGGGCCGCAGCTCGGCGGCGCCCCTGCCAACGTCGCCTGCCATGCCGCCGCCCTGGGCGCTCGTGCCGCCGTCGTGTCGTGCGTGGGCAACGACCCCCTCGGGCGGGAGGCCGTGTCGATCCTCCAATCCCGCGGCCTGGACACCGAGGCCATCGAGGTCCTTCCCGGCGTCCCCACCGGCACCGTCCACGTGGAGGTCGATGCGTCCGGGCATCCGCAGTTCGACATCGTGCGGGACGTGGCGTGGGACCGGCTGACGGCGGGCGAGCCGGGCTCGGCGGCGCGGGTCCGGGCGGCGACGGCCGACGCCGTGTGCTTCGGAACCTTGGCCCAGCGAACGCCCGGGGCGCGGGCCGCCGTCCACGCCTTGCTGGAGGAAGTCCGGGCCGACGCGTTGCGCGTCTTCGACATCAACCTGCGGCCGCCGTTCCATGCGCCCGACGTGATCGAGGAATCGTTGCGGGGGGCCAACGTCCTGAAGCTCAACGAGGACGAGCTGCCGGTGCTGTCGGCGCAGCTCGGATGGGCGGGGAGCGTGGAGGGGCAGGTTCGGGCCGTGGCGGGACGATTCGGGCTGCGCGCCGTGGCGCTGACGCTGGGAGCGCGAGGGGCCGGACTCTTGCTGGAGGACACGTGGACGACCGAGCCCGGCCGCTCGGTGGACGTCCGGGATGCCGTGGGCGCGGGCGATGCGTTCACGGCGGTTCTCATCATGGGCCTGCTCCTCAAGTGGGAGGCCCGTGCGATCCTCACCCGCGCCACGGATGTCGCTGCCTACGTCTGCACCCAGCCGGGCGCGACGCCCGTGCTGCCAGCCGCATGGCGCATGGCCTGAACATCGCCGGAATGGCCGCAACAAACGCAAGGACCCCGCAACGCCTCCTCTGAGATCGTTGCCCGGCGGGATCCCGAAGGAATGTCCGCAGGGATCCGGTGGTGGGCGGCGCGACCCCACCGGAACCCATCCCCCCCTCACGTCGCCCGCCGCCGGCCGCCCCCTACGGCCGCGCCAACCCCTTCAACTCCGGTTGGCCCAACAAGAACTCCCGGCGCAACCGCACATGCTGGCGGCAGCGCTCGAGGTCCGACTGGAGCTGCGCGACCGCCCGGTCCGGGTCCTGCCCTTGCGCCGCCGCCCGGAACCGCGCCTCCGGCACCAGGCGCGCCGCCGTCTCGTCGAGCCACCGCCCCATCAACGGCTCCGTGTACACCGTCTCAAGAATCGTCCGCACCCGGCGCAGGAAGACCTGCCGAAACCGCGGGTTCGCCAGCAACGGCCCGGAGAAGAACCCCGGCCCGCGCCACCAACCGCCCTCGACGGGCTCGTCGCCGTTCATCCCGAACGTCAGCGGCATCGTGTGGAAGACCTGCCCTCCGAACATCATCGCCCGCAGGCCCCACGTGCTGTCCTGGTCCCATGGGAACATCATCCAACGCCCCGTCTCCTCCGAGTCGTGGTAGGCGAAGTAGTTGTTGAAGAAGCCATCCCAGTGCGACAGCACGGTGTTCACGGCGAAGTAGCCCGCGACCTGGTCCACGTCGAAGTTCCGCTGGATCACGTCCCATTGGGCGTCGCCGGACGCCTTGCCAAGCGCCTCGACGATGGCGCTCAGGCCGGCGTGGCCCTCGTTGCGGCGGGTGTGCTTCTCGTGCTGGCCCACGAGGTCGCCGCCAAACCACAGCAGCTTGTACATGTGGCCCTTGTCGTCGATGCGGCTGCGGCGCAGGAAGGCGCGGTTGGGTTGCTCCACCAACACCACGTACCCCTGTGGCTTGCCGTCCACGTGGAGGCGGACGTGTTCGCTGCGTGGCACCGCCATCCCGGCCCGCCGGTACATCTCGAAGGCCAGCGGCTCCACCAACGCCGCCGTCGTCTCCTCGTAGATCAACGCGAACGTCGTCATCCCGTCCAGCGACGCCCCGTCGCCCAGATGCACCTTTTGCCCGCCCTTCCGGCCGTTCACCTGCACGAAGTCGAAGAACGCCAACGTGCCCGTCGCCGGGTCCCGCCAGGCAACCGCCGACCGAAACCCGCCCTTCGGCTGGGGCGCGCCCCCGAAGGGATTGAACCCGCCCGGGCCGCCGGGGCCGCCCGGCGGAAACCCGCCACGCCGTCGGCCCGGCCCGCCCTCGCGCTTCGGGCGCAGCCCCACGATCACTTCCCGCTGCGCATCGCCCAGCCGCGCCAACCGCTCGTTGGCCTCCGCGTCCAACAACGGCTTCAACGTGGGCCGAACCACGTCCCCCAGCGCCTCCGCCCGGTCTCGTTGCTCCCGGAACAACCGCGCCTTGCCCGTCCCCGCCCGGACCTCCGTCAGGATCTTCTCCCGCTCGCCATCGAGCCGAAGCAGGGCCTCGTGCGCCTTCGCAATCACGCCGGGTGCCGCCTCCCCCTCCAGCGTCACCAGGTGCCATGCCGCCTCCAGGTCCGCGCGGCTCGTGATCATGCCCTCGTTGGACGCGCCCCGACGCGCCTCCCTCCACGCCGCCCACTCCGCGCGACGCGACTCCGGCAACCGGTTCGCCGCCTCCTTCGCCACCGCCTCCACGAACGCGTCCGCGACCCCGGGCAGGCTCTCCACCCGATCCTCGATGCCCGGCCCGTCCAGCGCCGCGTCCATCAGCTTCGCGCGCGCCGCCAGCTTTTCCTTCATCCATCCGCGCCATGCCTGGGCACGGCCCGGGTCGTCGGAGGCCAGACGGACCGTCCACGCGAACCACATCGGCGACAGGTCCAGCCGTTGCTCCAACGCCCGGCGCGCCTTCTCGCGGGCCTCGGCCTCAGGGTCCGGGGGCGGCCCGAAGAACATTTCCATGGGGCCGCGCCCCGCCGATTGCGCGCGCGCCTGCGCCGCCTTCGACTCCTCCGGGGCGGTGTGAACAATCCATGCCTGCGGGATGGCCGACTCCGCCACGGGCCACGGAACGAACGCCGACAACGCCGGGGCCGGCTCCGTGGACGCGGGGAATGCGCGGACGGCCCCGTTCGCGCCCGTGGCGCGGACCTGCATCCGGATCACGTTGCCCGCCCGCTGGGCTGGCACCTGCGCCTGGTAACGACCGGGCCCGGCCAATCCCATGGGCACCACCACCTCGTCGCCTTCCTGGCCCGGCCCGGCCACGCGATAGACCAACTCCACCCTTTGGGCGGCGGGCTCGGACCGGACCTCCGCCTCGACGGACACGGGTTGGTTCGTGGCGGGCAACGCGGGTGAAAACCGGGCGGCCGTCACCACCGGGGGCAACGCGACGGCATGGCCGGCGTTGCGACGCCCTGGCGTGCCCGAGGGCGTCTCGCGGTCGCTCGAAAGGGGCGACGCCACCCAGTTCGCCACGTCGTCGCCGGGGGATGTCGGGCAGATGCGCTCCAGCGAGCCCGAGGCGCCGTCGGCCCCCTTCGGCCACGGGGCCTTGTCCGAGAACGTCACCGCATCCACCACCTTGCCGGAGGGATCGGACAACTCGATGCGCTCGCCCTTGCGGCTGATCTTGGACGCGAAGGTGCCCACGACGGGCACGTCATGGAACTGGGCGAAGCGCTGGGCGTTGCGGGCGACGACGACATGGCCGCCGGGCTCGACGCGCGTGCCGGGCTTGAAGGCAAGCTTCACGCCCTTGCTGAACGACCATCCGCCCAGGTCCACCGCCTGCGGGCCCGCATTGTGCAGCTCGATCCATTGCAGGTCGTCGAGGTCGCCCGGGGCGTGGTAGAAGACCTCGTTGATCACCACCTGTGCGTGGGCCAACGCGGCCAGGGACATGGCAACGCACGCAACCGTCCAACGGGCCGCGTGCAACCGGGGGAAAACATTCAATCTCATGGCAAAAACCCGACGGAAGGGCGTCCGCCGGGCGCATCGGGGAAGACCGTGCCATGACACGGGCGTTACGGGAATGTTGGGAATGGCGGGCGGGATGAGTTGGGGATTGATGGAAGTCGTGGCGGGAGGGACGACGGGCCGAGCGACGGGAACACGCCGGGAACACGCCCGTCCTCGGACGCTGCCTCCAAGCCAAAGCCGACAAAACGCATCCGACAGCCCTCCCCGGCCCTCCGCCTTACAAACCTGTAATGTCCAGGAAAGGGTGCGGTCACGTCGCGCAGGCAACCTTTCCCCACGAAAGGAATCGAAGGACACACATGAACACGAATCGATGGAACCAAGATCCGGGCGTGTCGGGGGTGGCGGATGGGCGCGCCCTGCGCTGGCTCGCCCTCGCCGCCGCCACCGCCATCCTCTTCCTCGGCGCCGTCCCGGCCACCCAGGCCAAGGACGACTCCGGCCGGGGGCCCGCGCCGAAGCTCAACATCGACACCAAGCCCCTCGACCGAGAGGGACCCTTGCCCCGCTCGTTCGCGCCCGTGGTGAAGAAGTCCTCGGCGTCCGTGGCCCAGGTCTTCACCTCGACGCGCCCGCGCATGAACAACGTCCCCTTCCAGGACCCGTTTGAGTTCTTCTTCGGGCCGCAAAACCCGCGCCGGGGCGCCCCGAGCCCCGCTCCTCGCCAGACGGGGGCCGGGTCCGCCGTCGTCGTGTCCAAGGACGGCTACCTCCTCACCAACAACCACGTCGTGGACGGTGCCGACGAGGTGAAGGCCAAGCTCCCCGACGGCCGCGAGCTCAACGCCAAGGTCGTGGGCGGCGACGAGAAGTCCGACATCGCCGTCCTCAAGGTCAACGCCAGCGACCTCGAGCCCGTCACCTTCGCCGACAGCGACAAGATCGAGGTGGGCGACATCGTCTTCGCCGTGGGCAACCCGTTCGGCATCGGCCAGACGGTCACCATGGGGATCGTGTCGGCCACGGGCCGCACCACCTTTGGCTCGCCCTTGGAGGACTTCATCCAGACGGACGCGGCGATCAACCCGGGCAACTCGGGCGGGGCGCTCGTGGACGCCGCCGGGCGACTCGTGGGGATCAACGCCGCCATCATCTCCCGTTCCGGCGGCAACCAAGGCATTGGCTTCGCCATCCCCGCCAACATGGCCCGCGACGTCCTCGAAGCCCTCGTGACCGAGGGCAAGGTCACCCGCGGCTACCTGGGCGTCCTCCCGCAGGACATCACGCCGTCCCTCGCCAAGAAGCTCGAGCTGAAGAACGGCGGCGGCGCGCTCCTCGCCGAGGTCACCCCGCGCGGCCCCGCCGACAAGGCCGGGCTGGAGTCCGGCGACGTCGTCCTGGAGTTCAACGGCAAGCCCATCCGCGACGCCCACCACCTCCGCCTTGAGGTGGCGCGCACCAAGCCCGCCGACGCCATCCCCGTGCGCATCCGCCGCGACGGGGAGACCAAGACGCTGAAGGTCAGCCTGCGGGAGCGTCCCGAGGACCGCGAGCTGATGGGCGGGCAACCGGGCCGGCCGGAGCCGCGTCGCGATGAGGGCACGCTCAACGGCGTGGGCGTGGCCGACATCAACCCGCAGTACCGCCAGCAATACAACCTGCCGCCCCGCCTCAAGGGCGTGCTCGTCACCGAGGTCGAGGAAGGCTCCCCCGCATGGGATGCCGGACTGCGCCCCGGCAACGTCATCCTGGAGCTCAATCGCGAGCCCGTGTCGTCCGCCGACCAGGCCGTGAAGCTCACGGAGGATCCGAAGGACAAGACCACGTTGCTCAAGCTCTGGACGCCCAACGGCACCCGGTTCCTCGTCGTGGACGAGTCGGAATCGAAGTAGCGAGGGGCGGGGAGCGAGCGGCGAGCGGCGAGCGGCGAAAGGGCGTGTGTGCTGGGAACGCGGCCGTCCCCGGCCGCCCCGCCTCCCGCTCCCCTCCCCCCCCGCTCCCCGCTCGAACCCGGTGGGGTGGAAAAACTTCTGGCCGGGCTGGGCGCGGGTTGGCTTCCATGGGGCGAAGCGCGACGCGGCAGGCATTGGGCCGTGCCATGCGACGTCCCCACGCACGGGCTTGAAACGCACCGGTTTCGTCCGGGGGATCTGCATGGTTCGGCCTCGGCCTTGCCAACGGGTGGGACTCCGCGCGGTAAAGCCGACAAAGAATGAAGCCGAGCCTGACGTTGCCTCGCCAGTGGGCGCTGGTGCTGGTGGTCCTCGCGTTGCCCTTGCTGCTCTTGTTCCGCAAGGGGTTCGCGACGGGCGAGGTCCTGCGTGCGAACGACACGCCGTTTGGGCTCCTGATGGCGCAGGCGGACACGGCGCGCGAGACGTTCGAGGGGCATTGGCGTCCGTTGAACTGGCTGGGCACGCAGGAATTGGAGGCCTTGCCCGGCCCCACGCAGGCGGTGTTCACGGTGACGTCGCCGGTGTTCTTCGCGAAGTGGCACGCGCCCGTCGCCTTGCTGTTCCTGGGCGTTGCGGCGTGGTTTTACTGCCGCAGGTCGGGGTTTCATCCGGCCGTGGGCGTGGTCACGGGCCTCGCGGCGGCGTTGAACTCCAACTTCCTGTCCTATGCGAGCTGGGGCTTGTCCTCGAAGTGCTATGCCCTGGCGTTTGTGTTCGTGGCGCTGGGCTGGCTGCAAGCGGGCCCGGGCGAGGCGGGCTGGCGCCGGTGGGCGCGCGTCGCCCTCGCCGGTTTTGCCGTCGGGCTCAACGTCACGGAAGGGGCGGACGTGGGCGCGATCCTCTCGCTCTTCGTGGCCGCGTCGGTGGCGTGGGAGGTCTTGGCGAACGGGCCGCGCAAGCCCGCCGCATGGGCCACGGGCGCGCTCGCGCTGGCCCTCGTGACGGCGTCGGCCGCATGGGTGAGCGCCCGGGCGGTGCAAAGCCTGACCGGGTTCGCCATCAAGGGCGTGCAAGGCATGGAGCCGGGGACGGAATCGGCCGCGCAACGCTGGGACTACATCACGGGCTGGAGCTTTCCCAAGGTGGAGACGGTGCGCCTCGGCGTGGCGGGCGTGTACGGCTACCTGACGGACACGCCGGACGGCGGGGCGTATTGGGGCGCCGTGGGCCCGGATGGCGACCCGGCGCGGCGCTTCTCCGGCTCCGGGGAATACGCGGGCATCGTCGTGCTGGTCGTCGCGTTGTGGGCGTTGGCGCGGTCGATGTCGTCCGCGCCGGGGTCTCCCTTCACGGCGTCGGAACGGCGTCGGATTTGGTTCTGGGCCGGGGCGGGGCTGGTGTCGTTGATGTTGGCCTGGGGCCGGTTCTTCCCGTTGTTCAGCGTGGTGTTCTCGTTGCCGTTCCTTTCAACGATCCGGATCCCGATGAAGTACCTGCACGTGGTGCACGTGTCGGTGCTGGTGGTGTTTGCGCACGGGTTGGAGGGGATGGGCCGGGCATGGATGGCGGGGCCAGCAAGCGTGTCGCGCCCGGGGGCGCTGGACGCGATGCGGCGGTGGTGGGGCCAGGCGAAGGGCTTTGACCTCGCGTGGAAGCGTTGGGTGTTGGGGCTGGGTTTGGCGGCGGTCGCGGGAGCGTTGCTCTACCAGCTCCAGGGAACGGCGGTCCTTGGCCGGATTGCACAGGCGGGCTTCAAGGGAGAAGGCGGCCAGCCGGATGACGCCGCGCGGGCCATCCTCGCGTTCAGCCAAGGGGAGGTGTGGAAGTCGGTGGTGTTCCTCGGGTTGGCCTTGGCGTGGACGGTGGCGTTGGCGGCCCGTGTGTTTTCGGGACCCACGGTGGCGTGGTGGGCGGTGGGGGTGTTGACGGCGGTGGACCTGTTCCGCGCGGACGTGCCGTGGGTGGTGCATTACAACGTGAACTGGCGCTACCAAAGCAACCCCGTCATCGAGCGCTTGCAGGCCTCCGCCGCCCAGCATTGGCGCATGACGTCGCGCATGCACCCGGTGGGACGCAGCATGTTGACGGACCCGGCCGATGGCTACTTCCCGGCCATCCAGAACCTGTGGCTGGAGCATCACCTCCAGTACTACCGGATCCCGACGCTGGACATCATCCAGATGCCGCGGATGCCCACCTTGGACGCCGCCTTCCTGGGTGCCTTCGGAGGGGGCGGTGGGAAGCCGGATCCGCGCCAGATCGGACGACTGTGGGCGTTGACCTCGACGCGGAGCGTGCTGGGCATGGCCGGGATCGAGGGGCAGTTGGACCAGACGTTGGCAACGGATGGCGGGAAGTTCGTGCCGGTGCTGCGCTTCGCGTTGCAGCCAAAGCCGGGCGTGCCGCAGTCGATGATGGGGCAACCCGACAGCCACACGGCCGTGGCAGCCCCGAACGGCGAGTATGCCTTGTACGAGTACACGGCCGCCCTGCCACGGGCCCTCGTGCTGACCCAGTGGACGGTGGAAACCAACGCCGCCCGCGTGGCATCGCGTTTGGTGGACCCCGCCTTCAAGCCGTCGGCCGAGGTCATCCTCGACCGCGCGCCCGAGGGATTGAAGCCGTCTGAGGGCCGCGCCGGGGCCTCGATTGCCTTGTTCCAGCCCCGGCGCGTGGTGGTGAACGTGACGAACGTGCCGCCGGGCGGGGGCGTGCTGCTGCTCAACGACCGGTGGCACGAGCATTGGAACGCCACCGTGGATGGCCAACCCACGCCCCTGTTGCGGGGCAACATGATCATGCGCGCCGTCCCCGTGGGGGCCGGGTCCCACGTGGTCGAGTTCCGCCATGACCCGCCCCACGGCATGTTCCACGTGTCGTTGTCGGCCCTCGCCGCCGCCGCGCTGCTGCTCGTGGCCATCGTGGTGCCCCGGCGGCCATCACCCATTTCCAGCCCCCGTTGACACGCCATGGCCAGCCACCTCGACAAGGTCCGGGACGACGATTCCTACGCCGACATCCTGGCGAACTGGGATGCCGGCTTTTACGCGAAGTTCACCGACACCCTGAGGCCGTTGCGCCCGGGCGCCCGCGTGTTGGACATCGGCTGCGGCGTGGGACAGGTGGTGGCGGCGCTGGCCAAGGAGGGCTTCGAGGCACACGGCGTGGACGTGGCCTCCGCCAACATCGACCGCGCGCGCGTGGAGAGCCCGCGATGCCTGTTGTATGACGGGCGGCGGCTTCCCTATCGGGACGGGACCTTCGACACGGTGGGCGCGTTGAACGTGCTGGAGCACGTGCAGGACCCGGAGGTCCTCGTGGCGGAGGCCGTGCGCGTGTGCGTCCCGGGCGGGCGCGTCGTGGTCAGCAGCCCCAACTTCCTCCGCTTCCTGGGCTGGAGGGACTACCACCCGCGCATGCGCGGCGTGGGCAACAAGTGGCGCAACCTGCGCGCCTTGCTCGCCCGCCGCCGCCACATGCAACGCGACCCCGGCACGGTGCGCTTCGAGCGCATGGAGCCCATCATCAAGTCGCCCTTCACGCCCGACGACGACGCCATCGTCTGCACCAACCTCCTGGACATGGAGTTCTTCCTGCGGCGCAACGGTTGCACCGTCGAGGTCTCCGCCTGCACGGACCGCTGGGTGCGGCCATGGCTGGACCGGTTGCTCAACGCCACGCCCCTCCGCTACGGGCTGTTCAACGCGTTCGTGGTCGCACGCAAGGCCGGGTAGAGCGGGGAGCGGGAGGCGGGAGGCGGGAGGCGCGAGGGGAGATCGTTCGTTCCGGGTCTTGGTTCCCCTTGCCGTTCTGGATCACCCACGACTTCGGCGTGCGGGGTTCGCCCGGCGGCGTTGCCAGCCCGGGGCAGGCCAAGCACGATGCCGGGCAAAATGACGCGTTTCCCATCCGTGGCCCCTGGGAGGCCCTTGCGGGCCTTGCAGGCCGTGCTCGCCTTCGCAGCAACGGCCGTCGCCTTCGCCGCCGACCTCGCCATCCCCGCCTTCACCGCATACACGGAGCCCGACGCGAACGCCGCGCGCACCTCGGAGCGTGGCGGCCTGCGGGGCTGGACCGACCCAGCCCAAAGCGTGAACTGGCATGGGTTGTTTCGCGCGACGGGATCGGTGACGGCGCGGCTGTCGTTGTCGTTGCCCGAGGGGGTGGAATCGCACCTGCGCCTGACCGTTGGGGGGCAATCGCGCGAGGCCACGGCGCGGGGCGCGGCATCGGGCGGCCCGTTGGAACTGGGCTTCGGCACATTCGAGGTCGCGCGCACCGGATACACGCGCTTCCGCCTGGAATCCTTGAACCCCAAGGGTCGCCCCGCCGGCGACCTCGCCACCCTCCACTTGTCCGGCCCCGCCACCGAGGGCGCCCACTTCAACCTCAAGGAACGTCGCAACGCCGCGTCGGTGCACCTGAGCTACGTCAACCCCTCCACCCACAAGGCGCCCGTGCACGCCTTCCATTGCGAGGTGACCGCCGTGGAGGATCCCACCACGACCTTCTACATGGCCTGCGGATGGCACCGGGGCTACTTCGGGATGCAGGTCAACAGCCCCTCCGAGCGCCGGATCATCTTCTCGGTGTGGGACAGCGGCGGGGAGGCGGTGGACCGGGGCAAGGTGTCGGACGAGAACCGCGTGAAGCTGGTGGCCAAGGGCGACGGGGTCTTCACCGGGGACTTTGGCAACGAGGGCACCGGCGGGCACAGCCACCTCAAGTACCCCTGGAAGACGGGCCAACCCCAGCGGTTCCTCGTCACCGCCACGCCCACCAACGGCACGTTCACCGTGTTCTCCGGCTACTACCTGCATCCGGACTCCCGCCGCTGGATGCTCATCTCCGCATGGCGCGCGCCCAAGGAGGGCGGAGCCCTGCGCGGCTTGCACAGCTTCAGCGAGAACTTCTGGGGCAGCTCCGGAAACGTCGTCCGCAAGGCCCGCTACGGTCAGCAATGGCTCCTCGACGCCAACGGCCAATGGCATGAGGTCGTCGCCGCCACGTTCAGCCACGACCCCACCGGCAAGGCCGACCGCCTCGACCGCTTCATGGGCGTGGAGGACGGGCGCTTCTTCCTGAGCCACGGCGGCTTCATCGATGGCTTCAGCCCCTTCGGCCAGCGCTTCGAGCGACCGCCCACGGGCAAGGTCCCGGACGGCCTCGAATGGGTCCGCCCGTTCCTGCCCCCGCAGCCCCACCGAGACGAGTGACCCATGGACTGGCTCCATTCCTTCCTGTTCCACGACGGCCAGTTCCTCGGCATCCAATGGCACGTCTGGAAGGTCGTCGGATGGCTCGGCAACGTCGTCTTCACGAGCCGTTTCCTCGTCCAATGGCACGCCACGGAGAAGAGCAAGAAGGTGGTCGTGCCGGCCCTGTTCTGGTGGCTGAGCCTGACGGGCTCCCTGCTGTTGCTGGCGTATGCGGGGCTCTACCAGCGCGACTCCGTGTTCGTCGCCGCGTATGCGTTCTCGTGGATCCCCTACCTGCGCAACCTCCTGATCCACCATCGCAACGAGCGGGCTCGCAAGGAGTGCGCCGCCTGCGGTCACAAGACGGAGGCCGCCGCGCGCTTCTGCCCGCAATGCGGGGTCCCGTTGACCCCATCCCATCCGTAGGTCGCACGCCCCCCTTCGAGCGCACCTCGTCGTCGGGGTCGCGGTCGTCCACGGCCGCACCAAGATCATGGAGCGGGGCCGACGTCCCTCCCCCCAACAGGGTGGCAGCGCCGTCCCGGCGCTGTGCGAAGCCCCCCACCCCTTCACGACACAACCGTTCCACGACCTTTCGATCAGGGTGCCCCGTGCGGACGTCACGGGCCTTCATGCGGCCGTTGGTGGCAGCGCCGTCCCGGCGCTGTG
>CAYSGH010000069.1:0-25323 GCA_964430505.1 uncultured Akkermansia sp. | reverse complement strand
CGTGCGGGGGTGCCCTCCCGCAGTTTGGGGTTGCCATGGAGGTGCCACGGCCGCGCATTTTGGGGCGTGGCAACATCGATGTTCAATGCGGCGGGCCTCGCATGGCTGGCGGCCGGGCTGCTGGCCCGCGCCACGGGAGCGGACCCGAAGGAGGCCCTCGTGGAGGGCACGGGCATCCGCGTCGAGCGCGGGGAGCTGGAGGCGGAGGTCCAAAGGATCCGCACGGAGGCGACCCAACGCGGCCAGTTGATCGCGGACGACCAGCTCCCCGACCTGAAGCGGCAGGTCCTCGAGCGGCTCGCCATGGTGCGGATGTTCGAGGCACGCGCCACGGCCGCCGACCGCGCCAAGGCGGCGGAGTCCGCTCGGGCCTTCACGGAAGGCTTGCGCCAATCCCACGGGCCGGAGGGACTCGCGCGGATGCTCCGACAGGCGGGCTATACCGACGCCACCTTCCGTTCCGCGAAGGTCGCGGAGGCCACGGTGACCGCCGTGATCGACCGAGAGGTGCGCCCCACCGTCCGCATCCCGTCGGCCGACATCCGCGAGTACTATGAGAAAAACGCCGCGCAATGGGAACAACCCGAGGCCGTCCGCGTGCAGAACCTCCTGGTTTCGCTCAAGACGCCCGACGGCAAGCCCCTTGGGGTCGAGGCGCTCGCCGCACGTCGGCAACGGATCCGCGAGCTGAAGGCGGAGGCGGACCGCGGAGCGGACTTCGCCTCGCTGGTCCGGCAGCATTCGCAAGACGAAGCGTCCAGGGCACGGGGCGGCGAGTACAAGCTGCCGCGTGGCCTGTGGCCTGAGGAGCTCGAGAAGGAAGCGTTTGCCCTCGCGCCCGGAAAGGTCGGCGGCCCGATCGAAACGTACATGGGCCTGCACCTCATCAAGGTCCTGGAGCGAATCCCCGCGCGGAGACTCCCATTGCCCGACGTCGAGGAAGACATCCGCAAGCTCCTGACCGAACGCGAGGTCCAGCAGCGCATCCCCGAGTTCATGGAACGGATCCGGACGGAGCTTGGGGTGAGGCGCCTGTCGGAGCCCTGACCTCGGCAGGCGCGACAGCGGGGGCCTGCACGATGGACAGTCCCGGCGGCCGGACGCCCAGGTGCACCCACTGGAACGCATACATCCTCAGCGCGTCGCTGTTGGCCACGCCCAGCTTCTCCCGCAGGCGGCTTCGATAGGTCTCGACGGTGCCCACGTCGATCCCGAGGAACGCCGCGATCTCCTTTGTTGAGCGACCCTGCCCCATCCCCTCCAGCACCTGCACCTCTCGATCCGTCAATTCCACCAGGCCACCCTGTCCGCGCCGACGATGCAGGATCTGCGTCATCACCTCGGGGCTGACGTAGTTGAGGCCCGCCAGCACCCGGCGCACGGCATCCATGAACACGGCGGTGTTGTGGGTCTTTCGCAGGTAGCCGGTCGCCCCAGCCTCGAGCGCACGCTCGGCATAGATGGCCTCGTCGTGTGCCGACACCACCAATACCTTGGGCTGAAACGCGAGCCGGGTAATGTCCTTGGTCAACTCGAGCCCATGCCCGTGCGCCAGCGTCAGGTCCACGATCACCAAGTCCGGCCGCTCCTGTTCGACCTGTCGCAGCCCGCCCCGCGCATCCACCGCCCGGCCACACACCTCGAGTCCCAGCTTTGCCTGGAGTACCCAGGCGAAGTAGTCCGCCGTGATGGCATGGTCCTCGACGATGACGACCCTGGGCCGGGCAGGCGGCGGACGGGAGGAAGACATGATGCTGGGCATGGGAAGGACGGTTGCTGTCCCGAAAGACTTGTTGAACGAGGCGGTGCGTCATCCTTGCCATCGAACGCCGGGTTGTCCAATGAAGCCTTGCCACCCTGCCGCGCCCAGGCCGGGGACGGCCCAGAGTGGGGGCGCATGGGAACCCGGGTCGGCCCGTCGCACCGAGGCGTGCTCGACATCCATGGCTCCAAACAACCAACGCGACGCATCCACGAATCCAAGCAGGCGACGACCGAGACCGGCTGCGGCATCCTGACATGCCCGCCTTGCCACGCCCGGCTTCAACTCGACCGTCGTGCTTGAAGCGCCTTCAGGTACTGCGCCTCCGGGAACTCCGCCGGATGGTCCGCCTCATGCCCGGCCACGCGTTCCTCCGTCCAGGCCGTCCCGGAGCCCCGCAGGGCGGCTCGCGTGGCCGCGAGGAACTCGTCCGTCGTCACATGGGCGGAGCAAGATGCCGCCAGCAGGCGCCCTCCCGGTGCCACGCACGCCGCGCCCAGGCGGGCCAACCGCCCATAGGCCTCGATGGCACCCGAACGCTCCGGCTCGCGCTTCGCCATCGAGGGCGGGTCCAGGATGACCAGGTCCCACGCCCCGCGCGGCGCCGCCTCCAGCCATCGAAACGCATCCGCCTGCACCTGCTCGTGCCGCGAGCGAGCCACGGACGGGTGTCCGGCGTTCAACGCCATGTTGCGCCGTGCCGACGCCAGCGCATGGGGCGAAATGTCCACGTCCGTCACCGCCACGGCACCGCCTCGCGCCGCATGCACGGAGAAGCCCCCGGAGAAGCTGAACACGTTCAAGACCCGGCCGCCGGCGGCCATCCGGCCGACCTCGCGCCGGTTGCCCCGTTGGTCGAGGAAGAAACCGGTCTTCTGGCCACGCACGACGTCGGACTCAAACCCCAAGCCGTCCTCGCGGAACACGACGGATGGCGAGGCGTCCGTTCCATGAAGGTTTTGGCCGTCCATCAACCCGTGGTGCCCGGCGACCTGTGCAACGTTGCGGCTGAGGCGCAGGACGATGCGCGCCGGTTGCAACGCGTCGATCAGGAGAGGCACCAGCGCCAGCCCGGGGATGGGTGGCCAGGGGGGACGCGTCAACCCGCCGCCCAACCGCGGGGACGAAGCGGTCCCGGGCGCGCTTCCCCCCAGTGATCCCAACCACGCCAGGGTATAGGCCTTCACCACGAGGCAGTCGGCGTAACGATCGACCACCAACCCTGGGAAGCCGTCGGACTCCCCGTTGAGGATGCGGTAGCCGGTGGTGTCCGCAGTGGCGACCGGCGCGCGCCGCGACAAGGCTTCCCGCAATCGGCCCACCCACCATGCGGGCTCGAGGAGGACCGGGGAGCCTCGATGCAGGACGCGCAGGGCAATGGGAGAGTCCGGATCGTACAAGCCCAAGGCGAGGAAGCGGTCGTTGCGATCATAGACCACCGCCACCTCGCCAGTGCGCCCAGGGCGGTTCTGCTCGCGAACCTTGTCGGAATACACCCACGGATGCCCGGTCCGGACGGCAGACTCGGCGGCGCCGGTGAGGCGAAGTCGGAGCCTTGGCGGGTTCACGACGAGGCATGAGGCCCGGCGGCCTCGTGCTGCAGCGAGGCAAGCACCTCGGGATCCCGCACGTCCACCCAGCGCCCCTCGATGCGCAATCCGGCGACGACGTGCCCGGCGGCGACCATGGCGGTGATGGCGTCGGTGAGCTCGAACTCGCCACGAGGTGATTTCACGAGGCGGGCGGTGAACTCGAAGAGCGTCGGTTGGAAGACGTAGATGCCTGCGTTGTACCAGGCAGGCTGCCCAGGCTTGAGCCATCCCTCGGCACGCAACTCCTCCAACTGGGTGGCGGAGGGCTTTTCAACCAGTCGGGTCAACTCGAAGCGCTCATTGAAGAAATTGAGCCCGCCCTTCGTGACGTCCTCGCCCGCCGTCACCGTCAGGAGCCCACCAAAGCGTCCCTCCCGCCAACGGGCCAGCATCTGCCCATAGGTCTCAGGACGGACGAGGATGTCGCCGTACGTGAGCAGGAAGGCGTCGTTGCCGACGAAGTCACGGGCGACCTCGGGGGCCTTGCCCGTTCCATCCTGCACGACCTGACGCCGATACTGGATGTGGGCGCCCAAGCGTGAACCGTCGCCGAAGTAGCCCTCAATGGCGTCGGCGTGCCAGCCGGTGACGATGCAAAGGTCCCGGATGCCGCTGCGGACGAGGCCCTCGACGATGTGCTCGAGGATGGGACGGCCCTGGACGGACAGCATGGGCTTGGGGATTTCCTGGGTCAGGTCGCGCATGCGGGTGCCCTTGCCCGCCGCGAGGAGAATGGCCTTCATGCAAGGGGTGGCATCACGCGATCAATTCGCGGACGACGTTGCCATGGACGTCGGTGAGGCGGAAGTCGCGGCCCGCGTGATGGAACGTGAAGCGTTCATGGTCGAAGCCGAGAAGCCACAGGAGCGTGGCGTGAAGGTCATGGACATGGACGACCTTCTCGGCGGCGGCGAACCCAAACTCGTCGGTGGCGCCATGGACCATGCCGCCCTTCACGCCCCCCCCGGCCAACCACATGGTGAAGCCGTGGTTGTTGTGGTCGCGGCCGTTCTGCTTGCCGGCATTGGCGCCCGGCGTGGGCAGCTCGACGGTCGGGGTGCGTCCGAACTCGCCGCCCCAGATGACGAGCGTGTCCTCCAGCATGCCACGCTGCTTGAGGTCCGACAGGAGGGCCCCGATGGGTTGGTCGGCCTCCTTGGCGAGGCGACGGTGGTTGGACTCGATGTCATCGTGGTTGTCCCACGGCTGGCCGGATCCATGCCAGACCTGGACGAAGCGGACGCCTCGCTCGAGAAGGCGGCGGGCAATGAGGAGCTGGCGGGCCTGCGTGCCCTCGCCATACATGCGGCGGACGTGCTCCGGCTCGCGCTGGATGTCGAAGGCGTCGGCGGCATCCATCTGCATGCGGAAGGCGAGCTCGAAGGACTGGATGCGCGACTCGATCTGGGCGTCGGCGGCGCGGGCGCGTTGGTGACGCTGGTTGAGCTGGTGGAGAAGGTCGAGCTGGGCTCGCTGCTCGGCCAGCCCGTGGTAGGCGTTGGTGATGTTCTCGATCAACCGCTCGATCTTGGTGTGCTCGGTGTTGATGTACGTGCCCTGGTACACGCCCGGCAGGAAGGCGGACTGCCAATTCTGCGACTCCTGGATGGGATAGCCCCCGGGGCACATCACCACGAAGCCAGGCATGTTCTGGTTCTCGGACCCGAGGCCGTAGGTGACCCAAGAGCCAAAGCTGGGCCGCACCAGGCGCGCCTCGCCGCAGTTCATGAGCAGGAGCGACGGCTCGTGGTTCGGCACGTCCGCCTTCATGGACCGGATCACGCAGAGGTCGTCGGCATGGCGGCCGACGTGCGGGAACAACTCGGAAACCTCCAGCCCGCAGCGCCCATGGCGCCGGAATTGGAACGGGGACCGATACGCGGCGCCCGTGCGCCGCTCGGTCTTGAGCTGGACCGGGATCTCCTTGCCATGCCATCGGTCCAGCGCGGGCTTGGGATCGAACGTGTCCACGTGGGAGGGGCCGCCGTTGGCGAAGATGTGGATGACGCGCTTGGCCCGGCCCGGAAACTGGGGCCCACGCGGCGCAAGGGGGCTGGTGAAGTTGCCAGGGACGGCCGGCGTCGCAGCCCGGGCACGGGGCTGGACCTCATGCAGGGACCCGAGAAGCGCCGTCAGGCCGGCCATCCCCATGCCCATGCCGCAGTGGTGAAGGAAGCCGCGCCGGGTCAGGGCCAAGTGCTCAAGGCTGGGGGGATGGTGGCTCATGTTCGTGCACGCGTTCGCCAGTTGGGACGTCCGCTCGGATTGGGTTCATTCACGCGCCCTGGAACAGCTCGGGCGCAACCTGCATCGCGAGCGAACGCGAAATTCGGAAGGCATCCTCCGCCGACTCCGCAACGAGGGCCCGCCCTGACGCCTCGACGGCCTCGCCCAGGCGGAGTCGTCGCAGCAGGAACTTCACCGCCGGGATGGCGGCGGGCGTCGCGCTCAGCTCGTCCACCCCCAGGCCCACCAGGACCGGGACCATGGCCGGGTCCGCCGCCGCCTCGCCACAGACGCCCACCCAGCGACCATGCCGCCGCGCGGCCTCGACCGTCGCCTGCACCAGGCGCAGGACCCCGGGGTGCATGGGCGAGAACAGCGGGGCCACCCGCTCGTTCATCCGGTCCACGGCCAGCGTGTAGCCCGTGAGGTCGTTCGTCCCCACGGAGAAAAAGTCCACCTCTCGCGCCAGTTGCTCCGCGACCAGCGCGGCGCCGGGCACCTCGATCATCATGCCCACCTGCATGGCCGGGTCGAAGGGAACGTCCGCCGCCCGCAGGTCCTCCCGGCATCGTTCCAGCAACATGTTGGCCTGCCGCAGCTCCCCGAGCCCGCTGATCATGGGGTACATAAGGCGCACCTTGCCAAAGGCCGACGCCCGGAGCACCGCCCGCAACTGCGCCTGGAACACTTCCGGCAGGTCCAGGCTCACGCGAATGGCACGCCACCCAAGGAAAGGGTTCTGCTCGCCCCCGCGCGCCCAACCGGCCGGGAGCTTGTCGCCACCCAGGTCCAGGGTTCGGACCACCGCCGCATGCGGCGACACCGTGACCGCGGCGGCCCGATAGGCCTCGAACTGCTCGTCCTCCCCCGGGAAGTCGCGGCGGTTCAGGAACAGGAACTCGCTGCGGAAAAGCCCGATGCCCTCCGCCCCGGCCGAGACGGCTGCAACGGCGTCCGTGGGCACGTCGATGTTGGCAGCCAGCGCGATGCGATGGCCATCCAGGGTGATGGCTGGCTGGCTGCGAAGGGCAGCGAGTCGCTCGTCCAGCGCGGCTCGACGTTGCTTGAGCTGTCCATACGCGAACAGCGTCTGGTCCGTCGGGTTGATCGTGACCGCGCCGGAATGGCCGTCCACGAGCGCATGCTCCCCACCGCGCACGCGCGTCGTGATGTCGCCCAGCCCCACGACGGCCGGGATGCCCAGCTTCCGGGCCAGGATCGCCGTATGGCTCGTCGTGCCACCCCCGTCCGTCGCCAACCCCAGCACCTTGCGCGGGTCCAACGTCGCCGTCGCCGCCGGCGAGAGGTTCGGCGCCAGGATGATCGAAGGCTCCGCAAGGTCGCGCAGCTCTCGCTCCGTGGTACGCCCCATCAGGTGGTCCAGCACGCGTCCCGTCACGTCCCGGATGTCCGCCGCGCGCTCCCTCAGGTAGTCGTCCTCCAGCCCCCCCAACGCCGTGGCAAACTTCTCGGCTACCTCGTGGTACGCGGCCTCGCAGTTGACGCGGTCCGACTCGATGCGCCGGCGCACCTCGCCCAGGAGCATTTCGTCCTCTAGGACCAACAGGTGCGCGTCAAAGATGGACGCCTCGGCCTGCCCCACGGCACGCGCCACCTGATCCTGCACCTCCGAGAGGTCGCGTCGCGTCCGGGCCAGGGCCGCCTGCAACCTCGCCAACTCGCCGCCCACGGCATCGGGCGGAACCTCCCGCCGGAGCACGTGCCGGGCCGCGTCGCCGAGCACCACGACGGGCCCATGGCACACGCCTGGCGATGCCGGGATGCCCCGGTACACCCGCTCGCCGCCCTGAACACGCTCGTCCACGCCGACAGCCTAGCCAGCCACACACCCCCGGGAAGCATCGATTCCAACGGTCGTCATCGCGGCATCCGCGACGCCTCAAGGCCTCGCGGCGCGCAGGCGGCCCGGCGGCTCCAGGTACCGGAACGGGTTGCTCGGGTTGTCGTTGTCGTAGGCAAACGCATCCCGGTGCAGGAGGAAGTACTTCAGCTCGTCCGACGGGATGGCGAAGCCCAGCCCCTCGCCAAAGGTCAGCTTCATGTTGGTCACGCCCACCACCTCGCCGCGCAGGTTGAACAACGGCCCGCCTGAGTTCCCCGGGTTGATCTGGGCCGTCGTCTGCAAGTACAGCGACCCGCCCATCTGCCGCGTCTTCGTGCTCAGGATGCCCTCCGTCACCGTCCGCTCCAGCCCAAGGGGACTGCCGATCGCAAACACCCGCTCGCCCACCGAAAGCGCGTCCGTGTCCCCCACCAGCACGCGCTTGAAGCGCGGCGCACCGGCGTCGTCCACCCTCAGCAACGCCAGGTCCGCGAACTTGTTCATCGCCACGATCCGCACGTCCTTGTAGCTCCGGCGATCCAGCTGCGAGTCCTTCTGGTGATACACCTCGACCGAGATGCGCGTCTCGCCCTCGATGACGTGGAAGTTCGTGATCAGGTGGCCATCCTCGGAGATGAAGAAGCCGGATCCAACGCCGCTGGGCGTGCGCACCTGCACCACGGACTCGCCCAGGGATTGCACCAGCTCCCGCACGGGCCGCTCGGGAGGCGGGGTCGTGGCCACCGCGAAGTTCCCGCCCTTGGATTCCTGGATGGCCGGACCCTTCGCCAGGCGCTGCTCGGGCGCAGACTCTTTGGAGGCCTTGACCACCTCCGTGCGTGGCACCGCCAACACCGTGAACCCAAGGTCCACGAAGAGCTGTTCCTTCTTCTCCGCAATCACCTTTCCCGTCACCGAGGCGCCGTCGCGCAAGTGCAACGTGTCCGCCCGGCCCAAGCTGCCCAACGCGAGGAAAAATGCGGAGAGCCCGAGGGCCGAGACCGTTCCAGTGAACTCGCTCATACACGGCAGGCTACCCGCGTCACAGGCGAGTATCAACGCAGGCCCGCGAAGCTTGAACAAAGCACCTTGTCATTCGTCCATAATGACGTTGGTTGGAACCGTGCTCGCCAAGGGTTGGCAGAGAGGCCGTGCTGGGCGGCAGAGTGCGGGCACGTAGTCTCCAGTTGGCTCTGCCGCCGATCTGAGCGCCTCGGTGAAGGCGTCTTTGGCCTCATCACCAGGGCCGGGCTCGAGTGAGCCCGGCCCTTTTGCTTCCAAACACCCCCACCGCCCCCAAGAAAACTTCCCCGCCAACCCACCTCGCCGCACCCCACTCCGTTCAACTTGCCCAAGACTCCCCATCCCTCCCCTGCTAGCCTCCTCCCCATGGGCGACTTGCTCGTCGGCGCACTCAGCGTCCTCCTCTCCACCAATGCCCCCATGGCGTTGTCCAACCGCGTCGCATGGGCCGCCCAATCCATCCCGATCGCCCACCCTGGACCCGACACCACGGACCCACGCTACGCCGAGCTGCGCGTCGTCATGCAGGACGACGACGACGCCGAGGAGGAAATTGGGCGATGGCTCGCCGAACGGGAGGCGCTGGCGCCGGAAGACCCGCGCCGCGAATCCAACCTCGCCTTCGGCCGCCGCGTGGACATCCGGAATGCCCGGGTGCGCGCCGCCTACGAACGCCTCATCCACCGCCACCCCGACTACGCCCCCGCTCGCAATGCCTTTGCCGCCTTCCTGGGTGAAACCGGGGACGAACAGGCTGCCATCGATCAACTGCTGAAGGCCGCCGACATCGACCCCACGGACCCCTCCGTCTGGAACAACCTCGCCAACCACTACGGCCACGTCGGCCCCATTGAGAAGGCCTTCCCAGCCTACGAGAAGGCCATCGCCCTCAACCCCTTCGAGCCCACCTACCGCTACAACCTCGGTACCGTCGTCTTCCTCTTCCGCAAGGACGCCATGGCCTATTACCACTGCGACGAGGCTGCCGTCTTCCGGCGCGCCCTCGAGCACTACCGCGAGGTCCGCCGGCTCCGCCCCCACAACTTTCGATACGCCTTCGACGTCGCCCAGACCTGGTACGGCGTGAAGCCCGACCCCGCGGACACCGCCGAACAACGCAAGGCCAACGAGGCCGCACTCGCCCACTCCGCCCTCCAATCGTGGCACGAAGCCCTCGACCTCGCCGACAACGACCGCGACCGAGACAGCATCTTCCTCCACCTCGCCCGATGGCACCTCCGCCTCGGCCAATGGGACGCCGTCCGAACCAACCTCGCCCGTGTCGCCCACCCCGCCAACCTTGAGGTCAAGGCCCGGATCGAGCGCAACCTCGCGGACAAGGAGCCCAGGCAGCCCCAGTAGGCGCACGCCCCTTTCTCGGCGGCGTTGCCCGCACCCCGACTCGATCAACGGACCTGTTGGCGCAACAAGTCCCGGAACCGGTCCAGGCTTTCGGGGGACTCCTTCAACGCAAGCAAGGGTGAAAGCTCGCCCTCGATGAGCGCCACGTTGAGCCCCCGGCCTTGCCGTTTCAGGACCTTCTCGACATCGGCCCAATCCTGGTTTCGCCCCGCAAACACCTTGTGCACGATGAGGTCCTCCGCCGAGCACGTCCTCAGCGTGACCCCGGGGATAGCCTGCCACTCGCTGGATCGGGCAACCGACGCCACCTCGAACGGGATCCCACCCAGCGCGACGTCCAGGCCCACGCCGTTGGGATGCCGCAGCAACAGCACCCGCGCCCGCAGCGCAAAGTCACGGGCATCCGGAATCCTGCTCGGATACGCCGCAAGCAATGCGTCGATGTACTCCTCGTCGCGGATGAAGTGGGTCAGGACCGTGAAGTCCGCATCGAGGGTTTGACGCGGCTCACCCCAACGCTGGAGGGCGACCCCGCCGATGAGGCAAAACTCCCACGCGCGCGCCGTGAGGAAGGCATGTAGGTCGGCCGCCGCCGCATACACTGGGTTCATGCGGTCAGGATTTTCCGGCGGAACCAACGCTGCTGGTCCACCAGCCCAGAGTGACCATCCCGCCACCCCGCCGGCCGCGGGAACTCGATGGCCTGCAGCAAGGCATCGGACCGCAGGCACGCCTCGTCTTCGGCCAAGGCCCGCAGTTCCTCCCGCTGCAAATCCTCCATGGCAGGCCCAGCAACACGCCACGCCTGCATCCAAAGCCGTTGCCGCTCGTCCGTTGGCCCGGAAACCGTCACCCGACAAGGCTGCCGACGCCCACGCGGCGGGGCAAGGCCGCCTTCGGTGCCACCCCTGCCCCGTCTCTTGCATCACGGGCCTCCCCCAGGCCCCACCACGCGCGTGGACCCCCAACCGGAATCCCAGCTCGCCTTTCCCGCCGTGACATGGGAACACCCTGCCCATGCACCTCCGCCCTCGACTCGCATGGCGTCCCGACACCTCGGTGATGGCCGTCGCGCTCGCCCTCGTCTCGCTGTCTTTGTCCGGACCCGGCTGCTCCATGCGCCCTCGCCTTGGCAATGCCGCCGTTGCCCTGACGTCGGGAGGCTTCACCGCCGGGATCGAGGGACCCGCCTGCGATGCCCGGGGAGACCTCTACTGCGTCAGCTTTGGCGCCGCGCCCGTCATTGGACGCGTCACCATGGACGGCAAGGCCGAGGCCTTCGTCACGTTGCCAACGGGAAGCACGGGGAATGGGATCCGGTTCGAGCGCGACGGCCGCATGTTGGTCGCCGACTACACCGGCCACAACATCCTGCGCGTGGACCCCGCCACACGGGCCGTGTCCGTCGTCGCGCATGACGACCGGATGAACCAGCCCAACGACCTGGCCATCGCCCCCAACGGCACGGTCTATGCCAGCGACCCCAATTGGGGAAACAGCACCGGACAACTGTGGCGTCTCGACCCGCAAGGCCGCCTCCACCGCGAGGCCGAAGGCATGGGAACCACCAATGGCATCGAGGTCAGCCCGGATGGACGACGCCTCTACGTCAACGAAAGCATCCAGCGCAACGTCTGGGTCTTCGACATCCGCCCCGACGGCTCCATCGCCAACAAGCGCTTGTTCCGGAAGTTCGATGACCACGGCTTCGACGGCATGCGATGCGACGTGGATGGAAACCTCTACATCACGCGTCATGGCAAGGGCACCGTGGTGGTCCTGAACCCGGAGGCCAAGATCATCCGCGAGATCGACGTGCTCGGGAAGCACCCCACCAACCTGACCTTCGGTGGCAAGGACCGCCGGACCGTCCTCGTCACCGAGGCCGAGCAACGTCGCATCGTCACGTTCCGCGCCCACCTGCCAGGCCGGGAGTAGGATCGCGGCCGGTCTGCAACGGAGGTTGCGCCCGGGGACGGCCAGTCCAACCGGCTTCGCTCGTCGTCTCCCGCGCCTCGCTTGCCGGGAGGAGAGTGGGCAGCGGCGTCCCGCCGCTGGTCTCCTTGCCCAGAGCCGAGACGGCTCTGCCACCATGCCCACGTTCCCGGTCAGCCGAGGCCGGCGATCGCCTCGAGATCGCGCACGCGGGCGTCAATCTCCTGGCGGGTCACCTTCGTCGTCACCGTCAGCCCGAAGCCCTCGCAGCAGAAGGACGCCACCACCGCCCCATGGACGATGGCACGCCGCAGGTTGGCATCGACCGACCCATCCTTGCGGCTGGCGAGGTAGCCCATCAACCCGCCCACGAACGAATCCCCGGCACCCGTGGGATCCACGACCTTCTTCAGGGGAAACGCCGGGGCCACGAACAACCCCTTGGGCGAGGACAAGATCGACCCGTGCTCGCCCTTCTTGATGATCACGTAGCGCGGCCCCATCCGGTGAATCTTGGGGAGCGCCGACACGACGTTGTCGTCCTCCGTCAGTTGGCGCGCCTCGGAGTCGTTGAGGACGAGGCAGTCGATGCGCTTGAGCAGGCGCATCACGTCGTCCAGCGCGATGTTCAGCCAGAGGTCCATGGTGTCGGCCACGACGAACTTGGGCCGGGCCACCTGGTCGAGCACTCGGAGCTGCACGGCCGGGGCGATGTTGGCCAGCAGGACGTAGGGGCAGGACTCATAGTCGCCCGGGATCGCCGGCTGCCAGTGCTCGATCACGCCCAGGACCGTCTCCAGCGTGCGGCGATTGTTCATGTTCACCTCATACTCCCCGGACCAATGGAACGTCCGCCCGTCCTTCACCCGCTCCAGGCCCTTCAGGCACAGCCCATGCCTCTCGTACAACTTGACGTACTTGGACGGAAAGTCCCCCCCCACCACGCCCACCAGCCGTGTGGGCGAAAAGAACGACGACGCCACCGCCGCGTGGCTCGCGGAGCCCCCCAGCAACTTGGGGTTCTCCTTCTTCGGGGTCTTGATGGAATCCAACGCCGTCGTGCCAACAACCAATACGCTCATGGAATAAGGGGCCTTGATGTGCCGTGTTTCGCACGCGAGGGAAGCGACTCGCCCGCGCCCAAGTCAATCAAAGTCCGAGCAACTCATGAAGTAATGGCAGCGCGGACATCGCAGCTTGCAGCGCTCATTGTGCAGCTCGTGGCTGCAACGCGGGCACCAACGCCAGTGCTCCCCCGGCCCTTCCGCGTCGTCCTGTTCCCGTCGCCCCGACGCCTCCCGAGGCCGATCCGAGCCCGTCCCATTTCCGCCACCGTCGCCCATCATGGGTCCATCCTTCCCGTCTCCGCCCCGAAACGCCTCCCCAAATATCGAGTCCATTCATCGCGGGGCGGCGTTCCGACGCCCGCCCCCAATCGCAGGAACGCTCTTCCGCCCGCGCCACGCCCTCGGTAGGGTCGGCCCGTTGGTAGCGAGCAAATCCCTGATTCAGAAGCAGCATTCATGAACGCCCCCATTCGTGTCGCAGTCACCGGCGCCGCCGGCCAAATCGGCTACTCCCTCCTCTTCCGCATCGCCTCCGGCGCGATGTTCGGCCCGGACCAACCCGTCATCCTTCACCTCATCGAGATCGAGCCGGCCCTCAAGGCGCTCAACGGCGTCGTCATGGAGCTGGACGACTGCGCCTTTCCCCTCCTCGCCGGCGTCGTCCCCACCGCCAGCCTCGACGAGGGCTTCCGCGGCGTGAACTGGGCGCTGCTCGTCGGGTCCGTCCCCCGCAAGGCCGGCATGGAGCGCAAGGACCTCCTGGGCATCAACGGCCGCATCTTCACCGGCCAAGGCCAAGCCATCCAACGCAACGCCGCCTCCGACGTCCGCACCCTGGTCGTCGGCAACCCCTGCAACACCAACTGCCTCATCGCCATGTCGTCCGCCCCGGACGTCCCCCGGGACCGTTGGTTCGCCATGACCATGCTCGACCAAAACCGCGCGACCACCCAGCTCGCCAAGAAGGCCGGAGTCCCCATCTCCCAGGTCTCCAACGTCGCCATCTGGGGCAACCACAGCTCCACCATGTACCCCGACTTCGCCAACGCCCGCATCGATGGCCGCCCGGCCCCGGACGTCATCCGCGACGACGCCTGGTTCGCCAACACCTTCATCCCAACCGTCCAGAAGCGCGGAGCCGCCATCATCGAGGCCCGCGGCCTCTCCTCCGCCGCCTCCGCTGCCAACGCCGTCGTGGACACCGTCCGCGCCCTCTCCACCCCCACCCACCCCGACGACTGCTTCTCCGTCGCCGTCCATTCCGACGGGGCCTACGGCATCGAGAAGGGGCTCATCTTCAGCTTCCCCACCCGCTCCAACGGCGGTGCATGGCGCACCGTCGAGGGCGTCTCATTGTCGGAGTTCTCCCGCGCCCGCATCGCCCTCACCGAGGCCGAGCTGAAGGAGGAGAAGGCCTTGGTCGCCGACCTGTTGCCCAAGGCCTAGCCCACGACGCATCCCCGCACCCAACCATGTCGTCCCGACCCGACGTCGGCGCTCCCGGGGCCTCGCTGCAAGGCGGCGCCACCGCGTCCCCATTGCCATGGCCCTGCCTCGACGAGGCCATCACCCGTTCCCAGAGCTTCCTGCTCTCCGAGCAAAAGCCCGAGGGCTACTGGGTGGGCGAGCTCCTCGTCGACGTCACGCTCGTGGCCGACATGGTCGCCTTCTACCACTGGTGGGGGAAGGTGGACCCCGCGTGGCAACGCAAGGCGGTCCATCACATCTTTGCCAAGCAGCTTCCCGACGGGGGCTGGAACATCTACCCCAACGGCCCGCCGGAGGTGAACGCCACCATCAAGGCCTACCTCGCCCTCAAGCTCGCCGGCGTTCCCAGCACGGACCCACGCATGCTTCGCGCCCGGGAGGTCGCCTGCAACCTCGGTGGCGTCCCGCGCATGAACACCTTCTCCAAGCTCTACCTGGCCCTCATCGGCCTCGTGGGATGGAACCACGTGCCCACCGTCCCCTCCGAGGTCCTCCTCATCGGGAAGTGGTTCCACGTCAATTTTTGGGACATGAGCAACTGGTCGCGCGCCATGCTCGTGCCCCTCGCCATCATCAACCACTACCGCCCCACCAAGCCCCTGCCCATCTCCCTCGACGAGCTCTATCCCAACGGGAAGTGGGAGCTCGACGAGGCCCTCCGCCCCCGATACTTCGACTTCAACCTCCGCAACGTCTTCCTCTGGCTCGACCGCCTCCACAAGTTCGCCGAATGGGTCAGCCGAAAGGGGTTCCACCCCTTCCGCGCCCGCGCCCTCAAGAAGGCCGAGCAATGGATGCTGGAACGCTTCGAGGGCTCAGACGGCCTGGCCGCCATCTTCCCGGCGATGCTCAACGCCCTCATCGCCCTCAAGGCCCTCGGCTACCCGGACGACCACCCCGAGGTCCTCCGCGCCCACCATGAGCTGGTCAAGCTCATGCACGAGACCAAGGACTCCGTCCGCATCGAGCCCTGCTTCTCCCCGGTCTGGGATTCCGCCATCGTCTCCATTTGCCTCCGCGAGTCCGGCGTCCCCGCCCATCACCCCAAGATGGTCAAGGCCGCCCACTGGATCATGGACCGCGAGATCCGCTTCGCCGGCGACTGGATCCACAAGAATCCCGCCCAGGTCGAGCCCTCCGGCTGGGTCTTCGAGTACAACAACAAGTGGAACCCCGACGTCGATGACACCGCCATGGTGCTCCTCGCGCTCCGCCAAGTCCCCACCGACCAACCCCAGCGCCGCAACGACGCCTTCCGCCGCGGCCTTGTCTGGATGCTCACCTTCCAATGCCGCGACGGCGGATGGGCCGCCTTCGACAAGGACTGCACCAACTCCATCCTCGAGAAGGTCCCCTTCGCCGACCACAACGCCATGCTCGACCCCGAGTGCGCCGACATCACCGCGCGCATCCTCGAATTGCTCGGCTACGAGGGCTACCCCACGTCCCACCCCCAGGTCCGCCGCGCCCTCGACTACCTCCGCGCCCAGCAGGAGAAGGACGGCTCCTGGTACGGCCGCTGGGGGGTCAACTACATCTACGGCACCTGGCAGGTCCTCCGCGGCCTCGACGCCATGCGCCTCGACATGTCCCAGCCCTGGATCCAACGCGGCGCCCAGTGGCTTCGCTCCGTCCAGCTCCCCGACGGCGGCTGGGGCGAGCGCTGCAACACCTACGACGACCCCATCTACAAGGGCACCGGCCCCAGCACCCCCTCCCAGACCGCCTGGGCCGTCATGGGCCTCTGCGCCATGGGCGACCCCAACGACCCCTCCCTGAAGCGCGGCGTCCAACACCTCATGGACGTCCAAAACGACGACGGCTCCTGGACCGAGGAGGAAATCACCGGCACCGGCTTCCCCAAGGTCTTCTACCTCAAGTACGACATGTACCGGAACGCCTGGCCCCTCCTCGCCCTCGCCACCTACCGCCGCCTCTGCCTTGGCCAACGCCCGGGCCAGGTCCTCTAGGACGCCCTTCCCACTCCGCATCCCCTCTCCAGCCCTCCCATCACGATGTCCCGCGACCTCAGTGCCTTCCTGAATGCGTGGCCCTTCGTCCAGGGCACCATCTCCGCACGCCGGATCAAGGGCCGCGATGGCCTCCCAAAGGTCCAGCTCCGCGTGGACCTCGGCGTCCTCCAAATGGAGGCCACCGGCCGTCCCGACGGCAAGCAACCCCTCGGGCATCCCACCTGGCTCCATGCCCTCAAGGACCGCCTGGACACCCGTGACCAACCCCAGCGTGACGGCATCCCGCTGCTGACGCCCGACGAATGCAACAAGCTCCACCAGGAGGCCATCCAGTTCCACCACCGCTCCATCGCCTTCTTCCACCTCAAGGACATGGAGCCCGCCGCCGCCGACTGCGCCCACAACCTCGGCCTCTTCAACGTCCTCAACGACCATGCCCCCTCCCGCGAGGCCGCATGGCCCTCCTTGCAGCTCGCTCCCCAGCAAACCCTCCTTCACGCCCGCGCCCGAGCCGCCTGCCTCAAGCCCTCCCAACACGCCCAGCTCGTGCAGCTCCTCGGGGAGTCCGTCGAGAACCTCGGCCGCTTCTTCGAGGGGCTTGGACGGCCCGAATGGGCCGAGGCCTGCCCCGAGATCGCCTTCCTACGCGGTTGGCGCCAGCAGGCCGAGGCCGGTCGTCCCATGTCCGAGCTCGAGCAACTCGGCCATCAACTCGCCGACGCCATCCACCGCGAGGACTACGAGCAGGCCGCCCGCCTGCGCGACCAAATCAAGCGCCTCGGCAACGGCTGACAGACCCGCCCGGGCGCATGAACACGAATGGAAGGGCTCACCCTGCGGCTGAGGTCGTGGTGGGCTCGACAGCACTGTGGGCTGGGTCCCCTTACCCGCCGCGTGGGGGCACGCGGCCCACAGAAGGCCCAACGGCCCTCTCTAGGCTGAAAGGGCGCTCCGACCCATGGGGCACGCCCTTCATACCGGGGGGAGGGGACTGCCGTTTCGCGGTGCCATCGTTGCAGCGCTGTGTCCTCGGGCGGAACGCGCTCGGCGCCATGCGCTCGTCGAAACCGTGTGACCGGGCGATGACCGGGTGTCGCCTGCCGAAACCGGACGGAATCAAAAAGGGCGCCCGACATGGGGGATGCCGGGCGCCCTGGAATGATTCCCTCGGGCTAGCCCACTCCAGCGCGTGAACCAGCGCCGGAAATCGTGGGCGGATCCTTCGGCCGGGATCATTCCATGGAATCGTCCCGGCGCAGGGAGGTCTCGGATGCGGCCTTACTTGGCGGCGGCGCCACGGCGGCGCAACGCCACGGCGGCACCGACCAACGCGAGCCCGGTGATCGCCATGGAGGCCGGCTCAGGAACAGGGACCGGGTTGATGCTGATGCTGTATCCAGAGACCGTTGAGGTCCCCGACGTGAAATTTGTGTCAGTTGCAGTTACGGTTCCTGCATAGCCATAGCCGCTACCGTTCTGTTCTGTCGGAGCAGCGTTGAACCCCCCGCCCGCCCAGTACCAGGACACGTTGCCATTGGGGACAATCCAGTAGGTATCTCCGGCCGCCAGCGCCGCGCCACCCGCGAAGTTGAAGGTGTACTTGCCCTGCGCATTGACCGTCACCGCGTCCGAGGCGAATAGCTCGTTGCCGCCTGGGTACCCCGAACTGTCGGCGAAAATGGAGACCGATGCCGTTTGGTTGCCGTCGCCGTAGAGGCCCAAGGTCACGGAACCAATGGGCGCCGAACCCGCGATAATGCCTTGCGCGAGGTAGGTGGTCGGGTTCGACGAGGGCCCGATGTCCGTGTTGGTGGCAGCCAGGCTGCCGGAGCCATCCGCGCCCAAGTTGCCGAAGAGGGTTTGGGCTTGGACGGCACCAACGCAGAACGTGGCCATTCCCAGAACGGCAGCCATCCAAGGCTTGCCGAGGCTCCCCGCCGTCGTCAGGGGGGACATGATGGAGGTCTTGATGCTCATGAGTCTTATGATTTTGTTATTCCGAACCGTGTCGTTTCGGACGTCATCATGGCAGGCGATGCCGCGTCAATGGATGTTGTGATTCCAAACGAATAATTTCGTGATGGCGCCATGCGCGGAAATAATCTTCGAGATTCATGCAAGATTCGTCCTGGAAACCACGAATAGCGGTGGCACGCGATGATTTGGATATCCGGCCTGCCAGGGCCATGGGGCGCCCTTGCGCGGATAGCCCGGCCGATTCCATGAATCTGGGCTTCTCCAAACAGGCAAACCCGCGATCAACCCCTGCCCGAAACGAATGCCAAAGTATTTTGCAAGGTTGGGCGGCCAACCCACGAATAAGGGAAACGTGTCAGCCGCCTTGGCATGCAGGCCACGAACACCCCAACCGCGCGGGCTTGCGGCGGGGAACGAGCCGTTGGGCTCCGTCGCACCCAGCTTGCCCGGGCGGAAACCCGGGCGGTCACCCCATGGCAGCATCGAATGCTAAATAATTTTGCAAGATCTGGCATCGAGTCCACGAATTAGGAAAAGCCCCCTGTGGTCTTGGCATTCCGGCCACGAACACGCCAACCGCGCGGGCTTCCTGCGGCAATGAGCCATGCGAAGGCGCCGGGAACGGCAGCCGAGGAACGTTCGGACGCGCGCAAGGGCCCCCGCCATCCGGGCTGAGGGGCCCCAGCCCAGGGGAGGTCGGGGTCCTTGCACGGCGTGCGACCCGCACGGGTCCCAGCTAAGGCCCCGGCACCGCGTCGTTCCCCGGGCTTGCCGGGCGCTCCAGCAGGTCCAGCAGGCAGCTTTCCACGACGTCCACGGGCAGGCCCTCCAATCCTTGCGCATGACGCAGGCACATGAAGCGCTCGCTTCGGGGGCGCCACACGGCCTCGCACGTGGGTCCCCACAGCACGAGGCCGCGAACCCCCATGGCCGCCGCCAGGTGTGTCACCCCGGAGTCGTGTCCGACGAACAACGAAGCCCCCGCCATCCGGCGCGCCAGCAACGGAAGGGGCTCCGACACCACGCACCGGACGGTTTCCAAGCCCCGGGCCAGCCCCGGCAAGCGCGCGGCCTCCGCCTCGCCCCCCACCAAGTCCACGTCCAGGTCGCCCCGGGCATCCAAGCGCTCCAGCAACTCCCGCCATCGCGCCTCCGGCCAGTTCTTCCGGGCGCCTCCAGAGCCCGGGTGCGCCACCAGCCGACGTCGGCCGGGCCCGGGCGCGACGCCTCCCGCCCCGAGCGCCGTGAGCCGCGGCAGCGGGTCGGCGTCAAAGATGGCCAGCCTTTCCAAGGGGCGAAGCAACTGCTGCGCGGCGTGCCGTTCCGATGGTTCCTCCGGCTTGTGGGGTCCCTCCAGGAACTGCGCCCGCGAGACACGGCCCACGTTGTCCTGGAAGTGCCGGTCGGGGTCGTACAGGTAGCTCACCACGACGTTGAACGACGCGAAGTAGTCGGACCATTCCGGGTCCAGCGCGCCCTTGCGCGCGAAGAACCCGGCGAGGCCGCGCGACTCCAGCGCGCGCGCCGCGTCCACGATCCCCGCCTCGACGGCGAGCTGCGCCGGCCTCGGGTACGCCAGCACCTCGAGGTGCGTCGCGGGGAACGCCCGCCGCAGGGCGGCGAGCACCGGCAAGGTCAGGATGAAGTCCCCCAACGCCCCCCCGCGAACCACCAACATGCGGCCCTTGGCACGACCGGGGGCCGGCGTCGTTCCCGAGCTGCTGGCGGCGTCCATGGCGGTCCTACGGCACCACCTCGGTGCCCACGCCTGCGTCCGTGAAGAACTCCAGCAACACCGAGTGCGGCACGCGCCCGTCCAGGAACTCAACCTTCTCCACCCCGGCGTGCAACGCCGCCACGGCGCTGTCCACCTTCGGGATCATTCCCTTGTCGATCACCCCGGCCCGCTTCAAGGCGTCGATTTCCCCCACGGACAGGTGCGGGATCAACGTGGCGGGATCCTTGGGGTCCCGCAGCAGGCCGGGCACGTCCGAGAGGAACGCCAGCCTCCGCGCCCGGAGCGCGATGGCCACCTGCGCCGCCGCCACGTCCGCGTTGCAGTTATAGACCCGTCCGTCCTCGCCGCGTGCCGTCGGGCTGATCACCGGCGTCTCGCCGCGCGCGATGCACGCGAGCAACGGCCCGGTCCGTACTTCCACCACCTCGCCGACAAAGCCGACGTCCACGGGCGCGCCCGCCGCGTCCTTCAACCAGAGCTTCCGGCACGTGAAGATGTCCGTGCCCGCAAACCCCACCGCCTTGCCGCCCAAGGACTCGATCAGGCGCACCACCTCCGGGTTGATCTCCCGCGACAACACCCGGTCCACCACCTCCACCGTCGCCGCGTCCGTCACCCGTTGCCCTTGGACAAACGTCGCGGACAGGCCCGACTTCTCCATCGCGCGGGTGATGGCCTTGCCGCCGCCATGGACCACGACGGGGTTGATGCCCACGGCCTCAAGGAACACCACGTCGCGCGCCACGCTCGCGCGGACCATGGGATCCGGCGAGTCCATGAAGCTGCCGCCGTACTTCACCACGAACGTGGCTCCATCGAACCGCTGCATGTACGGCAACGCCTCCAGCAACGTGGCGGCCTTGGAGATCAGGTCTTGCATGGGAACGGGTGGGGACGGGGGCCGGTAAAAAGAAAGGAAGAGGGATGAAGGAGGAAGGATGAAGGCCGCAAAATCAGCCTCCGAGGGTAGTGGGGTCGGCCACGTTGCCCTTGTTGAAGTCCACGTAGGCCTCGGTAAGGTCCGCCGCGTAGAGGAAGGCGGCGCCCTTGCCGAGGTTGAGCCGGATGTGGAGGTCGAACTCGTCCGGCGCCACGGCCTGGCACAACGCCGCGAACGTCGCCTTCGTCGGCTGCCCGCGACGCAGGCTCCACAGCACCTTGCGCGAGCCCGGCGCGCTGTACCCGATGTCCACCTGGTCCTCCACCACCGTGGCCGCGCTGTACCCGAGCGCGTCGATGATGCGGCCCCAGTTCGGGTCGCCCCCGTGCCAGCTCGTCTTCACGAGCGCCGAGTTGCCCACCGCGCGCGCCGCCGCGTCGGCCTCCGCCACGGAGCGCGCGCCGCTGACCCGCACCGTTACCACCCGGTGCACGCCCTCGCCATCGCGGACGATCATCTTCGCGAGGGACAGGCACACGTGGTGCAGCGCGTGCTGGAAGGCGGCATGATCCTTGTGACGCGCCGACCCGATGACGGGATTGCCCGCCCTGCCGTTGGCCAGCACGAGCACGGTGTCGTTGGTGCTCATGTCGCCATCGACGGTGATCCGGTTGAACGAGGCCGCGACGGCCTCCGTGAGGGCGGCCTGGAGGACCGGGGCGCGAATGGCGGCGTCCGTCGTCACGAACGCCAGCATCGTGGCGTGCAGGCCGGACGGCAGCGACGCGGGCCGCGCGCCGTTGGGGCTCATTCCCGGCTGGATCATCCCCGCGCCCTTGCACATCCCGCCGATCCGAACCTTGCGCCCGCCCAGCGACAGCTCGACGGCCACCTGCTTCGGGCGCGTGTCGCTGGTCATGATGGCCTCCGCCGCACGGTCGGCATGGGCGGCGTCGGATCCCAGCTCGGCGGCGCAGGCGACGATGCCGGACTCCACCTGCGGCATGGGCAGGTGCACCCCGATTCGGCCCGTCGAGGCCACGAAGGCATGGCCCCGCCGTACGCCCAGGACGTCCTCGGCGAGGTCGGCCATGCGCAGGGCGTCCTTCATGCCCTGGCGCCCCGTGCAGGCGTTGGCGTTGCCGGAGTTGATGACGACCGCCTGCGCCACGCCCTTGGCCGCACGCGGGATGCACACCTTGACCGGCGCGGCGCAGACTTGGTTCGTCGTGAACAGGCCCGCCACGGCGCAGGGTTGGTCCGACACCAGCAGCGCGAGGTCGCGCTTCGGGCCCTTGTCCGAGCCCTTGCCGGTCCCCAGCCGCTTGATGTCGCAAAAGACGCCCCCGGCCTTGAAACCAAGGGGGGCCACCACGGCGCCTTGCACGGGCGCGAGCTTCACTTTCATGCGCGGCCCCGAAGGAAGCCGGGAGCAGCCGCCGCGCTCAAGCCGATTATCCCGAAAGCGGCGAATGGCGGGTGGGGAGCGGGGAGCGGGAGGCGGGAGGCGGGGAGCGGGAGGCAAGGGTGGGCTGGGCCGTGTGGCGTGCGACGTCCGCCGCCGTGTGAAGCAGCAGGGGGCAAGGCACGGCGTGCGGCGCGGGGTCTTCGACCCCCGATCTCCCCGCACCTCTGCGTGATCCCCCGCCTCCCGCTCCTCGCTCCCCGCTCGCAGCTCCCCGCTCGCAGCTCCCCGCTCGCCGCTCCCAAAGGGCAAGCTTGGCGCGCCTGGCCTCCGGAAGGCACGCTGCACGGACCGTGGAGAAGACGCTGTACGACTTCCTGCCGAGGCTCGAGACGCCCACCAACGACTGGTTGCTCGGGCGCTTCCTCGACTTCGTCGCCGCCCGCGGCATCGAACTGTACCCGGCCCAGGAACAAGCCGTCCTGGAGTTGTACGAGGGCAAGAACGTCATCCTCAACACGCCCACCGGCTCCGGGAAGTCGCTCGTCGCATCCGCCCTCCACTTCCACGCCCTCGCGCAGGGGCGGCGCTCCGCGTACACCTGCCCCATCAAGGCGTTGGTCAACGAGAAGTGGCTTTCCCTGTGCCGCGAGTTCGGGCCCCAAAACGTCGGGCTCAGCACCGGCGACGCCACCATCAACCGCGACGCGCCCATCCTCTGCTGCACCGCCGAGGTGCTCGCCAACATGGCCCTGCGGCAAGGACCCGAATGTCCCGTTCGCGACGTCGTTGTGGACGAGTTCCACTACTACTCCGACCGCGAGCGTGGCGTCGCGTGGCAGGTTCCGCTTCTGACCCTGGCGCGTTCCCGCTTCCTCCTGATGTCCGCCACGCTGGGCGACACGTCCTTCTTCGAGGGCGAGCTGACCCGCCTCAACGGGCTGGAAACCTCCACCGTCAAGTCCGTCACCCGCCCGGTTCCTCTGGACTTCTCCTACGCCGAGACCCCGCTGGCCCAGACGCTTGAGGGCCTCGTGACGTCCGGACGCGCGCCGGTGTACGTCGTCCATTTCACCCAGGCGGAGGCCGCCGAGAGCGCCCAGGACTTCACCAGCATCAATGTCTGCACCCGCGAGGAAAAGGCCGCCATCGCCCAGGCCCTCGAGGGTGCGCGCTTCACCAGCCCCTACGGCCCGGACATCAAGCGCTGGCTCCGCCATGGCATCGGCCTCCACCACGCCGGCCTCCTCCCGCGCTACCGCATCCTCGTCGAGCAACTCGCCCAGCGCGGCCTCCTCAAGGTCATCTGCGGCACCGACACCCTCGGCGTCGGCATCAACGTCCCCATCCGCACCGTCGTCTTCACCAAGCTGTGCAAGTTCGATGGCCAAAAGGTGGGCATCCTCACCGCCCGCGACTTCCACCAAATGGCCGGGCGCGCCGGGCGCAAGGGCTACGACAACGTGGGCTGGGTCGTCGCCCAGGCCCCCGAGCACGTCGTCGAAAACCTCAAGCTCGAGGCCAAGGCGGCGCGCGACGGCAAGAAGGTCGTCAAGCGCAAGCCCCCCGACCGCAACTTCGTCAACTGGGACCGCAACACCTTCCAGCGCCTCATCGACGCCGCGCCGGAAAAGCTCCAGTCCCGCTTCCAGGTCAGCCACGGCATGCTTCTCAACGTCCTGTCGCGCGAGGGCGACGGCTGCCGCGCGATGCAGGCCATCATCCGCCATTGCCACGAGGGCCCCGCTTCCAAGCGCGCCCTCCGCCAGCGCGGCTGGCAGTTGTTCCGCGCCCTGGTCTCCAAGGGCATCGTCGAGCTGCCACCCCGCGGGGCCGCCAAGCACCTCCGCGTCAACCTGGCCCTCCCCGACGACTTCTCCATGGACCAGGCCCTGTCCCTGTACCTGCTCGACACCGTCCGCCTCCTCGACCGCGAATCCCCCTCCTACGCCCTCGACCTCCTGACCCTCGTCGAGTCCATCCTCGAGGACCCGGACATCATCCTCCGCCGCCAGCTCGACAAGGTGAAGTCCGAGAAGATCGCGCAGTGGAAGTCCGAGGGCATGGAGTACAACGAGCGCATGGAGGAGCTCGAGAAGCTCGAGTATCCCAAGCCCCTCCGGGAGTTCGTGTACGACACCTTCAACGCCTTCGCCGAGGCCCACCCATGGGTGGGCTCCGAGAACGTCCGGCCCAAGTCCATCGCCCGCGAGATGTTCGAGGCGTTCCGTTCCTTCTCGGACTACATCAAGCTCTACGAGCTCCATCGCGCCGAGGGCGTCCTCCTCCGCCACCTCACCGGCGTCTGGAAGGTCCTCCGCCAAACCGTGCCGCCCGACGCCAAGACGGAGCCCGTCCAGGAAATGGAGGAATACCTTCGGACCCTGGTGCGCCAGGTGGATTCCAGCCTCATGGAGGAATGGGAACGCCTGCGGGATCCCGGACACGTCCCCAAGCCCGCCGAGCCGGAGGTCCGCCCACCCGGGGCCGAGGAGGCTGCCCAGGACGTCACCCGGGACGCCAAGGGCTTCCTCGCCATGGTCCGGAGCCGCGTCTTCCTCTTCCTGCGCGCCCTCGAAAACGGCGAGCCCGACGCAGCACTTGCCTTGCTTGCCAGCGCCTCCCGTGACGACGCCGAGGCATGGACGGCAGAATCCTTGCAGGCCGCCGTGAAGCCCTACTACGACGACCACGAGTGCCTCCTGCTCACCCCCGACGCCCGCAACGCCCGCCATACCCATTCCCAGCGTTCCGAGGACGGCCGCAGCCTCTGCGTGGCGCAAGCCTGGGTGGACCCCGAGGGCAAGAACGACTGGGAATCCGTGTTCCGCGTGGACCTGGCCGCCTCGCGTGACGCCCGCGAACCCCGCATGACGCTCACGCGCGTGGGCCCCATCGGCCGCACCTAACCCCCGGGGCAACCGTCCCATGGGCGTCATGCCCGGGACGTCCCGGCGAGATTTCAGCCCAGAAACGGCAGTCGAAAAGGATTTCAACACGAGGAAAGGGCCCTCCCATCCGGGAGGATGGGCTCACGGGCAGGAACCCAAGG
>CAYSGH010000068.1:0-25714 GCA_964430505.1 uncultured Akkermansia sp. | reverse complement strand
CGAAGGCGTCGCGGAAGCTGAAGAAGCGTTCCTTGGCGCGGGCCTTCTCCTCGTCGCGACGCGCGCCGCCAATGCAGCAGTCGAAGCGGAACTCCTCGATGGCGTTAAGCAGGACGGGGATCTGGAGCTGGTTGCGGCTGGTCTGGCCGGGCTGCGGCGTCACAAAGCCCTTGGCGATGCCCTCGTCCACCGTCCGCACGATGAGCTTGGCGCCCAGTTCGCGCGCGCGGCGGTCTCGGAAGTCGATCAGCTCGGGGAACTCATGCCCGGTCTCCACGTTGAGGAAGGGCATGGGGATCTCGGAGGGCCGGAAGGCCTTCTCGGCAAGGCGCAGGATGCAGATGGAATCCTTGCCGCCGGAGAAGAGGATGGCCGGGCGCTCGAACTCGGCGGCCACCTCCCGGAGGACGTGGATGGCCTCGGTCTCGAGGTGGTCGAGGTGGTCCAGGTGATAGGAGGTCACGTGGGGAAAGGCGTCTCGGTTGGGCTCGGGGAATGAGGGAAGGAGGGCTGGCCGGGGAGCCGCCTAGGGCTTGGCCAAGGCCTGGCCGCCCCACGATGCGTGCAGGCCGCACTCGCGCTTCTCGTCGGCCTTGGCGGGGTCGAAGTAGTCCCACTCGTTGGGCAGGCCATGCTCCGCGAGGTAGGCGTCGAGCTGGGCGTCGCTCCAATGGAAGAACGGGCTGACCTTCAGGGAGCCGAAGTTGCTGTCGGCGGACACGACGTCGAGCCCGGCGCGGTTGGGGTTTTGGACCTTGCGCAGCGCGGTGATCCAGACGCTGGGGGCGAGCTCGCGCATGCCGCGTTGGAAGGGCTCGAGCTTCATGACGGCGCTGAACTCCTTTAGCGCGGCCTCGTCGCCCGTGGTGGGGATGGGGCCATGGACGGCATCGCGGTGGGCGGCCGTCATGCGGGGAACGTACGCGTGGATGCGCAGCCCAAGGCCGCGGCGCAGGGCCTCGGCGTGCAGGTAGGTGGCCGGGCGGTTGTAGCCGTGGTCCACCCAAAGGACCGGGATGTCGGGCTGGACCCGCGTGACGAGGTGCAGGATGGCGGCCTCGTAGGGGCGGAAGTTGGTGGAGACGATGGCCTTGCCGTGGGCTTGGGCGATGGCCCATTGCACGACCTCAAGGGGCGAACGGCCTGCCAACGAGGCGTTGGCCTCGGCGATCTGCTGCAGCGACATCATGGCGGGGAGGGGAAGATCTGGGGTGAAGTGCAGCCCGGCGGGTCATGCGGCGGCGGCCGTCCACAGGGAGCGGGCCGCCCAATCGCCGAAGCGCTCGCCCGGCGTGCGTTCGGTCGCGAATCGTCCGAACAACTGGCGCAGCTCCGGCAGGATCTCCGCCTCCTTCACCATCTCCTTGTGAACCCGCGCCAACCGCGTCGAGGTGGCGTTGCCGCCGACCCAGAGCTGGTATCGGCCCGGGCCCTTCCCGACGAACCCGATCTCCGCCATGTAGGGCCGCGCGCAGCCGTTCGGGCAGCCCGTCATGCGGATGAAGATCTCCTCGCCGGGCAGCCCCGCCTCGGAGAGCACGCCCTCGATCTGGTCGATCAAGCCCGGCAGGTAACGCTCCGACTCCGCCAACGACAGGCCGCACGTGGGCAGGGCAGGGCACGCAATGGACGCCTGGTGGAGGACGGTGGATTGGCGCGCCACGTCCACGCCGTGCGCGGCGAGCACGGACGAAATCGCGTCCTTGGACGCATCATCGACGTTGGCCACGACGATGTTTTGGTTGGCGGTCAGGCGGAACTCGACCCCGGGGAACTGGTCGGCGACGGCGCGCAGGGCGGACTTGAGCCGGTGGTTGCCTTGGTCCTTGACCCGGCCCATGTCCACCCACAACCCGGCAAACCAACGGCCATCGAGCCCGCGATGCCATCCCATCGGGTCCGTTTGCGACGTGAAGGCGAAGGGTCGGACGGGCCCCAGCTTGAAGCCGGCGCGGGCCTCGACCTCGGAGCGGAACCAGTCCACGCCGCGCTCCTGCAACACGTACTTGAGGCGCGCGTGCTTGCGGTCCGTGCGGTCCCCGAAGTCCCGGTGAACGGTGAGGACGGCCTTGGCGACGTCGATGACCTTGTCCTTGGGGAGGTAGCCCACGACGTCGGCCATGCGCGGGTAGGTGGCCTCGTTGCCATGGGAGCGTCCCATGCCGCCGCCGGCCGCGAGGTTGTATCCGACGAGTTGGTGGTTCTCGATGACGGCGATGAACCCGAGGCAGTTGGCGTACAGGTCCACGTCGTTGGCGGGCGGGATCACGAACGCGGCCTTGAACTTCCGGGGCAGGTACTGCTTGCCGTAGAGCGGGTCCACGAACTCGCGGTTGGCGGCGTCCTCGAGGTTCAACTGGACGCCCTCGACCCAGATGGAGTGGTAGGCCTTGGTTTGGGGAAGCAACGCCTCGGAGACGCGGCGGGCGTCCTCGTACACTTCCTGGCGGGCGAGGCTGGTGGCGGGAACCACGGGAGCCATCACGTTGCGGTTCACGTCGCCGCACGCGGCCAACGTGTCCACCAACGCCTCGTTGATCGCCTTCATCAACGGCCCGAGCCCGGCCTTGACCACGCCATGGAACTGGAAGCTCTGCCGCGTCGTGATGCGCAGCGTGCCGTTGCCGTGGCGCGTCGCGAGGTCATCGAACACGCGGTACTGCGCCGCGCTGAGCACGCCGCCCGGGATCCGGCCCCGGATCATGAACATGTAATGCTTCGCGATCTTCCGGCGGTCGCGGTCGTCCTGTTGGTAGATGCCGTGGAACTTCAGGAACTGCTCGTCGTCCGACGAGAAGCACTCGGCGGCGGGATCCACCAGGGTGGCGGCGATGTTGCCCGCCAGGGTCGGGATTCCCTGCTTGAGCAACTCGTTGCGAGTCAGGGGCTTGTCGGAAACAGAAAGCTCGGCCATGTGAAACTCCAGCGTTTACTAAAGATTGGGAGGATACCCACCGATGGGGGACAGCGTCAACGACGGCGTCCGAGCACCCCATGCCGCAATCCTGCCATCCCGCAATCCCGCAATCTCGCGAGTGCGTGGCAACCATGGGGTGGATCGACGTCCTGGGTCGGCACACCCTAAGACACAATGGGAGGACTTCCTGCTTCCCGAGCGATTCACAGGGCTCGCCCGAAACGCGGATCCATGCAGGGCGGCGAGCCCACCGCACGCGTCGGGGCATGGGAAACGGCGCCTTCTAAACCGCTGGCCGGGTGTTGGGAAGGCCCGGCCCTCGCCCGTGAACAACTCCGGTTAACCTATACGGACCGATTCAGTTGGGAGGGAAGTGATTGCGAAGCAGATGCATCCGCAAGCCGAGGAGTGAGCGAGGCGCGGGCCGGTGCGAGGCCCGTAACAAGCGAAGGACGAAGGAGTTGCGGAAGCAGATCGAGCAAGCACGACCGATCCAACTGAATCGATCCGGCTAAAGTTGCCCATGCCCTCGTCGGCGGCCGCTAGACCGCCATGCCTCGCGTCCCCCGCCTGCATGCACCGAACCTGCGGGCATTCCCAAGGTGACCGCGGACGAGGCCGCCCCCTGCAAGTCGCAACACTCGAAGCCGGGCGGCTCATCTCACTGCGGACTCGTCGCGTCTCGCCCCATCCTTGGCGAAGGACCGTGACCGAATGGGACGAGGCATGGATCTTGGCCCCCCCCTTGTATGAAGTTCCTCGACGGCAACGGCATCCGTCGCCTCCTCAGGTCCATCCGGTATCGCCCGCAACCCGGGCAGGCTGCGCTCGTAGGATCGTCTGGCCATCAACAGACAAAATCGATGCGGCGGCGGCTTCCTGGGCGCGGGGCCTTGGCGTGCTTCCCTGCCATGATGCGCCCTTGGCACCATGGGACGAATGGGTGGCAGCCTCACGGGACATGCGATGGAGGGGCTTCAATCTCCTTCAGGGACCGCTCGGGCTCCGCAGGCAAGGCGGTGGATTCTTGAAGCCGATTTCATGCCTCGTGCTGGAGGGTGGAGGCCATGCGAGTCGTCTGATGAAGAATCAGATTGCCGCCTGCGCGGAGCTCCAGTGGCTGGGTCAAGCGAACTGCATGGAAAGCGCGCGGAAGGCCATCGACAGCGTCAAGCCGGAGGTGGTGTTCCTCGACCCGGGCCTGCGAGACGGCGATGGGATCGACCTTGCCCGGACAGCGAGCCCCCATGTTCCGCTCTGGGTCGTCGTCAGCGCCGATGAACATCGAGCGGTCCATGCCTTTGACGTCGCGGCGTGCGATTTTCTGACCAAGCCCGTCCAGGTCCAACGTCTCCGGGAAACCGTGCGACGGCTTGTGGCACGGTTGCGTCCGGTGGCCCCAACGGGGCCCGCACCTCCTCCGCTGCCACAACCCACCCCACTGGCCTTTGTGATGGCGGAGTCAGCAGGGCGATTCCTTGCCATGGAGGACATCCTGTGGATCCGGGCGGACCGCAACGAAACCCGGGTCCGGCTGGCTGGCGGGGAGGAAATGTTGGTGAGACAGGGCCTCGGGAAATGGCTTCGTTCTCTGCCCAGCGCCACCTTCATCCGTGTGGATCGTTCCATCGTCGTCCACATGCGGCGTATCCGGCACGCCCAAATCGGCGCAAGACACGCGAGGGTAGCTTTTGGCGCGGATGCGGACTCGTTGTTGTTGGGCCGCCCGGCAGCCTCCCGCCTGTTTGCGGCCCTGCAGGGCCTCGGGGTCCCACGCGACGAAGTCCGCAGCGGTTCCACGGGCGCATCCCGATCGGGCGGTTACAGCCCGAACAAAGCCGGAAGCGACAGCTCGGGGAGCGGGATGCGGAAAGGGTGATGGCTCGGATCGCGTTTGAAGATCGGTGGGAAGGCCCACGGCCATTTCGTCCGCGTTTGTGGCCATCTCGTCCTCGGCCCTCGCTCTCCTCAGATATTCTGTTCATGACCTTGATCCGCTGCAAGGAGCGTGTCGTGGGCGTCTGATGCGCCGTCTGGTAGTCGCCCGCGGCGGCACGAGAAGTTGGGGACCTTGTCATTCTGGAACGGGGCCCCTGCGGTCCGGACATGCCCCTTGAGGCCCCCTTTGGCCGTGGTGCTGCTCCGCGGCGGCGGTCGCGGGGCCGGGCACCTGCATCCGCGAATCATTCGGAAATGACGGAACATTCACGGTCATCCTCATGAGGCGAGAACAGTCAACAACGTCCGCTGCGGCTTCCTGGCGGGGCCTTGGTGTGAAACGCCTGGGGCCCGGTCGAGCGTCGCTGGCGTTGGGCGTCTGGATGGTTCTCCAGGTGCTCCTGGGAGGACGGTCGGTGATGCGCGCGGCCTCGTTCACCTATCAGGGTCGGCTCACGGACGGGTCCACGCTGCCGACGGGTAGCTATGACTTCACCTTCAAGGTCTTTGATGCGGCGACGTCAGGGACCCAGGTGGGGGCCGCCGTGGCCTTGTCGGCCGTGGGCGTCACGAACGGCGTCTTCACGGTGGCGCTGGACTTCGGCGACGGGGTTTTCACCGGGGCCAATCGTTGGCTGGAAATGAGTGCCCGCACGGCCGGCACCGGCACGCTGGAAGTGTTTTCCCCGCGTCAGCCCGTCACGTCGGTTCCCTACGCCCTGCATGCGCTGGCGTCGCCTGCGGATGCCGCTCTGGCGGCCCTGTCGGCCCGTGTGACGGCCTTGGAGTCGATGCTTTCCTCGGGCATTACGGCCACGTCCACCACGGACTCCGACAGCAGCCTGCTGGCCCGGGGTTTTGTCAACATTGGCAAGGTGGATGCGACGGGTTGGGTGACCGGGACGACGACCGGCCTGCCCACCGCGCGGTACGGCCATGCAGGAGTCTGGACCGGGAGTCGCCTGTTGATTTGGGGCGGCATTGTGAGTGGTAGCGGGGCGCAATCCGGAGCGGCCTATGATCCCGGGACGGATGAATGGACGGTGTTGCCCACGGCGGCTGCACCCTCCGCCCGAAGCGGTCACACCGCCGTCTGGACCGGAAGTCAGATGGTGATTTGGGGCGGAACGGGCGGTGGCTACCTGGATTCGGGTGCCTCCTATTCCCCCACGGCCATGGCATGGACGTCCACGGCAGGCACCGGCATGCCGGCCGGGCGGTCGGAGCATGTGGCGACGTGGACGGGTGCCCGCATGGTGGTCTGGGGTGGTCGCAACGCGTCGGGGTTGTTGTCCGACGGCGGTTCCTACGATGTGGGTTCAGCGACATGGACGGCGTTGCCCACGGCCAGTGCCCCGGCAGCCCGTCGATATGCGTCGGCAGTGTGGACGGGGGCGAATGTGATTGTTTTCGGGGGCGAAGGGACCTCCGGGTATCTCGCGAGCGGTGCGGCATTGCCGTTCACCAGTGGAGGGACGACGGCTGGAGCCTGGCAGGCGCTGGCGACCTTGAATGCGCCCACCGCGCGCGCCCTGCACACCGCCGTCTGGACGGGCAGCAAGATGATCGTCTGGGGTGGCAAAGGCTCGGGAGGAAGCCCTCTTTCGGACGGTGCCAGCTACAATCCGACGACCGGAACGTGGACCGCATTGTCCACGGTGAATGCCCCCGCTGCCCGCCACGGTCATGTCGCCCAGTGGACCGGGGCCGAGATGTTGATCCTAGGGGGGGAAACTGCGGGTGGGACCACGGCCACCGGGGCGGCCTACGATCCCGCCACCGATCAATGGCGCACGCTCCCCACGCTGGGCAATCCCTTGGCCCGGTCCGGCTCCGTGGGCGTCTGGTCGGGATCCGAACTCATTGTTTTCGGCGGTCTTTCCTCGTCATCGCCGGTGACGCCCATCGCCTCGCTCCAGCGGCTCAATCCGCAACCGACTTGGTATCTGTTCCGAAAGCCATGAATTCCCGTATCCGCCTCTTCCTGTTGTGTTGCGCGGGTTTCCTCGGCATCGCCTGCCCGAGGTTGAGCGCCCAGTGGTTAATCCAAAATTTTCAGCTCAACCCAGGCTGGAACGCCATTCGGCTCCATGTGGATGCGAGTCACGACACGATTGCGAACCTGTTGGGGGCCGGTGGTACGGCGATCACCGAGGTGTGGGCGTGGCAGCCGGGCGGGGCGACGGGCGGCATCATCGCGAGTCCCTCCCAACCCGTCTCGGGAAGTGATTGGGTGCGTTGGTCCCGGACGGGCACGCCTTCCACGTCATTCCCCTTGCTGGCGAACACCAGTTATCTGGTGCGCAACTCCGGATCGACCGCCTACACGTGGTCCATCAAGGGCAAAGCGGTGCCCCCCAGCCTGACGTGGGCGGCAAGCGGTCTCAATTTCATCGGGTTTCCCACGGTCCCATCCGGTGCGCCTAACCTCTACAACTTCCTCAACCCATCCGGGTCCATCAGTGACTACTCGGTCTATGCTTATCCCGGGAATGAAGCCTCGGGTGCCTCCCCCATCACCTCCCAGGTGTTCAGTTTCTCCGGGCAGACGGTGACCCGGGGACAGGCGTTCTGGATCAGTCGCGGCCTGTCCGACAATCGCTATTTCGGACCGTTCTCGGTTTCGCTCAGTCAGGATTACCGGGGAATCCTGTTCGGCCAGAACACCGGCACCTACACCTTTCGACTGCGCAACGAGCTCACGTCCACCAATCGCGTCAGCCTGACCCTGATCTCCTCGGAGCCCTCACCGACGGGGACGGCGTTTTCGTTGCCGCCCCTGTTGCTCCGCACGGATCGCAACATCACTACCCTCCTTTATTCGTACACCAATCTCCCGGTGGGGACGGATCGGACGTTTGGGCTGGCACCCAAGGGGCAGCCGGGTTCTGAAATCGATGTCGTGCTGGGGGTGGATCGCGCCAGCATGACCGGGGTGGCCGGAACCCAATATGCGGGAATCCTTCGGATCAAGGACACCACGCTGGGCCAGTTGCAGGTGGACCTTCCCGTCACCGCGACGCAGGCCTCCACGGGTGGGCTGTGGGTGGGCAATGCCTCCGTCAACCAGGTGGGGAACTACCTCAAGACGTATGCCCAGGCGACGAACGAGGTCGATTTCAACAACCAAAGCGCCTCGCTGACCGCCCTCGCCGGTGCAAGTGCCAGCGCCGACTACGCCAGCAGCGCATGGTCCGGGGTCCAGTCGGGTCTCGCCCTTTCCTCCGTGGCAACCTCCGCCGACGGCACCCAGGTGCTCATAGGGCCGGCCGACGGCAGACCCAGTGGGTCAGTGGACCGGGGAGTCAACTGGGTGTCGAAGACGAGTCTTCCCCTTGGCAATTGGCCGGCGGTGGCCAGTTCGGCGGACGGCACACTCCAGTGGGCCGCCTATGTGAACAATGGTCCCACGTCCTACCTCACCAACCGGAACCGCGGGGTCAACGGGGAATGGAAACTGTATGTGTCGGATGACTCGACGCAGGGCAGGGAGATCGCGGCCATCGCCACCTCCTATGATGGCACCGTCCTGGTTGTGGGAAGGAATGGATCGCCCCTCGTACGTTCCACCGATTCCGGTGCCACGTGGACCCCGATTTCCCAGTGGCAAAATCGGGCCGCCCTCGCGATGTCCGCCAATGGAACCAGGATCGTCGAAGCCTATACCGGTTCCGCCAATCTCTTTGTTTCGTCTGACAGCGGAGGCACGTGGAGTTGGAGAGGGCTCAGCAAAACTTACACCGGGGTCGCCTGCTCCGACGATGGGACCAAGATGGCGGCGTGCACCTCGGACGGTTACATTTACACCTCCGCAGACAGTGGATCCACGTGGTCCCAAAAATACTACGTCTCGACCAATAGCTTCACATCGATCGCCATCACATCGGATGGCACAAAGATCCTGGCTGGAGCGAGCAATGGCACTCTGTTGTTGTCCATCGATTCCGGCGGCAGTTTTGCCGCGAAGCTGACGACGGGCACTTGGAGATCCGTTGCCTGCACCGGCGATGGCACCTACATGGCGGCGGCGGATGGTGCCGGATACCTCTGGATCTCCATCAACAGCGGCGCCAACTGGAACAACCGGGGGCATCTGGCCACTTGGAAATCCGTTTCGATCATCTCGACCGGAACCGGGGTGAGCGCCAATGCCTCCCTGGTCGCCAGCACGGGGAGCCACACTTTCAACGGCATTAGCTACACCGGGGCCCTGTACCGTTTGGCGGATGTCAAGAACAGCACGACAGGGACAGCCTTCAGCCAGATTTCGCCCAACACCGCGTGGACGTGTGTCGTCCAGCCCGGACTGAACGGTGGCTCAACCCTCTATGCGGCCCAGAGCAACCTCAACCAGCTCTTCAAGACCACGAATACCGGATCGAGTTGGAGCAACACGTATGTGGATGGCAGCCGCATCGGCTCCTGGGGGATTGAAATTGACACCCTCAATCCCACCACCTCCGTCACCCAGACCCTGACCTACACCAATACGACCGCCCTTTATGTGGCGGCCAATGCCGGGAACGCATCCACCTATCCCTCCACCATCACGGTCAGTGGTGTCACCAACCGGGTGACGGCCATGCGAGTGAAGCTGAACAACCTGACGGCGATGGAGTCCTGGGACTTGGACATCCATTTGCAGGCTCCCACGGCCCGGTATAGCACCCTCCTTTCCGACGTGGGTGGTGCCAGTCCCACGTACGGAACCTCCACGAAGGTCACCGGTGAGGTGACCTACTATTCTTACACCGCGCAGAGTTTCACCTTCAGTGATGCCGCCAGCATGAGCTTTCCCACGTCGGGCGGCTTGGCGCCCGGTTCCTATCTTCCAACCGACACTGACTTTCAATCGGCGTCGGAATCGGCTCCGGCGTCCGGGCTCACGAAGGTGACGACGCTCACGGCGTTGTTGAATGACGCGGTGCCGGAATTTGGCATCTACCGTTCCACCGACTCCGGAAGCACCTGGGCGTTGACCACGGCCCCCTCGGGTACATGGCAGGCGTTGGCGTGTTCGTCGGATGGCCTCCGGATTGTTGCGGCCACGACCGGCAGTGGCGGGGGGATTTACCGATCCGCGGACGGGGGCACCAACTGGACCGCCTGCACCACGCCGGTCACGGCCAGTTCCCAATCGTGGCGGGCGGTTACGTCCTCGGCGGACGGACAACGTGTTTTCGCCGCCTTGGAGGGTGGGGCGGTGTATCAAACAATCGATTTCGGGGTCACCTGGGCTGCCTTGGTGGGTGCGCCCACGGGAAGCTGGCGATCGCTGGCCACCACGGCGAACGGACAGTGGGTGGTCGGGGTCATGGATGGTGGTGGGCTTTACGTTTCGAGCGATGGCGGGAACGCCTGGGATCTACGGGCCAACGCACCCACGGCCGCCGCATGGGTGAGCGTGAGTTGCTCGACCAACGGCAATGCCATCGTGGGCCTGGTCAACGGTGGGCAGGCCTATGTGTCCTCGAATGCGGGCGTCGCATGGGCCGCCGTGGCCGGCAGCCAGCCTTGGACGGATGTTGTGATGTCCGCGGACGGCACGACGGTGTACGGTGCCACGACGAGCGCCACCAGTTCGCTGATGCGGCTCACGGGCACGGCCACGGGAGGCATCACCTGGGACCCCGTCTCCGGGCGTGTGTTGGTCAACGGGACGAAGTATCTCCAGGCCAGTTTTGATTCCGCCCTGGGAAGCGTCCCGGCCGCATTCCCGCTGCGACTCATTGTTCACCAGGATGCCAGTGGCGTCTCGCGTCTGCTCAGGCGGGTGTTCATCGGACCCGATGCCAACACCAACACCGTGCTGACGCTCCAACAATCGGTTTTGAATCAGGGTTTGCTGGCGCAGGCCCGGAGGGTTACGGCGGTGCATCTGCCCATCACCACCGCCGGCCAATGGACCTTCACGGGCACGTTTGGCGGGACCGGCATCCTTCAAACCGGGCTGACAAACTCCTTCGATAACGCCGCCTCGAACCCCTTTGTCCACGCATACCATCCGGATCACGACAACCTGGACGCCCTGTACCAGAGCCTGCCGCGGGGCGCCGAGTCCTATGACATCCAGCGGCACATCACCCTGTCGTTCACGCCTCCGGGCACGGATTTCGTGAGCCGCACGGTCGGCAGCACGCGGGTGCAAGGGGTCTATCTCGAAAACATCGTCCTCAAGGGTGGAAACAACCAAACCCGGACCATCGTGACACAAGGAACCTTTATCCTGAACCGCATCAGCGACATTGCCACCCTGCAATGAATGCCATCCCTCATCCCCATTTCTTTAGCCTCCCGAAAACCGATACCATGAAAACCATTCGTCATCGCCTGAACCCATGCTGGTTTGCCTGTCTGGCGTGGCTCGCGTTCCTCGTCATGCCCATGGCCTGGGCGGTTGATTACGCTCCGCCCCTGAAAATGTCGTTCCAGGGATTCCTGACTGACTCCACCGGCAACCCGAGGGGCAATTCCTCCGTGGAGACCGTGGCGGTGACCTTCCGCCTATACCGGAACAGCAGCGCCGCCACCACGGATGCGATCTGGGCGGAAACCCAGAACGTCATCGTGGACAAGGGACATTTCAGCGTGGTTTTGGGGGAAGGGACGGCCGTCAGCGGGTACAACAGCACGTTGTCCGCCTCGTTGTTCAGTGGGAATGACACCGACAATGGCCGTTACCTCGGGGTCACCGTCGGGACGGAGACGGAGGTGGCACCCCGCATCCAATTCTTCACGACCCCCTATTCCTTCCTGTCGCGCTATGCCACCGAGCTCATCGGCACCGGGGGCAATTCCGTTCTCAAGCTGGGCGCGAGCAACGTCGGCATCAACCTGTCCGGCACGGCATCGTCCACCCTGGAGGTCGGTGGCACGATCACTGGCACCGGCTTGACTCTGCTCAACAACTCCTTGCTCCAACTGGGCTCCGGCATTTCAGGCCGTCAAACGGACGCGGGGAAGATTGGCTATGACATCATGTCGGCGGACACCTTCACCTCCCTCGACATTGTGGGCGCCGGCACCAGCACGACGGATCGCAAGATCACGCTCTGGGCGGAGGGCGGCACCATGGTTCGGGGCCCCCTCTTCGTCGGGGCGTACACGCCTGCTAGTTCGACGTATGCCAACGCTGGCGCCAACACCTTGGCCACGGTGAACGCCAATCGGCTCGCGTTCTCGGGCGGAAGCCCCATCGGGGGGTGGGATAGCGACAATTCCGACCCGATCTGGTTCAGCCGGTACAACGCCGCAGCCGACCAAACCCATCTTCGCCTTAATATTGGCGATGGAGACGACGCGAACGACAAGCTGGACATCGGTTATGTCCAAGGCTCCTCGTGGGTTTCGAAGGTGAGCATCGGCATGACTGGAAACATCAACACGTCGGGAACCATCAACGCGGCCGGCAACATCGTCACATCTGCAAACATTGGCGGCGACGGCCTCTCCGTGAACTACATCAATTCTTGGAACACAGGCGGCATCACGGCCCGAGCTGGATCCATTCAGGCCGTTGCCGGATATGTCGTTGCCGGTGTGTGGCCGACCTATTCGCAGCTCGAGAGCAATGGCAACATCTACGCCACAGGCAGCATTTCGTCAGCGGGCGGCGTCAACGTGACGGGTGGGGGCGTCAACGTGACGGGTGGGCAGATCTTTGTCAGTGGATATTCATTGCTAAGCAATTTCAATGTTCAGGCTGATGGGGGCTCGACTGGTTGGAGAGACCAAAATTATACAACGAGCTGGAACGTCAATCTGAGGACTGTCGGAGGGGGCGTCGTAGCACCTGTATACGCCGTTGAATCCGACCGCCGCATCAAAGACATCGTTGGTGTGAGCGATGGGAAGCAGGATTTCGAGACGCTGAAGAAGATCGAGGTGACTGATTACCGGATGAAGGATCGGGTAAGTCTTGGGCGTGAGATGTCCAAGAAGGTCATTGCCCAGCAGGTGGAATCCGTTTTCCCGCAGGCGGTCACGAAGACGACAGGCACCCTCCCGGACATCTATCAGAAAGCCAAGGTTGAGAAGGGCTGGGTTTTGGTGAAGTCCGATCTGAAGAAGGGGGAGAAGGTCCGGATCATCGGGGAGTCCAAGGACCAGGTGTATCAGGTGTCTGCCATTGAGGAATCGGCGAGTCCCACAGCGGAGGCTGGCGCGCGCTTCCAGGTGTCTCCGGCTCTTCCGGATGGCAAGGTGTTCGTCTATGGCCGCGAGGTGAACGATTTCCAGACGGTGGATTACGATGCGCTCTCCATGCTCAACATTTCGGCCACCCAGGAATTGATTCGGAAGGTGGAATCGCAGGCTGAGGAGCTGGCCCGGCTGCGGGAGGACTTGGCCAAGGCCAGGAAGGAGAAGCAACAATTGACGGCCCATGTCTCGGAGATGGGCAGCCGACTGGCCCGCCTGGAGGGAATGCTTCGCCAACAGGCCTCCACACCGGGGGGATCGGCTGATCGCGCCCTCACCCAGGTCGGTTATCAGAATCCGAATACGACGGGCCGCTGAAGTGAGATCCGACACCATGGCGTCATGTCAGACCCGTCCACTGTGTCACGGCATCCTTCGGGAAGGATGTATTCCCATGGCATCGGAATGAAGGCATTGCACGTTGGGCTGCGGATTTTTGGGAGGGCATTATGAGGATTCATGGAGATTTCCTGCGGTGGGTATCCCGGATCGGGTTGCTGGCGGTCGTGGCCGGCTCGGCGGTGGCCCAGTCCATGCTGTACCAGCACCGGCTCCTCTACAACAACACGGGCGATGTCTCCGTGAGTCCGCCGGGTCCGCCCAAGCGTGGCGTCAATTGGGCAGCGCAACCGCCTGCGACGATCCCCGCGGGCACGGCAGGGCATCCCAGGCAGTATTCGGGCGCGCTGATGTACGGCGGTGTGACCCGTCAGGGGGCGCAACCATCCAGCGTCAGTGGCACGTTTTCGGCCAATGCGGCCAACGTCAATTGGCCTCGGTCGGTCGTGAACGGCTCCGTGCGCACCATTCTGCGGGCGGCGGTGGGAGGGCCCTATCTGAGCCATGGCTATGATGTGCAATTTGGCGGACAAATTCGGCCGCCGGTGGCGGATGTCTCGGGAACGTTGTTGAACGCGGCGCAATCGGATTACTGGCATCCCGAGCCCATCACCATCGTCACGGACTCAAACGGGGCCAAGAGCCTGGACAGCACGCATGCCTCGGAGGCGTATTACTGGAGTCCCCATGCCTACAAGGCCTACGCCTCGCAGGCGGGCCAGATTCCCGTGATCTGGCGTACGCGAAACAGCACCCTGACGGCGCTGCCGTCGGGCGGCACCAATTGGGTCACCCACATTCTGATCCCTCCCTATTACTACCCCATCAAGAGTGTCAACGTCCTGGTCTCCAGCGTCCCGGTTCAGGAGCCCCAGTTGATGCTCTGGACCAAGGGCGACTACCAGCGATCCGGCCGACCGGTCTCGGTGCCCAAGGGGGTTTCCCAGGTCAATTTCATCTATAATTCCCGATTCCCTGAGACGGTCGCGCAGGCCGATGTGGTGCCGGGCCCGAACATCGACGGCCTCGAGTCTTTGAATCGGGGTACCATCGAGGTCACCGGCGGGTTGATCCAAGCGTACAACCGGGAGGGACGCATCTTCATGGAGATCCTGGGGGAGTCCACCTCGACGACGGGTGCGCGTCGGCAGTTGGGATTCGAGATCATCGATGTGGTCCGGGAAATTCCGCCGACGGATGTCACGATCGAATTGGGTGAGACCGTGACACCCAACTATCGAAATGATGCGACGGATGGGTTGTTGAATCCCTCGCCGATGATGAGTGAGCAGGGGGTGGACTTTGCGTATTCCTACCAGCCTGAGTCCAATGGAAGGACCTCCTTGTACGCAATCCAACCGACGAGGAACCTGAGTGATTATCAGGTGGTGTGGATGCGGCCCGGACTGGCGGGACTCTCCTGGCCGCGACACTTTGCGCGGTACCGTTTTGTCTGGCCGGCGGACAGCGGGAAGTACAGCCACTACGTCCGTCCGGTGGTGGGCACGGACAGCGAGGCGGCCCAGACGGCCGTCATCCTGCCCAGCGAGAACAATCCGGTCTTGGAATACCAGGATCCGTCGAACATTGGACGGCCGAGGGCGGTTCTCAATTCCGGGTCGGCGTTCTACACCTTTCTCGACGACAGCCAGCCTTCGCTGCGGGCATTGCTGCGGTACAACACGGCCAGCCATGTGGGCTTTGAGCGGGTGTTTTCTTGGCTGGATCAAAAAGTCATCGACTCCTCCTTTACCGATTCGATCTCCACCAACCTGGATGTGGTCACCGCGTACAACAACTTCCCAACGATCACGCTTCCGACCCTCCAAACCAACTACAACATCTATCTGGCCAACCGTCCCCGAGGGGTGAACGGGGCATGGAGTTTGTATGTCTCCGATGACACCACGGAGGTCGCGGCGACGCGCGATATCCGGGCGCTTGCGGCCTCATCGTCGGGAAGCGTGCTCGTGGCGGCGGCGTACAACGATTACCTGTACCGCTCCACGGATGCGGGCGCCACCTGGACGCCGATGCTTGCCAGCGGGGTTGGCAACTGGATTGCCGTGGCGATGTCCGGGGAAGGCTCGAGGATTGTCGCGGCCAAGGCTGGAGATAACTCCCTCTCGGTTTCGGGAGACGGCGGAGGTTCGTGGAGCGCCGCAGGAGTCAGCAAGTCCTACACGGGTGTGGCGTGCTCCAGCGATGGGACGCGGATGGCGGCGTGCACCTCAGATGGAGTTATTTTTACCTCCGCAAACAGTGGTGTCGCTTGGGATTCGAAGTACACGGACTCCACCAAATCCCTGACGTCGATCGCGTTGACGGACAACGGCCTCAAGATGGTTGCCGGGGTGAACGGTAATCAACTGCTGGTGCTCGCCTCCACAAACGCCGGCTCGACATTCACGGCAACATGGAAGGGGACGTCGTCCTCATGGGTTTCCGTATCGTGCTCGGCCGATGGAAACTTCATGGCGGCGGCACCCTCGAGCGGCACGATCTCCATTTCCGTCGATGGCGGTGCCACGTGGACAGCCCGTGGCGCGAGCGGCACTTGGTATTCCGTCTCCATCGTTGGAACGGGGTCCGGGGCGACGGCCAATGCCACCCTGATCGCGACCCGAGGCCCATGGGTTGTCACGAGCGGCGGGGTTCCTCCAGTGATCACCACCTTTGGCGGGGCCTTGTACACTTCGCCGGACGCCGGCACGAATCTGACCCAGCGTCAGACGTTGGGCAGCACCTCGTCACCCTGGAAGTCCGCCGTCGTGGCGCGGAGCTCGCCGTCCACCATGTATGCCGCCCTCGGGTTTGCGAACCAATTGTCCAGGACGGTCAACACTGGGTCGAGTTGGAGCGGGACCTCATACCTCGGTGGCAGTGGCATTGCCTCGTGGGGAATTGAGATTGATACAATCGACCCGGAGACGTCCGTGCGTGCGACGGTGCCCTTCAACAGCACGACCCCCCTCAGCGTGGCGGCCAGCGCTGGGGTTGCTTCCCCCTACCCGTCCACCGTCACGGTCAGTGGAATCACCAACAAGGTCCTCGCGGTTCGGGTGAAGCTCAACAACGTGTATGCCACGCAGGCCGGCGACCTGGACATCCTGTTGTCGGCGCCCACAGCCCGGTATTGCACCCTGATCTCTGACGTGGGAGGCCCCACGACGATGACTGGACCGATGAATTTTGTCATCGATGACGTTGCGATCGGTCCCTTTCCAGAAGCGACGGGTCTCGCTGGTGGCACCTATCTGGCGACGGATTATGGAGCGACGCCGGAATCGGCGCCGGCGAACGGCTTGACGAGGGTCATGAACCTGACGGCCTTGTTGAATGCGGCCGTGGCGGATTTGGCGTCTCCCAGCAGCCAATCACCGTTGCCGTTTGGGACGCTTGCCGATGGGCCCCGGATCCTCCAAGCCGTTGCCTATGTGGGTGAGCGGGTATCGCCTCCGTCCGATGAATTGGGAGGCACCGGTTCCTACTTCCCCGGATACATCAACCCGGCCAAGGGCATTTCCTTCAATCCGGGTGCCTACAAGGATCCGTTCGCGGTGGGTTTCCCGGCTGCGGCAGTGAGTTCGATCATCCCGGTCAACGCCATCCCCAATTCCCAGCCCTTGGAGGTATGGTGGTTCCGTGCGAACAAGCCGACCAGCCTGCGGAGTGAGACACGGGGCTTTGCGCCGACCTATTGGCCGTCGGTCATTGGGCGGTACACCCTGCAGTATCCGGACGCGACCCGACCCAGCTATCGAAAGATCGTGCTGGCGAACAACCAGGGGAGTGGGCCGTTGTCCAGCCTGGAACAGGCGGGAAGCCTGTATCTCGGGAACACCACGACCGGCACGATCGGGTACAACCCGAATGAGGAGCATGCGTTGTTGCAGGGAGGACGGGTGTGGGCCTTGCGGGATGACCTGAATGTGGTGTCCGGCACCGATTTTTCATCGCTTCCCTTTGTGCTGCTGAACTACACGGCGGCCGATGGACGCCCGAGCATGTCGGCGTTCGAGGTGATCCGTGAGACGGCCACGGAGAAGTTCAGCTATGCCGTGGATGCAGGGACGATCCTTCAGCCGCCCATGCCCTTGCCGCTGATGGATCTTCCGGTGCCGTCGGCAGATCCGGGGAGCCTGCCCAGCAGTTTGAACGGGGAATTTGCCCGGACGGATGTCAACGCGGCCTCGTTCGCCGCGTCCTTCACGACGTTGACGACCGTGGACCGCCCCCGGTTCCTCCCCTATCAGACGCTGCGCCTTAGGAAGAAGGCGGGGGGGACGGGTTATTATTACACTCCGCGCACCATCGATCCGTTGGCGAGGACGGTGGAAGGAGCATTGTCCGCCACGGTTCCCCTGGTTTTGTCCACTTCCAGTACTCTCACCCAGAACGCGAACACCGCCTATTACACCTATCAAGTGAGTGAGGGCACGGTGGCCTCGGGGGCCTTGAACACGACGGTCTGGGTGGCCTCCCCCAAGGCATCGTTGAATTGGACGCCCACGGTGGTCTCGGTGGGGACGGGCGGGACCAGTGTGACGCTGAACTTTGGAAGCGGGGTCAATGCCCAAGGCAATGCGGACATCCGGGGGGCGACGATCCTGATGGTGTCGTTGGTGACGAGTTCGAGTCCCTCGGGATTGACGGCGGTCACACCCAGCAACGCCAACGACTGGATCCTGAGCTATGAGTTGGTGGGCGATGCCTTGGCGGGAACGAGCCAGGAAGAGATCAACCGGAGCCGCCTGTACAACCAGACGACCTTTCAGGATCGAAAGCAAAACCTCTGGGTCTATCGGGGGCCTCATGGCAGTCAGGACACGGCGATCCGGCCGTTCCAATTTTACTACAAGACGCTGCCGGGATTCTGGTTTCCGTCGGAGACGACGCAGCCGCCGGTGGGTTCGATCGCGCCCTACCTGAGAAGTTCCCAGAGCGGCGGTAGCGGCTGGGTGGGGGCTTCCTGGATCGCGAGCAGCACGGCCTATGGGGACGCCTTGGGGATCCGGTATCAGGCGCGTTGGCCGCAGACGGCACCGGTGTTGCAGATGGCGGAGACACTGACGGTACCCAAGCGGGGCCTGCCGGCGGTGCGTGGCCAGACCAGTCTGGAAGTGCTCTATCAACAGTCCATCTACGCCGATAGCACCAAGCCTTCGGTGGTCCTGCATGATCCCACGGTGGCGAAGAAGTACGCTCTGACGGACACCCCACCGGAGGGAGCGGCGACGGGCTTGAACAAGATCCCGGATTCGATCCAGACATCGGTCTATCGCGGGAAGACGTTTTTTCCCCAACTACCACCCCATTTGGCGGACCGGTTTTACATGGATCCGAACGATGGGAAGAACGGTTCCTTGATCCTGACGGGCGAGTTCCGGGCGGAGACATTGGGCGAGAGCTACCTGCTGCCGAATCTTCTGAGCACCAGCGACATCACGCGACTGAAGGCGCTGTGTGACGCGCAGGATGTTCTGAAGACGGCGTGGGATGCGGCGATCGACGATGGGGCGGGCGGGGGCATGCGAGGCGTGTTGCAGACCTATTATCCCAACAACGCCAAGCCCGGAACGTTCACGAGCACCATTCCCGTGAACGGGGTTCCGACCCTGCAAGCAGTGACCAACACCCTGGGACAAATCGTGGAGGTCAAGAATTCCGATTCGGCGGTGGACTCGTACGCGCTGACGGCGATGGGGCCTGGAATCGGTTATGTCACCCTGATCGCGGGGGATGGACTCGCCTTCACCCCGACGGCGGATCCCGTAAGCGTCAAGGTGGTCAAGGTGGTCAGCACCCTCTACCGAGGCGAGGCCAAGGTGATCCTGTCGTCCAATCCGTTGGCGGAGAAGGTGACGGTGCAACAGATCGCAGATGCCGCCGGACAGACGGGCAATTATGACTTTGAATGGTGGATTGCGGCTCCGGTGGATGGCGCGCCGCCGGCCGTCTATCAGAGCACGGCCGTCAATCTCCTGAATTCGAGTGGTTCGGGAACCTGGAGCCACCTGCAATACCCGACCTCGACCGACCAGGCGCCGACCCTGGGGATCGGCGCCGTGACGGACAGCCGGTGGACTGCCAACGTGATCAATGCAGTCGTGCCCGTGGAGAGCATCACGTTCAGCACGGTGGCCAATGCATCGGGCAACCTCGTCTTCACCGTCCCAGCGACCACCGGGCAAAAGTTCCTGAGCGGCAGCCGCGTCACCGTTTCGGATAGGTCCGGGAACACGGCATCTGGAAATGTGGCGTCGTCGGGATGGTCCAGCGCCAACTCCAGCAGTTATGAGATCGCGGTTGAGCCGGCATCGACAGCGCCCTTGCCGGACAGCGCCGACGTCTTCGGGTTGTATGAGGCACCCGTGCCGAATCAGCCTCAAAGCATCCTGTACCGGGATTACACCGTTTCCGCGTCCAACAATTACTCCCAATACTATCTGAGTCTGAGCCTGGATGATGCCCTGGGAGCCAAGGTGTACATCAATGGGGAACTGGCGGTCACCCGGACAAATGGCGACACGGACACGGCGGAGATCACCGCTCCGACTGGATTCAATCCGGCACCGCTCCAGCATGTGTATGCCCTGGGCTCCCAGCGCTTCGCCGGTGGGGTGACGGCCAGTGGATCGGTGACGCATCGGATCACTGTGGAGCTGTATTCGAGCGCCACCCCAGGGACCCGGTTGCCGTTCCAATGCCAACTGGACGCCTATCAGAGCACGGACCGGGTCGATATGGCGGGTTCGCAGTGGATCAAGTTGGATGCGTCGCGTTATCCGGACAAGATTCGGACGACCTTGGGCGAGCAGGCGGATGTGCGGGCCTTGAGCGACAACTACCTGGTGTGCCGTTACCGTGCGAACAACGCGGCCCACCCTTCCTACCAGCCGGACGTCAACAACCAGAAGCAGGGCTGGTCCCAATGGACGGAGCCGGTGCTGGTGGAAGGCTGGATCAAGCGGGTACTGGCGGGGATCAATCCCTTCAACCAGCGGACAACCGACCTGTTCAACAACACGATCAACACCGATGCCAACATCCTGACGACGGCGGGCAAGCGCTGGGAGGGGGATGTGGCATTGAACCTGGACGCCATCAACGACTACGGGCTGATCGAGATCTATGAAACCGTGCTGCGACGGGGCAAGGATCTGAGCATCAATGCAGGAATTAGCTATGACCCGGCCAATGACGCCCTGCTTCTGGCCGCGGGATATCTGAGTGACCTCTACATGCTGGTGGGCAATGAGGCGCGTTCGGATGCTGCCAATCCGACGATTGGAATTGGAACGAAGGACAAGACCTATGGCGACATCGCCACCGCCTTGTTCTCCTTCAAGGGCCAGTTGCCGACCCTGCTGGAGGAGGAGTTGGCGCTGTTGCGTGGGCGGGATGATTTCCTGCAGCCGGGGGTCCGACTGGCTCCGGTGTACAACCGCCTGGTGTGGAATTACACGCGGGGGATAGACTCGGGCGAGGTCATCTACTCGCTGAACTACAACATCCTGGACCAGAACTCGGACGGGAAGGTGGATGCGGCCGATGCGGCGAGGTTGTATCCGCAGGGTCACGGAGATGCCTACGGGCATTATCTGACGGCAATCAAGGGTTACTATTCCCTGTTGCTGGACCGGAGCTTTGCCTGGGTTCCGCGGATCGAGGCGGTGAACATCCTCGGCAAGGCGGTCGCGGTGGACTATCAGGACGAGCGGAAGTTTGCCACGGCGGCGGCGGCGGTGGTGAGGACAGGCAAGGAGGTTTTCGATCTGACCTGGCGGCGGGATTACCTTGCGGGCAAGGACGTGGGTTGGGCGCACTTCGAGAACTCCCGCCAGAACAGTGGGTTGACGCCTCCCACGACCCGGGAATGGGGGATGGATCATTGGGCGGCGCGGACGGGGCAGGGTGCGTACCTGCACTGGGCGATGGGCAACTCCATCCTGCCGCCGACGGATCCCAATCCTTTGCATGAGGGGATCCAGAAAGTGGATCGGACGACGGTTCCGGAGCTTCAGGAACTGGCGACAAGCGGGTCGGAGATCCAGACCGCGATGGACAATGCGGAGGCCTTGATGACGCCGCTGGCGATGCCGAGCGGGGGATTGGCGTTTGATCTGAATCCGGATCAGGTGTCGGGGGCGTCCTCCCGTTCGCATTTCGAGCAGATCCATGAACGGGCGTTGAACGCGCTGGCGAATGCGGTGGCGAGCTTTGACGATGCGAAGGACGTCACGCGGCTGATGCGCAGCGAGCAGGATTCCCTCGCGGAATTGCAGAATGCGGTGGAGAAGCAGGAACTGGCTTATACAAGCGCGCTGATTGAGCTGTATGGGACGCCATATCCCGACGATGTGGGGCCGGGCAAGCTGTACAAGCAGGGGTATGATGGGCCGGACCTGTACCATTATCAATACGTCGAAACGCTGGGGATCGAGGCTCCGGGGATTTATCAGGCGAACGAGACTAACTACGTCGCGAAGATCGACCTTCAAGCCTTGGCGGAGGAATGGAGCGCGCCCGGAAGCATCTTGGGTACCACGGTCGATACCCAGGGGCCTGTGGATGGAAGCAGCGAAGATTTGGTCATCGTCAACATGTCGTCGGAGAAGTATGAGGAAAAGGATCCAGTTACCGGGAAGCCTGTCTATTACTTGGAGTATGCCCTGGGTTCCCACGGCTTCTTTGGCAAGCCGAAGGAGTGGACCTCGCGGCGCAAGTCACCGGGCAGGATCCAGCAGGCGATCTCGGAGCTGATTCAGGCCCACGATCGATTCCAGTACGGGTTGGCGGCGCAATGCGAGAGTGACAAGCAGGACCTGGACAAGGCGGTCCAGCTCTACCAAGCGCAGTGGCAGGCCTTCAAGCGGACCAAGGAATTGGAGGAAGAGATCAAGACCCTGACCTATGACATCGGGGCGAGGCAGGTGGCGTTTGATGTGCTGTCCCAGGCCAACCAGTTTACGATCGACAACATCCATGACATTCTTGGTTATACACTTAATGGGGTTCCTACAGACATTGTAGTTGGCTTGGCTGCCGGAATGGGGACTCTGAACCTGACTGCAGCATCTGCCGCTATTTATCCAGCCACAATAGCTGGCATTCTCAGCTCACAAACAGCCAGCATGATCCAAACCGCCGCCGTTGGGGGAGAGAACCTCAAGAAGGCGGACTTGATCCTCGCCAAGCAGAACCTGATCAATGACTTGGATCGGCAGCAGCAATTGCGGGCTGCTGTGGTGGATTTGGGGAACAAGCTCAAGGCGGTGCAGGGGGATTTCCAGGTCATCAACGAGAAGGAGCGGATCTGGGATGACACGAAGCGACGGTATGCCTCGTTGGTGGCGGAAGGGGATCGGTTGCAGCAGGAGCGTGAAGTGTATCGGAAGCGTGCGGCGGCGCTAATCCAGGGATATCGGACGCGGGACGCGGCATTTCGGATTTTCCGGAACGAGAAGCTGGAGCGGTACAAGACGCTGTTTGATCTGGCCTCGCGGTACACGTACCTGGCGGCGAACGCGTATGATTACGACACGGGATTGCTGAACACGGCGAAGGGCAAGGCGTTCCTGTCGCGGATTGTCAATTCGCGGGCGCTGGGCGTGGTGAAGGCGGGGACTCCGCAGTACGCCGGGAGCAACAACGGAGACCCGGGGTTGTCGAGTGTGCTGGCGGAGATGAAGGCGGACTGGGACGTGTTGAGGGGCCGGCTCGGGTTCAACAACCCAACGTCTTATGGGACGACGTTCTCCTTGCGGACGGAGAAGCATCGGATCCTGCCGACGGCGGAGGGGGCCAACGCGTGGAAGGACGTGCTGAATGGGGCCCTGAAGGCGAACATCCTCGAGGACTTCGACGTGAAGCGTTACTGCATGCAGGTGGGGGTCGAGACGGGTGCCCCCATGCCGGGGTTGGTGGTGGAGTTCGAGACCACGATTGCGGACGGCTTGAACTTCTTTGGGCAGCCCTTGCAGGGATGGGATCACTCCTTCGATTCCAGCGCCTTTGCGACGAAGATCTTCGCGGCGGGCATTGCCTTGGAGGGATACATCGGGATGGACAACCCCGTCGCGAATTCCGGGATGGTGAGCGGCACGGGGTCGGTGTCCCCGGGAGATCCGGATGCGGCCTTCAACGACCCGCGCGCGTTGGCGGCGACACCGGGCGTTTATCTCATTCCGGTTGGATTGGATTCGATGAGGAGCCCGGCATTGGGGGACCAGGGGAATATCCGGACCTGGTCGGTGGACGACGTGGCGATCCCGTTGCCGTTCAACCTTGGTGGGTCCGACTTTTCGAGCAAGGCGGTCTATCAATCGTCGGACTCGCTAACAGAGCCCCTGTTCACGATCCGCAAGCACGCCTCGTTCCGGCCTGTTTCGACGACGGCGGCGTTCAGCAGTGCGATCTATGGACCCAGTGGTTCGTTGCAGCGGTCGCAATTCACGAACACGCGACTGGTTGGGCGATCGGTGTGGAACAGCAAGTGGAAGCTGGTGATCCCGGGGATCAAGCTGTTCCACGATCCCGACGAGGGTCTGAGGCGGTTCATCGATTCGGTGACGGATATCAAGCTCCACCTCGTGACCTATTCGTATTCGGGGAACTGAAACTCGCACATCCGCATCGCATGAAAACTCATTCAGCTACGACGGGGTTGGGCGTTCTGACCCGGTTCCTTGGATTGGCCATTGTCCTCGCGTTCGGGGGGCTGGTTCCACGGGTGGGGGCGTATCCTCCGGCCTTGCCCCATACGATCGAGGGGATGGCCCGCGATGAGTTGGGGAACCCGCTGGTGGCGGGGGCGGTCATCAGCATGGAGGCGGACTCCGGCGTGAAGGTTTACGCGACGGTGTCGGCGCTGCTGGCTCCCGGGGTGAACTATCGCATGACGATCCCCTTGGATGCGGGGCTGACGAGCGAGGCATACCGGCCCACGGCGTTGAATCCGGCGGCCCCCTTCAGAATGCGCGTGAGGCTCGGAGGGCGGAGCTTCCTGCCGATCGAGATGTCCATGGGCTCCAAGTTCTTGGGCGAGCCGGGGATGACGACGCGGATGAACCTGACGCTGGGCGAGGACCGAAACGGCGATGGATTGCCGGATGCCTGGCAGAGGCGGATCAACTCCGACATCAACAAGGTCCGGCCGGGAGATGACCTCGACCGGGACGGGTTGACGAACTTGGAGGAGTACCTTGCTGGGACCTATGCGATAGACCCGAAGAGCGGGTTTGTTCTGACGGCGATCCGCAACACGTCGGAGGGAGCCTTACCGGATGTCTCGGGACGGGTTTCGGAGGAGCCGGCCTTGCTGGAGTTCACCGTGGTGAGCGGGCGCTCTTACACGGTCCAAGGCTCGCCAGACTTGAAGTCATGGAACCCGGTTTCCTTCCGATTGGCGGGGGACCCGAGCGCGACGGCACCGGTTTCGGCGTATGCGGCAACGTCCGTTGCGAAGCTGCAGGTGCGGGTCGTGCCCGGATCGGATGACACCGTGTATCGGTTTTTCAAGCTGATCGTCGAATGAGCTGCGGACGACCCGGTGGGGAGCGGCGAACGCGTGTGGGACGTCTGCATTCCTCGGCTCATCAGGCATGATCGGCTTGGCCCTCAGGCGGTTTGGATGGTGTGTCTTGTCCATCGCGACGGCGGTGGCGGGCACGCTCAATTCCGACCGACGGATCTTCCCGTCGGGTGGAGGGCTGTCGGGAACGTCCCGGTTCAGCGTGGTAGGGACGTTCGGACAGGTGGTTGCGGAGTCGGCGGCGACGGTGACGCCGGGAAGCCGGGCGGTCTTGACGGGCTTCTGGCGGACAGTGGAGAACACCGCTCCGGTGTGGCCGGCCCTGAGTGATCGGTCGTTGGACGAGTGGACGACGTTGACGTTGGCGTTGGGCGCGACGGACGGGGATGTGCCAGCGCAGACGTTGACGTATGGGCTGGTGACGGGACCGACCGGCATGACGGTGACGCCGGGTGGGGTTTTGACGTGGACACCGACGGAGGCTCAGGGGCCGGGCACCAGCGTGGTGAAGGTGTCGGTGTCGGATGGGGGGGTGAGTCTCACGAATCAGTTCCAGGTGACGGTGCGTGAGGTCAATGCGGCGCCGGTGCTGGCGGCGGTGGGCGATCAGACGGTCGATGAGTTGACGTCGCTGTCGTTGACCCTGAGTGCGACGGACGCGGATGTGCCGGCGCAGGCCTTGACGTATGCGTTGGTGTCGGGTCCGACGGGGATGACCGTGAGCGCGGCTGGGGCGTTGGCGTGGACGCCGACGGAGGCGCAGGGGCCGAGCACGAATGTTGTGA
>CAYSGH010000067.1:0-26241 GCA_964430505.1 uncultured Akkermansia sp. | reverse complement strand
CGGAGAACACGGAGCGCGAACAAGCCCCCTCCCCCAAGACCCATTGGCAGCGGCGTCCCGGCGCTGTGGGAAGCCCCCCGGCCCGCCGCACGAAGGGCCACGACGGACGTGTGGGTTCAGCAACGGCAACCCGGGCCTCCCGACTCGCATGCGGTGATTCCCCGGGCCGCCCCGGTTCCGAGGGTCGCGTCCTTTGCTGCCAACGCGACCAACGGTCGCACGGGCGTTATTCGGCCACGTTGGGGGAATGGGGGTTGATCCTAGAAACGGCAGTCGAGGAAGATTTCAAAACGAGGAAGGGGCCCTCCCATCCGGGAGGATGGGCTCACGGGCAGGAACCCGAGGGCTCACCCTGCGAGTGAGGTCGTGGTGGGCTCGACGCGGCTGTGGGCCGGGTCCCCCGAGCCGGCGCACCGGGCATGCGGCATCGCCATCGCCGCGTGAGGGCACGCGGCCTACAGACTGCCCAACGGCCGTTTCTAGGTTGATGGGATCACCCACTTTCCCTGTGCCGACGCCGATGCATGGGGCAAGACCGAGACGGTCTTGCTACCTTCCCCATGGCCCAGGGCCGAGACGGCCCTGCCTCGTTCCCCGCCCCCCGCCCCCCGCTTCCCGCCCGCTTTGCCCCTTGCCTCGCGTTGCCTGGGCCGGGGACCTTCGTCCGCATCAAGCCCATGGCGCTCCCCTACAAAGTTGCGACCCTGCTCTACGGCTTCCATCGCGCCGGCGACATCCTGTTGCTGGAGCGCGCGCAGGAGCCCAACAAGGGCCTCTGGAGCCCGTTCGGGGGCAAGCTGCACCAGGCCGACGGAGAATCCCCGCACGCCTGCGCGATCCGCGAGGCCCGCGAGGAGGCCGGGCTGGAACTGACCCCCTCCGACCTGCACCTCGTCGGGGTCGTGTCCGAGTCCGGCTACCAAGGCCAGGCGCACTGGCTCATGTTCTTGTTCGAGATTCTCAAGCCTCTGGAGCAGGTGCCGCCCCCGGACCGGGAGGGGCGCTTTGCCTTCATCCCGCGCAACCAACTCGCGTCGCTGCCCATGCCCGAGACGGACCGCGAGCAAATCTGGCCGCTGTTCTGGCGGCACCGGGGCGGCTTCTTTGCGGCCCATTGCACCTGCCACGCCGATGGCACGTCGTCGTGGGAACTTTTGGAAAGCCATCCGCCGTCGGACGCCGACGACGTTGCGTCACCCGAGGCGGTGGCATCGACGTCGCCGAACGGTGCGGCGGACGATGCGGAGGCGTTCATCGACCGTTCCTCGGACGACTTCTTCATGGGCGAGGCGTTGCGGCAGGCGGTGCGCGCGCAGGCCAACGACGAGGTGCCCATCGGGTGCGTCGTGACGCGCGCGGGACGTATCATCGCGCGGGCGTCCAACCAAGTGGAGCTGCTCAAGGACGCCACCGCGCACGCCGAGATGCTGGCCATCTCGCAGGCGCAGCAGGTGGTGGGCGACTGGCGCCTGGGGGAGTGCACGTTGTACGTGACCAAGGAGCCGTGCCCGATGTGCGCCGGGGCCATCGTCCATGCGCGGTTCCAGCGCGTCGTGTTCGGCGCCCACGATCCCAAGGGGGGCGCGGCGGGTGGGGCGATGAACCTCCTTCAGTTCCCCACCTTGAACCACCGGTGCGCCGTCACGCCCGGCGTGCGCGAACCCGAGTGCCGCCACCTTCTGCGCGCCTTTTTCCAGGCGCAGCGCAGCGTGCGAAAGGCCGCCAAGCCCGCCGACGCCGCCCCCCCGGCCCGTCCCGGCACCGATTGACGCGCCGGGGCCGCGCCCCACGGCGACTCGCCCCCGACACCGGGCGGCTGGCCCCTCGCGGGAGCCTTCTCGCCCCAAGGCCGGGGAAGGCTCCGTGGAACCCAACTACAACGGCCCGGTTCCATGAACAAAGCATCCCTTGAATCCCTGCGTGGCGCGGCCCTGGTCGCAGCGGCGATCGCCTTGGCACTGTCCACCCGCAAAGCCTCCGCCCAAGGCTGCGTTGCCGTCCGCGGCGGCGGGCTCTGCGCCATGAACCATCCCCTGGGCAACGAGGGCGTGGGCCTCGAATCCGGGGCCTGGCAGGCCTTCGTGGGCTACCGCTTCTTCAAGTCCGACCGCCATTTCATCGGTGGCGAGCAATCCCGCAACGCGGCGGGGTTGAATCGATTCCAGCAGGGCACGGAGGTCATCAACTACTCGAACTTCATCGACGTGGGCGTCACGTACCAAATCACGCCCCGTTACTCCGCCACCTTCGTCCTGCCCTTCGCCCAGCACACCCGCTCCGCCCCCTACGAGCACAGCGGCGTCCGCCGCAACACGTCCTCGGGCGGCCTCGCCGACGTCCGTGCTTCCTTCAACGCCTGGCTCTGGGACCCCGCCCAGCAGCCCAAGGGCAACCTTCAGGTCAGCGTCGGGTTCAAGGCCCCCAGCGGCGATTACGCCGCCACCGACACGTTCTACCAGGACCAAGACCCCGGCGCGGGGGTCGATATCCGTCCCGTGATCCGCCCCGTGGACCAGTCCATCCAGCTCGGGGACGGCGGATGGGGTGCCACCCTTGAGCTCAGCGGCTACCGCCAGCTCGCCTCCCGCCTGATCGGCTACGCCCAGGCCTTCTACCTCTTCAACCCGCAGAACGTGAACGGCACCCCCAGCCCCACCGCCCGCCGCGACGCCGGCCCCACCGTCGGTGGCGTCAACATCGACAACGGCATGTCCATCGCGGACCAGTACCTCTTCCGCACGGGCTTCAACGTCATCCTCAGCCACAAGCACGCCGTCGCGTTGTCCTTGGGCGGCCGCATGGAAGGCGTGCCCGTCGAGGACCTCAATGGCAACGCCGGCAACAAGGAAGGATTCCGCCGCCCCGGCTACGCCATCTCCGTCGAGCCCGGCATCTCGTGGATGCCCGGCCGCTGGAACGTCAACCTCTCCGCGCCGCTCCTCGTCGCCGCCAACCGCGAGCGCTCCTATTGGGACGAGCAGAAGGGCCGCCACGGCGACGCCGCCTTTGCGGACTACCTCCTCTCCCTCTCCGTCTCGCGGATGTTTTGATCCGCGTCGCCCGGGCGCACCCGTCGCAGACACGGCGGATGCGCCCTTTTCACTTCCGGATGGCCACCAGCACTCCGCAGTGGACCCGCGTGGGCACGACCTCCGTCGTCGCAAACCCCGAACGTTCCAGCATCCGCCGATACTCGCCCACGCTGTAGGCCCTGCCCTCCGTCACGCCAAACAACGCCGCCGAGTACAACGCCACCGGCAACGGCCCGCCCAGGTCGTCATCTAGGAACACGTCGTGCACCAGCAAACGCCCGCCCGGTGGCAGGCCCTCCGCGCACCGACGCAGGATCGCCTCGCACTCCGGCTCCGCCCAGTCGTGCAATACGTTCGAGAGCAACGCCACGTCGGCACCCTCCGGGAACGGGTCCCGGAACATGTCCCCAGGCCGTAGCTCCACCCGTCCCTCGAGCTCGGGTCCCGACACAAACTCCGCCGCCACCCGCAGCACCTCCGGACGATCCCACACGACGGCGCTCAATGCGGGGTTCGCGCGCAGCAGGGCCACCGTGTACACCCCCGTTCCCCCTGCCACGTCCACCAGCCGCGTCGCGCCCGTCAACGGCACCGCCGTCGCCAACGCCGGTGCCACGTTCCGCGCCCGGCCCGCCAACGCCAGCGTGAAGAACCGCGCTCCCTCCTCCGCCTCCATCGCCGACCGCAGCCCCTCGCGATAAATGAACCCCACGCCGCCCTCGTCCGCACCCGCCGGGCGATCCGTCCTCAGCCGTTCCACCATCGCCTGGACGCCGGGCGACCCCGACGCCAAGGCAAAGTAATCCCCCACGTAGTGCGGGCTGCGCGAATCCAGGTGCTCGCGGGCGATCTCCGTTGCCTCCAGGAGCCCGTCGGCTCGCAGCCGCAGCGTTCCCATCGCCCGCAGCGCCGTCACCAACACCTGCGTGGGCCGACGCCCCAGGCCCAGCCGGTCCCCGAGCGCCTGCTGCGCCAACGCGCCCGCGCCGAGCTCCTTGAACAGGCCCAGGTGCGCCGTCGCCGCCACCAGCAGCTCCGTGGCATGGCATCCCCGGAACCACTCGAACAACGGCGCCGGGTCCACCGCCGAGACCGCCAGGGGAACCGGTTGCATTCCGCGCAGGAGGACTAGGCCCCGATTTGCTTCCGGTAATCCTCGGGAGCCAGCAACCCGTCCGTTCCGCCCGACATCCGCACGCGCAGGAACCACCCCTCGCCGTAGGGGTCCGTGTTCACCAAGGACGGATTCCCGGCCACCGCCTTGTTCACCTCGAGCACCTCGCCCGACACCGGCGCGTAGATGTCGCTGGCCGTCTTCACGGATTCCACGACCGCGCACGGGGCGCCCGCCTTCACAACCCGTCCCACGGCCGGCAACTCGACGAACACGATGTCCGTCAACTCATGCTGCGCGTGGTCGGTGATTCCCACCGTCGCCACGCCATCCACAACACGCACCCACTCGTGCGACGCCGCGTACTTCAAATCCTCGGGAACCTTTGTGCTCATGACCCGGCAAGGCTGAAGTCCCCCGTGCCCACCGGTCAATCGTCCACTCCGCCAACGCCGTTTCCGCCGCACGCCCTGTCCACCCCGCCCTTCCGTCCAGGCCCACCGCGTCGCGCGCCGCCCTGACCCCAGACCTTCCCGTGACAGGCTCCGCCCCAGGTGATTGCATCCCGGCATGGCCCGCCTGTCGCCGTTCCTCCGCACCCTCGCGTACTGCTTCGCCGTCGCGGCGTGGCTCTCGGCATGGCTCGTCGGCGCCGCCGCCCGGGCGGACGCCCTCGACATCGATGCCATTCGCAAGGCCGCCATCGCCGCGCGCTCCGTCCACCTCGACGCGGCCGCCCGCGTCGCCGCCATCGAATCCTTCGTGTCCCTCGTCCAAATCCCCGGCGGAAGCGGCGGCGAACACGCCATCCGCGACGCATGCCAGCGACGCCTCGCCGCCCTTGGAGCACGGCTGGTCCCGCTCACCGACACGCTCTCCAACGCCCCCATCAACCTCGCCATGCGCCTCGACGGCGTCGGCTCCATGGCGCAACACCCAGCCCTCCTCCTCAACGCCCACCTCGACACCCTCGTCATCTCCACCCCGGAGCACATGGCCTTCGACCCGCAAACGTCGGACTTCTTCCATGCCCGCGAGTCCGACCCGTCCTTCCCTTCCACCTTCGGCGGCGACGACCGCTCCGGCGTCTGCGTCGTCCTCGAAGCCCTCCGCCGCGTGCATGGGGGCGCATGGGCGGAAGCCAAGCCCCGCCCTCCTGTCCTCGTGCTCCTCACCGGGTCGGAAGAGGTCGGCCTCAAGGGTGCGAAGCATCTCGCCCGCCATCACCCGCGACTCTTCGACAACGTCGGCCTCTCCATCACCGTCGATGGCCCCCTCGACTACGAGACCGCCTATCCCAAGGAACGACTCGTCGCCGTGGTCTCGGAGGCCGACGCCACCCGCCCGCCCTACTCGCGCGTGTTGTCCACCCTCGCTTCCCATGCCGCGAAGGCCGGGGTCGGCTGGAACCGATCCGAGGTCGGGCTCGGCAAGGGCGACTTCGCGGCGTTCCCCGCCCACGCCCATGCCGGGCTCCACTTCCGCAGCCCCGTCCGTGGTTGGCACCGGCGCGAGCGCGTGCAGGTCCAGGACCTGATCCATCACGTGGACCTTCTCGTGGATGTCATCACGGCGTGGCCCTAGCCCGGGCCTCCATCCGTCCTTCGCTGAGGCTGGCGGCAAGGCGGGTAGGCAACGTGGAGCTCGGGATCTTCGTCGGGTGGGGCTTCATCCAGCAGCCCGACTTGGATCCGCGTCGGTGCATGGCATCGCGGTTCGAGAGAGCCTTGGCCCCGTTGCGTCCCCTCCATGCCGCGGGGGATCAGGAGCCGCGCGGGATTTCGGGGCCGGGTTGCTGATCGGAGAAGGAGGCCGGGGTGAGGTCGGGCGTGAGGCGGAACACGCCTTCGTGGACGTGGCGATTGAGGACGATGTCGATGAGGAGGGTTTGGTTGCGCCTGAGGTAGGGTGAGAGGGCCTCAAACGTGCCTTGGTAGGAGGCCTCGGAGTAGTGGGCGAACCCGGAGTCCGGCCTCGGGACGAGCTTGAAGCCGAACCTGCCCCGCATGGGGTCGCGGGGATCGGTGGGGACCAGGCGGTCGTGGTTGACGTAGTAGGTGAGGGTTCCCTTGTTGAGGGAGTTGCGCTGGCGATCGACGAAGAAGCCCTCGGGGAGATGGTTGGGGTCGTAATGCTTGCCGGCGGTGAAGAGAAGGTCGTAGTCGGAAAGGAAATTGCCGCGGTCATCGAGGATGCGGAACACGAGCATGCTGTAGCGGTCGGTGATGAAGGTTCGGCGAATCAGGAAGGGTCCGCGGGCGCGGGTTTCGCGTTCCTTGGCCTGGGTCTGATCCGTGAGGGCGAGGAGTTCCCGGGAGAGGCTCTCGTAGGATGGCTGGGAATCAACGGCGAGGCAGCGGAGGAGCCACCTGAGGGTGGGGTGGGACCGTGGTCCAGAGGGAGTGACGCTGCGCAGGATCCCGATGTCCTCGCCGGAATGAGCGAGGCCCGGAAGGACGCCGAATGCAGAGGGCCTGGAGTGGCGGGCTTCCCCGAGAACGAGACGGGGGCCGTCTTGGACAAGGCGGACGGATCCGTAGTTGAGGTTCGCCGCCGCGACGCGGACGACGCCGTCGGAGCCGGCCTCGTCGGTGTACGCGTTGAGGTTGTCGTAGAGGGCTCGGTCAATGGTTTGGCCGGTGAGGACAAACGGGTAGAGGCCTGAGGGGACTGGGTCGTAGGAGAGCCAGGCCTGGTTGAGGTCCCAGGCCTGTTGGCTGCCAAGCTCGAGCCAGTCGAGGACGCCTGCGCCGGGCTCGACACCATCGACGACGAAGGACTTCAGGCGCGACAGGCGGCGCTTGCCGAGTTGTGCGAGGGCGGACCCGTGGTTGGCCGGCGCAAGCATGACGAGGTGGGACAGCGGGCAGGCCGCGAGGTCTTCGCCGTGGTAGAGGGTGATCCACTTGCGAACGACGGGCCCGCCCGTGGAGTGGGTGACGCAAGCGAAGCGCTCTCCAGGCTGGAGGTTGGGAAGCACCTCGGTGGCGATGGCGTGCTGCATGGCACGGGCGATGTCATCAACGGTCACCTCGTCGGAAAAGCTGACGTAACGGGCAAGGAGAAGCTCCTGCACGGTGACGTCGAGGGAAGGCGGGGCGAAGGCCGCGACGGCAGCGGGGAGGCCGCCATACGTGTTGGTGTGCGTGACGCTCCAGCCGTGGACGAAAACGATTCTCATGGTGAAAGGCTTGGCCTTGTCCGCTTGTGAGGGGGCGGGGAGGCGGATTCAAGGAGAAACTCGGCAGGCTGGGGACCGCGACCGAGCCATGGCCGCCACGGGCCTGGACTGGGAACGAACGTCACGCCCGGGACGTCCGGGGGCGCGTGGGGAGCCCGAGGCGCGCTGGGCGTTGTGCGGTGGGCCCGGGGTAGCCTGGCGCAGCCAGCGGGCCGCGAGGTGACCGGCGAATCCATCGGGAGGGCGCCGCCCTTGCACGGGAAGAGCCCGCGACGGTGGGGGCACGGCGCGTCGGGACTTGATGGAATGGGAGGGGCGGATGGAAGCCTGGCGCAAACCGGTTTCAGACTACCCGAAGGCCCGGCATCCACGCACGATGCGCCCATGCAACGCAGGACGTTCCTGGGCCTCGCCGGGAAGGCTGGGGCCGTGCTGTCCCTGGGGCCCTCATGCCTCGCCGGCCACGACGCCACTCCGCCCAGCACGACGTCGGCACGGGCGGTGGCCGATGCCAGCCCCGATGTCTCCGCGAGCGATTGGCCCCTGATCGCCGCCGCGCTCGACGACGCCTCGTCCACGTTCGGCTCGACGTGGGACGACGCCACGTGCCGCACGTTGATGAAGGGTGGCTACCTTGGAAACGGCGACTTCGGAGCGCACCTGGGCGGCACGGCGCGCGCGCCGCGGCTTTACCTCGGCAAGAATGGATTCCACGCCGGGAACGACGTCGCCGCCGGACGCTACAACCAGCACATCCTCAACCTCGCCATCCTGACCGTGGAGGCCGCCCCGGTTCCCGGCGAGGCGCCCGGCGACGACGCGGCGGCGCGCGCCGCGTATCGCGTGACGCAGGACATCCGCAACGCCGAGGTCCGGACGGAGTGCCTGCTGGCGGGTTCGCGGGTGCGCACGCGGGCCTTCCTGGACCCCGACGACAACGTCCTCGTCATCGAGATCGCCACGTCGGGTGACGTGCGCGTGCCCCTTCGCGCCACGCTCTCGGTCGTGGGCAACCCGCACGTCGCCCGCAAGGCCGGCCACGGTGACGAGGTCGCGTGGGTCACCAAGGACCCCAACCGCGAGGGCGCCCCCTTCTACGTCCAAGGCGCCGTGGCGGCGCGGGTTCTCGGTGCGAGGGCCATGCTTGGGAGCAACGGCTCGGACGCGGCGTGGTTGGACTTTGATCTCCCCGGGCGCGGCGGCGTGGTCACCCTGATCCTGAACGCCGAGCACACGAAGAATGCCACGTCGCCGTTGCCCGCCGTCCAGGCGTCGGCCCGGGGCTTCACACGCAGGGCCGTGGGCCGCATCGACGCCCGCAATCGCGCCTGGTGGCGCCGGTTCTGGCTTCGTTCCTTCGTCCGGGTCGCGTCGCCCGTCCAACGCCTTTGGTACAACCACCTCTACATGGTGGGCTCGTGCGCCCGGGGCGGTGCGAAGGCCGTCCTCGGCAACGCACCGGGGCATTGGGGGCCATGGAATCGCGCCGACGACATGATGTGGTTCAGCAACCTCGGCATGAACTACAACGCGCAGAACCCCTACTACGGCACGTTCTCGTCGAACCACGTGGAGCTCGTGGATCCCTACATCGAGACCGTGCGCCACTACACCGAGACGACGGGCCGCAGGCGCGTGGAGAACCGTTGGGTATCGCCACCCATCGCGGCGCGGATGCCGCCGGGTTGCCGCGGGGTGGAGAACGAGGGGTCGTTCACGTCGCACGGGACGTCCTGCGGCGGCGGACGCTACCCCGAGGAGGATTGCTGCATGGCCACCAACGCCGTGTTCGGCATCCTGCCCATCGTCTGGAAGTGGAAGTACGGGCAAGACCGGGCCTTCCTCGCCAACACCTGCTACCCGCTGCTGCGCGCCGTCACCGACTTCTACGACGACTACATCGGCCAACCCGTGGATGGCCGGTACGAGGTCCATGGCTCGGTGCATGAGGGGGCGGACTGGTTCGCCAAGAACGACATGTTCAGCCTGGGGGCCATCCGCTTCCTCTATCGCGAGGCTATCGCCGCCAGCGTGGTCCTCGGAAGGGACGCCGACCGTCGGGCGCATTGGCAGGACATCCTGGACCGGATGAGCGAGTACCCGCTCCAACCGTGGGGCGACACCGTGACGTTCAAGCCGGATGGCATCCACGACGTGATGGAGGCGCTGCACTACCGCGGGGGCGCGCGCAACACGGGGATCCTGTTCACCACCACCTTCGACAACATCGGCCATGGGACCTTGCCCGCGTATCGCATCGCCACGTGCCGGACGCTCGACAAGGGCAACATGTTCCATCCGCAGCGCTGGTGCGGATGGCAGAACGGGAACGACTTCGGGATGATGTTCGTCATGGCCGTCCGGGCCGGATATCCCGCCGACCGCGTGTTGAAGGCCATCCAGGGATGGAAGGCCGAGCCCAACGGCGTGGTCTCCCAGAACGAGGGCGGCGGCATCGAGACGGCCGGCATCGTCGAGGCCATCAACAACATGCTGCTCCAGAGCCACGACGGCGTGATCCGCATCTTCCCCAACTGGGACCCCGCCCTCGACGCCCGCTTCCGGCGACTGCGCGCCGTCGGCGCGTTCCTCGTCGAGGCCCGCTATCGGGCGGCAGGCCGCGCGGTGGACTCCGTCCGCGTGTTCAGCGAGAAGGGCAACCGTTGCCGCCTGCAAAGCCCCTTCGCGGGGATGGGCGTCCACATCCGGCGCGTTGGCCGTCGCACCGCGATCCCCACGGTCCAAGACGAGGAGGTCTTTTCCTTCGATACGACGCCCGGTGCCACCTACGAAGTGACGCCCATGGCGTACCCGGAACCGCCCAGGGGTTCTCCGGTGATCACCTCCCATCCGGCCTCGGTCACCGTCCCCGTGCCCCGCCCCGCGACGTTCGAGGTCACGGCTACCGGCGAGGACCTGCGCTACCAGTGGCAACGCAATCGACAGGACATTCCGGACGCCACAAACCCCACGTACACCACGCCGCCCACCACCCTTTGGGACATGGGAAGCCGCTACCGTTGCGTCGTTCGCAACGCAGCCGGGGTGGCTCGAAGCGAACCGGGCATCCTCAACCCACCGCCGGAGGGATGAACACGCCGCCGTGGGTCGCGCCTAGACAAACCAGAACAAGACCACGGCGACGGCCGTGGGCCCCAGCGCGCCCAGGAAAAGCCCCAGGGGACTGATGCCATCGGGTCCGAACGCCTTGGCGTCCTGCAGGATTCCGGCGCCGGCCGGATTCGGGGCGTTGGCAATCACGGTGAGGCCGCCTCCCGTCACGGCCCCCGCGACCAAGGCGTACTTGAGAGGGTCCGAGATGTCCTCGACGAGGGAGCCGAGGTACGTGAGGGCGGCGTTGTCGGTGATGGCCGTCAGGCCCGTGGCCCCGAAGAACAGGGCGGATCCCCCCAGGGACTGGATCAACGGCTTGAGCCAGTAGTCCTGGAGGCTGCCCAACGTCACGAGCCCGGAGAGGAAAAACCCCACGAGCAGGCCCTCGCGCAGCTTCAGCTCGTCCTGGTACTCGCCCGTGGCCTTGACCATCCCCAGGAACATCACGAACACCCCGAAGCAGACGTCGGGGTAGTGTGAGAACGCCACCACCAAGGCCAGCGTCACCAGGTGCAGGAGGACGAGCCACCACGGGACGCCCGCCGAGGATTCCTTGGCCACGGGCAGCGCGGCCAGCTCGCGCCGGAACCACCACGTGACCGCCGCCCCGCTCACGAGGCACGACAGCACGGCGCGCCATCCGAAGTGCGTCGCCATGTAGTGGATGCCCCAGTTCCACTTCGACGCGACCATGAGGACCGGTGGCGCGGCGAAGTGGGTCAGGACGCCGCCGATGGACACGTTGACGAAGAGGAGGCCCAGCGTCGCGTAGGCGAGCGTGCGGCTGATGCCGGCGTCGAAGTATCGCCGCTTGAGCACCATGGCCAGCAACGTCATGGCCGCCGGCTCCGTGATGAAGCTGCCCAGCAACGGTCCCACCCCCAGCGCCGCCATGTAGAAGGCCAGCGGCCTCGGCCCCGGCACCGCCCGCGAGATCGCCACCACGAGGCTCTCCGCCAGCCACACCACCGGCCGCGTCGCCGCCACCACCATCACCACCAGCACGAACTTCGGCTCCGTGAAGTTCAACCCCTCGATGTACTCGACGGCGGCGTGAACCGACCCCTGCACCGCCATGATCCCCACGAACAAGGCCGCCGCCCACACTCCAAACACCACCTCGGTCTCCGCCATGAAGTGCAGGAGGTTTTCCTGGATCGAGCCCTCCGGGTACCGGTGCGCCCAACGCGCGAAGCGCTTCACCGCAAACGTGTGCAGCACCGCCAAGCCAAACAGCACCGTCGCCAACACCTGGACCGCGCCCGGATTCATCCTGGATGAGTCTATCCAAGCGGGCCCGTCGTTGGAAGCCCCCGCCGCCAGGCGGGGCACTTTTTGTCACGTCCACGCCAACCCCCGGCGAGCGACCATTCACCCGGGAAGCGTATCCCATGTGCCGTGAAACACGGGGCGCATGCCCCACAACGAAAGGAATCCCATGACCGCAGCCTATGCCGTGTTCGCCGTCGCCGTCGCCATTGCCGCCACCTTCGTCCTGACCGTCCGCGTCTGGATCCGCCACGAGGAGGCCTTGCTGCGGCACTAGCCCGTCCCCCCGCGACGCCGGGCGGCCGCGCGCGGCGCCGCTTCGCGTTCGACGCCGGCGCCCCGGCCATCCCAACCTCCGTCATGCAACGCGTGTTGGAGGTGCGTCCCATCGGCGTCCTGCGCTCCCGCAAGGGGGTGCACTTCGATGCGTTGCACCAACCGGACGAATCCGCCCCGGACGAGAGCACCCTCGACATCGACGATCGCCCCGGCATGCGCGAGGCCGTGCGAGACCTCGCGGGCATGGAACGGATCTGGCTCGTGTGGTGGTTCGACCGCGCGGAGGGCTGGCGGCCCTTGGTGTTGCCTCCACGCGGTCCCGCCCGGCGACGGGGCGTGTTGGCCACCCGTTCGCCCCATCGTCCCAACCCCATCGGGATCACGCCCGTGCGATTGCTGGGCATCCAGGGGCTCACGCTGCGCCTCGGCCCATGCGACCTCCTCGATGGCACGCCCGTGCTGGACGTGAAGCCCTACGTGCCCGCGTTCGATGCGTTCCCCGACGCGCGCGCGGGCTGGATTGACGAGGTGCAGGCCATGGAGGTCGCGCCGCCCCGGTACACGGTCCGCCACGCGCCGTTGGCCCGGGACCAACTGGAATGGCTGGCACGCGGGTGGAACATCCACATCGCCCCGCGCATGGAATCCCTCCTCGCCCGGGACCCGTCGCCCCATCGCTCGCGTCGCATCCGCCTCCGGCCCGATGGCCTGCGCGACGTGGGCTGCGGGCCGTGGCGCGCGTCGTTCCGGTGCGACGCCGACGCCGGCGTGGTCACCGTGGAACGCGTCGAGCCGTCCTTTCCCATGCGCTTCCTGTTGGACCGGGCTCGGACGCGCGTCCCGGACCGGGATGCGCAACTCGCGTTCCTGGAGCGATGGCCAAGCCCGGGCATCAACGCCGCCTCGCAGGCCGTGCCGGGCAACCCCTGAATTCCGGAAAAGCCCCTGTTTTCGGGAGTTTTTCCTTGCGACGACCGACTCGGTTGTTTGAATCCGCAGCCGTGGCCGGCATTGTACGGCCGTCGCAGAAAGAAACATCAATCGCTCATACCATGGCCAAAGCACTTACGAAGTCCCAGTTGGCGGCAACGCTCGCCGAGCAAGCCGATCTCCCCAAGAAGAAGGCGGCCGAGGTCCTCGACCTGATCGCTGCCCTCGCGTACAAGCACGCCAAGAACACGTTCACGCTCCCGGGCCTTGGCAAGCTCGTCCTCGTCAACCGCAAGGCGCGTGAGGGCCGCAACCCCGCCACCGGCGCGACCATCAAGATCCCTGCCAAGAAGGTCGTGAAGTTCCGCGTCGCCAAGGCTGCCAAGGACGCCATCCTCGGCTCCAAGTAAACGGCCCTTCGCTCAAGGGCGGCATCCCGCAACGGGTGCCGCCCTTTCCATTTCACGCACGCCCCCGTCCCTCCCCCTCCTCGCATGTCCACCGCGCCCCGCCCCGAAGCCAAGGTCGCCATCGTCGGCTGCGGCGCGCTCGGGTCCTTCTACGGGGCACGCCTCGCCCGCGCCGGCCTCGACGTCCACTTCCTCCTCCGTTCGGACCTCGCCGCCGTCCGCGCGCACGGCGTCCAGGTTGACTCCTTCGAGGGCTCGTTCACCGCCCATCCCAGCGCCGCCGCCACGCCTGCCGAAATCGGCCGCTGCGACGCCGTCATCGTCGCGCTCAAGACCACGGCCAACGACGCCTTGCCCGCCTTGCTGCCGCCCTTGGTCGGTCCTTCCACCGTCCTCGTTACCCTCCAGAATGGACTCGGCAACGAGGAGGCCCTCGAGTCGCTCTTCCCCAGCCACCCCATCCTCGGCGGCCTCTGCTTCGTCTGCATCAACCGCACCGCGCCGGGCATCATCCACCACATCGCCCACGGCCGCATCCTCCTCGGCGCATGGCGCTCCCCCATCACCCCTCCAGCCCGCGACGTCGCCGGCTGGTTCCACCGGGCCGGCATCGCGTGCGACCTCACCGACGACCTCATGGAGGCGCATTGGCGCAAGCTGGCTTGGAACATCCCCTTCAATGGCCTTTCCGTCGCAAGCTGCGTCGGGCTCGACGCCTTCCTTCGCGGCGGGCCCGACACGTGGCGGCGGTCCGGGCCCTGCCTGACGACCGACCGCCTGCTTGCGGACCCCGGATGGGCCGGCGTCGTCCGCGAGGTGATGCGAGATGTGATCGAGGCCAGCAACGCCCTCGGGTTCCCCATCCCCCGTGAGTTCGCGGACGAGCAGGTCCGCCGCACCCTCGACATGGGCGCGTACAAGCCCTCGACGATGATCGACTTCGAGGCGGGGCGGCCCCTGGAGCTGGAGGCCTTGTTCCTCCTTCCACTGGCCCATGCCCGGCGCGCGGGGCTTCCCGTCCCGGCCATGTCCCGCCTGGCCGTCGTCCTGGACGCCCTCTCCCGCAAGGCCTCCAGCACCGCCGCCGCCCCGGGCTGAACAGCGTCGGCCCCCGATTCCCCTTTCCCGCTCCCGGGTCCCGTCCCCTCGCGACCCTTCACACGCCGCTTGCCGACACGCGGCGGCGGGGCTCGAATCCGCCGCGTGAAGAAGGTGCTTGTCGTCCTCGCAGGGGTCGCGGTCGTGGTGGCCATCGCCATGTTTTTCCTTGGGCAAAACCTCGGCCGTGTCCTCAAGGCCGGCATCGAGACCGTCGGGCCGCGATTCACGCAGACTTCCGTCACCGTCGATGCCGTGGACCTTTCCCCGTCCACCGGCGCGGGCAGCATTCGGGGCCTCGTCATTGGCAACCCCGCGCCTTACAAGGAGCCCTTCGCCTTTCGCCTCGGCGAGGCCAGCGTCTCCATCGATCCTGCCTCCATCCTCTCCGAGAAGATCCTGGTCCGCTCGGTGCGCGTGGTGGGCCCGGAGGTCACCTACGAGGGCGGCCTGACGGACAACAACCTCAAGGCGCTCGGCGCCAACCTGAATCGGTTCGCCGACTCCGAGACGTCCAAGGCCCCGGATGAAGCCGGCGCGAAGAAGAAGCTCCAGGTGGACGAGTTCGTGCTTGCCGGGACCCGCGTGAACGTCCGGCTGGACCTCCCCGGCATCGGCGACGCCATTCCTCCCATCACGCTGCCCGACATCCGGCTCTCCAACCTGGGCGCCGGGCCCGAGGGCATCACCCCGGCCGAGCTGACCCGCCAGGTGCTCGGGGCGGTTATCAAGCAGGTCCTGCCCGCCGTCGCGGCGAAGGCCGCCTCGCTGCCGAAGAACCTCGGCGGCGCAGCGAAGGACGCCGTCGAAAAGGGGGCCGAAAAGGCCGCCGGCGCCATCCAGGACGCCACCAAGGGCCTCGACAAGCTCTTCAAGAAATAGCTCGGCCGCGCCACGCCGCCCTTAGCCGGGCCGATTCAGTTGGCTTAGGGCTTCCGCAGCCGATAGAAGCGCTCCCCGTCCGTCATCGGCACCACCAGCACGTTCTCGCCTCCCACCGCCTGGACCTGCCCGTCCGGCACCTCCCAGGGACCCGCCGGACTCGACGCCGTCTCCGGCTCGAACCCCACCGCCCCCAGCGGCCACGACAACCGCCACCCATCCCCTGCCCTCGCCGTGCGCACCTCGGGGTCCTTCACCGGCGTCAGGATCGCCGTCAGTTGCAGCGCAAAGCTCAGGTCGCTCGACGCGGCATCCGACTGGTGAAGCTCCACCGCCATGACGTTCCGCCCCGTGACCAACCAACCCGGGTCCACGTCTGCCTCGTACATCGTGGACTCATCCGTCCCGCCGACCGTCGAGGATGCCAGCGTCGTCGCCGTGATGGTGCCCGCGGGCATGTTGCTGCGGAAGACCTCGCGCCCGTTCAGGTACACCACCGCGCCGTCGTCGCGAACCAACCCCACCGTCGCCGACAGGATGGCCTTGGGGTCGTCCACGTTGAACGCGTGCCGGAACCACGTCGTGATGTACTTGGCCCCGCTATTGGGGCCGAAGCCGACCGTCGTGACGACGTCGTCGTCGCCATACCCGAGCTGGGCCGGGCCACGGCTCCACGTGGAGTCGTCATAGTTGGTCCAGCGCCAGTTTGCGGAGGGCAACGTGCCCCGGTCGTAGTACATCCACTCCGCCCCCAACGGAATCAGCGTCACGGAAGCCAGGTCGCCCGGGGCGGTCGCCTCGAAGTTGAGGCCCGCGCGGTCCGACTGGAGGTTGAGGGGGTTGGAGAACCCCGACTTGTTGAGCAGCAGGTTCTCCGCCTGGGCCTGCAAGTTGTAGGAGCCCCGGGCCAACCCGACCAACACGTAGCTCCCGTCCGGGTCCGTGAAGGTCTGCTTGGTGTTGGACGTGTACACGCGGACGCCCGGCACCGGCGCGCCATCCCGCGTCACCCGGCCCGAGACGCGAACCGTCGTGGGCGTCCCCACGCGCACCACGAACGACCCCGACCCCGTGCCGCCCCGGAGGTCCGACACGACGCACCGCACCTGGTAGTCGCCCGCCGCCGTGTAGAGCCTGCTGGCCGTCGGGCCATTGGTTCCAAACGTGCCATCGCCAAAGTCCCACGCGTAGGCCAGCTCCCGGTCGTCCGGGTCCGTCGCCGTCGCGGTCAGGCGCAACGTCCCGTTCACGGTCAACGACGAAGCCGACCCGTTCACCTGCACCGTCGGCGGCACGTTGTTCGTCGCGTTGCCGAGCCGCACGCCCACGTCGTACCACACGGGATCGGTGCCACCCTTCGCCAACGTGGTCAGGTGAACCCCGGCCACTGTGTCGCTGAACGTCCTCCCCAGCACCAAGGGCGCGTCGTTCTTGCCATCCGCAGACCCGGGCGTCAGGTCCAGCAACAACGAGGCCGTGTTCGCCGTCTGGCCCCACCGCACCCCCACCCCCGCCTCCATCCAGCGGCTCGTCGTCCACTTCTGCCGCGCCTCCACCCAGTAGTTCGTCCGGCTGTTCCGCCGCACCGTCAATGCCCGCACCGTGGAGGGACCGTTGGTGCTGTCCATCGCGAAGACGCGGTAGGTCCCGTTGGACGTCACGTTGCGCACGAAGCCCGAGGGCAGCCAGTCGAGGAAGTTCTTGTACCGCGTGTTGAAGTGGCGTCGGCCGCCCGTCGCATTCCCCATCGTGTCGAACGTGTCCCCGTACTCGACGCTCGTGCCCGCCCCCACCACCGACGTGCCGCCCGTGTCCCAAAAGTTGGCGTGGTTCAGCCCGAAGTTGTGCCCGAGCTCATGGGCGATCACGCCGGCGGCCGCGTCAAACGACGCACGGATCCACGAGCCCGGCGCCCCCACGTACCCCAGCCCCGCCCACGCGTATCCCGGAACCGCCCCAAAGCACACCAGGTCGAACGAGTACGCCCCCAGGTTGTACCCCGCCGCCGCCGCCGCGCTCCGGGCCGCCGTCCGCAGCTCCGCCGGGTCCACCGACCCGTAATACGCCGCCGTCCTCGGCATCCGAAACGTCGGCGTCAACGCCGAGCCGGAGGGGCCTATCGGGGAGAAACCCGTCTTGCCATACGATTGCTCCCGAAAAAACGCCTCCAGGCCCGACACCATGTTTGTCCCCATCGCATCCGTGAACGGCGGCCCGGCAAGGTCCAGGAAATCCACGCGGATGAAGATCAGCCGCTTCGTCCCCTCCGTGTAGGCCCGCATCAGCCGCGGTGCCCCCCCGGCGTCAACGGACTCGCTCCGCGTCGCCTCCAGGACCCATCGGTCGTGCCATGCCTCCGCATGCCGCGCCCCACACACCCACCTCGCCGCGCCCCCGACGCTCACCGCGATCTCCTCCCCCTCCACCTCGTGACCGTCCGCCGAGTCCACCTCGCACCCATGCTCCGGCAGCACGCCCAACCCCTCCTGCTCCCATGCCTCCATCCGGCGCACCGGGCTCTCCGCCACCGCCATCAACCCATCCAAGGCCACCCCATGCAATGCGGCCGCCTGCAACGTGGGATGAAACAACCGCTCCCCATAGACGAACGCCAAGCGTCGCTCCCCATCCAACCGCGCCCATCGCCGGATGCCACGCCGAGGCTCCACGCTGCCCGGCAGCGGCGTCTCGCACATCACGTCCAGGTCGCCCACCCCTTCAACGGGTTCCTCCAGCAACGCCACCACCTCGGGCGGCAAACCCCGGCGCACGCCCCGCGGCACCGAACGCATCAACGCCTCCATCGGGTCCGTCTGGATCAGTTCCCGAAACTCCTCCCTCCGAAGGCCTGCCAAGCGAACACCCTCGGACTGCATGGACGCACGCACGGCCTCGTCCGCCGAAAGGTAACCGATTGCCCACGCCCGAAATGCCCCGAGGGCCCCACCGGAAGCCTTCTCCCGCCACAGGACGTCGAGTGGCGGCAAGACGCGGCGACTCGGGGCGTCCCCGCCAGGCACCGCCGCCTGAACGAGCCCAACGGCCATCATGCACATCGCCCAGCGGCACCACGCCCCAATGGCCCCAACGGCCACCCCAGCCCATGCCGAGCCCCATCCCCTTCGCCAAGACGTCGCCTTCATGTGATCACCCGTCGTTCCTACCCTGACCAAGCCCCCATTGCTTGTCCCGTGCCAATTCCGGACGAAGCCATGGTTCCCCGCGGCCACGCGGAGCACGGGCACGAACTGGGCCCGCTGGGACCTCCGCCGCGTGATCGAGGGCAACTGGGAATCGCTGGCCCCGAGGCTCCAGGGAAAGATCCGGATATGGGTGGGCGAGTCCGACGAGTACTTCCTGAACGAGGCCGTGCATCGGCTGTCGGATGCGATGGCGAAGCTGGAGCCAACGGCGGGTGCGCGGTTCGAGCTTTGGCACCGGCAAGGGCCATGGGTGGAACCCGCGTTCGCGGCGGGAGGTCTGGCGGGAGATGCAGGCGGCGGCGGATGCCGGGGCGCCGCGCGGGGCTGCGGACGAACGGTCGCCTACGGCGTGGCCGAGCCGCCCAGGTTCAGGAACACCATGGCGAGCGCCCCCAGAATGGCGACGCCGAGCACGACGCCCACGAGGAGGAAGATCTTGTTGACCTTGTTGTCCTTCTTCGAGAAGCCGCCCTTCTGGGCGACGACCATCGTGTTGCCCTCCCCCAGTCGGACCGTCTGGCGGGGTTGCTCGGTCTGCTTCTTGCCGGTCTCGTAACGGAGCTCGACCTGGCCGAGACGGAGGATTTGGCCGGGCTTCAGGACGCCCTCCTTGTCCGCGCCGAGCTGGACGTCGTTGAGGAACGTCCCGTTCGTGGAGTTCAGGTCCTTCACGACGACGTCGTCGCCCTTGAGCCACACCTCGCAGTGATGGCTGCTCACCGAGGGCTCAGGAATCTGGAACTTGTTGTCCTCGACGCGGCCGACAGTGGTCTTGTCCCCGGACAAGTCCACGGAACGTCCAACGAGGTCTGCTGTGAGGACAACCAACTTTGCCATAGCGTGCGTATGCGAAGTAAAGCGGCCGGGACGTTGAGGGGTCAATGTCCGATTCAGGCGTTCCGCAGGATCATGGAGCGGAACTCGTCGAACAACGGCGTGCTGTCGTGCGGGCCCGGGGCTGCCTCCGGGTGATATTGCACGCAGAACACCGGGCGCGTGCGATGCCTCATCCCCTCCACCGTCCGGTCGTTCAGGTTGATGCGGTGGACCGCCACGTCCGAGGGCAGGCTGTCGGGATCGACTGCGAAGCCATGGTTCTGCGAGGTGATCTCGACGCGGCCGGTCTCGAGGTCCTTGACGGGTTGGTTGCCGCCGCGATGGCCGAACTTGAGCTTGAACGTCTTCCCCCCAAACGCCTGCCCCAGGATCTGGTGGCCCAGGCAAATGCCGAAGATGGGGATGCCGGAATCGAGCAGCACCTTCACCTCGCGGACAATGTCCCCCAAGGCCGCCGGGTCGCCGGGGCCATTCGACAGGAACACGCCGGCCGGCCGGAGCGCCAGGACGTCCGCCGCCGGGGTGTGCGCGGGAACCACCCGGACGCGGAACCCCTTTTGCCGCAGGAGCCGCAGGATGTTGTACTTCACCCCAAAGTCATACGCGACAATGGGGATGTCCGCAGGAGGCATGGGCAGGCGCACGTCCCGCGGCGAGCCCGTCGCCGGTTGGTTGCCTTGCACCAACGAGAACGCCGGGCTCTGCTGGTCCTCCGGATCCCAGTCGAATGCCTCCCGGTGCGTCACCTCGCGCACGTAGTCACGCCCTTCCATTCCGCCCCATTCCTGGGCCATCCGCACGGCGTCGGCGTCGGAAACATCCTCCGTGGACAGCGTCCCGGGCGTCGAGCCCCGTGTCCTCAGCCGCTTCACCAGCGCGCGTGTGTCGATCCCTTGGATGCCCGGGATCCCGTTCTCGGCCAGGTACGAGTGCAGGTCCTGGTCCGCCCGCCAGTTGGACACCACGGACGACAGCTCCCGCACGACAAAGCCCGCCGCGTGCGGCCGCCACGACTCGACGTCCTGGCGGTTCACGCCGTAGTTCCCAATCTGCGGGTACGTCATCGTGACGATCTGCCCGCGGTACGACGGATCCGTCAGGATCTCCTGATAGCCCGTCATCGACGTGTTGAAGCAAACCTCGCCCACCGCCGTGGTCCGGGCTCCAAAGGAAAGGCCGCGGAAGACGGTCCCGTCGGCCAACGCAAGAACGGCGCTCGTGCTCATGAGGCGGAAGATTCGCCCGGCGACCCACCACGGGCCCCGGACAAATTGGCGCGGAGTATGGGGAGCGTCCTTCCGGGGTCAAACATGGGTTTGAAGGACATCACGGCGGCGGGCGGCGACCGGGAGGCGGGGAACGTGGGTGGTGTGCCTCGCCCCCGTGCCATGCCCACCCTCAGGGACCGGGCCCTGCCGTGACCGTCGTGCCCATGCCCAAGCGGCACCGCACCTCCCGGGCGGCACCGTCCAACGGGTACCGTTCCACCCGCCCGCCGGGCCACGCCACCTCCACGAGGCCCCCTTGCCCGCCCATCCCATGCAAGGTCACCACGGCATCGTCTTGTCCCAAGTATCCGCCCCCGCGCGTCACCGCCCGCGCCGGGCCGCGTCGGCCGCCCGCCACCCAACGCACCACCGCCCCGATCCCCTCGCGGTTCCCCGGCGGCCCCTCCAGCCGGACGCGCACGCCCGGAACGCCTCCCCGGTTCCGCCACAACCGAACCGGCCCCGCGTTGCAACCCACCGCAAGGTCCGGCCGCCCGTCCCCGTCGAAGTCCGCCACCGCCGCCCCACGCTGGTCGTCCCGCACGAACACGCCCGATGCGCCCCATTCCATGGCTGCAAACCCGCCCCGGCCGTCCCCGCGGATCAACGCCCCCAACCCCGCGTTCGCCGCGTCCGACTCCACGTCCGTCGCCGAGAAGTTCTGCGCCATGAAGACGTCCTCAGCCCCGTCCCCGTCGAAGTCCGCCACCGCCAATCCCATCCCCGGCGCGGCCTGCGCCGCGAAGGGCAACGCCCGGCGCTCGAACCGCCCACCGCGATGGAGGAACACCGACGACTCCAACGTCGCCGCCTCCAGGACCCGCAGTCCCTTGCCCCGGTCCCCCAACAACGCCGGCAACTCAAGCGCCGCGAACTCCCGATGCGACCGCCACTGGGCCGCCCATGTCGGCAACACTTGGCTCGCCCGGCCCCAGTGCATGAACGGCCACTCGCGCCCCCCGCCATCCGTCCAGCCCAGCACCATCTCCACGCCGCCGCCGCCCTCGATGTCCCCCGCATGGATCCGCCACGGCCCCCGGGAGGCCGTGCTCCATTCCGTGTTCGTCCCCCAGTTCGACGCCACCACGTCCAACCGCCCGTCGCCGTCCGCATCCACCACCGTCACCCCAAACCACAGCCCGGTCGCGCCCGCAAAGCCCCAGTCCGCCGTGACCTCGCGCCACGGTCCACTCACCCCGCGGCGATAGACACGCACCGGACCCCATTCCACGCCCAAGATCACCTCCGGGAACCCGTCGCCGTCCAAGTCGGCCATCGTCGCCCCCTGCACGATGCCGGCACCGGACATCGCCCGGTTCGCCTCCTCGTCCGCGGCCCACCCGTTCCCGGTCGCCAGCCACAGCCGTGTCACGCCCGGCTCTGGATATCGCCCCGGCACGCCGCGCCCCGCCACCAGCAGGTCGAGGTCGCCGTCCCCGTCCACGTCCCCCATCGCCAGCGCTCCCGGCTCCGACTCCTGCGGCGGCAGCGCGTCCGACACCTTTCCCGTGGCCGGCGACAACCGGACGATGGACCCGGGCTCGCCGGGCTCGCCCTCGAGATTCGACAACGACGCGATCAACGCGAAGCCGCCCTCGCCGTCCTGCCACGAAACCACGCCGCCCACGTCCCGCGACACGCGCCGCGCGAGCCCGTTGGTCCAGCGTTCCATGCGCCCGTCGCCCAGGTTGCGGAAGCACGTCACCGCCCCGCCCCGCCCCGTCCCCACCACCAGGTCCACGCGACCGTCGGCATCGAGGTCGGCCCACGCCACGGCCGGGCCGGCCTGGCTTTGCTTGCGCCACAAGGACGGCTGCCGCGCGAAGTCGTCAAAGTCCGCCTCCACATGCCGGTGCGGCAACGAGCCGCCGACCTCCTCCATCAAGGCCTTGGGCGCGGGCGGCCGCCCACCGCCCTTCGTGGCCGGCCGCGCGCCCTGCTGAAAGACCTCGTACACGCGCCCGCCACGCACGTCCTCCACCACGCTTTCCGATCCGTCGCGCCACAGCACCTCGATGCGCAGCGCCGCGCCGTTCGTGCCGGCGGCAAACGTCCGCACGGGCTCGTCCGACGACAGGTACCGTCCGCCCGCCTGGATTTCCTGTTGCTGCCATGCCACGGGTCCGCCCTGGACCCGGATGCGCGCGCCCACGCCCCGGGTGTTCGGGGCCAACCCGCGCAGGCACACCGCCACACGCGCGCCCACGGCGTCGTTGCGATACACGGACGCCGGCCGGTTCACCTCGTTGACCACCACGTCGAGGTCGCCGTCGCCATCGAGGTCCGCCAACGCCATCCCCGTCGCGATGCCACGCTCCTGGAAGCCCCAGACGCGCGACACGTCCTCAAAGCGCCATCCGCCCCGGTTGCGGAACGCCATGCGTTCCTGTTCCAACGACGGGAACCGCGCCCGGCGTCGCAGCGCCTCGGCGTCGGGCAACCGCCCGCGCTGGCGTTCCTGCTCCAGCTCCGCCGCCACGTCGAGATCCTGCACATCCCGCACGAAACCTGTCCCGACCAACACGTCCTCCCAACCGTCCAGGTCCACGTCCAGGAACACGGGCGACCACGACCAATCCGTCGCAGCCAGGCCCGCCGCGAAGGCCAGCTCTCCGAACCGTCCGGAACCCAGCCCGCGGAACAGCGTGTTGCGCGGTGATTGCGGCCAATCCGCACCCAGCCCGGGCACCTTGGGCCGCAACGCATGCGTCGTCGCCTGCACCTGCCGTTGCACGTGCGTCCGGCCCCGCATGTCCGTCACCATCAGGTCGTCCTCGCCGTCCCGGTCGAGGTCGCCCGCGTCGATGCCCATCGAAAACCAGCTCGTCACCGGGAAGGCGTTCCTGGGGAAGGCCTCGAAGGTGCCGTCGCCCCGGTTGCGCCACGCCCGGTCCGGCGACGCCAGGTCGCCGCACACGTACAGGTCCGGGCGTCGGTCGCCATCCAGGTCCCGGAACAAGACGGCCAAGGACCAGTCGTAGGGGGGCTCGCGCAACGGTCGTCCCGCCGCGTCCCGGAACGCCCCCTCCGTCCATGGCACGCGCCGGAACCGGCCCGTGCCCTCGTTGAGGTAGAACGCGTCGGCCTCGCCGTCCTCGATCAACTCGCCCTTCGGCCCGATGCGAAACCGGCCCGCCAAGTCCGGCTCGGTCGTGGGTCGGCCATCCACGTGCGTCACCACGAGCCGTCCGTCCACCCGGCCCGTCCGCAGCTTGAGGCTAAAGCCATCGCGCACCGTGCTCGTGCGATAGTTGGCCACGTAAAGGTCGAGGTCCCCGTCGCCATCGGCGTCCGCAAGCGCCATCGACATGCTGCCCGCTGCGGACGCCAGCCTCGCCTCGGCGGTGACGTCCCCGAAACGTCCCTTCCCGTCGTTGCGCCACAGCGAGACCCCGCGCCCAACGCCCGCCACGAGCAAGTCCAGGTCGCCGTCCCCGTCCACGTCGGCCATGGCCACGCCGGTGGCGTCGCCGCCGGCGGCTTCAAGGGCCGGCTGCTCGGATGGCTCGAACCGCAGGCCGCCGCGGTTCAGGAACAAGCGGTTGGGCCCGTCGAGCCCGGCGAGGAAGACATCCGGCAACCCGTCGCCGTCCACGTCCCCCAGCGCGACGCCGGATCCATTGAGCAGGACGTGGTTCGTCAGGGACCGCCCATCCGCGAGGAGGTTGGTGAAGGCGATGCCGGTGTCCGCTGCGGGAAGGCGCCGCAGAAGGGTCGATGACGGTGGTGAAGCCATCGTCCCGAGGTCACGCCAACGATGGCCCGGTTGCTCGGTCCACGAACCGGCGGCGAACGCGACGCCAGCGCACCACGCGCCCCCTGCCCACGCCAGGATGCCGACGCTCCACAAGGCGCGCCCCCGCGGTCCACGCCCCGCGTGCCTTGGCTCCAACCCTTCCTCGACTCGCGCCACGGGCGGCAGACTTCCCATGGATCGAACGCCATGCCAGCCCGTTTCCGCAGCAGAAGGCACTCCGTCAAGCCGCACCAAGGGCTCGGGGTCATGCCACGCCACCCGGCGACCCGCACGTGCGCGGCTTCCAGCGGGATCGTCCTTGGGCAACGCGCCCCCCGATTCGGCCAACCAAAGGCTCGTCCGCCGCCGCCATGATCTTCAACCATGCGGAAGCCATGAGAACGTGCCCCGCCCTGTTGGCCGTGACGCTGCTGGCCGCGACCTGCGCGACCACCGGCTTCCTCGTGCGCGCCCGGGCCTCCGACTTCCAGGGCGCCACGCATCTCATGCCGTTCGACGAGGACCTCATCGGCTACGGCAAGGCCCGCGAGACCAACGCCATCACCCGCTTGCAGCAGCGCATCGACGACGGATCCGCCCGGCTCACGCGGGACGCGCGCGGAAGCCTCCTTGCCTCGATTCTCCGCGAGTTGTCCGTGCCCGCGTCGTCGCAGGCCCTTGTCTTTTCCAAGACGTCGTTCCAGCGCGACCGCATCGGCCCCTCCAACCCGCGGGCGTTGTACTTCAACGAGCTCGTGTACGTGGGCCATGTGCCGGGTTCCGCCATCCTGGAGTTCACGGCCGTGGACCCGGCCTTGGGCGCGGTGTTCTACACGCTCGACGAGTCGCCCGCCCAACGCCCTCGCTTCGTCCGAACCGACCAATGCACCGAGTGCCATGCCTCGGCCCGCACCATGGGCGTGCCAGGACACCTCGTGCGGTCGTTTGAAACCGACGAGTCGGGCGTGGTGGACCTGCTCACGGCGGTGGATCCCGTGAATCATCGGACGCCCCTGGCGGATCGTTGGGGGGGCTGGTTCGTGACCGGGCTTCACGGCACGCAAACGCACCGGGGCAACCTCATGGGCAAGGCCGACCACGAACGGCAACGGACAACCCCCAATCACTCCGGCAACGTCACCAACCTCTCGCGCTGGATCGAGCCTTCCAAGTACCTCGCGCCCACCAGCGACATCGTCGCGCTCATGGTGCTCGAGCACCAGCAACACGGGCAGAACTTCATCACCCGCCTCGGCTACGAGGCCCGCCTCCAGCTCTCGGCCTACGGCCACGTCCAATACCTCCGGCCCCAAATCGACGCCTTCCTCCGCTACGTCCTGTTCGCCGACGAGGCCCGACTCGTCGCGCCCATCGAGGGCTCCGCAGCCTTCGCGAAGGACTTCGTGAACGCGGGGAAACGGGATGCCCAGGGCCGATCCCTCCGGGAACTGGACCTCCGCACGCGCCTGTTCGCGCACCCGTGCAGCTTCCTTCTCCAAGGCGACGCCTTCGCAGCCCTTCCAAGGGCCCTCCGCCAACGCATCCTCGAACGCCTCGACGAAGCCCTCGACCCAGCCCAGCCCAGCCACGACGCCTCCCGCCACATCCCGCCCGCCGAAAGGGCGATCCTCCGCGAAATCCTCGCGGACACCGTCCCCGGGTATCCACGGGCACCGGTTGTTCCTCCGTCTCCGCACGGCGGCGCGGGCCGTTGACATGGGAAACGGCAGTTGGGCTTGCCGTGGGCCGCATTCCCTTGCGCGGCGGCCGCGCAACCGCAGGCACGGTGCGCCGGGCGACGGGACCCGGCCTACAGCGATCCCAAGCCCAAGACGAACTCGCCCAAAAGCTGCGTCCTTCGGTTCCCGTCCATGAACCTAGAAACGGC
>CAYSGH010000066.1:0-26598 GCA_964430505.1 uncultured Akkermansia sp. | reverse complement strand
GTCGCCGTGGCCCTTGCAACGCTGGGCGAGCCCTTTGGAGAAGCCCTTCCCGCAGGAGCCTTGGGAGCCCGGGTCGTCCCGGACATCCCGACGCTCCACCACCTGATCCGCCGTGCCTACCAGATCAGCAAGACGCTTCCAGACGAGCTGCTGCACGTCTTCGTCGCCCGCACAGCCACGCTGCCACGAACCACCGAAGCCGAACGCCTCGTCATCCAGCGGGTGGGGCAGGACATCTTCCGGCAAGGCCTGCTGGACTACTGGGAAGGCCGTTGCGCCATCACCGGTCTGGCCGTCCCCGAACTCCTCCGCGCCAGCCACATCAAGCCTTGGGCCGCCTGCCAAACCGACGCCGAGCGCCTCGACGTCTGCAACGGCCTGCTCCTGGCCCCGCACCTCGACGCCGCCTTCGATCAGGGCTTCATCACCGTGGGTGACGCCGGGGACGTGGTCGTGTCTCCGGCTTTGGACAGCACGGCTCGACGAACGATGGGGCTGATGGATGCGCTTTCCGTGCAGGGGCCGCTGCATGGCCAACGCAGCTACCTGCTCTGGCACCGGGAACGGGTGTTTCGGAATGGCGAGGAGCACGCTTCGACGCCCCGATGAAGCTCAAAGGGAATCATCCTAGAAACGGCAGTTGGGCGGTCTGTAGGCCGCGTGCCCTCACGCGGCGATGGCGATGCCGCATGCCCGGTGCGCCGGGTCAGGGGACCCGGCCTACAGCCGCAAGCCGAGGAGTGAGCGAGGCGCGGGCCGGTACGAGGCCCGTAACGAGCAAGGGACGAAGGAGTTGCGGGAGAAGATCGAGCCAGCACGACCGATCCAACTGAAACGGCCCGGCTAAGCCGGGGCGTTCCATCCGCGCACGCTTGGGCAAGGTCTCTCACAGACAGGCGGAGGGCGCGGAGGTTCGGGACGGCTACGACCTGGACGTCATGCAGCGCGTCATGCCCACGGCCCACGTCGTGGAACCTAAACTCCCCGCCTCAACCCTGCTTGCCGGCGCCCTCGTGGTGCGTCTCCACCCATCGGGCCAGCAACCACAGGAGGTCGCTCAGGCGGTTGAGGAAGACCCGGACATGTTCCGAGGCCGCCTCCCCGTCGTCCGCGCCCAGCGCATGGACGCGTCGCTCGCCCCGGCGACAGGTCGTGCGCGCCACGTCCAGCGCCGCCGAGTCCGCCGTCGCCCCCGGCGTGGCCCAGCCCTTGTACGAAACCCCCTCCGCCTCCACCCGCCGAATCACCGCCTCCAGCCGCTCAATGAAGGCCGGGTCCGTGACCTGAAACCCATCCTGCCGGTATCGGGGCAGGTCCGAGGGCAGGGTGGCCAGCTCGCCCATGACAAGCACCAGGTCCTTCTGGATGGCCAGCAACGTTTCCTGAACGAACGGGTGCGGGCTCAGTGCCCGGGCCATTCCCAAGGCGGCGTTCAGCTCGTCGAGCGTCCCGTAGGCCTCGACCCGCGGGGCCGACTTCGACACCCGCCGGTTGTACATGAGGCCGGTGCTGCCGTCGTCTCCCGTTCGCGTCACAATGCTCATCCGGCGGCGATGTTGGACGCGAACGCCCGAAGTGCAACACGGCGCGCGCGCGGCTGGGAGGGAGACAGTCCTGGCCTCCCTTCCCGCGTCACGACGCCAGGGCGGTTTCCGGGGCCACCGATGACCCGCGATGAACCTGGAAGCGCACCCACGGTTGCCGTAGGCCGCTTGACCTCGCGTCGTGATGGCGATGCCTCAGGACCGCCGACGCTCCCCCAGCTCACCAGAGGCGCAGCGACGCCTCGTGGGTGATGGGATCCTGGAAGGCCCTGGGGATGGCGGGCGTGAGGGGATCGCGCAGGGAACGCGGGTAGGCGTGGTCCACGGGACGGGTCATCTCATGCACGTAGCGCACGCGTCGCATTTCCGGCGGGATGGGCGCGAGGGGGTTGAGGGTGTCCGCCACGGAGCGCCACGACAATTCGGTGCGGGAAGGGCGAAGGAGGGCCGGGGACGCCGTGGCGGAGGCGTCGTCGCGTTGGCGCGTGCCGGGGCGCGCAAGGCCGGGGCCGTCGAGGGCCTCGCGGTTGGGGTTGTTGAGTCGGACGGCGGGCGGGATGAACGGGCGCGAGGCTCCGGCGGGGATGCCGGAGGTGATGGCGGCCGGGGCGCCGTTCGTGGCCATGGACGGGGCAAGGCGAAGGGTGGGAACGGGGGGCGGCGGGGGTGGGGGCGCCGCAGGATCGACGGCACAGGCATGGGTGGCGGCGAGCACGGCGGCGACGCCGGGCAGGAGGGCATGGAGGGCGTGGAGGGCATTCATGGCGTGACGTTGGAATGCTCCATGGCAGGGATCCCGTTCTGAAAAGGGCACGGCAGGTGGCTAGTCGAACCACGGGTTGTGGGCCTGTTCCTCGCCGACGGTGGAGAGGGGGCCGTGGCCGGGGCACACGAGGGTGTCCGGCGGGAGCGAGAAGACCTGGTCGCGGATGCGTTGGCGTGCGAGGTCGAGGTGTTCGCGGGCGCCGCCGATGGAACCGGCGAAGAGGGCGTCGCCGACGATGGCGACGTGCGGGGCGTCTTCCGGCCAGTTGCCGACGACGTAGGTGACGCCGTCCTCGGCGTGGCCGGGGGTTTCACGATGGGAGATGCGGAGGCTGCCGAGCTGGACGCATTCGTTGGGGCGGTTGCGCTGGTCCACGGGGGCGTTGCGGGAGCTGGAGTGGACGCGGGCGCGCGGGTGGTGCTCGCGGAGGGCGGCGAGCCCGGCGACGTGGTCCGCGTGGGAATGCGTGATGAAGACGTGACGCAGCGTGAGCTGGTTTTCGCGGAGGAGGGCGAGGAGGGGGCCGGCGTCGAAGCCGGTGTCGAAGACGGCGGCGTCCCGCGTGACCTCGTCCCAGATGAGGAAGGCGTTGACGGACATGTCATCGCCCTGGGTGGTGACCAGGCGCAGTTCGCGCCAGCGGGACAGGTTGGCGGGGGCGGGCCTCCAGCCCTCGTGCTGGCGCTGGAGGCGGGCGCCGTTGATGCGAAGGAGTCGGCCGAGGTCCGCCCAGCGCAGGCGTGCGGGGGCCTTGCCGCCGTTCTCGAAGGCTTGGTACTCGGGGACGGGGATGCCGGCCGCCTGGGCGGCGGCCTCAACCGGGGCTTGGTTGGAAGTGCGGGCCTTGCGGAGGATGTCGCCGATGGAGTCTTCCAGGTTCATGGGGCTTTGAGTCATGGGGAAAGGTTGGACGCGTCGTGCGTGACGGATGGGACCTCACGGACCGGGATGGCGTTCGAGCCACTGTCGGATGAAGCCGGCCTTGGGATGCGCGGGCTGGACCTCGAGCACGCGCCGGTAATGGGTGCGGGCCCGGGCGACGTCGCGGAGGTCGAGGTCGCAGAGGCTGGCGAGGGCGAGGTGGGCGTTCGCCTCGGCGGGTTGCTCCCGGGTGATGCGCTCGAGCTCGTCCGCCGCATCGAGGGGGTGCCGGGCGCGTTGGAGGGCGACGGCGAGGTTGTAGCGTGCGACGTGGGACCTGGGGTCGATGGCGACGGCCGACTCGGCGGAACGGAGCGCATCGGGGAGGTTGCCCTGCTGCAGGGAGAGCAAGGACAGGTTGTAATGGGAGGCGAAGTGGGCGGGGTCGAGGTCGATGGCCTTGCGGTAGGCGGCGACGGCGGCGGCGGTGTCGTTGCGGCCATGGGCGATGGTTCCGCGGAGGAACTCGGCTTGGGCGGCTCTGGTGTTGCCGACACTGGGCGCGGCCACGACGGAGCGTTGGTAACGGGGGAACGTGGGTTGCGGCTCGGGGGCGACGTCGAGCGGCGTCACCAACGGCGCCGGCGTGCGGGGCTTGGGCGGGAGGACCGCCCGGGGCTTGGCCTGGGCAACGGGCTTGGAAGCCGGGAGGGTCTCCGCCGAGGCGGAGTCGGTTGCCGGGTTGCCCCTCCCCGGATCGACCTCCCGAGCCTTGCTCGCGGATCCGTCTTCCGGTTGGGGTTCCCTGCGAAACCAACGCACGGGATTGCCCCAGGTCACGGGGTTCATCCGGCGCCACACGGAACGACGTTCCTTGCCCGTGTCGTTGCCTTCGGCGGCATCCGTCGGATCGGGCTCCCCGGTGCTGTCGGGCGATGGTGGATCGTCGAGGTCCGGGGCGGGCGCGTCCGGTGTTGCGGCCGGGATGGCCGGGAGCGCTGCGACGACCTTGGCGGGAGGGGCGGGTGGATCGATGGCCGGGCGTGGGGGAGGCTCATCCTGAACTCGGACGACTTCGAGGGTGACGGGCTCGGGCTTGGGCTGGGACGCGGGAGGCGGCGGCGTGACGGCCGCCGCCGACGCGTTTTCGGCGACCGTCGCCACGGGCGTTGGGGGAGGGTTGGCGATGCGAGGAACGGTGGATGGCCGGGCAGACGAGGGGCCCGCGTCCGCGCTGACGCCGCCGGCGGATGGCGTGGGAGGGGTGGCGGGCGGTGCGGGAGTCGTGGCGGTAGCGGATGCGCCGATGGCCGGCGGGGGTGGGATTTTGGGCCCGGGCGTTGGCTTGGGCACTGCGGGGGGAAGCGCGGATGCGGCGACGACGTTGCTCGGACGACTGACGGCGACCGGGGGTGAGGTCGGCGTCGATGATGGCACGGGGGACGAGGCGGTGGGCGCCGGGTCGGTGGAGGAGAGGGCAACGGGGGGATTGGTGGCGGCGCGGCGAGGCGTGGAGACGACGGGTGGGACGGGGGCGTTGGTGCGCGTGGCGAGGCCGAGGCGGATGGACAGGTCACGCACGGCGACCCGCGCGGAATCGGCCTCGGGTCCGTCGGGCTGGAGCTGGAGGAAGACCTGGTATTGGGCGAGGGCGTCGCGCGGGCTGGAGAGATGTTGGTGGAGGACGACGGCGAGGTTGAGGCGGGCGGCCGCCAGCTGCGGGTCGATCTGGGTGGCCTTGAGGAGGGCGGCCTGGGCGTCGCGGGGCTTGCGAAGCTGGACGCGGGAAACGCCGAGGGCGTTCCATGCGAGGGCGTCGGAGGGGTCGAGGCGGGTGGCGTTGCCGAGGGCCGTCTCGGCGGCGGGATGCTGTCGTTGGGCTTGCAGGGCGAGCCCGAGGCCACGCCATGCGGCGGCGTTCCGCGCGTTGTCCTGGGACGCGTTGAGGTAGGTCCGGAAGGACGCGTCGGCATCGTGATGCCGTCCCTGCTCGAGGAGCAGCTCGCCGAGGTTGAAGTGGACGTCGAACAGGTCGCGATTGAAGTGGAGGGCGCGGGCGTAGGCCTTGGCGGCCTCGTCCAAACGGCCGGCCTGGTGGTAGGCGAGACCCAGCCGATTCCATGCCTCGGCCTCGGAGGGGAGGAGTTGGGCGGCGCGTTCGAGCCATGCGACCGCCTCGGCCGATTGCCCCGCCTGCAACGCGGCGTCGCCACGCAGCAACGATTCGCGTCCGGACGGCTTGCACCCGGCCGACAACAAGGCCATCCCCATGCCGAGCCCGGCGAGGCAACGATGAATCGCGCTCATCGGGTCGGGCCTAACAGCGGGGGGCGGAATGGTCAAGGTTGGCCTCGTGGCGCGGCGTCGGGGAGCGGGGAGCGGGGGGCGGGGAGCGGGGGTGCGTCTTCGGGCGCGGCTTCCATGCCATCCGGGTTCACCTGCCACTTGGGCGTGGATCCTCCCCGGGCCTGTCACGGAATCGTGTCTGGCGTGGAGGCGCGGGTGTTGGTTCGATGGGGTGCATGCATGGCACAACCCTGTTCCGTGGGCGACGAGCGGAGGCCTGGTTCCGGGGCTTCACCTTGATCGAGCTGCTCGTGGTGATTGCCATCATCGCGATCCTCGCGTCGATGCTGCTGCCGGCGCTGGGCAAGGCGAAGTCGAAGGCGCAGGGCATCTTTTGCCTCAACAACACGAAGCAACTGGCCGTCGCCACGCACCTGTACACGGGCGACTTCGGCGAGAACCTCCCGCCCATCCAGCAGCAAGTCCCGGGGGGCGAGGTGAGCTGGAGGCCCGTCCTGTACCGGTACGTGGGCGCGTCGCCGCGCACCTATGATTGTCCGGCGGAGAAGGACGAGTCGTACAACGCCGCGCGGCCGGCCGGAATGAAGAAGGGCAACGGCAACCGGGCCGTGCTCGGGCAGATGCTGGACGCGGAGATGGACGTCCCGAGCGGGTTGGGCGCCGTCAACGTCCACTGGATCCTGGGCGGGGCGCAGCCGCCCTTCGGACGGCCCAAGGGCTACGAGGACAACCTCGCCCGATGGTCGCAGATCGAGGCGGCGTCGCAGTTGATCCTGTTTGGCGACGGCCACAGCGACGCGAACGGCGTGTGGCCGCGGGACCGTTGGTGGATCTGGAAGGAGCTGGGCGACGCCAAGTCCCCCGGCTTCAACCGCGTGGCCCAGGGCGACAAGGGGTCCGTCCGGCACGGGCGACGTTCCAACTACTCGTTTGCCGACGGCCACGGCGAGTTGCTCGACGCGGGACGAATCCCCTGCAACACGAACGCCTGCTGGTGGTCCGTGCGCGCGGACCCGCACTGAACCCGGCCGAGGGACGACACGATGTCGGGCGACGCGAGCAAGAAGGGGGGACGGGCGCTGCGGGCGTTGGGCGCGGCGTTGATCGTCGCGTTCGCCGCGTGGCGCGTGTGGACGGCAATGCAGGCGGAGCCGGGGGTTTCCGAGAAGGCGTGGTTCTACGACGAGAGCGCGCGGCGCCTCTTCGTGGCTCCCCGCGGGTTGATCCCGCCGATTGCCGGCATCGACGGCCCCGGCGCGGACGGGGTGCGCGCGGTGGTGGTGGCTCCGCCCGGGCGTTGCGACGACGCGGCGGCGCGGCGCATTGCCTATCTCGAGACGACGACGCCGGAGCTGAAGCAGGTCCTGGAGGCGGCAAAGGCGGCCGGACGCCCGCCCGAGGTCTCCCGCGGGGCGGCCCAAGCCCAGAGGCTCGTGCGCAGGCCGGAGGATGCCGGGTGGGTGTCGCTCGTGTCGCCCGAGGGCGAGGCGATCGTCTCCGGCTGGGCCACGCCCGGCCCCGACGGCGTCACGCCGGCCGTGTGCAGCCCGTGAAGGGGCGTCGGAGACCGGAGCGTTTTGGGCGTCAAGCCATGAACCAAGAAAGGACAAGGATGATGACAAGAAGTTGGGGGAAATGGGCGCTTGCCGTGGTGCTGGCGTTGGCTCATGCGGCCGGGCTCGCGCAGACGGCAACGCTGGAGCTGGACCACGCCGAGTACCATCCGGGCGAGGCCATCACGGCGGCCTTTTCCGGAGGGCCAGCCAACCGCAGGGACTGGGTGGGCATCTACCCGGAGGGCGTCGTGCCCGGCAGCCAAGGTTCCACGCTGTGGCGCTACGTGGACGGCACCACGGGCGGGTCCACGGGCTTGGGCGAGGGCAACGTTCGCTTTGGTTCCGGCCTGGCGTTTGCGGGTGCATGGACGGCGTTCCTCCTGTTGAACGACGGGTACGGCGTTCTGGCCCAGACCAACTTTCTGGTCGTGGACGCCTTTGCGCCGCTGGTGCGTCGCAGCCGGGCGAGCTACGCGCCGGGCGACGCCATTGGCATCACGTTCACCAACGGCCCCGCCAACCCCAAGGACTGGATCGGGGTGTACCCGGAGGACGTGTTGCCGGGAGCCGCGAGCTCCCTGCTTTGGCGCTACACGGATGGGACCACGTCCGGAAGCCAGGGTGTCGCGAACGCCACGGTGACGTTCGGCCAGGGCCTGTCCAAGCCGGGCCGCTACGTGGCCTACCTGTTGGAGAACGATGGCTACAACATCCTCGCCCGTGAGCCGATCACCGTGGTCCAACCCCTCGCGGCGCCGCCCAAGCTTGCCGGCGTCCAACCTGCGGATGGCGCCACAAACGGCGCGCCCACCCCGACCTTCAACGCGACCATCCTGCCGGGATCGGGCCAGGTCTTGGAGTCCGGCGTGAGCCTCGCCTTCAACGGCGTTCCCGTGACCCCCGTCGTGGACGTCCAAGCCGACCGCACCTTGGTGTCGTATGCGGGCACGGCCCTGCTGCCGCCCGGCTCCCGCCATTCCTTCCGCCTGGTGGCGCGGAACACGACCGGACTCCAGTTCACCAACGAGGTCCTGTACACCGTCGATGTCTATACCAACGTCGTGCTCCCGCCGCCCATCGTGTTCGAGAACTTCGACTCCGTCGCCGAGGGCTCCCTGCCGGCCGGATGGTCGAGGCGGTCCTACACGGAGGTCATGAACCCCGAATCGGACCTTGGGAACCTCGACAGCGCGGCCTACGCGACTTGGTCCGTGGTCAACTCCGATCGCTTCCTCGGATCCTTCGTGACGTACTCGAACCCGGAGAACCCCGCGAGTTGGGCTCAGGACTACAGGCGGGTGCTGCATGTCGGGACCAAGGTCATCGTCAACGGCGCCCAGATCACACGATTGGCCACCGGCGGCATGTTGTTCGGCAACTCCGGCTACCGCAACGGACGCTCGCAGGTCCTCTTCGTCGAGACGCCGGACTTCAACCTCTCAGGCAAGACCAACATCCACCTCGCCTTCCACGCCCTGTGGGAGCAAAACCAGGACAGCATTGCCACGGTCGAGTACTCCATCGATGGCGGGGCATCGTGGCTGCCCGTCCTGTACCTGCTAGACGTCCTCGACATCGACCGCACCGAGACAGGAGCCGTGGACGTTGCGGCGACGCTGGGCACCGAGCGCGGGGACATCGCCCGTTACACCGACGACGCCGGCAACGACATCGGCGGCACCTATGGGGCCTTCGTTTCCGCGCCCGTTTCCGAGGCTTTGGCTCCCTTCATCGAGGCCCGGATCGACGACGACTCCAGGGACGGCAAGCGCATGGAGGTCCGCTCGTTGCCCGCCGCCGCCAACCAATCAAGGGTTCGCGTCCGTTTTGGCCATGCCGGCACCGACAGTTGGTACTTCGGCATCGACAACTTTGGACTCTATTCCCTCGCCCCGACGCCTGCTGAGCAGCCCGTGGTTTCGGCCAGCCTCGTTGGGGGCGCGGTTCGCCTCGCATGGTCGGCCGACGCGGCTGGCTACGTCCTGGAGCAACGGACCGAGGCGACCTCCGGCGCATGGACGACCGTGCCGGGCGTTTCGGGCAACGCGGTCACGCTGCCCGCGACCGCCAGCCAGCAGTGGTTCCGGCTCGTGAAGCCGTGAGGCAGGTGTCCTCGTGCACCGACGGGTAACCGCCGTTGCGACGCCGTCGTTCCCGCAGGGCCGGGACGACGGCGTCTCCACCGCCCCTCAACGCAGGCGGCACCGGAACGAGGCGGCGTCGAGGACGCAATGATCCCCAATGGCTCCCGGCAACGCGAAGAAGCGCGGCGCCTGCCGGAACGAGTGAACCCGGAACACGCTGAACTGGGGGGCGTGCCGTTCGGAAAACCGCACCTCGGCCGGCGACGCAAAGAACGGCACCTCCGGCGCAAACGCCGTCGTCTTCACCTCGACGAAGTGCTCGCGCCCGTCGGGGTGAAACGAGAGCACGTCGAAGCCGCAGCCGTCGCCTTGGGTCACGGAGACGTGCTCGACGCGGCGAGCGAGCCGGTCAAGCCCGAGGCGCCGCAGGCGATGGCGCTCCAACTCCACCACCAGGCGTTCCCCTGCCAGGCCGAGGCTCCGGTTGGCGGCCTCGATGGCCACGTAGTCGCGCCGTATGGGCAGGGCGATCCGTGGGGCGTCCGCCAGGCGTCCCGAGCCCGTCTCGTCGGCCCCCCGGGGCGGCGGCGAGGTGTCGGCCAGGAGCGCGTCGAGGTCGATGTCCTCGCGGGGTACCGCGTGGCGCTCGACGGCCTGCGTGGCGAGGTCCTCGAAGTCTGGGTTGTCTTCCAGCCACGACGCCACGGCGGCGGCGATGGACTTCTGGTAGTTGGCGGCAGGCAGGTATCCGGGGACCCACAGGTGGCCCATGTCCCTCAGGACGGCGGAGATGTTGCGGTGCTTGAACTCGACGGACCCGGCCGTGCGTCCCGAAAGGCGTGGCAGGAGGCTGCGACGATGTCGGGCCTTGTTGTATGGCTGGCCTGCCAGGGCTTGGGTCAGCATCGACATATAGTCGTGCACGACCTCGCGGACCTCGTCGTCGGACCATGCCTCGCCCGCAGCCATGGGTTGGCTGTACCAGGCGTGCCCGACGCATGTCCAGGCTGGCCAACGGGGATGGCAACGAGGTCCGTCCCCAACTCGTGAGCATGTGCGGTTGACGCGCGGCATGGCCGGATGGCACCTCCGCTTCGCATCCACGTCGTCGATGGTGGGTCGCACGTGCTGAGCCGTGGGAATGGCGTGGGAATGGCGGGGGACCCGTCTTCCGCGGGGCTGGAATCGGCCCCTGGCTGGCTAAATCTCGGATGGTTGCTGGGGGATGGCGGCGGCGGGGGAGCCCTCGAGAGACGGGAGGCACTGGTTGCCTACACGGAGGCGCCCATCCTGCAGGGGCGATTGGACAACCCTTGGGAGGGACTGGTCGGAGGGGTTGTGCTGGGTGAAGCGCGGGAGGCGGAAGGGTGGATCCGGAAAGCGGCCAGGGGTCCGGAGAGGGCGCGGCGGGTGGTGGTGGCTGCGGCCCGGCGTGCACGGCCCGATTGGCAGGAAATCCTGTCGGCGGCGGAATCCATCCGAGGCCGTTCGTAGGAGGAGATGTGCGAAGAGACTGAGGGAGTTGGTGGAGCGGATCCAAAAAATGTAGATGGCACGGGACCGACCCCAATAGCCCGCGTTGGCCCCCAAAAAAATGTGGCATGTATGGGTCTGAACCCGTTGCTCCATCGGAATGTGGAATACTGCATCAAGGAACCTGATTGATCCGGAAGTATGTGCCCGACACATCCACGTCGAACTCCTGGGTCAATCGTTCGTCCTGAGCAACGAAGGGAGCCCCAGCCGCGTTCCACGTGGCTAGATCGTTGGAGGATTCCAGTTGGTAGCGCCGCCCGAGAACGACATCCAAGGTGAGTCTCACCTTGCTCACGGTCAGCCCAAGTCGAGGCGCGAAGGGTGGAGAGGCGATCTGCACCCGTGGGGCCGACACATAGCCCGACCCAGGGCTAGTGACCGAGATGGCAGTCACGACTCCAGCCACCACGGTGGCCATAGCCGTTGCTCCGGTCCCCCCGCCGCCGGTCAAGAAAACTGCGGGCGGGGTGTCGTAGCCCCCACCCCCATCGATCAAATTTATCCCAACCACAAAGCCGTTCACCGCAGACGACGAGGCCACCGCCTTGCGCGGCGGGATGGGAGGCGGTGCGATCGCAATTGTGGGCACACTAATGTAGCCGGAGCCGGGATTCACCACGACCACGCCGACGACGACGCCATTCACCACAGTCGCATTAATCCTGGCTCCGGATCCGCCACCTCCGGTCACGGTCACCGTTGGGGTATTGGTGTAGCCGTATCCGCCATCGGTGATGATGGCGTCAACGACAAAACCGTTGACCACTTGAGGAGTGGCGGTGGCGACGCGGGGAGCCGGAGCGGGGCTCTCGTAGTCGTAGATGGCCTTCACTTCTGCGTCGGAAAGGGCGCGGTTGTAAATCCTAACGTCGTCAATCTCCCCACCCCAACCCCTGCCGCCCAAGTACAGCGTTCTCGTCAATACCACGTTGGGCACACCCCCAATTTGGAAACGTCTCCGCCCATCAACATAGACCAAAGCGACGCCGTTCGTGATGACGACATTGAGCTGGTGCCATCGTTGGTCGATTCCAAACTCCACGGCCTTGCAATCGCTATCCTTTACACAAACCTCAACGAGCCCATTCGTGAACAGCGCGGCGGTCAAAATGCCTTTTTGATCGTTGCCATCCCATTGGTGCTCGAAAATTCGCCAACCCTTGACCGCGCTGCTCTCAAAGGAGGCGATGTCCGGCAACCGAAACCATGCGCTGATCGTGGATTGGGGCATGGGCCATTTGAAATTCGGGATGATCAACCCATCTGGATTTTCAGTGCCATTGGAATATGCAGCATTTGAATTGCCGAGGCGATCCGCCACGAAGTAGCCCCGTCCTGCATGAGCGGGCAGTTGCAGGTTTCCGGTGATCCGTGTTTGGTCATCGGTGTTTTGATTGAACGGATAGTATGCCACCAACCCATTGGTGAGAAACACCGGTTGTTGGGCCAAAACTTCCCGCCAGGAAGCCCAACCGAGGAGAATAGCTACCGTGAGGTGGCGCAGCCGAACAAAGATCCCAGCCCTCGTCCCGAGCCTTCCAATGCAGGGTACCATGGATGTTCCCACTAACGCGGCACTCCCGTGCGTGTCGAGCAGAAATATCAGAGGTCAAGCCAAAACGTGCCACCCCAGTTCGGCGGTGAGCGGGGCGGGGTCAGTCCCGAATTGGCGCTACCCTAAGGGCCAGTGGGTGAGGCGGGCGCTTCGGTTTTGCCGACATAAGGGCCATTCGGATCAGTCCCGTGCGATTCGCAATTTGGGACGGACGCTCAGCGCTGCCCGACGGCACGACCGCTTCGCATCCACCTCGTCGTTGGTGGGTGTTACGTGATGGGCCGTGGGAATGGCGGGGGAGCTTTCTTCCGCCGGGATTGTGATCGCCGGGCGGTCCTTGGATGGGTGTCCGAACTGCCGGAGCGGTTCGGCGCCGGGGTTCGCGCGCTTGTGTTGATGGACCATCCCTGCCATCTGCCGGCGGGACGCGGGAATCGTCGGCGAATGCCGCGTGGGGAGCCGCAAGGGCACGTGCCCCAAGGGGAGGCATCCTGGCCGGGCCCGGGGACGGTCGCGGCCCTTGTCGTGGCAGCCCAAAGGCCGACAGATGCATCCGCCACCCCCCTCGGGCTGCTGCGCCCGTCAGCCCGACAGCTCCACGCCGACGGGGCAATGGTCGGAGCCGTGGACGTCGCGCAGGATGAAGGCGCGGCGCAGCGCGGGGCGGAGGGCGTTGGAGGCGAGGAAGTAGTCGATGCGCCAGCCCACGTTCCGCTCGCGTGCGCGGTTCATGGGGCTCCACCAGGTGTAGTGGCCGGGGCCGGGCTCGACGTGGCGGAAGGTGTCGAACAGGCCGGTGGCGAGGAGTTGGTCGAGCCCGGCGCGTTCCTCGTGGGTGAAGCCGTGGTTGCGGAGGTTGGCCTTGGGATGGGTGAGGTCGATCTCCTTGTGGGCGACGTTGAGGTCGCCACAGAGGAGGACGGGCTTGCTGGACTGGAGCCGCGCGACGTAGGCGGCGAAGTCGGCGTCCCAGCGTTGCCGGTAGTCAAGCCGGGTGAGCTCGCGCTGGGAGTTGGGGACATAGACGTTGACGAGGTGGAAGCGATCGAACTCCGCCGTCAGGACGCGGCCCTCGCGGTCGTGGTCGGGATGGCCGATGCCGCGGTGGACGGCGAGGGGCTCATGGCGGGAGAAGATGCAGGTGCCGGAATAGCCCTTCTTCTCGGCGGAGTTCCAGTAGGTGCGATAGGCGGCGGGCCAGAGCATCTCGACGTCGTCCGGCGTCGCCTTGGTTTCCTGGACGCAGAGGACGTCGGGAGCCTCGGCCGCGAGGAAGTCGAGGAAGTTCTTGCGCAGGACGGCGCGGAGGCCGTTGACGTTCCAGGAGAGGAGCTTCACGGGGCGATGCTGGAGAGGGGCAATGGGGTGGAGGGCAGGGGAAACTCCATCGGGGCTACCCGTGGGCGGGCGGCGTGCCGAGTCGCGCGCGGAGGGCGTCCCGGACGTGGGCCGGGACGAACGCGGAGACATCGCCGCCGAGGCGCGCGATCTCCTTCACGAGTCGCGAGCTGAGGAAGGAATAGGTGTCCTTGGGCATCAGGAAGATGGTCTCGACGGACTCGTTGAGCTTGCGGTTCATGAGGGCGAGCTGGAACTCGAACTCAAAGTCCGAGACGGCACGGAGGCCGCGGACGACGGCGCAGCCGCCGCGTCGGGCGACGTAGTCCACGAGCAGGCCGTCGAAGCGGTCCACCTCGACGTTGGCGGCGCCGACGTCGGCGAGGGTCGTGGCGAGGAGGCCGGCCCGTTCGTCGGCGGTGAAGAGGGGGGACTTGGAGGCGTTGTGGGCGACGGCGACGATGACGCGGTCGAAGAGCTTCGCGGCCCGTTGGATGACGTCGAGGTGCCCGTTGGTGAGGGGGTCGAAGCTCCCGGGATAGATCGCGGTGCGCATTGCGGGGTGGGCTTAGCAGGGAAGGACGCCGGGCGAAAGCGCGGGGTTTTTGCCTTTGACCGCTGGGCATCCGCTGCCGCCCAATGGAGGCGAACCATGAATCGCAGGGAATTTGTCGGGTCGGCGGCCGCCGTGGCGGCGGGCATCGTGGCGGGGGGATGTGCCTCGGAGGGCTTTCGTCGGGACCCGTTGGTGGGTCCGCGCAAGGCCTCGGTCCCGGGCGGGGGCGTGTACGAGATGCGCGTGTACACGATCAACCCGGGGCGCGCGGAGGCGCTGCACAACCGGTTCCGCAACCACACCCTCCGGTTGTTCCGGAAGCATGGGATCGAGAGCGTGGGCTATTGGATGCCCGTGGACCCGGCGGACCAGCGGCTGCATTTCCTGTTGAGGTACCCGAGCCGCGAGGCGCGCGAGGCGTCCTGGAAGGCCTTCGTGGCGGACCCGGACTGGCAGGCGGCCTACAAGGCGTCGGAGGCGGCGGGCCCGATCGTGGCCAAGGTGGAGAGCCCCTTCTACGTCAAGACGGACTATTCCCCGGCCCAGGCCATGGGGAACCTGTCGAAGGGCGGCGTGTTCGAGCTGCGGTCGTACACGACGCCGCCGGGCCGCCTCGCCAACCTGGACGCGCGGTTCCGCGACCACACGATCCGCCTGTTCGCCAAGCATGGGATGCGGAACTGGCTGTACCTGCACCGGATGGCGGACCAGCCCCATGCGGACGTGATGCTGGAGTACTTCCTCGTGCATGCGTCGCGCGAGGCGGCCAAGGCGTCGTTTGACTCGTTCGGCAAGGACCCGGCATGGAAGGCGGCACGCGAGGCCTCGGAGAAGGCGGCGGGCGGCTCGCTGACGGCCCCGGGCGGGGTGAAGTCCGTGTTCCTGGCGGCGACGGACTACTCGCCCACGCGCTGAGGCGTCGCGTCCATGTCGGTCCTTGAACGCACGATCCGCGTCGAGTGGAGGCTTCAGGTTCGCTTTACGGACCACCTCTTTGACGCGGGGAACCCCACGTTTCGCGAGAGCCTGCCGGGCGGCCCGGGCGGGCCCGCGAAGGTGTTGGTGATCGTCGAGGAGGCCCTGGCGACGGCGAGGCCGGACCTGGTGCCGTTGATCCAGGCGTATGCTGTGGCGCATGCGGGGGCGTTTCGGCTGGTCTGTCCGCCGGTGGTGGTGCCGGGGGGCGAGGCCGTGAAGAACGCGTACTTCCGCGTGTCCGAGATCCACGCGTTGATCGACCGGCACCACGTGGACCGCCACGGGTACGTGGTGGCGGTGGGCGGGGGCGCGTTGCTGGACATGGTGGGGTTGGCGGCGGCGACGGCGCACCGGGGCGTGCGCCATGTGCGGGTGCCCACGACGACGTTGGCGCAGGATGATTCCGGGGTGGGGGTGAAGAACGGGATCAACGCGTTCGGGAAAAAGAACTTCGTGGGGACGTTCGCGCCGCCGTTCGCGGTGCTGAACGACTTCACGCTGCTGGCGACGTTGGCGGAGCGGGACAAGCGCGCGGGCTACGTGGAGGCGGTGAAGGTGGCGTGCATTCGCGACGCGGTCTTCTTTGACTGGATCGAGGCGCACGTGGCGGAGCTGGCCCGGTTTGAACCGGGGCCGATGCGGCACTTGATTCGGCGGAGCGCGGAGCTGCACCTCGGGCACATTGCGACGAGCGGGGACCCGTTTGAGATGGGCAGCGCGCGGCCGCTGGATTTTGGGCATTGGTCGGCGCACAAGCTGGAGCAGTTGTCGGAGTACCGGATCCGGCACGGGGAGGCGGTGGCCGTGGGGATTGCGCTGGACACGGTGTACGCGCGGCGGCGGGGCTACCTTTCGGCGGGGGCGGCGTCGCGGGTGCTGGCGGTGCTGCGCGGGCTGGGCTTTGCGTTGTACTGCCCGGAGCTGGGCCTGAGGGACGGTGGCGGAGGGTTGGTGGTGGTGGCCGGGCTGGACGAGTTCCGGGAGCACCTGGGAGGGGAGCTGACGATCACGTTGTTGCGCGGGATTGGGGAAGGGTTTGAGGTGCACGAAATGGATCTTGGCGAGGTGGAGGCCTCGGTGCTGGAGCTGGCTCGGGTGCCCGGGGCGTGAGGCCGCCGGCGCGTCACGGGCGGCCGCGCGAGACGTTCAACCTTGCGTTGCCGGGGCGTTTGCTTGAACACAAGGGCGGTCCGTTTCTTCTGCCTGTGACAGCCACGCGTGCGCGTGGGCCGGGGCGAGGGGGGGCGGTTTCGGGCGCGACGACACGATGAACATGACGTGGGGCATGCTGGCGGCGGCGGGGCAGCAAAAGCTATCGCTCGCCCAGATTTGGAGCCTGGCGACGGTGGAGGCGCAGGTCATCATCCTGGTGCTCGCGGTCTTTTCGATCTTCGCGTGGTCCACGATGGCCGCGAAGGCGTTGCAAATGCGCCGGGCCAAGCGCCTGAACCAGCACTTCGAGTCGGAGTTTCGACAACAGCGCGCGGTGCTCGACATCCACCAGCGCCGCTTGCAGGTGGTGGGTTGCCCGTTGTTCTCCGTGTATCAGGACGGCTGCACGGAGCTGGAGGCGCGCCTGAAAAACCCCGACGGATCCCGCAAGCCGGAGATTTCCATCAAGTCGATGGAGCACATCAAGCGGTCGATGGAAGGGGCGGTGGCGCGGGAGTCTCTGAGGCTGGAGTCGGGCCTGATCCTGTTGGCGATCGCGGTGTCCGGCGGCCCGTTTTTGGGGTTGCTCGGCACGGTGTGGGGCGTGATGGACACGTTCGGCGGCGTGGCGGTGAAGCAGAAGGCGGACCTTGCCGCGATGGCCCCGGGGGTGTCGGCGGCGCTGGTGACGACGGTGGCGGGCCTGCTGGTCGCGATCCCGTCCATGTTCGGCTACAACTGGCTGGTCCACACGCTGCGCGTGCTGACGGTCGAGCTCGACAACTTTGCCCAGTCCCTGGCGTCACGGATGGAGACGGAGCACTTGCGGGACGAATGAGAGCGGGGCGGGACAGCGAAGGTCGGGCGGATCCCGCGGGCGGGGCGGGCGTGGTGGACGCGTTGGCGGCGGCGCCGGGCGGACGCGTCCGATGCGTCAAGTGCGGCCTCGCCAACGATGGGGGGCTCGCGGATTGCTCGGGTTGCGGCGCTCGGCTCTGGGTGGTGTGCCAGGCCTGTGACGCCAAGAACCGTCGTTCCGACACGTCCTGCCAACGATGTGGACGCCGGTTGCGCAAGGCCCACCGGTCGAACCCGCGCGAGTCGCGCTGGTCCGATGGCCGCATGTGGGTGGGGCTGGGGATCATCGTGGTGTTGATCGCGGCGTTGGCGGGCCTTTGGGTGGTCTTCGGACGGTCGCACACGCCGTTGGCCGGGTGGCCGGCCTTGCAGGGAGGGCTCGCATGAGGCGCTTCTCCCAGCGCACCCAGTTGGTGACGTTGAACGAGATCAACATCACCCCCCTTCTCGACCTGGCGTTCGTGCTGCTCATCATCTTCGTCATCACCACGCCGCTCCTGGAGCAGAGCATCCCCCTCAAGCTCCCGGTCGGCGGCAGCACCCGCCCCTCCATCGACCCCAAGAGCGTCGTGTCGGCCGAGGTCGGGCCGGATGGCGTGTATTACCTGCGCGGGCGTCGCATGGGCGGCATCGAGGTCCTCGAGCGCGAGCTCAGGGCCGAGTACGCGCGCAACCCGGAGTTGATCGTGCGCATCCGGGCCGACCGGGAGGGGAAGTTCCGGTACCCGGTGGAGATCATCGACGCGGCGCGGCGGAACGGGATCACGCGCTTTGACATCGCGACGGAGGCGCCGCGCCGATGAGGAGCCTGGAGCAGCGTTGCTTGGCGGGATCTGCGGCGGCCCACGCGGCGCTGGTGGCGGCGTTGATGGTGGCTTCCCTGCTGGCGACGCGACGCGCGTTTGACCCGGGGTCGATGCCGCCGATCGAGCTGGTGAGCCTCGAGGGGGTGCGGATTACCGATGGCGCGGGCGCGGGTGGCGGGACCCCCACGCCGCCGCCACCTGCGCCGAGGACGCCCGAGCGGCCGGCAGATCCGCCCGTTCGTCCGGTGCCGCCGCCGCCGCAGGCGCGCGAGACCCCGAGGGAAACCGTGCGGCCAACGCCTGCGACGCCGCCCACCCCCCGTGTCGAGCGCACGGTTCAGGTGTCGCAGGACGTCAAGAAGGCGCAGGACGTGGACCCGGCGCTGAAGGGCAAGCAGAAGCCGGAGATCGCCAAGGACAGGGACAAGCGTGCGCGCCGGATCGAGGTGGCCAAGGCCCCAAGCAAGCCGACGGCGGCGGAGGTGGCGGCGGAACGGGCGGCGGCCGCCGCCGAGGCGCAGCGAGCGGCCGCCCAGGCCGCCCAAGAACGGTGGCGCAAGGCCGTCGGCGGCATCCACAGCAAGCTGACCGAGCAGTTGTCCGGGGAGACCACGATCACCGTGCCCGGCCCGGGAGGCGGGGGCGAGGTGTGGATGGGGTATGCGACCTATCTGAAGAGCTTCTACGAGGTTCGTTGGCGCAAGCCCGGGTCGTTGCCCGCGCCGGTGGCCTACGTGGGCGTCTCGATCACGGTGGCGCGCGACGGCCGGCTGCTGCGGGCCGAGGTGCTGGAGAAGTCCGGCATCCGCGAGCTGGACGACTCGGTGAACGAGGTGATCCAGCGGTACCGTCGGCTGGAGCCGTTGCCGCCCGGATCCTCGGACTCGGAGCGGACGTTTCGTATCAAGTTCAGACTGGAAGGAGGAACCCAATGACCAGCATGAAGGACGCCCTGAGGGGCATGTGGAGCCTGGCGATCGCGTCGTGGATCGCCTGCACGGCGACGGGCCAGACGACGTTCGACGCCATCGTGGATGGCGGGAAGGCAGCGGAGTTGGTGCCCATCTCGTTGTCGGGATACTCGGGCGAGGTCGAGGCGACGCTGCGGTTCGACCTGGAGGTGGCGGGTTTCACCGTGGTGTCGGCGGAGCGGGCTTCGTTGACGCTGAATGGCAAGAACGGATCCCCGGTGGAGGGCACGTTGCAGGACAAGGGTCGGCGGACGCTGTTTGCGCGCGCCTATCCGGGCGGCAACGCGCGGCTTCAGGCCCATGCGCTTGCGGACGACGTCGTCGCGGCCGGCATCCCGGGCCAGAAGGGCATCGCGCGGACCAAGATTGCCTTCAAGCTGGAGCCAGGCCGGCGCGGCGCGCGGGGCGACGTGATCTCGGAGATTTACCTTTCGGACTACGACGGCGCGAACCCGTTCCAGTTGACGCAGGACGGCACGATCAACCGCTCGCCGGCGTGGCAACCCGGTCTGAAGACATTGTTCTACACGAGCTTCAAGCCGGGCCGCCCGTGCATCTTCTCGCATGACCTGGCATCGGGCGCGCGTTCCCCGGTCTCCAACTACAACGGCATGAACGACGGCGCCGCCATTTCGCCCGACGGCAGCCGCATCGCGCTGGTCCTGAGCCGGTCAGGCAGCCCCGACATCTGGGTGGGGTCGGTCAATGGCTCCGGCCTGCGCCAGGTCACCAAGACGCGCGAGGCGGAATCGTCGCCGTGTTGGTCCCCGGACGGGCGCATGTTGTGCTTTGCTTCGAGCGAGGGCGGCGGGTCGCGCCTCATGGTGGTGGACGCGGGCGGCGGGACGCCCAAGGCGCTGGCGACGGGCGGGATTCGGGGGGCGACGGAGCCGGATTGGTCGCCGGATGGCCGTTGGATCGCCTTCACGCGGATGGGCCGCGGGGAGAACTTCGAGATTTATCGCGTGCCGGCCGGCGGTGGCGAGGCCGTGGCCCTTGGGCCGGGGGAAGACCCGTCCTGGGCGCCCAACTCGCGGACCCTCGCCGTCGTGCGGCGGAAGGGGGGCGGACGCAAACTGTCCCTGCTTGACGCGTTCACCAAGCAAGCAAAGGATTTGAAAACGATTTCGGGGAGTTGCGGCCAGCCCAGTTGGGCAAGGTGACTTCCCTTCCTCGACGCGCGACACTCCCTATGAAGCAATTCCTGACGGTTGCATGGACCCCCTTGGTCGCCGCTGCCCTGTTGGTGGGCGCCGGATGCAAGACCAAGCCCAAGAACCTCACCGCGTTTCCCGCATCGGACGCTCGCGGTGGCACGGCGGAACTCGGATCCGCACGCCCCATCGGCGTGGGGCCGGGCGTTGGCACCGGCACGGGTTTTGGCCCCGGCGCGGGCCTGGGCCCCGGTGCCACGGCGGGTCCCCAGGACCTGCCGCCGCCCACCGAGCCGATGGACAACGTCCCGTTGCCCGACGAGCCCTTCAGCGGCCCGGAGGACCGCGAGACGTTGAAGGCCAACATCGTGTACTTCGACTTCGACAAGTCCACGGTGCGGAAGAGCGAGATGGCCAAGGTGGCTGCCGTGGCTGACTACATGAAGTCCCATTCCGAGGCCAAGCTTCAGGTCGAGGGCCATTGCGACGAGCGCGGCACCGAGGGCTACAACCTCGCCCTCGGCGAGCGTCGCGCGCTGGCCATCCGCGAGTCCCTCATCGGGCTCGGCGTTTCTGCGGCCAACATCACCACCGTCACGCTCGGCGAGTCCCGCCCTGCGGATCCCGGCCATGACGACGGCGCCTGGGCCAAGAACCGGCGCGCCGAGTTCGTCCTCTTCGGCGGCTCCGCTGCCGCCATTCGCTAGCGCCCCGCCGGGCGCGTCGCCAAGGAGGCCTCGGGGCATCGTCCCCGGGGCCTTTTTGCTTCCGTGGCCCAGCCCATCGCCGCATGCCCATCAGCGACCACATCCGCAACAAGCTCTCCCAAATCCCTCACCGGCCCGGCGTGTACCTGCACAAGGACCGCTTCGGCACCGTCATCTACGTGGGCAAGGCCCGCGACCTGCGGCGCCGCGTGTCGCAGTACTTCCACCCGTCCCGGCGGATGGGCTGGGATCCCAAGTTCAACGCGCTCGTGGAGGCCATCCACGACGTGGATTGCCACGTCGTTCGCAGCGAGGCCGAGGCGTTGCTGCTCGAGGGCAAGCTCATCAAGGAATTCAAGCCCCGGTTCAACATCGACTTCCGCGACGACAAGCGGTTCCTCCTCCTCAAGGTCAACCTCAACGACCCCATCCCGCGCTTCACCCTCACGCGCCTCCGCAAGGACGATGGCTGCATCTACTTCGGGCCCTTCGCCCATAGCGGCTCCGTCCGGCGCGCCCTGACCCTGATGCGACGAAAGTTTCGCCTGCGCGGTTGCCGCGCCCTCACCCCGGGCGAGGTGGACTATCGTCACTGCCTCTACGCCAACCTCCAGCACTGCACCGCCCCCTGCGTTGGCAACGTCTCGCGCGACGAATACCTCGCGCAGGTCCAGGCCGGCATCGAGTTCCTCCAGGGCCACACCGCCGAGCTGCGCTCCGACATCGAGTCCGAGATGCGCAAGGCCGCCGCTGCCCTCGACTTCGAGAAGGCCGCCCAGCTCCGCGACGCCCTCGCCGACCTCGACCGCGCCACCCAGAAGACCGAGAAGTTCGAGCGCATCCCCTACAAGCTCCCCGTCGCCATCAATCCCGAGTCCGACCTCCGCGAGCTCGGCCGCGTCCTCGGCCTTTCATCGCCGCCCGCGCGCATCGAGGGCTTCGACATCTCCAACATCAGCGGCACCTACATGGTCGCCAGCATGGTCAGCTTTTGGCACGGGCGCCCTGACCGCGCCAACTATCGCCGCTTCAAGATGAAGACGGTGACGGAACAGAACGACTTCGCCTGCATGGCCGAGACCGTCCGCCGCCGCTATACCCGCCTTCTCGGCGAGGTCCGGCAGGGCAGGCCCGCGTCGCGCGACCCTTCCGACGTGGCCGGCGACGAGGGCGGCGAGGGGTCGCCCGGGGAACTCCAACGAGCCGTCGATGACGTGTCCCGCGCGGCCCGTGGCGATGCCTCCCCCAACGTCCTGCGCGACGCGGCCGCAGCGCCCCTCGGCGGCGACGGTTCCGGGATCGAATCGCCTTGGGTTCCGCGTCCGCCTTCCAAGCCCCGGCTGCCTGACTTGATCCTCATCGATGGCGGGCGCGGCCAGTTGAACGCGGCGCTTGCCGAGCTGGAAAAGCTGGGGCTTGGCAACGTCCCGATTCTGGGACTGGCCAAGGAGTTCGAGGAGATCCACCTGCCCGGCCAAGCCGAGCCCCTCCGCCTGGGGCTCGACAGCCCCGCCGTCAAGCTCCTCCAACGCGTGCGCGACGAGGCCCATCGCTTCGCCAACACCTACAATGCCCAGCTCCGCCTCCGCCGCATCAGCGAGTCCGTCCTCGACGAGTTCCCCGGCATTGGGGAAGAGCGCAAGAAGGCATTGCTGAGGAAGTTCGGCTCGATCCAACGCTTGAGGATGGCCAGCACCGAGGACATCGGGGCGGTGCCGGGCTTTGGCGGGCGGATGGCGGCGGAATTGAAGGCCTTTCTGGACGCGCGGAAGTCCTGAGCCGGGCTGGCTGCGGTGGGCCGGGGCGGGATGGCCTCCGTAGGGGTGGGGGCTTGCTTCAGGGAAGACCCCTACATCTTGTGCCATTGTGAATAACTCACCCCCACTGGTGGTGGGTTTGCCCTTGCGGGCCGCCGGGCGTCGTCGCCCTAATGGAACCGCCATGTATCTCAAGAACCTCACCATGCTTGGGTTCAAGTCCTTCGCGGACCGCACCTCGGTCAACTTCCAGCCGGGCATGACGGCGATTGTCGGGCCCAATGGCTGCGGCAAGTCGAACGTGTCCGATGCCATCCGCTGGGTGCTGGGGGAGCAATCCGCCAAGGCGCTGCGCGGCGGGGAGATGGCGGACGTGATCTTCAACGGCACGGACGGGCGGAAGCCCCTGGGGTTGGCGGAGGTGAGCCTGACGTTGGGGGACGTGGATGCGGATGAGATCCGCGCGCTGGGCGTGCCGGTGGACTTCAACGAGGTGACGTTGACACGGCGGGTGTTTCGCGACGGCGGATCGGAATACTTCCTGAACAAGACGTCGTGCCGCCTGAAGGACATCCAGGCGTTGTTCGCCGGGACGGGCATGGGCAAGGCGAGCTACTCCATCATGGCTCAGGGCAACATCACGCAGGTGTTGTCCAGCAAGCCGGACGACCGCCGGCTGGTCTTCGAGGAGGCGGCGGGCATCACGCGGTTCAAGGCGCAGAAGCGCGAGGCGCTGCGCAAGCTGGAGTCCACGGAGCAAAACCTCCTGCGGGTGCAGGACCTCATCAAGGAGGTGAAGCGGCAAATTGGGTCGCTCCAACGCCAGGCCGGCAAGGCGCGCCGCTTCAAGGCGCTCCAGGCGGACCTGCAACACCTCGAGACGCAGCTCGCCCGCCACCAATACGACCGCCTCCAGGCCGAGATCCGCGAGCGCGAGGAATCGGCGGCCAAGCTCAAGCTTGAGTTCGAGCTCTGCCAGGAGGGCGTCCTCCGATCCGAGGACGAAATCCTCCAGCTCCGCGAGCTGTGGGGCTTGCTGGAGGTGGAAATCTCGGCGCTCCAAAAGCAGGGGCTGGAGCTCAAGGGCGAGTCGGACCGGCACGAGGGGCGGATCGGGTTCAACCAGGAGCGGTTGTCGGAGCTGGCGCAGCAGAAGTCGCGCGCCGAGCTGGACCTGGTGCAGGCGCGCGAGCGGCTCTCGGTCACGCAGTCGGAGCTGGAGCTGGTGCGCGAGCGCCTGGCCGCCACGGAGGCGCACGTCCTGGAGCTGCGCCGCGTGGCGGAGCAACGGCGCGAGGCGTTGTCCGGCGTCGAGCGACAGGTGTCGGAGCGGCAGGAACAGCTCCGGGGCGCGCAATCCCAGGCGTTTGCCGCAGCACAGCAGCTGGCGCGCGCGCGCAACGAGCTGAACGCCCTCGACCTCCAGAAGCAGGGCAACCTGGTCCGCATCGAGAAGCTCCAGTCGGAGCGCGTGCAGTTGGAGGAGGAGCGCGCGCGGCTCGAGGTGCGCCTGGCCGAGTTCACGGCCGATTTCGAGGCGCAGCGGCTCAGCGTGACGACCTGTCGTGGGACGCTGGAGGAACGCCAGGCGCGGCTTCGCTCCTTGCAAGGGGAGATCAACGCCGCCGGGCAGGACCTGGACGGCCTCCTGCGGCAACAGGCGGAGAAGCGATCCCGCCTCAACGTCCTGGAGCAGCTCGCCACCCAGCACGAGGGCTTCGGAGAGGGCGCGCTGGCCGTGCTGCGCCAACGCTCGGACGTGCTGGGCTCCATCGCGGACCGGCTCCGCGTGCCGCCCGAGCACGTGATGGCGGTGGAGTCCGTCCTCGGGCACCAGTTGCAGGTCATCCTGACGGAGCAACCCGACGTGGCGGCGCGCATCGTGGGCGACCTGCGGGCCCACAAGAAGGGACGTGCCAGCATCGCCGCGCTCGCCATGGCCGGGCACGACGACGGCCCTTCGGAGCCGGGCGAGCCCCCCATGGAGGGCGCCGTTGCAGCGATGTCGGTGATCGAGGCCGACGCCGCCATCCAGCCGCTGCTGCGACGTTGGCTGGGGCGGACGTGGATCGTCCGGGACCTTGCGGCGGCGACGGCCGCGCACGCCGCGTCCGGCGGGCGGATGGACTTCGTGACGGCGGACGGTGACTTGCTGACGCGTCACGGCGTGTTTACGGGCGGGGCTGCCGGGGCATCGGGCAAGGCGGCGGCAAGCATCCTGGGCCGGAAGAACCAAATCGCGGAGCTGCAAGGCGAGCTGGCGGCGCTCCAGGTGAAGGCCGAGGAGGCGGGGCGGCGCAAGGGCGCGTTGCAGAGCGAGCAGACGACGTTGCAGGCGGGCCTGGAGCAGGCGCGCACGGAACTGCGCCAGCATGAGGTGGCCGTGGCGACGCGTCAGGGCGAGTTCAACGCGTTGCAGACATCACGCCGGTCGCTGGGGTTGAAATTCGAGGCGACGGTGCGCGACCACGACCACCTCGTGGCGCACGAGGGCGAGGGCAACGAGAAGCGGGCGCGCCTCGTGGAGGCCATCCGCGTCGCGGAGGAGGCCGAGCGCGAGGCCGCCGTGCGCGTGTCCGAGGCGTCGGCAGGGCTCGAGGAACTGCGCCAGTCCCGGGACGCCGCCACGGCGGCCTTGGGCGACGCCAAGGTGGCCCTCGCCACCGAGGAGCAATTGATGGCGTCGCATGCCCGCCAGCGCGGCCCCTTGGAGCAACGGTTGCGCGAGTTGGGGCAGCTTGCCACGCGGCTTGAGTCCGAGCTCGGCGGCTTCGACGGACGCAGGACGCAGTTCGAGTCCGAGGTCGAGGAGGCGCGGCGCGAGGTCGAGCGCCTCCGGGGCGAGCGGGCGACCGTTGCGGAACGTTCTGCGGCCAAGCTGGGGGAAAAGGCGTCCATGGACGCCGACATCGGCAAGCGGGAGGAGCGGCTGCGGGAACACCGTGCGCGGCTGACGGACTTGCAGACGCGCCGGGCCCAGATCGACGTCGAGCTCGCCCAGAGAACCATGTCCGTGCAGGCGTTGGTGGAGCGCATCCGGTCCAAGTACCAGGTGGAGGTGACCGATGTGCGGGGCGAGGGCCTGCGCATCACCCTCGCCGACGACGGGGGTGCCCCGAAGGTGGAGACCCTGTCGCCGGATGAGCTGGCGGCGGGGGGGCTGGCGACGAACTGGGATCTTGTGGCGCAGCAAGTGCAGGTCTTGGGCAAGCGCCTCGACGAGATGGGCCCGGTCAACCTCGTGGCCATCGAGGAGTACGAGGAGACGGAGCAACGCCACACGTTCCTTTCGGCGCAGTACGAGGACCTCGTGAAGGCCAAGGCGGAGCTGACGGACGTCATTGGGAAGATCAACGACGAGACGAAGACCTTGTTCACGGACACGTTCGAGAAGATCCGCGCGAACTTCCAAACCATGTTCGTCGAGATGTTCGGGGGCGGGAAGGCGGACCTGCGGCTGGTGGAGGGCGAGGACGTGCTCGAGGCGGGCATCGAGATCGTCGCGCGGCCGCCGGGCAAGCAGTTGCAGAGCATCACGCTGTTGTCGGGCGGCGAGCAGACCATGACGGCCGTCGCGCTCCTGTTCTCGATCTACCAGGTGAAGCCGTCCCCGTTCTGCGTCCTGGACGAGCTGGACGCGCCCCTGGACGAGTCGAACATCCTGCGCTTCGTCCGCGTCCTGCAACGCTTCCTCACGCAGAGCCAGTTCGTGGTCATCACCCACAACAAGCGCACCATCGCCATGGCCGACGTCCTCTATGGCGTCACCATGCAGGAACGCGGCGTCAGCCGGGTCGTGTCCGTCCGCTTCAACAAGGACAACCACCCCGAGCTCGGCCAACGCGTCCCCAGCATCGACGAGAGCGTCTCCCGTCGGACGCCCGAGACCGAGGTCGTCATGGCCAAGTAGGACGGAAGGCCGCCGGGAGCGCGGCCGTCCTTGGCCGCATTCCCGTCCCCGTCCCGCACGCCCCCGTGGGTTGACGAGGCGCTTTTCGATCTTTGCCGACGATCCCCATAGGTTGCCGGGTTCGCGCGGAAGCTTGTGGAGAGTGCCCTTTGGAAATGGATGAACCTAGAAACGGCCGTCGAAGAGGATTTCAAAACGAGGA
>CAYSGH010000065.1:0-26754 GCA_964430505.1 uncultured Akkermansia sp. | reverse complement strand
TGTTGATGCTGTTTTTGTCTCGGATTCTCCAACCAGTGAATCGAGGCAATCTCAGACACCCGGAGATGAGGGTCCGACAAGTCCATCTCACGTCCCCGGGTCCAAAGACGACGTGTCTGGACTTCGGAGCGAGGTGTCCGGTCGTTTCGGACGACATGTCCGGTCGTCCGGACGACATGTCCGGTCCTCCGGAGGGACATGCCCGGTCGTCGGAGGAACGTCTCCGGTCATCGGAGGTACGTCTTCCGTCGTCGGAGGGACGCCTCCGGTCGTTGGAACGACATGGCCGGTCATCCGGACGACATGTCGGGCCGTCCGGAATCACGTCTCCAGTCATCGGAGGGACGCCTTCGGTCGTTGGAACGACATGTCCGGTCGTCCAGACGGCATGTCCGGTCATCCGGACAACATGTCGGGCCGTCCGGAATCACGTCTCCAGTCATTGGAGGTACGTCTCCGGTCATCGGAGGGACATGTCCGGTCATCCGGACGACATGTCCGGTCGTTCGGAATCACGTCTCCAGTCATCGGAGGGACGCCTCCGGTCATCGGAACGACATGTCCGGTCGTCCAGACGGCATGTCCGGTCGTTGGAAGGACGTCTCCTCGAAGGGCGACAGGAGTTCGAGCGAGTGCATCAAGGCGGCCGAGGCCTCCGGGATCCACGGGGCCGCGTGATCCCGTGCGCGCTGGATCGCCCTTCGGCCGCCGTTTTCAGGTTCACCAGCGAAACACCGGCCAGATCGACGCCCGTTGGTCCGTCCATGCGGGGACGTCCACCCGCGCCTCCAACGGATGCCACGCCGCCTTCTTCGCCAAGATTCCCAGACCCGCCTCGTCCGACGCCAACACCGCCCAATGCGACGCCTCCTGGCCCGGGGCCGTCGGCGAGTCGTCTTCCAGCAACCTCCCGACCATCCCCGTGTCCCGCGCCAAGGCCCCCAGGACCGGCCCCAGGTCCAGGTATCGGTTCGACACATGCACCACGAGCCAGCCCCCGGGCTTCAGCTTCCGCCGGTACATCTCGAACGCCTCCCGCGTCAGCAAATGCACCGGGATCGCATCCGAGCTAAACGCGTCCAGCACGATCACGTCCGCCGCCCCGTCCGGCTCCGCCGCCATCCTCAGCCGCGCGTCCCCCTCCACGATCCGCGGCATCCCCGCCGCGCCATCCGACAGATACGTGAACCAACGCCGGTCCGTCGCCACCCGGATCACCGCCGGGTCGATCTCGAAGAAGGTCAACGAATCTCCCGGCCGCCCATATGCCGCAATCGAGCCCACCCCCAGGCCGATCAGCCCCATCCGAAGGCCGCGCTCGCGCTGCCGCGCCCGCAACGCCTCGAACACCTGTCCCAGCGGCCCTTGCCGATGGTAGTACGTGAGCGGCTCCCCGCGCCGCGTCGGGTCCAAGAACTGCCGCCCATGAACGGTGTTGCCGTGCATCAATTGATGGAAACGCCCCGCCCCGTCGCGCGACACCCGCGTGATCCCGAAGAAGTTCCGCAGCGCCACTTGCTCCCCGCCCCATCGCGCCTGCAACCCGAGCCCGGCGGCAAACACCGCCAGCACCGCGACCGCAAGGCGGATCGGCCTCTGCCACTGGGTCCAGCACGCCACGGCCGCCGCGCCCATCAACGCGTAGTCCCGCTGCATCTCCCTTCCCTCGAAGGCCCCCGTCGCCATCCACCCCAACACCAACAAGACGCCGCCCATCAACACGCCCGGGGCCGCGTCCCGCCAACCCAGTCGCTCGCCCGGGCAGTCCCCGCCGCGATGCAGCGCCCCGCACGCCAGCGCCATCGCCAGCGGGTACTCGTACACGCCCGCGAAGAGCCACGGCGCGGCCAACGCGTTGAACGACCCGCCCAGCACGCCACCCAGCGCCATCGCCAGGTAAAACCGGGTCAGCGCCGTCGGCCCCGGCCGCAGCTCGTGCAATCGCCCATGGCACACCACCCCTGCCGCCACCAGCAATCCCAGATGCAATCCCACCAACACCCCCACGGGTTGCGTCGCCTTCACCAGCCACGAGAACAACACCGCCACCACCAAATACGGCAGCGCCCGACGCGCCACCGTGACCGGCAGACGCGACCGCACGTCAAACGCCAGCACGAACGTCAGCAGGTACAGCCCCAGCGGGACCACCCACAGCAACGGCACGCTCGCCACGTCCGTCGTCAGGAACAACGTGCAGCCCTGCAACAGGCTCGCCGGGATCGCCCCCAGCGCCATCCACGCGACCACGCGTCGCCAACCGCCCGAGTCCGGCTCCCCCTCCGCGTCCTCGCGCGACGGCCTTGCCTCTTCCACGCCCGCGACCCGGGCCGTGCCCCGCCATCCGACCCACGCCGCCAAGGCCAGCCATCCCCAGTACCCCCAACGCCATGCCACTTCCTGCTCCCCGAGCGACCACCAGCGCTCCATCCAAACCGGATACGCCACCAAGGCCCCAAGGCTCCCCAGGTTGCTCGCCGCATACAGGAAGTACGGGTCCCGCCCTTCGGACCGATGAAACCATTGCTGCACCAGCGGGCTCGACATCGCCAACGCCAGCGCCGGCAACCCCGCGCCCATCACCAGCCGTCCGAGCCACCACAACGCCCGCCATTCCCCGGGGCCCGCCGTCCCCTCCGTCAACCGCATCGGAAGCGACGCCCCGGCCGCCAACGCCAACCCCACCCAGGCCAACCATCGTCCCCGCGGCCCCAACCATGCCGTCACCCCATGCGCCAACGCATAGCCCCCCAGCACCGCCGCCTGGAAAAAGACCATGGTCGTGTTCCACACCGACGGCGACCCGCCCAACACGGGCAGTCCCATCCGGGCCACCATCGGCTGCATCGCAAACATCAAGCCTGCGCTCAGCCCCGCCGCCATGGCATGGAGCAGCTTCATCTCAAATCCGAGGCCACATGGCTCCGTCGCGGCGTTCCCAGAAGCCGCATCTCACGACAACCTGTCCACCCAGCCCCTACGCCACGCCGCGCAGCACCTGTTCCACCATGGCAAGGCCCTCCTCCAACTCGCCCTGCCCGATGTTCAGCGCCGGAAGGAACCGGATGACCTGCGCGCCGCTCGGGATCGCCAGCACGCCCGCCTCCTGCAAGAGCTGCACCACCTGCAAGCTCGCCGGCCGGTCCACCGACGCCAGCCCGCGCACCTCTTCCCTGGGGCGCAGTTCAATCCCCTGCATGTACCCCAGTCCACGCGCCGCCCGCACCACCCCGGGCAACTCGTCCACCCAACGCCTCAAGACCTGCGCCATCCAATCCCCCTGCTGCCGAACCCGCGCCTCGAGGCCGTCCCTCTCGATGACATGGAAGATCCTCGATGCCACCGCGCAGCCCAAGGGCGTGCCGCCATAGGTCGTCCCATGCGAGCCCGGCCCAAGGATCGTCCCCAGCTCGACCCCATGCGCCTTCTCGCGGACCCAAAATGCGCCGATTGGAAAGCCGCCGCCCATGGACTTCGCCATCGACACGCCGTCCGGCTCGAATCCCTCGCCCCCCGCCGCGCCCTCGAGGATGCGCTGGAAGCTCTGGTACCTCCCGGACCGGAAATGCCCGCATTGCACGGCGTCGATGAGCAGCAACAGACGGCGCTCGTCGCACAGCCGCCTCAGCCCAAGGAGATACTCCACCGTGGCCGGCGTGATGCCGCCCTCCCCCTGGATCCCCTCGACCAAGATCGCCACCGTCGCCGGCGACAACGCCCCGCGCACCGCCTCCAGGTCGTTGAAGGGAACGTGGCGAAACCCGGGCGTCATCGGCCCGAACCCTTGCTTCACCTTGTCCTGCCCCGTCGCCGCGATTCCCGCCAACGTCCGCCCGTGAAACGAGTTCACCGCCGTCAGGATCTCGAAGCGGCCCTCGTCGTGCCCGAAGCGCCGCGCCAGCTTGTACAAGCCCTCGTTCGCCTCCGCGCCCGAGTTGCAAAAGAAGACCCGACCCGGCGCGAGGTGCCGGACAATGGTCCGGGCCAGGTGCGCCTGCGGGGCTTGGTAGTACAGGTTCGAGACATGCACGAGCCGGCGCGACTGCTCCACCAGCGCCTCCGTGATCTCGGGGTTGGCATGGCCCAGCGCGCACACGGCGATGCCCGTGCCGAGGTCGATGTAGCGACGCCCCGTGACGTCCCACACCTGGCTGCCCGCCCCATGGCTCAGGGTCACCTCGAAGCGCCCGTAGCTGGGAACCACATGTTGCTGGAACAAGGCCTTCACCTCCGCGTGCTCGTTGCGCACCACGGCCGGCACCCCCGGAACAAGGTCTTTCATCAAGGGCGTGATTTGGCCGCCCATCGGCCCGGATTGTGAATCGAAATCTTCATGGCCGGGAAACACACCGGAAACACACGCGCCGCCGTGGACGGCGGCGGGCCATGGAACCTTCCAGGGCCGGCAAGCGCGCCTACGGTTCCACGACCCGGAAGAACCGGGCATCCGCTCCAACCAACTCCTCCCGCGAAGCCTCCCCGCTTGCATCGCCCACCAGCGTCGCCACCCACTCCCACGGCCCCTCCACGGCCGACGCCCGTTCCAGGCGATACGTCCGGCCCGCCTTGGTTTCGAACCGCAGCTCCAACCGCGTCAGCGCTGCGTCCAACTCCCGGATCCGAAGCGGGCCCGCCGTCGGCTCGCTCGGCCCTGTCGCCCGTATCGTCAACTGCCCCCGGGCGACGCCGCCCTTCCCGTCGCTCACCTCGTACCCAACGACATCCTCCAACCCGACGACGTCCGCCGCCGGAGGCGTGTACTCCAAGACGTCGCCCAAAAGCCGTGCGGCGCCCCCAAGCGATCCAGTGGGCGCAACCGCCGTCACCCGCAGGACGTCGCCCTCCGGGTCCACGTCGTTCGCCAGCAGGTCCGCCAAGGGCACCCGAATCCCCTGCCCCACCCGACGCTCCACGACGTCCGCCAGCGCCACCGGTGCCGCATTCACCTCCCGCACCACCACGCTGAACGCGTTCGTCACCGTTGCGACGCCGTCCGACACGCTCACGCGCACCTCGTTCGTCGAGGGCCCCTGAGACTCCGTCGGCGTCCACGCCAACACCCCGTTCGTTACCACCAGGCCCGCCGGGCCCGACACCAACGCCACCATCAACACCTGCAGCGGAACGTCCGCGTCGCGCGGGGCAAGATCCTGGACGAGGCCCACCAACTCGTCCGTCACCGCGTTCGTCGCGCCCAGCAATCTGGGCGGGGTGTTCGGGGGTGGGGTCAGGAACGCCCACAGGCCTCCTTGCATGGAGAACGTTCCACCTTTGGATGCGACGGAGGTGGCCACGGGCTGGCCGATGGTGCCGGAAACGGAGAGGGCGGCATCCCCCGAGAGGCCGCCCCCGGCCACGAAGGTGCCTGGCCCACGTGTGAGATCGGCCGCCCAAGCGACGCCCACGCCTTGCTGGAGCAGGCAAGCCGCCACAATCCATGCACCGAGACGACGCGACCGGTTCATGGCGGCATCATTGAACGTGCAGCCTGTAGAACTTGTAAGGGGGCTCCGAATCGTTGCCCGAAGGCTGCCCGGTGGTTGGCCGCGTCCAGATGCGAACGAGGCGGGTGCGGCCGTCGGCCACGGTAAAGCTGCGGCGAGGACTGGCGCCGGGGGCATCGCCTTGCAGGACGAACGACTGGTCGTCCCATGACTGGAAGTCGTTCGAGCCGACAACCGTGTAGGTGCGTCCGCGGACGGCGGTGAACTCGAGTCCGGCACCGGCTCCTTGGGTGCCCCGGATGGACAGGGTGAAGCCGTCGGCCGGATCAAAGGCATAGGTCCCGGCGAGGTATTCGTTCAGGTTGCTCAGGCCGTCGCCGTCCGCGTCGTCCCCGGGTCGGATGTCGGCGATCGTCTTGCCAAGTCCCAGGGCGGCGATGAGGTCTCGTTCCCAAGCATCCGGAATGCCGTCGCCGTCGGAGTCCTCCCCCAACGTGAGGTCCGTTCGCCGGACGGCTCCCGGCTTGGTACTCAGGGCGGCGGTGCCGGTCATCTCCATGGGGAGGAAGGTGGCGTTGCCCACGCGGACCCGGAGACGGAATCCGACGGCGGGCAGCAAGGCGGTGGGCTGGTAGCGCTCGGGTGTTGCTCCGGTGTCCAAGGGGATGACGAGGCGATAATTGGAGCCATTGACCGGCGTTGTTCCCACCGTGGCCCGCGCCACCACCGTTGTCCCCACCTCCATGAGCACCTCGGAGGCCGGTCGGCTGAGGGGGTTCCCGCGCTCATCCCGGATCATGCCAAACAACTCCTGATGAAGTGCGGGGGGGAACGCCGCCGAGGGCAAGGACGTCGCGAGGAGGACGAGCGCGACCACCGCCCCGGCGTGTCGCGATGATGGGACTGGGATTCGCTTCATGGAGGCTCCCTTAGTTTCCGGAATACGAGTAGGTGGTGAAGTTGACCTCGACGTCGGTGACCGTGCGAAGGAACCGGTCGAGTCCCTCGTTGGCGTCGTTGAGCAAGGCTCGCCCGGGAATCACGAGCTTCCATTGGCTGTTCCAAACGGAGCGCCCGATGAGGCGGTTGTTGATGAACTCGTTCCGGGGCAGCGAGTCGCTGTAGAAGACCAAGTCAAACTTGGACTTGTCCGCGACGGGCCGGAACGCGGCGTGCTTTCGGATGTTGAACAACGGCTCCATCAGTGATTGCGACGAGAGGTACAGCTTCTTCTTGTCGAAGTCCGAGGCCCCGATGTTGAAGGGCATGGGGATGGCCAGGTCGTCCACGTTCCAAGTCCGGATCTCGCTGCGGTCCCCCAGGGGCGGGCTGCGCATGGAATCCACGCCCACGGGGATGAGATAGACATAAGGCGTCGCCGCGAGTCCGTCCTTGCTCAGGAACCAAGCGGGGGGATCCGCCGGCGACTCACCGTCCCCGTTGGACGGCGGGTCTGCCATGCCCTGATAGCCCGGGAACGCAATGCCCACGCCGCCGATCTTGGTGGCGAAGGAACTGGGGTTGTACGTGTGGTCGCCCGCCGCCAAGGGCAACCCAAACAGGTTCATCCCGTTTCCAATCGTGGTGCTAAACGTGATCACCAACCCCGGCACCGGCAGGCCGTCACCCGTGTCCGCCTGCATGCAGTACCGGCGCACATCCGAGTCCTCGAGGATGTTGTCCATGCGCGACCCGTTCAGGTAGTCGCGCCACCGCGTCTCGCCGTCCCCGCCCGGCAGGATCCGCTTCTTCTCCATGCGCAACGACACCGTCGTCGAATACGCGTCTGGGCGGTTGAACCCAAGCCTTGTCTTCAGCACGTCCCAGTCCGCCTTCATCTCGGCCAACGCGCTCGAAATGCCGGGATCGCCCGTGTTGCTGCCCGCGAACTGCGGGTCGCCATCCTGCACCACGCCTAGCGCGCGCGAGGCAATGATCCTGGACTTGAAGCTGCGCCCGGCCGAGGTCCCCAGCAGCCCCGTCTCATAGTCGTAGGCATTGGCCGCCAACAGCGCGTACCGGGCAGAAAGATCAAACAACGCCTTGTACCGCTCCAGCTTCTCGTTCCGGAACAACCGGAACGCCGCATCCCGGGTGCGATATCCCTGAACCACCGCCGCCGCCCGTTGCCGGAACACCTCCCGCTCCGCCTGCAAACGGTCGCCCTGCGCCTCCAAGGCACGCACCGCACGCTGCTGGTCGTCGTAGTCCCGAAGCGCCTCGTTGATCGTCCACAGGTTGCCGTGGACCTCGGCCAATTGGTTCGCCAGGTCGTTCATCACTCCGCGAAGCTCCATCTCACGCTCGAGGGGTTCGATGGAGTTGAACTCGGTCCAACGACGTGCGGACAACGTGGCGGCCTCAAACGCGGAGACCACCGTTTGTCCAATCAACGCGATCTTGTTCAGGGTCATCACCCCGCCCAGTCTGGAACCCTTCAACGCCCCGCGTGCCGGAGATGTCATATCGCCACCGGCCGCAAGACCGGCCACGAAGCTGGTGGGAATGAATTCCTCGCCTGCATCGATGCCGATCTCCAACTCCTCCTTGGTGTCGTCGAACACCTGCTTGGCAAGATCAAAGGCCAACTTCGACTTTTCCAAGACCTCCTCCGCTATGAGCAGCTTCCTGTTGTAGTCGCGAATGGACTCCCGCGACCGGATGTCGGCCTGCAACAGGTTCACGGAGATGTCGAATCCGCCCATGTTGCCCACCGCATCGTTGATCGCCTGCCGGAGCCGCGCATGAGATGCAATGTGCTCCGAGATCGCTTGCTGCAGCGTCCCGGGGGATGCCCGGCGCCCCGTCCACGTCGTGGGCTTCTCCGCGAAGCCGTGGGGCCCGATGCTGAATGTCAGCTCGTCCTGCTGCACGAATTCCAAAACTCCATTCGTCCTGCTCGTGCCCCAGTCGCCTGGGACATCCTTGAGCTTCAGCGTCCACTCCGTGGTGTTTGAATAAGACCACAGGTCTGGGAAGGCCATTTCGGGCAGGTCCACGTACTTGTAATGGATCAGGTCAGGTCCGGCATAGCCTTGCTTGTAAAGGCGCCCCGGGCCGATGTCATCGGTGTAGGGGGTGCCATAGATCTCGATCAAGGCGTTGTTGTAGGCCAGCTCCTGCTCGACGATCGACGACTGGAAGTCCGCCAGCGAATCCTGTTCCGACCGGAGCGTTCGGGTGACGTCCTTGGCCCCGTCGAAGGCCGCAACGGCATTGTTCAACGCCGCCGTAGCTCGTTCAAACACCTGCTCAAAGTGCGTCCCTCCCGCCACGCCCACGACAAGGTTGGGATTCAGGTCGAACACCATCCCATCCTCGGGCGTTCCCAAGGGCGACAGGGCTCCCTCCGCATTCCCCATGGCCGTCTGCAAGTCGTCGGCAATCGTCGGCAACTCCTTCAGCTCGGGCACCGTGGTCCGATCCACCTTTTGGATGCCCTCATGAGTCGGGTCAGCATCCTCGTCAGGGAGGATGGCATTGCCCACGATCCAACTCAGGTAGGCGCCTTGGCTGACCCGGCTGGCCCATGGGTCCATGCCCCAATGCCGCGTCGGGTTGTTCGTTTGCCCTGACCCGGACGCAATATGGCTGCGTCGTGAGTTGGAGCGGGATGGCGAGAAGTGCGACCAGCCGACTCGGCCGACGGCCTGGTAATCCTTGCGCCATGTCAGGTCGAACACCTGCCGGCCCGCCCGTGCAACCGCCGCCGCCGCCGTGGCGAACTTGCGCTCGTCCTGGTAATCCACCGACACGGGCTGGCCCAGGACGTTGACCGCCTCGATGCGGGGCACCCAATCGAACTTTTGGTTCAACAAAAGGGAGTAATAGCCCTTCAACGCCGTGAGGTAATGCCCATACGCGTCGCCATGGCCCTGGGGGAACATCCGCGCTGCGTCGGCGGCGTTGATCACGCCATCGGGCTTCTCATCCGGCTTCTCCTGGATGTTGTAGTTCAGGGCGTAGATCACCTCGCCGGCGTCGATGCCTCGCGTGTAGTTCCAAACCAGCCGATTGTACACGGGCCGCGTCTCCACGCCGGGCTGCAGGAAATCATCCCGGCCCCGCAACAACGCCAACTCCTCTTCGAGCAACGAAGGCATCTGCCCCTTGAAGGCGAACAATGCCGTGGCGATGTCACCGTAGTTCCTGTCGGCCGTCCCGATGCCGATGGTGGGGTTCGCGGCATCGGCCCAGGCCTCATTGCCGACCATCATGTAAAGGTCGCTCAGATAGCCGGCCGCCAACAGCAGGGCGTCGTTGGCCGGGCCATAGTTGTATCCCGACTCGATGCTCAGCATCCGGCCGCGGCGCAGGACGGTCTCGTAGATCTCAATCAACCCATAGTTGTTGATCGTCTCGAGATTGAGGGCCACGTCGCCCTCCCAACGCCCGCCGGCCTGCGTGAGCAGGCTCACGTCCGTGTTCACGCGGTTGTTGAACAGGTCGCTCACGCGTTGGTTGAACGGATTGATCCCGGCCAGCACCCGCTTGATCCAACCCTCCGCCAGCGCGGGCTTCGTCCATGCCGACCAATCCGCGTCCGCGGGGTTGGCGTTGTACAAGGGATGAACCGGGTTCACCGGCCGATACCGCATCACGACGTAGTTGTCGCCCAACGCTTGGATGCCCGCGCCGCCCAGCGTGAAGCGCGGCAGGTTGGTTGTCACGGTCGTCAGGCCCACATAGCGCGACATCGTCGCATCCGGCTCCGGGGGCCGGCCGTCCACCGGCGCGGCGATCTTCCATTCATATTCATATTCCGCGAAACGGCCCGCGAGGTCCGGCGTGTGCTGCAACGTCTGCAACTCGCTCAGCGGGTTTGACGCGGGAAGCACCTTCAGCTCACCCGTTGCCAGCCAGCCGCCCACGCGGAAAACATGGACTTGGACGGGGTCGCCCGGCGTTGCAAACGCCGCGCCGCCCGCCTCCACCAGCGTCACGTAGCCGCTGCCCGGGCCCGTTGCGCTCAACGCATACGAGTCCACTGCCTCGTTGTCCGATTGCACCTCGGCCAAATCGCCGACGGCCACGGTCCGGACCCCATTGGTGCTCGCCACGTAGGTCCCGGGTCTCTGGGGACGATCCTCCACGAACAACTCCACCCGGGTCGCGAGGGACGCCACCAGGTTGCTCCATTTTCGAGACCCCTCCACGTCCGAGGTCGGACAGAGATTCAACACGGCTTGGAGGTCGGAGCCCCTGAGGACGTTGAGGCTGAGGTAGCTCTCGCCAAGCGACTCCTTCTTGTACTCGCCCACGAACACGAGGCTGCCCTTGGCCGACATGTTGGGGTCGATGTACAAGCGCCGGCCCAGGTGCGGAGGCAAGCCCGGGAAGTACACCTTCCCCTGGACCCTCTCCGTCTTGATGCCCGCCGGGATTTGCTGCTCGAACTGGTTGGTGATGGGGACGGCCTTTGCACGGGTGGGATCATGCAGCACGGCGCTGGACCAAGGCGACGTGATGTTGGCCGCGATGGATTGCTGGTACAGCAGGCGGGCCGTCTTGAAGTCTCGAACCCCCGGGAGGTTGTAGGCTGGCTCGACGAGCGTCCCGCCAAACGGCAACGTCGGCACCGGCTTGGCGGAGTCCTTCGGGTCACGCACCGGCCAGTAGGGCCGATACACAATGTCCAAGGATGCCGTGTCCTTGGAACCTGGGTCGCCCACGTGGCCGTTGTTCGTGGCATTCCGGGGACGCAGATAGGGGACGATGGAGCCCACGGCGGGGGGATGGGCAACACCGGGCCACGCAAAGCCAGGCTCCGTCTTGTAGTAAAACCGCATCGTGAAGCTGTTCGTCGGCGTGGGATTGCCAGACAGGAACGGCGGCCGTCCATCCAGGCGCGTGACCGAGCCTGTGTACGAATTGGTGCTCGATAGGCTGAGCGCGGCCTGGCCGACGACCACCCCGTTGGTCGCGACCGTCAGGGCCAGCGTGTTCGTTACCCGCGTGTCGTCATACAAGTCCCGCACCACCAGCGTCAGGACGTTGGTGGACGCCGTGCCGGCCGGCGGGGTGCCCACGAGCCTTAACCCATTGACTGACAGCCATGACGGCGCGCCCGTCACGTCCAGAGCCAGGTATTCCTGCTGCCGGGATGCGTGGACCGCAAACTCAAAGGCCTCGCCCGCCACCGCCGTTGCGCTTGTCGTGGGCTGGAAGCGTTGCGAGGGCAGGTCGTATTGCCCCGCCCGCAAGACCTCAAGGCCCCGGTGCGGGCCGCGGTACACCCACAAGTCATTCTTTCGGTCGCGATACGTGAAGGTTGCGTAGTGCCCCAGCGAACCCGTTGCCATGGTGCTTGTCCATCCCACGGGCAAATCCCCGGATCCGGCGGAAGGCTCGGAGTTGTAGTTCCGCGCGGCCTCCCCGTCACCCTCCACCGGCTTTGCCAGGAACGCGAGCGGCGCCGGGGGCTGGATGCGCTGCCCGGCCGGCACCACGTAGTCGAAGACCTTCCCCTCCGATGGCTTCTCTCTGAGCACCCTAAAGACGGCCATGTCCGGGCGTCCGTCGGCCTTGCGGTGCTCGACAAGGACGTAGGGAGCCGAGGAATACGCAACGCCACCGGACGCATCGGTGACGTTCAAGTCGTCCCGGGTCGCATACACCTTGTCCCCCATGATCAAGGCGTGCTCCTCGTTGGGATTGTAGCCGTCGTTCTGGGGATCGTTCTCATAATAGACGCGGCCGGAGGCCTCCGTCCCCAAGAGCGAACCGCCGTCGTTGCCCGCCATGACAATCTCCCGCGGGGCCGCGGGCCATTGGAGGGTGTAGCGCCCGATGACCGACGGCCAATAGATCGTTCTGAAACCCAGGTCCGAGTTGTTGGCGTTCAAGCCCGCCGCGGCGGAGTTCGGGCGAAACCACCACACCTCCAGATGGTTGGACCCAGGAATGGCATTGACCGGGATGATGGCCCCCCTGTTGGCGAGGTCGAACCCGTCCGCCAAGGGGTTCACATAGGCGCTGGCCGAATACGACACGCCCCTGGCGCGGTTGACATAGCCCGCGAGATACCCGTCGTCCTCCGCCGTGCCCGTCTCCGGCGGCGGCGAAATCCGACGCCCCACCTCCACCACGGCGTTCACCACCCTCGGGGCGGACGACTGGAGGGCCAACGGCCAGTCGAATCGCGCCCCGGCGGGATTCCAAGCGGACAGGCTGGTGACGATGCTCCGCGCGGCATCCGACACGGTGCCGCCCATGAAGTTGGTTGCCCGCAGGTTGGCATCCATCCAGGAGAAGACCCGCTCGAAGCTGACGTTGTCGCCCGAGCTGTAGCGAAGCAGCGTGCGGTGGACCGGCCTTTGTTCATCGAGCCAGGTGTAGAACCTAAAATCCGGCGTGAACTTGGCCCTTGGGCGATCCAAGGCGTCTTGGTATTCGATGTTGGGCGCGTTGGCGGGATCGATGAACACGGCGGTCTGCGCCGCCTCCGCCTCCGTTCGGGACGGCGGCCGGATGTAATGGCTGTACTTGGCTGCGTCCGCAGGCCACACCAAGGCGTAACGCCCCGTCAGCTTGGGCCACCGCAGTCCCGCAATGCCCTCCTCCAGCCAATGCACGATGTAATCATTGAGGTTCCTTGTCTCCTTGATGGCGTACAACTGGCTCCGCAGCGCTCCGCCCACCGAATGCTCATAGGTGAACCCACTGCCGATGTTTTGCTGCAAGGCGGAATGATACAGCTCCTCGGGGTCCCCTCCATTCGGTGGCACCACGCGTTCCCCAAGCTCCACGGCCACCGTCGAGGGAATGGCCTGTTTCAGGACGTCAACGATCTCGGTCCCAATTTGCTCGTGGGTCCGTCCGTCGGCCCGACGGTCGCCCAGAAGCTCCACAAAGACACGCCCCTCGGCATTGTAGGCATACATGTTGCCCAATTGCTCGTCATACCAAAGCGTTCGCAGCTCCTGCAACGTGGAGTTGGTGCTCCCGTCCGTTGGACTCGTCGATCCAATCCCCGAAAACTCGCTGCCGACCGTCTTGGGGAAGTTGCTGTTGTACACGATCTTCACGGCGCCCACCCGGGCGGTCGGCACCCGGATGGGAACGCCCAGGCCTTGGAAGCTCTTCTGGGTCCAGTACATCCTGCGGGGGGGCTTCACCGAGCCGCCCGAGACCAGGTACCGCTTGGTCGCGAGGAGGAAGGTGCTGAGCCCATTGGTCTCGTAGCTGACCGGGGCGTTGGCTGGCCCATTGGGCCCGTTGACGTTCACGTAGGTATTGGTGGCCCTCTCGGCCTCGGTCACCGGGGCGACACGCCGCCATGTGATGGTGATCGGACCCGGCTGGATGGCATACACGAGGCCCGAGTGCTCGCTGTAATAGTAGCCTGTGTTGGCATGTCCATTTGTGGAATAGGGCTCGGGCTGCCAGTAGGACGTGCGCGGCGTGGATCCCAGCGGCCGATCCCGCTCGTCCGTGTCGGGGGGCTGGATCACCTGTCCAAATGAGAAGCTCACGGAGCGGCCCAGGTACGTGCCGCCCACGACCGCCCGGCGCATCACCATGGAAACCAGCCCGTTGCTCGTCGCCATTGGCAGCCTCATTTGCATGGCCACGGCCGCGTTAAAAGGGGTCGTGCCGGCCTTGAGCACGGCCGAGTTGCTGACGCTCTGCCAGTTCGTCCGCGCCAGCCCAAGTGCCCCGCCAAACGACAGGAACGTCCGGAATTGCCCCCGGGTCGCCGTGGCCGGCAACCCCGTGGATTCGCTCGTCGTCGGCATCCTGCCGTTGGAACCCGACGGCACGTTGGTCGTCGTCGAGATGGGCACGCCCAGTCGGGACTGGAAGTTCAGCCACACCTGGTCCTGGTGCACATGACGGAACTCCAAAGGCAAGGCGAGCTGGGCGGCCACGCGGCCGGCCGCGAGCACCGTGCCCAGGATACCCAGGAAACCCAGAAACCTTTTCATCGTCTTCTCATGGTTCAGTTTTGGCGCCCCGTCCACGCACCTGCCCAGGCACGGCACAAGGTGCGCAGGATCCGTTCATCAAGGCATCGCCTAACGCCCCACCGACGCCGACTGACCCGCCTTGCCGCTCCCTTCCTTCAGCTGCCTCGCCGAGGCCAGCACCTCCTTCAACTGCGACCTCAGCTCGGCCAGCTCCGCCCGCAACTGCTTCACCTCGGCGTCATGCCCGGCCTTCAGCTCCTGGATCGCCTTGATGGCGATTACCCCAAAGTCGCCGTAGGCAACGGTGAGGTGTTTGGATTGGGGCTCGCGATCCTGAACCTCGCTGACCATCCCCGGAAATATGGGCTGGAGCTCCTGCGCGATCACGCCGATGGACGGCGTGGCATTGGATGTTGATCCCAGCCATTGGAAACGCCGGACACGGACATCCAAGACCTTGGCAAGCACGGGCTCCGCGTCGGCGATGGACTGCTTGAACCGGCGATCCGACGTGAATTGCCATTGGTTCCCATTAAAGGTCACTTGTCTGGCAAGAATACCCCCAAGAGGTAACACGATCGGGGTGAGGGCGACCCTTATCTCATCGATTTTCGAATCTTGTGAATAGAAGTACGCGATCTCGCCAAATCGACTCCTTCCTCCGAGGGGATCGTCATACATCCGAAACCGGGCTTGCGGACCCCGGGCCTCCAACATGCCGTTGGCCAGGAATGTGAAGCTTTCGCGCCAGGTAGCGGCTTGGTTAAAGTTTCCATCGTCGCCGCTCATGGTCCCGATGACCAGCCTGTCCTCCGAAGACCAAGGATTATCCCCGATGGAAATACGGAGCTGGCTTGAATCGGGTCCCGCATTGAACCTAGACATCCAAATGGGATCCCCGTTGTCACCGGCCGGCGCTCCTGAGAGAATGAGCGCGCTTCCCCAGCCGGACGTTCCGGGCGGAACGCCGCCAGCGCCAGCAAGCACGAGGTGTCCCCCGGGCATTGGGCGGATAATACCCGTCAGGCCTGCCCCGCTGCCACGAAACTCGGACGCGGTGACCGGCCCGGTAAAGGTCGCATTGCTGCCAAGAAACCCGGACGCGATGACCGGCCCGGTAAAGGTCGCCCCGCCCTCGGCCCAAATCTTGACCTGCCGGTTCGTGCCGTGGGTACCGGCACCGACGACGTCCAACGTGTTGGGAGTGAGCAGGGAATAGCCGATCCTGCCGGCGTTGGCCTCCTTGGCAAGCCCTCCTCCTAGCTCAAGGTAACCGTTGGTCCTCACGGAAACGCTGCCGTCGAGGAACACGGCCGCGCTGTTGGCGGACAACAGGTCGGTGCCGTCCGACTTCACCAGCTTGTTCGCTTGCTGCGCGAGGAAGGCGTAGGGGCTCGTGAGCAGCCGCAACCGCGGCTGGATGTCGGCATTGCTGCCCCCGGTTCCAATGCCCTTGACCGTAAGCGCGATGTAGCGCTCCGAGACGGTAGCGCCCTTGAAGATGCTGGAGAGCAGCGGTCGAGGGCTGGGTGACACCTCAATGCCCTCGCCAAGGATCACGCTAAAGTTGCCCTTGTCCACCGTGACGGTCTGCTGTTCGGCCCAAAGGAGGGCTCCGCCGTTGGGATCGTCATAAATGCTAAACACGACGTCGTAGTTCTTGGGGGCGGTCGTGCCGAGGGCGGAGCCGTTCGCATCGACGAGGAAACCCTGGTAGGTGAGGCGGTCGGGCGCGTTGGGCGTGGCTTGCGCCCTGGCGCGGCCGGTGCCGAGGCACGTCCCAAGGAGGACAAGGCACGGGACCAGCAACGGCAGGATCCGTTGCCATGGAGTTTGCTTGGGCTTCATGATGTTGGGATTCATGGGTCGGAAACGGGGCGCCGGGCCGTGGTGGGGCATGTGGGCATTCATGACGTCAGGGTGCGCTGTGAGCTACGGGGATCGTGTGAGCGTGGAAATGTCGGAAATGCGACTCAGGCTAAATCGCCCGCGGACGTCAAAGCGACGGAGGTCCGCCCCGCCGCCACGTGCAAGGCCATGGACGCGCACGGTCTCCAGATACTCTCCCTCGAAGGACGAGGCGGCGCCCACCCGCGCGTTGAAGTCCATGGCAGAGGGCCGGGTCCTCAGGGTGATCTCGCGAGTGATGGTGTAGGACTCCGCGCCCTGCGGCAGCTCCCGCGAGAACTGCTCGTTCAGGTTGTCGTGGTCGGGATGGTACGTGTGCAGGAAGGGGTTGGACTCGTGCTGGTTGAAGCGGTTCGTCACGGTCACGGACACGGAGGCATTCATCCGCAACGGCCCGCTGAAGGTCCAGCCGGTGTTGGCCTCCGACCACGGCAACTGGGTGGCGCTGATGCGGCGCGCCTGCGAGATCAGGTTGGGTGCCAAGGCCGACTCGCTCGTGGCAATGATGGGGTTGGTGGACGCGTTGAGCCCATGGAAGATCCGTTGCCACAACGTCGCGGGGCCCGAGCCGGGATTGTGCACGATGAGGCGCAATGGGAACGACTTCGGAACGGGCGTCAGGTTGGTGACCACCCCCGCCACGGCATAGGACCCGTCCGGTTGCACCACCGGCTTGTCGTCCAGGTCGCGCTGGTAGGTTTGGAGGTACTGGCCCACCTCGGACACGACGGCCGCCCCCACCCAAAGCCCGGCCGCCGACGCCGGGGTGGCGCTCACGCCCACGTCCACGCGGGTGTGGCCCAGGGAATCCGTCCATTGCAAGACGCCGGCCAAGAGGTCGCCCACGGCATTCGTGATGGCCGAACGATCCAGGCCCAGCACCACCTCCGCCTCCGAACCCGGTTCCCCAAAGGGCGCCAATGCCCATGAACGCGGCGCGTCGGTTGCCAACGTGGCCACGTCATAGGTGAGGTTGGTCTTGTTTTGGTTCCCCCGGACGAGGAGCGGCGGGATGCCCGCGACCGGCGCCTGACCCGTCGGGGCCGCCTCGGACGCCACCCATTGCAGGGACACCGTCAGGGGCTCGGACGTGAGGTTGCGGAGGCGGAAGCCCACCGCGCTTTGGGACGTGCCAAAGTTCACGACGCCGCTGCCGGACATCACGACCTCAAAGGGTCCGTAGAAGCGTTTGTAGGCGTCGGCCGATCGCATCCAAAACGCCTGGCCGCGCCGAGGACGCTCCGTCCGGAGCGCGAAGACCTTGCCCGGGTTGGTGGGGCCAAACTCACCTCCGGAATACCGGAAGATGTCGCCACCCAACAACGAGGGCGCGGCGACCAGGAAATCCTCGAGGGATGCCGTGGAGCCGGGAACCATGGGGAATCCCACGAGGTTCAGGCCGGAGACGGACCATTCCTGGCGGGGCAGGACGGGGCGGCCCCTGAGGTTCCACGTGAAGGCGTTGGTGGAATAAACGAGGTAGGCGAAGTTCGCCGAGAGCGAGTTCAGGGAGGATTGGGCGGTGTCCCCGCGGGTCCATCGCGCCCATTGGCTGCCGCCGGAGACGGGTTGCTGCGGCGACACGATGAACTGGGCGGACGCCATGTTGGGGGTCCAGCGCCAGACCTCGGCGATGGGCGTGGGTTGCAAGGCATCGGGCCCCACCAGTTGATCCAGCGTGGCATGGCTGGCATCCACGTGGAGGTACACGGCGTTCCAACCCTTGAGCAGGTCGATGGACTGCGTGATCCATTGGGCCGACACCCCCACCGGCACGAGCGCCAGCACGGCCATGCCGAACACGCCGCGCCCCACCCTCTTCGATAGCGTCTTCATGGCTTCCGATAAAGATACCAAGTCCCCAGCGGATTCAGTCGCTGCAACGCCCCCAAGGCCGCGCCACCCGTCGTGCGTCCGCCGAAGACAATCAGCTCCGCGCCAGTCCAAACACTGCTGTGCCCCACGCGAGGGAGGGCCCCGGAAAGTCCCGCCGGCCTCCAGGTGTCGGACGCCGGGTTGTAGGCGGCGCTGCTGGAGAGCGGCCCCGTCGCGTCTTCGCCACCGAAGACCAACATTTCGTCACCGGTCCAAACGGCAGAATGCCCCTGCCGAGCAACCGGTGCACCGTTGGTGGACATGGGCCGCCAAGCATCCGTCGCCGGGTTGTAGATGGCGCCATCTCCCAGCGCGACGTTGTTGCGCGCCCCTCCCCAGACAACGAGGCGATTGCCCGTCCAGACCGCCACATGCCGGCTGCGAGGCCCGGGTGCGTTGGTCGTTGAGAGCGTCCGCCATGCCCCCGGGATGGAACCGGAGGCCAGCGGCAGGGCGGCCCCCGTACCCAAATCCCCTCCCACGCCTTCGCCCCCGAAAACCACGAGGCGGTCGCCCGCCCATGTCATCGTCGAATGCCTCCGGGCTTCTGGCGCACCCGACGAAGGCAAGGCCGTCCACACGCCAGCGGCGATGTCCAACAAGGAACCGTCCGACAAAAGGCCGGCGGAGCTTTGCCCACCCCAAATCGCCAGGCGCGACCCCGTCCATGCGAATGCATGACGGTAGCGACCGGCTGGCCCCAACGGCGTCGAATCAAATCTGAGGGTGCTCGGGTTGTAGGTGAAGCCATCCCTTCGGGTTTGCCCCACCACGAAACCGTCGAAACCGGTCCCCTCGCCCCCCCACACCACCGCGCGGTCGCCCGTCCATGCTGCTGCCGCCCCCTTGCGGCTGCTCGAAGCAATCCAAGGGGGTAATCCCGACCAGGAGTCTGATGCCGGGTCGTACTGGTAGCCACGGTCCGCCCCGCCAAACATGAGGACGCGGCTGCCCGTCCATACCATCGCCGGATTGTCCCGTGTCCCGGGGGCGCCCGCCGAGGATCCGTTTTTCCATCCGTCGCCATCGATGCGCGCGAAGGACACCATGCCCATGGCCGCCATGGCGGGGTCATTGGGGTTGCGCGAGGCCAGGATGGAGCTGTTGGAGGAGGCGGCCGTCACCCGATTCGAAAGCGTTTGGACTGCGGCCGTGAGTTGATCCAAGCGGGCACTCAACGCCTGGATCTGGCCTTGCGCCGAGGCGTTCGTTGCGATGAGGCGTGCCCCCAGGGCATTGCTGGCCGAGGCCACGTCCGCCGACCGGGCAATGTTCAGGCTCAGCCGCGCGTCCGGAACCGTTCCGGTCACCAATGCCCCGGCGTCGCCCGTGCCCGACATCGCAAACAGCGCATACGGCACGGCCGTGATGGGTTGCCGCGGCTCCAGCACGGTCAGGGTGCCTGCCGCGCCATTGGTTTTCGCGGCGATCTCCAGCCAGCGGGTGGCACCGGTGAACACCCCGTCCCCAAAATCGAGGCTGACGGTGAACAAGCCATTCGTGACCCCAACCGGCGACACGAGGACGTCGGCCCCTGCCTGCGTCCCGCCGGACACGGAGCCAAACACACGAAACCGAAGGTCATAGGCGCCGTTGGCCGGCGCCGCGCCATCCATGAGGCGGCCCTGGTAGGTGAAGGGCATGGCGGCAAGAACGCCGTTGCCCGACAGAATGCAGCAAGCGCCCAGCGCCTTCGACAAGTTGGCCGATGACAGGTGGCGGCACGCAGCCAGGATCTCCTGCGACAACGCATGGAATCGCAAGGCAATCACCCGCCGACGCAGGGTGGTTTGTCGGAACGGGGACCGCTGCAAAGGATCGATCATTAGGACCAAGGGCCGGGGGAATTTGATATTCATGAATTGCTTCCCAAGGTTGCCAAGACAATTCTTAGCCCCCCACCCTTTTCATTCGGCACCCCCCTGGACGGGCGTCGGCTCAGCTATTGGGTGGGACAGGCGGGACTGGGGAGCGCGGGATTCAACGGACCGCAATGGCCAACGGACGTCCCCATCCCACCTTCATCCATCGAACGGAGTTTGGGTTCCGTGCTTTGGTTCCGTGACTTTAGAAACGGCAGTCGAAGAGGATCCCAAAACGAGGCAAGAACCATTGCGGGTGACTGGATAAGGGGTGGATGGCCACGAAGAACGCCAACGACACAAGGACCCATCAGCCCGAGGCGTCTTGAAAAACGCCCTGCGGCGGGTGACGTCCTACACCGAATGCCGATGGATCCTACAGCCTCGGGAGCGCACGCCCGACGGAGGCCACGGGTGTTCCACCGAAATCGTCGAGGAACCTCATTTTGGGACGTCCCTCTTCGCCCTCGCGCCGTGCCCCATTCCGCCCTCACCCTGTTGTGGCTGTCCCATGAATGCGTCCACCCTGGAAGCCCGGTTGACCCCGGCCGAGGAGGCCTTCGAGAAATGGCGCCGGCGCGCCGGGCTCTTCCTCGCGCCGTTGGCGTTTCTAATTCTCTGGTTCCTTCCCATCGACGGGCTGGAGCCCAAGGCGCATCGATTGCTGGCGGTCATGGGCGTGGCCGTCGTCCTGTGGATGACCGAGGCGCTGCCCATGGGGGCCACGGCCTTGGTGACGCCCGCGCTGGCCGTCCTCGTCGGCGTGACCTCGGCCAAGGAGGCCTACCGACCGTTCGCGGACCCCATCATCTTCCTGTTCGTGGGCAGCTTCATGCTCGTGGAGGCCATGATGCGCCACGGGCTCAACCGGAGGATCGCCTTCGGCATCCTTCGCCTGCCGTGGGTCGGGGACCGGCCCTTCGGGCTGTACGCGGCCTTCGGCGTCGTGGTGACGTTCGTGTCCATGTGGGTCTCCAACGCCGCCACCACCGCGATGATGTTGCCCATCGGGATTGCGATCGCCTCGGAGGTGGCCCGGGCGGAATCGGCGCGGACGGGGCGCGAGATCCATTTCACGGCGTTGCCCTTGGCGACGGGGCTGATGTTGCTGACGGCGTTCGGCGCGAGCGTGGGCGGGCTGGCGACGCCGATCGGGACGCCGCCCAACCTCATCGGGATTGGGCTCATCGAGCGCACGCTCGGGACGAGGATTGGCTTCTTTGACTGGATGCGGGTAGGCCTGCCGGTGGCGATCGTGCTGGGGGGCTTCCTCGTGCTCAACTTCCACCGGCGGTGCCCCGTGGGTGCGCCGGAGCTGCGGGGCTGCTCGGGCTGGATCGCGCGCGAGGCGGCGGGCCTCGGTGCATGGTCCCGGGCGGAGGTCGCGGTGTCGTGCGTGTTCGGGGTGGCGGTGGCCGGGTGGTTGTTCCCCGGGGTCGTTGCCTTGTGGCAGGGGCCGGAGTCGCCCTTGGCGCGCCTGCTGGCCGAGCGCATGCCGGAAAGCATCGTGTCGTTGCTGGCGGCGGGCGCGTTGTTTGCCTTCCCGACAAGTTGGCGCGAGGGACGGTTCGTCCTCGAATGGAAGGACGCGGTCCGGATCGACTGGGGGACGATCTTCCTGTTCGCGGGCGGGATGGCCTTGGGGGAGCAGATGTTCTCGACGGGCTTGGCGCGGTGGATTGGGGACGGCGTGGCAGGCTTTTTCCAGGCGCGCACGGAGGCGGGACTGGTGTTCCTGTTCACGGGGATTGCCGTGGTGGTCAGCGAGGCCACGAGCAACACGGCGTCGGCGACGATGATCGTGCCGATCGCGATCGCCGTGGCGCAGTCGGCCGGGGTGGAACCGATGAAGCCGGCGTTGGCGGCGTGCCTGGGTTCGTCGATGGGGTTCCTGATGCCGGTCTCGACCGGCCCGAACGCCATGGTGTACGGGACCGGGTGCGTTCCCTTGCCGCGCATGTTCAAGCATGGGCTGGGGCTGGACGTGGTGGGGTACCTGGTGATCGTGGCGGCGGTGTTGGTGCTGGCCTAGGGACGGCCGCGAGGAGTATCCCAAGCCATGCGCATTTCAAGGTTCATGACGGCTTGGTTGCTGGCGGGTTGCGCGGCCCTCGCTGCGAGCCGCCCGAACATCCTGTTCATCATGACGGACGACCACGCCGCCCAGGCGTTGTCGTGCTACGGGTCGCGCGTCAACCAGACGCCGGGCCTCGACCGCATGGCGCGCGAGGGCCTGCGGTTTGCCAACGCCTTCGTCGTGAATTCCATCTGCACGCCCAGCCGCGCGACGCTCCTGACGGGCAAGTATTCCCACGCCAACGGCACGCCCGTGTTCAACCGCTTCGACGGCACCCAGGACACCGTGGCCAAGCGCCTCCGCGAGGGCGGCTACCACACCGGCATGGTCGGGAAGTGGCACCTGGGGTCGGACCCAACGGGCTTCGACCGCTGGATCGTCCTCCCGGGCCAGGGCGTGTACGAGAACCCCGCCTTCCTCACGCCGTCCGGCCGCTTGACCCTCGAAGGACACGCCACGCAGGTCATCACGGACCTCGGCATCGAGTTCCTCAACACGCGCCCCAAGGACAAGCCGTTCTTCCTGATGCTGCACCACAAGGCGCCGCACCGGGACTGGTCCCCGGACGCGCGCAACCGGGAGAAGTTCCGCGGCAAGCACATCCCGGAGCCCCCCACGTTGTTCGATGATTACGCGACGCGCCCGGCGGCCCTTCCGGAGAACCGCCAAACGATCGCGCGGGACCTGACGCGCGGGGACCTGAAGATGAAGCCGCCGGAGGACATGCCCCCGGCGGAGCGTGGTCGTTGGCTCGGCAGCGTTCCCACGGAGGTGGACGTGCCGCAGGCGGATGGGACGGTGAAGCGGCTCAAGGGTTTGGAACTCACCCGCTGGAAGTACCAACGGTACATGCAGGACTACCTCGCCTGCGTGCAGGGCGTGGACGACTCCGTGGGGCAGATCCTCGACTACCTCGACCGCACGGGACTCTCGAAGGACACCGTGGTCTTCTACACCTCGGACAACGGCTTCTTCCTGGGCGAGCTGGGGATGTACGACAAGCGGTTCATGTACGAGCCCTCGCTGCGCGTCCCGCTGCTCGTGCGCGGGCCGGGCATCGAAACACCCGGGCGTGCGCCAACGGGCATCGCCCTCAACGTGGACCTGGCCCCGACGTTCCTGGACCTCGCCGGCCTCCGCGCGCCGTTCGACATGCATGGGCGAAGCCTGGTGCCGTGGCTGCGTGGGGAGCACCCCTCCAACTGGCGGACGTCGATGTACTACCGCTACTACCACGACCCCGGCCACCACAACACGCGACAGCACTACGGCGTTCGCACGGACACGCACAAGCTCGTCCATTACTGGCGCAAGGATGCGTGGGAGCTGTTTGACCTGCGCAACGATCCCAACGAGCAACGCAACCTCGCCGACGACCCCTCGCACGCCGAGTTGCTGCGTTCCCTCAAGGCCGAGCTGGCCCGCCTCCGCAAGGAGCTGGGCGACGACGACCGCTTTGCCGCCGAGCTGCCCCGCGACGGCGTGGACGGCAACTTCCCCGACCACGGCCAAGTCGGCCGCACGACCGTCGCGGGGGCCATCGAAGCGTCCGTGCCGCGGTGAACGGCTAGGTTTTCGTCGGCACCGCCGCCCAGGCTATGCACGGCATGATGACGCTGCGGCGGCATCGCCGGAATGATTGAGGGCTTGGGTCCGGAGCCGGGACGGCTCGGCCTCGTGGCGGCGGGCGGGGCTCACCCAGACGGCTGCACCACGTCCCCATCCGGCCCTTCATCCTTCAGCCTTCACCCTTTCTCCTTCCCCCTCCCGCCCCTTTCGCCCGCTTCACGCATTCGGGCGCATATCCCCCTGCAATCCCGCAAGCCCTGGGCTTGGATTTGGGTTGCGTCAGGCCACCGTTTGTCCACAACAGCCAACAAGGGATTTTCCAACAGGGTGTACCGCAACCCGGAGGGCGTCCCATGCGCACCATGAAAACCATGACTCCATGCCGTCGAACGCAGCGAGGGCCAACGCTGATCTGGATCGGGCTTCTGCTCGGGATCTGGAAGTCGATGCTCGCCCAGACGCCGCCCCGTGAAGGCACGGCTGTCATCCGCCTCGTGTATCCCACGGCAGGAATGACGTTGGGTTTGGATGCGGTTCACTTCCAAGCGACCGCATTGGATCCGGACGGCGGTCCCTTGACCCGGGTTGAGTTTCTGGCGGGGGATCAGGTGGTGGCGGTTTCGGACAGGTCCGGAGACGTTTTCGCGACCGTGGTCGGGTTGGCGGTGCCCCACAAGGCGGTCTGGACGAAAGCAACCTTGGGAGTCCATGTGATCCGTGCGCGGGCCGTGGTCCAGGGTGAAGTGGTGGCGCAATCCGACCCGGTACAAATCGTGGTGAAGGAAAAGGTGGAGCCGCCACCGCCACCGCCACCGCCACCGCCTCCTCCACCCACGCCGACGTCCACGAATGGCCCATGGGTGGGCTTGCTGGCGACGCGGCCAACGACCTCGGAGCCGAGTCCCTGGGTTCGAATGGCACCAGGATTGATCACGGTGACACGGCGCGGCGATCTCTCGGAACCGCTGAAGGTCCGCTATGCGATCGGCGGGACGGCGGCCAACGGGGTGGATTACCAGTTCCTAGCCGGAGATCTGACGTTGGGAACGGGTGAAGCCGCCGGAGAGATCGAGGTGATGCCGATCGACGACGAGGAAGAGGAGCCGGCGGAGACGGTGATCCTGAAGTTGCTGCCCGACCCGGCGTATCAGGTGTCGGCGGCTTACTCGGCCGCGGTGACGATCTTGGACGCCAACGAACCCCAGACGCCGTTGCCGCCCCGTGACGTCCCGGCTGTCATCCGCCTCCTGTATCCCATGTCGGGAATGACGTTGGGTTCGGATGCGGTTCACTTCGAGGCGACCGCATTGGATCCGGACGGCGGTCCCTTGACCCGGGTTGAGTTTCTGTCGGGGAATGAAGTGGTGGCGGTTTCGGACAGATCGGGAGACGTTTTCGCGACCGTGGTCGGGTTGGCGGTGCCCCACAAGGCGGTCTGGGCGAAGGCAACATTGGGGGTCCATATGATCCGTGCGCGGGCCGTGGTCCAGGGTCAGGTGGTGGCGCAATCGGACTCGGTGCGAATCATGGTGAAGGAAAAGGTGGAACCGCCACCGCCACCCACGCCAACGAGTGGCCCGTTGGTGGGCTTGATGGCAACGCGGCCGACGACCTCGGAGCCGAGTCCCTCGGTCCGAATTGCGCCGGGCTTGGTCACGGTGACACGGCGGGGTGATCTCTCGGAACCGCTGAAGGTCCGCTATGCGATCGGCGGGACGGCATCCAACGGGGTGGATTACCAGTTTCTGGATGGAGACCTGACATTGGGGGCGGGTGAAGCCGTTGGAGAAATCCTGGTGATGCCGACCGACGACGAGGATCCGGAGCCGTCGGAGACGGTGATCCTGAAGGTGCTCCCGGACCCGGCGTATCAACTGTCGGCGGCCTACTCGGCCGTCGTGACCATCCTCAATGCCAACGAGCGCCCGGTTCCGTCACTGCGGATGGTGTCGCCGCGGAGTGGAACCCTCCTGACGGCCCCGGCGCGGATCCGGGTCGAACTCGATGCGGTAGATCCACAGGGATACATCCCCAAGGTGGAGTTCCTGACGAACGGTGTTCCGGCCGGGGTTTCGCGGATCGAGTTCATCCAGGCTCCACCTCCCGGAGCGGTCCTGCGTCATGCGATCGAGTGGGAGGAGAAACAGGTTGGCGGGTACGAGGTCACCGCGATGGCGGTGGATTCGCAGGGGAGGCTGGTGAAGGCCTCGCCGATCCGGTTGAGCGTGAGGGGCCCAGTTGAGCCGCAGACGATGTCCCGGCATCCGGCGGATGTGAGCCCTGACGATGGCGTGCTCACCCCTGATGAAGTGGAGGCCTACGCCAAAGCGTGGCGTTCGGCGAAGCCCTTGGGTGGCAGGTTGGTTTCCATGGCGTTTATGACGCGCGCGGGATTCCTGTCGAAGTCGGGGGATGGATACGTGTTCGACCCGGCCCGGGGCGCACTGCCGCTTGCCTGGGTGAGCACCAATCCCCAAGCGGAACCGCGTCCAGGCATTGATTTCTTGCCGCCCTTTGGCGCGGGCGGAGTCATCGACTTTGGAACCAATGCGATTCCTCCGCGGATGCCGCTGAGCCACGTGCTGGCGGAGTTCCCACGCTTTGTCGAACCCGGGGAATACACGGTGTGCGTTCGGACGGGGCCGGTGGCCGGAACCCGCTCACATGCGGTGGAGCTGTACCTGTATGGTGACGTGGAATTCAGCGCCGCGTCCGACGACGGAGTTTTCGACGCGGCGAATCGGGTCGTCCGCTGGGGGCCTTTCCACGACGACGACGCGCGTCGGATGACCGTAACATGGAAGGCGGCCGGCGAGTTCAAGATGAAGGTGGCGGGCTCGTTTGACGGGCGCGATGGCATGTCGGCAACGATTCCGCAGGCACCGGTGGAGCCTGGATCGGCGGCGCTGCCGCCACGGATTGCGACGTTGGGGTCGATGGACAACGGTGGGGTCCAGTTGGTGGTCTTGGGGGGACCGGCCGGAAGCGAAATGGACGTCGAGGTCTCCACGGATCTGGTGCGCTGGGTCCGCATCGCGCGGGGGGCCGTGGCGGAGGAGGCGGGGGCCATGGTCACGGTCGATGGGGACGCGGGGGAAGTCCCGGTGCGG
>CAYSGH010000064.1:4572-26921 GCA_964430505.1 uncultured Akkermansia sp. | reverse complement strand
GTGTTCCCCAGCACGCCGTGGCGGGCTCCACGCTGGGAGCGCGGCCGTCCCCGGATGCCTCTCCATGCCCCCGCCTTGCGGGACCGGTCCGCCGGGATCGCCCACCCAATCCCCGTGTAATCGTTTCCACCCAACGTGCCAAAAGCCCCCTTGCGCCCCTCGTCGGGACCCGCGTGTGCGGGCTTCGCAGGGGGGCCGACAACACGAAGCCGGGCCGATTCAGTTGGGAGGGAAGTGATTGCGAAGCAGATGCTTCTGCAAGCCGAGGAGTGAGCGAGGCGCGGGCCGGTACGAGGCCCGTAACGAGCGAAGGACGAAGGAGTTGCGGAAGCAGATCGAGCAAGCACGACCGATCCAACGGAATCGGCCCGGCTAAAACACGAAAGGGAACCACACCATGTCAAAAATGAAGCGTCCGTCGAAGATCATCGCCGAGGCCGAGAGGCGGGCGGCGGGACTCGAGTCCATCGACCCCAACCTGGACTTGGGGAACGGCTACACGTTGGTCGCCTACCGGGCGTCCATTGCGGCGACCAGCGCCCAGGAGAACCGCTCGATGATGGCCCTGGCCATCTGCGACGAGGAGCGGGTCAAGCTGAAGTCCATGGAGTCGGGGTTGGCCGTCCAATCCGACCTGTACCTCAAGGCGGTGGAGGTGAAGCACGGCAAGAACAGCATCGAGTACAAGAAGGCGGGCGGGAAGTTGCCGGGCGAGCGACGCCGATCCTCGCGCAAGCCCGCCGCCGCCGCGCCTCCCGCCGCGCGCGCTGAGGATCCCAAGTCCTAGCCCGCCCCAAAACCCACGCACGCCCCCGGCACGACCCACGTCGCGCCGGGGGCTTTTTGTTGCCGTCGCCCGCCCGCTTCCCCGCTTCCCGCTTCCCCGCCGAGATGCGTGACATTTTCTGTCACTCCCCCCCAGCCCCGACGCGCGGGTTGACGCCTATGGTACAACGTTCGCGTTCAATAAACGATGCGCGCCCTTTGCCTGCAAATCACCGACTTGCCCTGCCTGGGACCAGCCTTTCCATGAATTGGGCCATGCTCATCCACCCACATCAGCTCCCCATGGAAGGGGGCTGGGAACCGGCCTAGCGCTGCGTCCGAGGCTTCTGCCGTCGCATGTCCACCGAACCCCTCCACCTCTCCCAACTGGAATCGCACCTGTGGAAGGCCGCATGGCTCCTCAAGGGTCCCGTCGATGCCGCTGACTTCAAGACGTACATTTTCCCCCTTCTCTTCTTCAAGCGCCTCTCCGACGTCCACGACGAGGAACACGCCGCCGCACTCAGGGAGTTCGGGGGCGACGAGGAATCCGCCCGTTTTCCGGAGAACTACCGTTTCCAAGTGCCTGCGGGCTGCCACTGGCGGGACGTCCGTGCCGTGGCGGTGAACGTCGGCCAAGCCCTCCAGGCCGCCCTGCGCGGGATCGAGCAAGCCAATCCGCACACGCTTTACGGCATCTTTGGCGACGCCCCGTGGACCAACAAGGACCGGCTCCCCGACAAGCTGCTCCGGGACCTCATCGAGCACTTCTCCGCCCTGCCGCTGGGGAACCATGCCGCGCAGGCCGACGTCCTCGGCCAAGCCTATGAATACCTGATCAAGCAGTTTGCCGACGCCACCAACAAGAAGGCCGGCGAATTCTACACCCCGCGCTCCGTCGTGCGGCTCATGGTGAGCATCCTCGATCCCCGCGAGGGCGAGTCCATCTACGACCCCACCTGCGGCACCGGCGGCATGCTGCTGGAGGCCATCCAGCACGTGAAGGAGACCCGGGGCGACGTCCGCACCCTCTGGGGCAAGCTCTACGGACAGGAGAAAAACCTCACCACCTCCGCCATCGCCCGCATCAATCTCTTCCTGCACGGAGCCGCCGACTTCAAGATCGTGCGCGGCGACACCCTGCGAACCCCGGCCTTCCATTCCGGCGACCACCTCGCGACCTTCGACTGCGTCATCGCCAATCCGCCCTTCTCCCTGGAGAAATGGGGTGACGACGTTTGGGCCAGCGACCCCTACGGACGAAACTTCGCGGGCATGCCGCCGGGCAAGAGCGGCGACTACGCCTTCGTGCAGCACATGATCAAGTCCATGGCTCCGAAGACCGGCCGCATGGCCGTCGTGCTGCCCCACGGAGCCCTCTTCCGCATGGGCAAGGAAGGTGAAATCCGCAAAAAGCTGCTCGCCATGGACCTGCTGGAGGCCGTCATCGGCCTTGGCCCAAACCTTTTCTACGGCACCGGCCTCGCCGCGTGCATCCTGGTCTTCAGATCCTCAAAAAGTGACACAGGCATCCTGCCTGTGACCCCATCTCCCCCCAAAAGCCCAATCCACCCTCCCCAAGGTGACACAGGCATCCTGCCTGTGACCCCACCTCCCGCCAGAAGCCCAATCCACCCTCCCCAAGGTGACACAGGCATCCTGCCTGTGACCCCATCTCCCCCCAAAAGCCCAATCCACCCTCCCCAAGGTGACACAGGCATCCTGCCTGTGACCCCACCTCCCGCCAGAAGCCCAATCCACCCTCCCCAAGGTGACACAGGCATCCTGCCTGTGACCCCATCTCCCCCCAGAAGCTCAATCCACCCTCCCCAAGGTGACACAGGCATCCTGCCTGTGACCCACCCCTCATCCCAGTCCTCAAGCCGGAGCCACTCCGGAAAAGTCCTCTTTATCGACGCCTCGAAGGAATTCAAAACCGGCCGCGCCCAAAACGAACTCCTTCCCGAACACGTCGCGCGCATCCATGGCTGGTATCGCGCCTTCCAAGACGTGGAAGGCATCGCCCGCGTCGTCACCCTCGACGAAATCGCCGCCAACGACCACAACCTCAACATCCCCCGTTACGTCGAGCCGAAGGTCGAGCAGGAGGTGCTCACCGTGGAGGAAGCCATGAAACGGCTGCGCGAGAGCGCGGAGGCGGCGTTTGCTGCGGAGGAGAAATTGATGGCCACCCTGAAGCGGGAGGGCTTGCTGACATGAGTTCCATCCCGCACCGGCTTCAGAGCGTCCTCGCCGCACTTGAACGCGAGAACTCCGAGTTCAAGGAGTGGCTGGCCGAACTCGCCCAGGTCCTCCCATCCAAAACCAAAAGACTAATTCAGCATCTGTTGCGCCTTCTGGCCGAGGACGGCAAGGCATCACCCCCCAGGCGGGGACCCAGAGACCTCTGGAAATCAGCAACTTCCGAACCCAATCACCGCCCATCGAATTGAACACGGCCAATCGCCACGTTTCATTCCAAGTTTGATTCCGCGTCTCTTTCCCCATGACCCGCATCCCCCAGCCACAGCTCGAGTCCTACCTCTGGGGCGCCGCCGTCCTCCTGCGGGGCACCATCGACGCCGGCGACTACAAGCAGTTCATCTTCCCTTTGCTCTTCTACAAGCGCCTGTGCGACGTCTTCGATGAAGAAGTCCAGAGCGCCCTCCGCGACTCCGGAGGAGACCAAGACTTCGCGCTCTTTCCCGAAAACCACCGCTTCCAGGTACCTCCGGCCGCCCACTGGCGGGAAATCCGAAAGGTCAGTCGCAACGTCGGCCAGGCCTTGCAACAGGCCATGCGGGCCATCGAGACCGCCAACCCCGACAAGCTCTTCGGTATCTTTGGCGACGCCCAGTGGACCAACAAAGACCGCCTGTCCGACGCCATGCTGCGCGACCTCATCGAGCACTTCTCCTCGCTCGAACTCACCGTCGCCAACCTCCCGGAGGACGAGCTGGGCCAGGGCTACGAGTATCTCATCAAGAAGTTCGCCGACGACTCCGGCCACACCGCCGCCGAGTTCTACACGAACCGCACCGTCGTCCATCTCATGACCGAGATGCTCGACGTGCAGCCCGGCGAGTCCGTCTATGACCCCACCTGCGGCTCCGGCGGCATGTTGCTCTCCTGCATCGCCCACCTGCGAAATCAGAAGAAGGAATGGCGGAACGTGAAGCTCTACGGCCAAGAGCGAAATCTGATGACCTCCTCCATTGCCCGGATGAACTGCTTCCTCCACGGCATCCAGGACTTCCGCATCGAGCGCGGCGACACCCTCGCCGAACCAAAGCTCGTCGAAGGCGACCGTCTCATGCGCTTCGATGTCGTGCTGGCCAACCCGCCCTATTCCATCAAGCAGTGGGACCGCGACGCCTTCGCCTCCGATCCGTGGGGCCGCAATCTCTACGGCACCCCGCCGCAGGGTCGCGCCGACTACGCCTTCCAGCAGCACATCCTGCAAAGCCTCAAACCCAAGACCGGTCGCTGCGCCGTCCTCTGGCCCCACGGGGTCCTCTTCCGGCAGGAGGAGGCGGAGATGCGGAAGAAGATGGTCGAAGCCGATCTTGTCGAGGCCGTCATAGGCCTTGGGCCAAATCTGTTCTACAACGCCAGCATGGAGTCTTGCGTAGTCATCTGCCGGACCAGTAAGCCGAAGGAGCGGCGCGGAAAGATTCTATTCATCAATGCCCAGAACGAGGTCACTCGGGAGCGTGCGCAGAGCTTCCTGACCGACGAGCACATCCGTCGTGTCGTTTGCACCTACCAGGACTTCAGAGACAAACTCGGATTCGCGAAAGTGGCCAGTCTCGCAGAAGTCCGCGCCAACGGCGGCAACTTGGGGCTGCCTCTTTACGTGGAAAATGCACCAGCACGGGATACTGCGGATACTTCTCAAGGCCCATCTCTACCAGGGGCATTGAACAGATGGCTGGCCAGTTCGGTAGCATGCAGGGCGTCAATCACCTCTCTTCTGACCGAACGCCCATGAGCGAGAAATTAAAGCCGTCTCGTTTTGTTACATCCCTGAAGGATGATGACGTGATTTGGCGCTACATGCCATTCACCAAATACGTCGATTTTCTCAGGACGTGCTCGATCTATTGTGCCCGGGCGGACAAATTCGACGACCCAACAGAAGGGGAATGGGTCGCTCAGCTCCAGCTGCTTGGTGATAATGAAGAGTGGATGCAAAATCGAGACACTGCTTTTGCACGTCGGCTGCTTATCGAAAAGCTGAGAGGATGCACCGACCAGACCAAGGAGGGGATCGCAAGATGCGTAGATGAAGTGCGGCAAACCAAGTTTGGGTGGACACTTGAACTGTCGGACGATGACAGCGACTTCAAAACTTATTGGGATACTCCGGCGCAGCTCGCTGACGATTTGGCGGAGTCCGACCTGCCTTTGTATGAGGAGGTGTTTCAAGGATATCGCCCCCAAGCCAAAGACGCACCATCGCTCTACGCCGAAATTGACTTTGTCCGCAAATCCTCGTTCATCAGTTGCTGGCATTTAGCGAGCGATCAGAACATCGCGATGTGGAACCTGTATGGGTCTGGAATTGAAGCAGTGGCGATCAAAGCGACCGTTGGAAAGCTTCGCGCGGCACTCGCCGAGCGAAAGACTGAGCTAGAGGCGAAGGGATTGAAGGGAAACGTCACGCGCGTTCAATACGTCGACGCAAACATTGTTGAGGACGAGCCAGACGAGCTGTTGGGACGTTTCGATCCGGGTGACGTGTTCTTTCCCGTCACAGTGAAACACGCGGCCTACGAGCATGAAAAGGAGGTGCGTCTAATTTTAGTGCAGACGGTATCAGGCAGCGCGCCTCCCGTTGGGCACCACTTCAAGGTTGCCGCCGCATCCGCGCAATTGTCCAACTTTGTAGACGCGGTTTATCTCAATCCGATGCTCTCGTCCAACCACTGGTTTTGCGAGCTGGTGGACTACCAACACAAACTGCACGGTCTGCCGAAGGATCTCCTAAAGCACGAGTTGATTGCCACAGACTTTACCGGAGGTCCGAAAGCATGAAGGTCGTGGAAGACTATCGTTCTTTGCCGCTATTCGATCGCTCCAAATGGCAACGCGTGCGCTTTGGTGATGTGGTGAAGCAGATTAAGGAGCAGGTGGACCCGGAGGCAGATGGCATCGAGCGCTATGTCGCCGGGGAGCACATGGAGACGGAGGGTCTCCACATTAGGAAATGGGGCACCGTCGGCGATGGTTACCTTGGGCCGGCGTTTATTCGTGGGTTCCGCAAGGGACAGGTACTTTACGGCTCACGGCGGACCTACCTGAAGAAGGTGGCCGTGACGGAATGGGATGGCGTGACGGCAAACACGACCTTCGTGCTGGAAACGGTCAAGGGGAAGATGCTTCAGGAACTTCTGCCGTGGCTGATGCTTTCGGAGCGCTTCACCAAGCATTCCGTGCAGGAGTCTAAAGGCTCGACCAATCCCTACATCAACTTTCCGGACATCGCGAAGTTCGAGTTCGACCTCCCGCCGCTCGACCAGCAGCGCCGCATCGCGGAAATCCTCTGGGCGGTGGATGAGGCGGAACAGGCACAGATTCAACTCAGGTCTACGGTCAGCGATGCCCGGGAAACATGGCTAAAAGAAGCGCTGGAGGGGCAGGCTTCTTGCAAAGTTCGGATTGAGGAGCTGGGCAAGATCATAACTGGCACTACACCCAAGACGGCGGAGCCGGAAAACTACGATCCTCCAGAACATCTCTTTGTTTCTCCCGCCGACATTTCGGAACCTCGTTACGTCACCTCAACGGAGAAGCGCATTTCCAAGGTGGGGATGGCAACAGGCCGGCCGATTCCAAGGGACGCCGTCATGGTTGTCTGCATTGGCTCAACGATTGGTAAAGTAGCAATGGCCGCTGAAGCTTGTCTCACGAATCAACAAATTAACACCGTGGTCTGCCTGCCAACTCACAATCCGCTCGTTGTTTATTACTCGCTTCAGCGTCAACAAAACCTTTTTCGCCAGGTTGCTTCATGCACCGCTGTTCCGATTCTGAACAAGGGTAACTTTGCTGCCCTTGAGATTTCTTTTCCTCGAAATGGGGCAGAAGAATCCGTTGCCGAAAGGCTGCTTGAGTTCGAGCGCGCCGAAGAATGTTCTGAGCGGTCAATCCGGGATTCCCAGCAGATGAAGACGACCTTCATAAACTCAATGCTATGAGCTTCACCGAATCCAACACCGTCGAGCAGATGATCCTCGATGCGGCGACGTCGCTGGATAAGGTGGCACGGGCATCCGGCCTGAGAGGTCACAGGCAGGATGCCTGTGCCACCTTGCATGAGGAGCTGCCGGCGGGCTGGGTCGGTTCGTTGGGCAAGGAATTCAAGCCCGCGAAGTGGACCTTTGTCGAGCCGGCGAGGGTGCCGCGTCAACCGGGTGATGTGATGGTGGAGACGTGGGTGCGGGAGGCGCTCATCGCCCTGAACCCGGAGATCGCCGCCCATCCGGACCGGGCGGACGAGGTCATCTACGCGCTGCGGGCCATCCTGCTCGCCGTGGACGGCGACGGCCTCGTGCGCGCGAATGAGAACTTTACCCAATGGCTTCGGGGGGAGAAGACGATGCCTTTTGGCCCGGACGGCGAGCATGTGCCGGTGCGGCTCATCGACTTTGGGGGTCACAGCCAGGATGGCTGTGCCACTTTGTTGGGAAGCCGGAATCGCCTGACGGTGACGAACCAGTGGACCTACCGAAAGGGTGACACAGGCTTCCAGCCTGTGACCCGTCCCCCAAAGCAAGGTGACACAGGCTTCCAGCCTGTGACCTCACCCAGTCACACCCAAAATGGCGGTGCCCCTTTGGAGAGGCGCTTCGACCTGGTATTTCTCGTCAACGGCCTGCCCTTGGTCATCGGCGAAGCCAAGACCCCGACGCGCAGTTCCGTGACCTGGTTCGACGGAGCGCATCAGGTGAACGAAATCTACGAGAAAGAGGTGCCGGCCATGTTTGTGCCGAACGTCTTTTCCTTCGCCACCGAGGGGCGCTGCCTTCGCTTCGGCAGCATCCGCATGCCCATCGACCTCTGGGGGCCATGGAGGCTGGAATCTCCACACCCATCCCAGACGTCCCTTCCACTGCGAGAAGGCCTTGAGACCGAGGGCACACTGGATAGCGTGAGGCGCGACGTGTCGTCCTTGCTGAGGCCGGAGGTGGTCTTGGACATCCTCCAGCACTTCACCCTCTTTGCCACGGACAAGAAGCACCGGCGCATCAAGGTCATCTGCCGCTACCAGCAATACGAGACCACGAACAAGATCGTGGCCCGGGTGGTGGCTGGGTATCCGAAAAAGGGCCTCATCTGGCATTTCCAGGGCAGCGGCAAGAGCCTGCTCATGGTCTTCGCCGCGCAGAAGCTTCGCCTGCATCCACGCCTTGGGAATCCCACGGTGCTCATCGTGGTGGACCGCATCGACCTCGACACGCAGATCACCGCCACCTTCAACGCGGCGGACGTGCCCAACATGATTGGGGTGGAGCGCCGCGACGAGTTGCAGCGACTGTTGCGTCAGGACGTGCGCAAGGTGCTCATCACCACGATTCACAAGTTTAGCGAAGGCGACCCAGCCCACCCCCCCGCACAGAGTGACACAGGCTTCCAGCCTGTGACCCGCCCTCCCAAACAAGGTGACACAGGCTTCCAGCCTGTGACCCACCCCCCACAAAAATCCGCCGCCTCCCCCTTTTACAACCCCGATGCCCCGCTGAGCAAAACCCGACGTAACCTCCCCCATTGGAAACAGGACGGCAAAACCTACTTTATCACCTTTCGCCTAGCCGATTCGCTACCGGCATCCCGTCGCAGGGAACTCGAACGTGACCGTGCTGAATGGACGAGGATCCACGGAGACGTGCACCCTTCCGAACTTCCCCCTGTCGCGCGTGACCGATACTTCGAGCTGTTCCACGAACGGGTTCAGGAATGGCTGGATGCCGGCGATGGGAGTTGCCTTCTCGACCGTCCCGCCGCGCGGAAGATCATGGCGCATGCGCTGAGGCACTTTGACGGTGCGCGGTATCATCTAGGGGAGTTTGTCGTCGCGGGGAACCACGTGCATGTGCTCGTGACGCCGGAGCCTGGGGAGGATTTGTCAGCGATCCTCCACAGTTGGAAATCATTCACGGCCAAGGCCATCAACAAGGAGGTGGGGCGGACCGGCAGCCTGTGGATGGACGAGACCTTTGACCATCTTGTGAGGTCGGAGGCGCAGCTTCGCAAGTTTGAGGGATACATCCGGGGGCACCGGGAGTATGGGGCCGGGGAGGGGAGCGTGGGCGGTCACAGGCAAGATGCCTGTGCCACTTTGTGGAATGCCAGAAGCAACATCATCGTGATGGTGGACGAGGCGCACCGAACGCAGGAGGGAGACCTGGGCCGCAAGATGCGCGAGGCCTTGCCCAATGCCTTTCTCTTCGGCCTGACGGGCACGCCGATCAACCGGGCCGACCGCAACACCTTCTGGGCCTTCGGCGCGGACGAGGACGTGCAGGGCTACATGAGCCGCTATTCCTTCCAGGATTCGATTCGCGACAAGGCGACGCTGCCGCTGCACTTCGAGGCTCCGTCGGTAAGGCTTCAAATCGACAAGGCGGCCATCGATGACGCCTACCAGGAGATCACCGGCGACCTCAGCGAACAGGACCGCGACGACCTCGCCAAACGCGCCGCCAAGATGGCCGTGCTGGTGAAGAACCCGGAGCGCGTGCGGGCCGTGGTGGAGCACATCGTCCGGCACTACCAGGCCAAGGTAGAGCCGAATGGATTCAAGGCGCAGGTGGTGGTCTTCGATCGCGAGTGCTGCGTGCTCTACAAGAAGGCGATGGACGAGAACATCGGTCCCGAGGCGAGCGCCATCGTGATGAGTACGGCACCGGGAGATCCGGAATCGTGGCGTTCTCACAACCGGGAGAAGGATGCCGAGGAAAGGCTGCTGGACCGGTTTCGGGACGCCGCGGACCCGCTGAAGTTTGTGATCGTCACCAGCAAGCTCCTCACCGGCTTTGATGCTCCGGTCCTTCAGGCGATGTACCTCGACAAGCCCATGAGGGATCACAACCTCCTGCAAGCCATCTGCCGGGTCAATCGCACGTACGGTCAGGCGAAGACGCACGGCCTGATCGTGGACTACATTGGCATCTTCGACGACGTGGCCCGTGCGCTCGACTTCGACGAGAAGTCCGTGCAGCAGGTGGTGAGCAACATCGATGAGCTTCGGAAGGCCCTGCCCGTCCACATGCACAAGTGCCTGGTCTTCTTCCCTGGCGTGGATCGGACCGTGGGGGGCTACGAGGGATTGATGGCCGCACAGCAGCACCTTCCCGACAACGCCACCCGCGACCGGTTCGCGGCGAGCTACAGCGTCCTTGGAACAATATGGGAGGCTCTTTCGCCCGACCCCTGCCTGGGCGCCTATGCCACCGACTACAAATGGCTCACGCAGGTGTATGAGTCCGTCAAACCAGTCAGCGGGAATGGCCGCATGCTATGGCATCGCCTGGGGTCCAAGACGATTGATCTCATCCACCAAAACGTCCACGTCGATGCCGTGCGCGATGACATCGAGACGCTGGTGCTGGATGCCGAGGTCTTGGATGGCATCTTGAAGGACGTTCATCCTGCCAAGCGGGCCCGGGAGGTGGAGATCAAGCTGGTCGCGCGTCTGCGGAAGCACGCGGGCAACCCGAGGTTCAAGGCGTTGGGCGAGCGCCTGGAGAAGGTGCGCGAACGTCACGAGCAGGGGTTGCTCAACAGCCTCGAGTTTCTCAAGGCCATCCTTGAAATCGCTCGCGACACCGTGGAGGCCGAGAAGCTTGTCGAGCCCGAGACCGAGCCCGACCGAGCCTTGGCGGCACTGACGGAGCTGTTCAACGAGGTGAAGGGAAAGCACACCCACGTCATCGTCGAGCGCATCGTGGCTGACATCGACGCCATCGTGCGGCAGGTCCGGTTTGATGGGTGGCAGGCGACCGCCCAGGGCGAGCGCGAGGTCAAGCAGGCCCTGCGGCGGGCCTTGCTCAAGTACAAGCTTCACACCGACCAGGATCTCTTCGACAAGGCCTACGGGTACATCCGTCAACACTATTGACGCCAAGGCATCGAATCGCAGGTCCCCAACCTATGCCCAGGCCCATCTCCATCCACGTTGCCCCGCTCGAGGGTGCGCCCACCCCCGAACACTTGGCCCTCCACCTCGCTGCCATCGAGTACGAGCTCTCCGCCCCGATCACCATTGAGAGCCGAGAGGACATCCAGTCGCAGCGCCACTGGTCCGACAAGATCAAGCCCTTCGAGCACCAAATCCAAAACCTCATCACCTTTTGTCGCCGGGCTCCCGTCGCCCTGTTTGCGGACGACGTGGGGCTGGGCAAGACGATCAGCGCCGGGCTGGTGCTCAACGAGCTGCAGACACGTCGCAAGGTTCGACGGGCACTCGTCCTCGCGCGCGGGACCATTCACGCCCAGTGGAGACAGGAGTTGTTTGATAAATTTGGGATCAAGGCTTCCCACGCTGTCGGGCAGAGACTCCTGTCCGCCCTTCAATCAGATAGTCCGGTCATCATCACCTCGTACGAGACCGCCCGCGACCGGATGGACGAGATCCGCCGCGTTGACTTTGACATGCTGATCATGGACGAGGCCCACAAGGTCCGAAACCTTCATCCGGTCGCGAACGCACCACTGGTGGCGACGAGGCTCCGGAAAGCCCTAGAGGACCGCGCCTTCCAGTACGTCCTGATGCTTACCGCAACGCCCATCTACAATCGTCTTTGGGACATCTACTCCATCATAGACTGTCTCCGCGTGGCCAGGGGGCACGAACATCCCCTTGGATCCCCTGAAGACTTCGTGGATGACTACATTGCCGACGGGCCGCAGAGCGCGCGTCGGGTTCGCCATGAGTCGCGCGAGAAATTCCGGCTCAAGTTGCAGGACTACATGGTGAGGACCTCGCGAAGCTCGGCGAACCTGTCGTTTCCCAAGCGCGTGGTAAAGACGGTGCAATGCCAGGCATCGCCGGTGGAAGTCGCGCTTGAAAAGCTGGTCCAAGTTTTGGTGAACGGGTTGCCCGCCGGGGCCCAATCCTTGACGACCTTGAGCCTTGGTGAGGCCCTCATGAGCAGCCCCCGGGCGCTTTGGGTACAGGTTGAGCGAATGCAGCAAAACCATGCATTTCCGCAGGCATACGTCAGCCAGCTTCGGGACCGGGTAATGGAGGCTGGCCCCGGGAGCAAGATGCCTGAATTGCTGCGCATCCTACGGGAATTCCGGAATGAGATGCCGCAGAATTGGCGAGCCCTGGTCTTCACCAAACGAAAGGAGACGCTGGAACTCATCTTGGAAAACCTGGCCAAGGAGGACATTCCTGCCAAGCCGATCCTCTCGGGGGCCTTGGCCGCCAACAACCGCAACATCCAGGCCTTTAACCAGAATCCTCCATCGGTTCATGTATTGGTGGGGACGGACGTTGCCGCCGAGGGCTTCAACCTCCAAGCCTGCAATGTCATCATCAACTACGACCTCCCGTGGAGTCCCATGGTCCTCGAGCAACGCATCGGCAGGGTGCAACGGTTGGGCTCCACGTTCGCCAGCGTTCACGTCTTTAACCTCACCATCCGGAACACGGTCGAGGACTTGGTCGTCGCCAAGCTCCTTTCCAAGCTCCAGCTTATCTCGGAAACCATCGGGGACATCGAATCCATCCTCGAAGCCTCCGACTACGAGGACGCGGACAGCTTTGAGCACAACCTCAAGGAGTTGGTGGTCCGAGCCATGCAGGGGCATGATGTGCGGGAGGCACTTAGCCGAGCACAAGCATCCATTGACAAGGCCAAGAAGGTCTATGACGAGGCCCGCGAAGACGTTGAGAAAAACCTGGGTGGACTGGACCAAATGCACCGGAGCGGTCCTGATGCGCCGAAGCTGGGCCGCCGCTCGCCACGTCTCGGTGTCCGGGACTTCTTCCGCCTCGCCTATGACATGCGGGGAGCAACCTTGAACGAGTTGCAGAATGGCCAGATTGAGGTGAAGTCCCCCGGGCAGGCACCATGGACGGCGACGTTTGATCCGGACGATCCAGGCTTGAGGGGGACAACGGGCATTTTTGGTGGAGAGAGCATTCACCTTGTCCAAGAGGGTACCAAGAGGTTTGAACGGCTCGTTGGGGAATGGCGTGAGACGAGAAACCACCGCATCTTGGATCGTCGGGAAGAGGCCGAGAATAGGGTCAAGTTGGCCTTGGAGCAGTGGATCCAAGGCATGGGTGTTGGCATGTCATTCCTGTCCTATCGGACCAAGGAGAAGAGCCTTCGCTTTCAGGGAAAGGCTCACGTTCGTGCCACGGCCAACGTCGCCCACGACCGTTATGAGAAGCTGTGTCAGGTTGAAATCGGCGACGCTGAATCTCTGCCATTGCCGGCCCCTTCCGCAGACACCCCGGTATTGATCGATTGCAACCTGGAGCACCTCGACTCAAAGACCTCGGAGAAAGTCTCGTCTGCCATTGAGGGTGACCGCGACATGACGGAGTTCGCTCGTTTTTACGACCAGCGCAGGCAGGAGGAAATGGAGAGGGCTGGCACCGATCGATATCGCTTGGAGGTGTCCAACAGATTCGAGACCAGTTTCTCAGGCGATGTGGTCGGCGCAGAGGGCGTCGTGCATTGGGAATGTATCGTAGGCGGAACCTTCGCATCCCCAGATGGCAAGACCAAGTACACCGCCACGCTGCGCCTCGTGCCGCTGACTGGACAGATCCTGCGGAAACCGGACGCGGCAGCATGCTCTGAAAGCCACGCGTTTGTTCCGGAAGACTGGCTTGAAACGTGCGCCGTGAGTGGCCAGCGGGCATTGAAGCATTTGCTGCGGAAGTCGGCGGTCAGCGGCATTGTGGCATTGCCCAGGTATTTCGGCACCTGCGCCGAGACCCAGCGCACGTTGCTGAAGAGGGAGCTAGCGCGGTCAGACGAGAGTGGATTGATGGTCGGCCTCGACCTGCTCAAGAAATCCGAGATTAGCGAGAAGCGCGCGCTGGAGCGGGAGATGGCGACCTGCGAGTTCACGACCAAAAAGGCCCTGCTGGGCGAAACGGAGATCAGCGGCGTATCCGGCAAGAGGTTCAGGTCGGACCAGGCTGCCCGTTCGGAGTGCTCGGGAACCCGTGGGCATGCCTCGGAGTTCCGGAGATGCTTCGAGACGAAGGCTCGTATTCTCGAATCGGAGGGAGGCAATTCCGATGTCAGCGGAAATTTTGTTCGGCTTGCCTTGCTCGTCCCCTCCGAGAAGAACCCCCAGCGCCGGGGCACCCAAACGGAGCTGGTGAAGTGCGTTGAGTCTGGAAAGAAGATCCTTTTGGACGAGGGCGTGCAGTCGGTCGTTTCCGGCGCATGGATCGATAAGGACCTCGCGGTGTATTCAGATCAATCCGGGAAGCCAGGGCGGCCTTGTGAGATGGTCACTTGCGGCGTCACGGGTGCAACCTTGCTCGCTGCGGAAACGGCGACGTCCGCCGTGAGCGGTTTGGTGTTCGACGCCCAAGAGATGGCTCGGTCCCAAGTGTCCGGAAAGCCATGCCATGAGTCGGAGATCCAGACGTGCGAGTTTTGCGGGTTCAAGATCCTGCCCGACGAGGGTTTCACCAGCGACCTCACGAGCCGGTTTTCATGTGTTGGGCACAGGGCCAAATCATCTGTCTCGGAGACGTACGGTCACGTGTCCGAGTTTGTCACTTGCGGCGTGACCGGGGCGTTCCTTGCCGCTAGCGAGTGCAAGAAGTCGGACCTGAGCGGGACGGTGGCTCGCGGGGACTTGTTGAGCCCGTCCGAAGGGCCAGGCCATCGCTTGGGCTTGGACAACGAAATGGTTGAGTGTGAGGCCTCTGGAAGGCGGCTGCTCAGGGATGAAGTGGCGAAGTCGGCAGCCACAGGCAAGCGCGTCGATGTCACGCTTCTGGTGCAATCGGGGGTGAGCGATGCCAAGGCTCTCCTTGAAGAGTTCGCACTGTGCGAGCACACAGGGGTTCGCATGCTTCCAAGCGAGTCGGGTAAATGCGTCATCTCGGGGAAGTGCGTTGATCAACGTGTCCTCAAAGCGTCGCAACGGTCCCGGCGGCTTGCATTGCCGGAGCATTTTGTGACGTGTGCCTTTTCAGGGGCCAGCCTGGTCGAGGACGAGGTTCTTGCGAGCGCGGTCTCCGGCAGGGCATGTGACATTGATTTGCTCAAGGCTTCGGCGCTGAGTGGTAAGCTAGCCCATCCATCCGAGATGGTTCGATGTGCCATCACCCGCGAACTCCTGCTCCCCAGTGAAGTGGAGCACTCATCCGTGAGCGACCTTCCGGGTAGGGCGGATCTCCTTGTCGTCTCGGAATCAGGCAGGGGGCGCAAGGGTCTTCCTGAAGAGATAAGGACTTGCTCCGTCTCCGGGCTTCGATTGCTATCCGACGAGATGGCCGAATCCGACGTCTCCGGAAAACCGGTCGCGCGGGACCTCTTGCACGTTTCCGCAGTCAGCTCAAGGCGGGCTGCGGCCAGCGAGATGGTCACTTGCGCGGTCACGGAAAAGGTAGTCTTGCCAGATGAATCCGGAACCTGCGCGATCACCAGCAAGCGTGTCATCAAGAGCCAGCTTAGGATTTCGGAAAAATCCGGAAGGACAGCGCTTGCGAGCCACGTCATGGCATGTGGTTACACCGGCATGGCCATGCTGGAGGACGAGGTGGCACCCAGTGCCGTCACGGGCAAGCTCTGCGACGTGGAGATTCTCGAGGCATCGAGCCTCAGTGGTTCCAAGGCTCATCCGTCGGAACTGGTCACCTGTGTCGTGAGCGGCCAGCGCCTTCTGCCCAGCGAGGTTGTGGTCTCGTCGGTCAGCCAGAAGCCCGCACGTGCCGATCTTGTGTTGAGATCCGACGAACCGCCGCATCGTGTGGGACTACCTGATGAGATGGTTTCGTGTTCCGTCTCCGGCAGGCACTTCCTCGTTGACGAGGTGGGGAAGTCGGATGTTTCAGGCAAATGGGTTGGCCTGGGGCTACTTCGGACGTCAGGTGTAAGCCAGCGCAGGGCAACAGCGGCGGAAATGGTCATCTGTGAGGCGACGGGGCAGGCAATCTTGCCCGACGAGTCGGGGATTTGCTCTGTTTCTGGAAAGCAAGTCATCACCGGCCTGCTCAAGCGGTCGGGCAAGTCCGGCCGAATGGCCTTGGAAGACCATGTTGTGGAATGTGGCTACTCGGGGATGGCGTTGCTCTCTGACGAGGTGGCACCCAGTGCCGTCTCGGGCAAGGCGTGCGACCTAGAGATCCTCGAGGCCTCGAGCTTGAGTGGTTCCAAGGCTCATCCTTCGGAACTGGTGACCTGCAGCGTCACGGGCCAGCGCTTGCTGCCCGCTGAAGTGCGGTATTCCAGCGTCAGCCAAAGGCCAGCGCGCAACGATGTCTTGCTCAACTCACAGCGGAATCCGGTCCGAGTCGGGCTCCCTGAGGAGTGCGTGATCTGCGCAGCCACGGAGAAAAGGCTGCTGGTGGACGAAGTTGTATCTTCAGATGTTTCCCAGCGCCGCTTTGACAAGCTGTTGGCAATTCGGAGTCCTGTCGGCGGCCGCCTTGCCATGCCGTCGGAGGTGGTCCTCTGCGACGAGTCCGGGATTCAAATCCTTCCGGATGAATCGGAGGTTTGTGGCATCACGGGCAAGCGGGTGGATCGACGGTTGTTGGGCACCAGCGACCTGGGGGGTACCACGGGTCTGAAGCGGCTGCTCTTGATTTGCCCCGAAACGGCCAAGAAGGGTTTCGCCCATGAATTCGCCACGTGCGAAGCGACCCACCTCCGCGTGGTTCCTTCCCTGCTGGGCTTATGCTCGGCTACAGGCCGATGGATGCTGCTTCGATTGATGGTTCAGTGCGACGTCACGCATCAATGGCTGAAGCGAGAGGAGGCCGTGACATCGTCGGCCAGCGGTCGGATCGGACATCCCGAGACCCTTCGGACTTGCATCTGGACGGGGCAACGCGTCTTGGCTGATGAGGGCGGCCAGTGCGGACTTACCGGGGCATTCCTCCTGACATCCTTGCTGGTGGATGATGCGAAGGTTTCAAAACCCATGGTGGAGTTGCTTGGGAATGGGATTCCGGCAGGTGGTTCCTTGGATGCCTTGCAGTTGGCCATCAAGGAAACCTTGGTAGGTCTAGGACTCAAGGCTAGGTCCATCGCCACGGTGACGTCGCAAGATCGGCGCGCCATTGCATATCTTGCAGATTGCAGCGGGCTTTTGGGCATGGCCAAGCGCCACGTCCTTGGCTACGCCAAGTCCGAAGGCGGCATCACCCTTGTCCATGAGCCCTGCACGGGCATCCTTCGGGAAGGCGTTTGGACGCCAAAGCCCTAGTCCCGGCTCGTCTCCGCTCATCGAGGCGGAGGCAACGATGCAAAGTCCAGGAACATGGCGAGGGGATAAGCCCTCTCCTTGCAATATGCGGCATGATGGTGCCTTTGTCTCGTCGTGTGCATTGGCCCCTCAAGGCGACCGCTGAACGTGGCTTAGGCGGGTGCTGTAGGTTGCCATGGGGCCGTTTGATTTGGGTCGGTCCTTGGCGCCATGGCGTCTTTGCGTGACCGTTTCGGATTCGTTCTGGCACCCCTCGCCGGGGTGCGTGGATCGTGGGGGGTGACGGGTTCCGGTGGTGTCGCTTCGCTCAACCACCGGCTACACTCTGGCATCCCTCCGGGATGGCGCTCGAGGTGGCGTCTCCGGCGATGGCATGCGCCGCGTGAGGGCACGCGGCGTACAGATGTGGAGGCAACGGGGTCAGATCTTGAACGTTTCCATTTTGATTTTGGCACGGCACGGGACGCCATTGGGAGGCGAGGGCATGAGGTTGGAAAGCGGTCGCATGCGTCTCTTTGTGTTCTTTGTGTTCTTTGCGGCTGAATTCACCGCATCGGGGCATGATGGCTGGAGGTTGAATGGCCACGTAGAACGCAAAGGACACAAAGGGCGTCCGGCATGGTCGCCCAGGACTGATGTCACGCGCCGGGCTGCGACCCCGTCCGGGGTCGATGGCTGAATGGGATCCGGGTTCCGGTGGTGTCGCTTCGCTCAACCACCGGCTACCATCGGGCATCCCTCCGGGATGCGCTTGGGTACGCTCCTGGCGATGGGATGCGCAGCGTGGGGGGCACGCGGCCTACAGATGGCTGGCCATGGGACGTGTGGAGGCAACGGGGTCAGATGTTGAACGTTTCCATTTTGATTTTGGCCCGGCACCGGATGTCGTTGGGAGGCGAGGGCGTGAGGCTGGAAAGCGGGCGCGTCCTTCCCTTTTTTGGTCTTTGTGTTCTTTGCGGCTGAATCCATGGCATCGGGGCATGATGGACGGAGGTTGAACGGCCACAAGGAACGCAAAGGACACAAATGGCGTCCGGCATGGTCGCCCCGGGCTGATGTCACACGCCGGGCTGCGACCCCGTCCGGGGTCGATGGCTGAATGGGATCCGGGTTCCGGTGGTGTCGCTTCGCTCAACCACCGGCTACCATCGGGCATCCCTCCGGGATGCGCTTGGGGACGCTCCTGGCGATGGGATGCGCCGCGTGGGGGCACGCGGCCTACAGATGGATGGCCATGGGACGTGTTCCCGTCGATGGCATGTGTCGCGTGGATGCTGCGGCGGGGATCAAAGTTCATGACGCTTGGATGGGGATCGGGGTAGCGTCACGGCAGGATATTCCCATGCGCATTCCCCTTCTTGGTCGTCGTGGCGCCGCAAGGCGACGCCCAGCTTGGGCCTTCACGTGGTTGTGGGCCGTGCTCGGACATTCGGTTGGTGCCGCGGACCTCGTGATCTGGCACTCGCAACCGGTGCGGCCGGGCCAGTCGGTCCTGCTGTATGGCGATGGGTTGGAACAGGCGACCGTTGAGGGACGACGCCTGGACGATGGGGCGGCCGGGTTGCCACGCGCTGACATAGGACCGGCCGCCAGTCCAAGCGCGACGGCTTGGACGGTGCTCCAGCCGCGTCGTCATGCACTGAAGGTGGTGGTGCCTCCGGAGGCTTCGCCCGGGGTGTTTGCTCTGACGGTGACCTCGGGCGGGCGTCGGCAGGAGGTTCGGGTCAATGCGCCGGAGGTGTGGTGGGCGCGCGGCGCGGAGAAGCTTGCGGCGGAACCAGGGGGCGAGGTGCGCGTCTTTGGGCTGGGGCTGGGCTGGGCGGGTGTGCGCGAGGCGTTGGCGGGGACGCCGCCGGGAACGCCGCAGACGCGCGTGGTGCTCCAGGGAGCGCGCGTCGTCGAGTTGATGGCGTCGGAGGCGGACTTGTACTCGGCGCGGGCGACGTTGCCGCGGGACGTCCCGCCGGGGGACTACGAGGTGTGGGTTCACAACGGGTGCGGCGGCCCGGCGGGTTGGGGGCGATGCCCGCAGCCGTTGACGGTGCGGACGGCGGAGCCCTGGCCCTCGGTGGTGCACAATGCGCTGCGGAACGGGGCGCTGGGCGATGGCAAGGCGGACGACACGGACGCGGTGCAGGGCTTGCTGGACCGCGTGGGACGCGAGGGGGGCGGCGTGGTGTACCTGCCGCCGGGCGAGTATCGGTTTTCGAGGACGCTGTTCATCCCGCGGCGCGTGCTGGTGCGCGGCGCGGGGCGCGACTCGACCTTGATGTATTGGACGAACCCCCACTTTGAGCCCATGCGCGGCGTGATCCGGGGCGAGTGCCACTTCGGGCTGGAGAACCTGACCGTGTGGTACGTGGGGGCGCAGTACGGGATCAACAACATGGCGGAGACGGACCGTCGGCCGGGCGGTGGCAACGCGTTGTACAGCCCGGAGAACCGGCCCGCGCACTGGCAGGAGGGCGACATCGTGCTGCGCGGCGTCGTGGTGCGATGGCAGCCCTACGTGGGGCGGCCGGGCTGGGGCCAGCTCGATGACCGGCTCAGCCTGTACCGCAAGTTGAACGCGCCGTCGCTCGACTCCGCCGGCAAGGGCGTGGCCGTGTGGCTCTGCGGCCGCGACATCCGCATCGAGGATTGCGACATCCTGTCGGGGGGCTTCCCGCTGCTGTTCAGCTTCTTCTCGGACGGCAGCGTGGTGCGGAACAACACGCTGCACATCGGCAGCGGCGGGCTCGTGTGGGCGGCGCGCGGGCGGCAATGCATCTGGGAGAACAACCGGATGCTCGGCGGCGAGACGAGCCGCGCCGGGTGGAGCACCAAGGCCAATCCCTACTACGACCAGAACTACGTCCGCGGCAACACGGTCGCGTTCTCGCAGACGGCGGACTACGAGATCTTCGGGTCGGACGGATCGTCGCCGGTGTACTACGGGGCGGTGGCGACGTCGGAGGGGACGCGGCTGACGTTGGCGAAGCCGCCGAAGCGCTGGAACTGGGAGCCGGGCGGGCACTTGGTCTTCGTGTTGAAGGGCAGCGGCCGGGGACAGGCGCGATGGGTGGTGGATGCCACGAACTCGCTCGTCGAGGTGGATCGGCCGTGGACCATCCCGCTCGACGCGACGTCGGTGATCGGGATCAACCACAGCCTGCGGCAATGGCTGGTGGTGGGGAACCGGTTCGCGGATGGCAACTCGATGCAGATGTACGGGCTCAGCCACGAGGTGGTGTTCGCGGAGAACGAGCTGGAGCGCGTGGGCGGGAGCGAGGAGGCCAGCCTGCGCTTCATTGGGTTCCAGCACGTCGAGGGCCTGGAGGGGACGGAGCCGTCGTACTTTTGCCAGATGCTGGGCAACCGCGCGGGGGGCGCGCGCCTGGACGCGCGGCGGTTCCAGTCCGGCGGCAACGCCCTCGAGTTGATCGGCGGCGACCCGCCCGCCGACGACCCGTCGCCGTGCCTGATGACGGCGGCCGTGCTGCGGGGCAACCACGTGCGTTCGGGCACGATCCGGCTGTGGACGGGCGGCAGCTTCCCGACGCTTCGGGCCGAGGACGTCGTGATCGAGGGCAACCACGTGCAGGACTCGGCCGAGGGGCTGTTCCTGGGGGCGCGCACGGCGGGCGTGCTGGTGCGGAGCAACCGCATGGAACGCGTTCGCATCCCCTTGGTGGGACCGGGCGTGGCGGATGCGTGGATCGATGCGGGCAGCTTGGCGCGGTATCCCTTCGAGGCGTTCGAGGGCCTGGTGCGGCGGTTGTCGTTGGAGGGGGCGGTGGACGTGGCGGCGCTTCGTGCCGACGCGGGCGTGAAGTCCACGGCGGGCGGCGGAGCGATGGAATGGGAGGCGTTCCGTGGATTGGCCGCCCGGGCCGTTGCGCGCGGCGTGCCGGCCCCGCACCACCCGGATGTCGCCCGCCTGTTGATGGGGGCGTCCATCACGCCGACCGGCGGCGGCTCGCTTTTTGGGGTGCTGGAGCGTGACCAAGGAGGGGAGGGCATGTTGGACGTTTCGTTGTCCAACGAGGGCGCGGCGCCGTGGACGGTCCGGATCGAGCCGCAATGGCCGAAGGGCTGGGAGGGCCAAGCCTTGGAGCCCGTCGTGGTGCCGCCACGAACCACGAAAAACGTCGCGCTGCGGGCGCGTGCCCCCGCCGGGGCTTGGGGAGCCTACGCCTTTCCCGCCCGTGTTCAGGTGGCGATGGCCGATGCCACGCTGGCTTGGGACGTCAGGTTGACGGCGGGCTCCGGGTCCATCGGGGAATGGCGCGTGACCGGGCCGGACGTGAAGGGGCGGCATCGCAACCGGACATGGACGTTCGACGAGATCCCGTCGGCCCCGCCCGCGCCGTTCGTGGGAACGCGCCCGGCGCAGTGGGACTTCTCGGTTCCCGTCACGCTGGGGGGGCAGCCGCGCCCGTGGCTTCGGGTGGAGGGTTCCACGACGCTGGAGTTGGCCCGACGCATGGAGGGTGCAACGGGCGTGGGGAAGGACGACCTGGTGGCGGCTTATGCCGCGTGCGTGTTGGAGTGCGACGCGGACGTGTGGGTGGAGTTCGAGGCACGTCACGACGGCCCAAGGAACACGCATGACATCCAGTTTTACCTGGACGGGGAGGAACGCCCGGACCTTCGGCTGGGGCGGGAGTCGTGGTCGCCCAAGCGCCTGCCCCTGAAACTCTCGAAGGGTCGTCACGTGATGCTCGTGGACGCGCGGGACAAGGCCGGGCCGCCGCCGTTCTCGCTGTCCGTTCGCGAGCTGGGGAACGCGGCCGGGGGACATGTGCGGCTTCGGACGCCCTGACGTGCCGGACCGAGCCGTGCTTGCCGTTTCGAGGGTCGGGGGTTTTGACAGCGCCGGGACGGCGCTGCCACAGGCGTTGGGATAGATCACGCGGGGACGTGGTGATGGGAAGCGGCTCCTGCTCGTGGTTTCTTTGCGGCTTGGCGTCTTGGCGTGAAATGAACCGGTCAGGGGTTTGGGGTGGGATGTCACGCCAAGGCGCCAAGGCGCAAAGGGGGTGCGGGATTCTTGCGACGGGGCAAGGGTGCTGCTGAACAGCGCCGGGACGGCGCTGCCACCTTTGTTGGCCGGGTCGCGCGATCCGGGACACTGGGCACGCGGCCTCCAGCAAGCCCGACGGCCGCCTCTCGGCTCACCC
>CAYSGH010000064.1:0-4472 GCA_964430505.1 uncultured Akkermansia sp. | reverse complement strand
GGGACACTGGGCACGCGGCCTCCAGCAAGCCCGACGGCCGCCTCTCGGCTCACCCGTGCCGATGACGGTCGCGTTGGGCGATGCTGGCCCCGTTGCGCCGTTGACGGAGGCGCAACTCGAATCCCGGCGCGCATAGCACGGCCAAGCCAACGGGGATCAGCGCGGCGAGCGTGCCCAGCTCGGGAAGGCTCCACTCGTTGAAGCCCGTCCAAAGGACCACGCCACTGGCAACCACGCCGCCGCCCGTCGTTGCCAGGGCCGCCCGGGCGTAGGTCTTGAAGTGAAACGCCGCCTCGATGCCGATGGCCGGGAGGGACATCGCCATGGCCAACCCCCAGGCTCCCATGGCGAAGATGTCCTCGTCGCGCACGTGGGTCGGCCGCGCGAGGAACAGGCCCGCCGTCCAGGTCGCCCACGCCGGCCCGAACTGCCACCACAAGCCCTGGATTCGGCCCCAGAGGAAATCCCTCGGGCGCAGCGGGGTTACCACGAGCATTTCCCACGCGCCCTCCTCGCGTTCCTCCCGGAAGCTTCCCGCCGCCGCCAGGGCGGTGAACAGGGCGAGGGTGGCGGCCATGCCGGCCTCGGCTGCTAGCCATTCGCTGCGAAACAGCGGCCTGGCCTGCACGATCCACTGGGCCGCCGCCACGCCCACCACGGCCGTCCACCGAAACCTGCGAACCACGCCCCGGTATCGCATCAGCCAGCGGAGCGGGTTGCCGCGCAGCCATCGGCGTCGCACGGCGGGGGATACCCCTCGTCCCATCCGGACCAACCTCGCGGGAGTCTCTTCCGCCTCCGGACGCATCGACCCGCCTTGGCGCAGCGACCGCACCAGCATCCCGCGCGCGAGGGCAGCGGCCAGGACCGCGCCCGCCAACGTCACCAGGCCGGCCGCCCCAAACATCCACGCCCACGCCTCGCGCAGCGGAACCGAAACATGGGACAACGTCCTTCCCCAGGTTCCATCGGCGTCCGACATGAGCCGCGCCGCGCCGGCGACCCATGCGGCGGCGGACTCCGGTGCCGGCCAAAGCTCCGGGGCCTGCGAGCCGATCCACCGTTGGAAGCACGCGAACACGCCCAGGGCCACGGCGGCGCATCCGGCGACGACCCAGGCGATGGCCGCGGCCATGGACGTGGCCCACGTGCGCGCCCATCCCGAAGCCAGCAATCCGGCGGGCAGGGACACCGCGAGCGCCATGCCATGGACCAGCACCATCAACACCCACTCCTCTCCCGAGACGCCGCCGAACAACAGCGTGAACATCACCACCGGCAACGTCGCGACCACCAGCACGGCCGTGCGCGCGGCATAGGCCGCATTCTTCCCATGCAGGACGGACGCCGTGGCCAGCGGCGTCAGGAGGAGCAGCTCCAGCGTGCGCTCGCGACGCTCGCGCGACAGCTCGTCCACGATGATCAACGGCCCGGCGAACAGGGAGACCACCAACAGCATCTGGTGGAGCCAGGGGAACAAGTCCCGGCAGGTCGCATTCACCGTCCCGGGCGCGTTCAACGCCACGTCGAGCAACACGAAGAACACGGCCGCAACACCTACCCGCATCCACAGGAGCAGCGGTCGCCGCGACTCGGCCAGCAACTCGCGCCAGATGACCGAAAGCACGCCGCAGGCTGCACCGGCACGCGGGGCCCGGGAAGGACGATCCTCGGCGCGCCGGCCTCCGGGGTTGGCCTTCATGCCCGGGCAAGGGAAACACTGGGGCATCGACATGAGCACGACACGCAGCGAGGACCCCATGGCGTCCCGTCCATCCGCCCATCCGCTCCACGGCGTGCCGGCGCGGTTCAAGGTGGTTCGCACCGACCGCGAGCTGGACCTGGGCGGCGTGGACGAAGCCCTTCGCGCGGCGGGCGGCGAGGTGGTGTTGCTGCCGGATGGCGCCGACGAGGACCAGGTCCGGCGGGAGGTGGCCGACGCGGACCTCTTGCTCATGTGCTATGCGCGCATCACCCGGCGGGTCATCGAGGGGCCCACGCGGCTGCGGGCGATCGTGAAATACGGGGTGGGGATCGACGCCATCGACATCGACGCGGCCCGCGAGCGCGGCATTCCCGTCGTCAACGTGCCGGCTTACGCCGAGGAAACGGTGGCGGAGGGTGCGTTCGCGCTGCTCATGGGGCTCTTCAAGCGCTTCAAGCCGATCCTGGGCGCCATGGAACGTTCGGGCTGGATCTGGCCCGAACGCCCATGGTTGGCCCATGACCTTGCGGGCAAGACGCTCGGCATCGTGGGCTTGGGTCGCATCGGGCGCAGCATGGCGCGGATGGCCGGAGCCTTCCGCATGAGGGTCCTCGCGGTGGACCCGTATCTCCCGGCCAGCCCATGGCCCGAGGGCGTGCAGCGGTGCGGCTCGCTGGAGGAAATGCTGCCCGCCTGCGACGCCGTGTCCATCCACTGCGTCCTCAACGCGGAGACCCGGCACCTCGTCGGCGCGGCCGAGCTTGCCTGGATGAAGCCCTCCGCCGTCCTCGTGAACGTGTCCCGCGGCGAGATCGTGGACGAGGCCGCTCTGCTGGAGGCCCTGCACTCCGGTCGCCTCGCGGGCGCGGCGCTCGACGTCTATGGGCGCGAGCCGTTGTCCCATGTCGGCCATCCGTTGTCGGCGTTGTTCGCGATGGACCAGGTCCTGTTGTGGCCGCACCTCACCTTCTACACGCACGAGGCCATGCAACGACTCGAGGCCGACACGCTGGATCGCTGCGGCGAGGCGTTGCGGGGCGAGCCGCTCACCGTTCGCTCCACCGATCCCCGGCTGCGCGCCCAGGTCCGGGGCGTGCGGTTTGAGGGGCCTGCGGTGCGGCCGTGACGGCGTTAGGGTGCGATGCGCCGCCGCTCCGTTCTGCTGCGCGGCCCATTCCGAGACGCGGCGGACCTGCCCGCCGGTGCCCCGTCCCGATTGAACTTTGCCCAGCGACGGGTGCAGCCTCGCGGCGGATGTTCCTGGCGTTTCCATCGGGCCCGCGTGTCCGGCGTCTTGGGCGGCTTGCATGCGTCGCCGCGGCGCTGGTGCTGCGGGGCATGGCCGCCGAACCGGCGGGAAGCGTCGTGCGGCCCGTGGCTCCCGGGGCCGTGGCCACGCGCCCGATGGGGTTCAGCCGGCTCGCGCCTGCGGAATCCGGCCTTGCCTTCACCAACGTCCTGTCCCGCGAGTTCGCCTCCCTCAACCAGATCCGCATGAACGGCTCCGGGGTCGCGTTGGGCGACGTGGATGGCGACGGGCGAGGCGACGTTTTCCTGTGCGGCGTCGAGACGCCCGCGCGGTTGTTTCGCAACGCGGGTGCGTGGCGCTTCGAGGACGTCACGGCGGCGGCGGGCCTCGACTTCGCCGGCGCCTACACCGTCGGGGCCGTCCTCGCCGACCTCGATGGCGACCGGGACCTCGACCTCGTCGTGTCGGTCCACGGGGGCGGCGCGCGCTCCTACGTCAACGACGGCAAGGGCCGATTCTCGCTGCGCGCGGACTCGGGGCTCCGGGCCACCGGCGGCGCGACGTCCCTGGCGCTGGCCGACGCCGATGGCGACGGGGACCTCGACCTGTACGTCGCCCAGTACCGCACCACGACCATTCGCAGCACCGGGTTCTCCGTCCTCAACGTCAACGGCCGGCGCATGATCCGGCCCGAGGACCGCGACGTGCTCGAGTACACGCCGCAGGGTTCGATCCTCGAGCATGGCGAGCCCGACGCCTTCTACCGGAACGGCGGGTCGGGGCACTTCTCGCTCGTGCCTTGGGAGGGGGGTGCGTTCCTCGACGAGCAGGGCGCGCCGCTGCAACGCCCGCCGCGCGACTGGTGCCTGTCCGTCCAGTTCCGCGACCTGACGGGCGATGGCCTACCCGACCTCTACCTCTGCAACGACTTCCACAGCCCGGATCGTCTTTGGATCAACCAAGGAAAGGGACGCTTCCGCGCCGTGCCCCCATTCGCGATCCGTTGCAGCCCCACCTTCTCGATGTCGATGGACGCCGCCGACATCAACCGCGACGGCCACCTCGACTTCTTCGTCGCCGACATGCTCGACCGATCCCATGCGGACCGTCTGCTCCGCAGCCCGGCCGTGGTGCTGGCGCCCGGCGACTTCGAGCGCGCCACCAACCGTCCCCAAAGCGGCCGCAACGTCCTGCACTTCGGACGCGGCGACGGCACCTTCGCGGAGGTCGCCCACGCCTTCGGCCTTCACGCGACGGGATGGACGTGGGGCAGCATGTTCCTCGACGTGGACCTCGATGGATTCGAGGACCTCCTGCTCACGACCGGCAACCTGTTCGACACCCAGGACCTGGACGCCAACGCCCGCATCGACGCGGGCGGGCCGTACCGGAAAGACCGCATCCCCGGCAAGCTCCTCCAGTACCCACCCCATCCGCAGCCCCGCCAACTCCATCGCAACCTGGGCGGCCATCGCTTCGCCGAGGTTGGGCGCGAGTGGGGCTTCGACCACGTGGGCG
>CAYSGH010000063.1:25194-26956 GCA_964430505.1 uncultured Akkermansia sp. | reverse complement strand
GATGGACTTTCCGGAGACGAGCGATGCCTCGCGCGTGGTGCGCGGCGGCTCCTGGCACGCCCGAGTCTGGAGGTGCCGCTCCGCGTACCGCTACGGCTGGCCCCGCGTCTACCGTAGGTACGACCTGGGTTTTCGCCTGCTCGCAGGTCAAAAGCTTTTAGGTGGGGCGGAGCCTCTGGCGGCGGTGCCGCCGCCCGCGGAGCGGGGACGCGCCGGAGGCGCGTCGCGATAAAAAAAGGAGGGCAGGACATGAAGGTGGCCGTTTTTTGGCTGGGGGCGATCGGAGGGCGCATGATGCGGGGAACCACGAAAGACACGAAAGCACCGGGGTTTGGTTTTGGTGTGTTTCGTGTGTTTCGTGGATCAAAAGGCCCGGCTTGGTCGTGCCCGGGGGTGCGAATCCGGTCGGGGTCGATGGGGTGGCGTCGGTGCGCTCCGCCGTCGGGACGAGGCGGGCATCCGGTTGGGAACCGTGGGGGAGGGGATTGAGTCATGGCTGAGGTGAAGACCGGGGAATCGGTTGGCGTGGATCCGGGGCTTGGACGGTGGCCGGAGGTGGCTCCTTCCTGGGCGACGGTGTTTGGGGAGGATGACCGGGGGATCTTTGCGCACTGCGAGGTGCGAGGCGTGCCGTTTGCCTGGCGCTGGATTCCGTCGGGACGGTTTCGGATGGGGTCGCCAATCCATGAGATGGGGAGATACCATGGTGATCCTCACGAGAGGCCGCGCGGTGGATTCGTTGACGAAGGACCGTTGCATGAGGTGAACATCACCCGAGGGTTTTGGCTGGGGGAGATGCCTGTCGTGCAGTGCCAGTGGGAGGCGGTAATGGGAGGCAACAGCAAGCCGAGCTTTTTCAAGGGCCGCTGGCATCCGGTGGAGCAGGTGAACTGGGACGAGTGCATGGCGATGGCGAAGGCGCTGTCGGACCTCGTGCCGGGGCTGGAGGCGACGTTGCCCACGGAGGCGCAATGGGAATACGCGTGCCGCGCCGGGTCCCATACCGCGCTGTACCATGGCGACATCTTTATTCGCGGGCATTGTGATGCACCTCATCTCGACGCAATCGCCTGGTATTCGGGGAACAGCGGCCGTGATCTGGAGATGGCGGATGCCGTGGATGCTTCCAAGTGGCCAGAGCGCCAATACCCAGACAAGCTGGCTGCGACACATCGGGTCGGGTTAAAAGACCCGAACGGCTGGGGTTTACACGACATGATCGGGAACGTGTGGGAGTGGTGTCGGGACGGGAAACGGAAGTACACAGCCGAGGAGCAATGGGACCCGGGATTGGGGGATGACGCGTCGTTGGGTGGAGATAACTTGCGCCTGGTGCGCGGCGGCTCGTGGGCCGCTCACGCGAAGAAGTGTCGATCCGCACAACGCCTTGGGGTGCCTTTTGTTAATCGCTGGTACGACCTGGGTTTTCGCCTGATCGCACGTACATAAGCTCCAGACCAGGCGGAGCGGCCCTCGCGATATTTTTGTGGTTGGGGACGGTGGCAGGGGGCGGGAAGCGAGGGGCGAGGGGCGAGGGGCGGGAAGGTGGCAACGCCGTCTCGGCGTTGAGGCAAGGGGGAGCGCGGAGGGACACCTGTTCCCGACTTGTTTGCGCCTTGTCGACTTGGGGTGAAAGCAACCGGTCAGGGGCTTGGGGTGGGATGTCTCGCCAAGGTGCGAAGGCGCAAAGGGGGGGGACGGGGAGATGGGGGCTTTCGACAGCGCCGGGACGGCGCTGCCACTTGCTTGGGGCGTGGCGTCT
>CAYSGH010000063.1:0-25094 GCA_964430505.1 uncultured Akkermansia sp. | reverse complement strand
GGGGGCTTTCGACAGCGCCGGGACGGCGCTGCCACTTGCTTGGGGCGTGGCGTCTTGGGGTGAAAGCAACCGGACAGGGGGTTGCTGGGCATGCGGATGGCATGGGGATGCGGGGTTGTGTGGGGCGGGGGTTTTTGGTTGGGTCGGGGGGCGGGGAAGGGCCGGGAAGCGGTGCTCCCCGAAGCGAGCGCATGAAGACTGCACAAGGCATCAGGATGGTGGGGATGGCCGTGGCGTTGGCCTCGGCATGGGTGATGGCACGGGCCGGGAACTGGCCCCAGTGGCGGGGGCCGAACCTGAACGGGTCGGCAGAGGCCAAGAACCTGCCGTCGGCGCTGGGGCCGGACGAGGTGCGCTGGAAGTTCCCCGTGCCAGGCCGGGCCGGGGCGACGCCGATCATCTGGGACGGGCATGTGTTCGTGAACTCGCCGGATGCGTCGGGCGAGCTGGTGCTCATCGCGCTGGACCGGGCGACCGGGAAGGAGCGGTGGCGCCGGGCGGTGGGCATCGGCGACAAGGAGAAGGGGAGGAACAACATGGCCGCGCCGTCGCCGGTCACGGATGGCAGGCGGGTGGTGACGATGTTCGGGACGGGCGACCTGGCGGCGTTCGACATGGAGGGCAACCCGCTGTGGAAGCGGAACCTGGGGAAGGACTTCGGGCGCTTCTCGGTGATGTGGATCTACGGGTCGTCGCCGTTGCTGCACGAGGGCCGGTTGTACGTGCAGGTGTTGCAGCGCTCGCCCATGCCGCCGGATTACCCGTTGTACGACGGCAAGCCGGAGCGGGAGTCGTTCCTGTTGTGCCTGGACCCGGCCACGGGCAAGGACCTGTGGCGGCACGTGCGCAAGACGGACTCGACGCTGGAAAGCCAGGAGTCGTACGCGACGCCGTTGCCGGTGCGGATGAAGGATGGATCGACGCAGCTCGTGGTGGTGGGCGGCGACCATGTGTCGGGCCACGCGCTGGAGGGCGGCTCGGAGATTTGGCGGGCGCGGCTCTACGAGAAGCGCGACGACTGGTACCGCATCGTGACGTCGCCGGTGGCGCTGGATGGGCTCGTGTATGCGTGCGGCCCCAAGGGCCAGCCGGTCGTGGCGTTCCGGGGCGATGGCCGCGGCGACGTCACGGGGTCGCACGTGGCCTGGAAGTTCACCGAGAGCCCCACGGACTGGAGCACGCCCCTCGTGATGGACGGGAAGATGTTCGTGCTCGATGGCGGGAAGAAGGTGTTGTCGCGGATCGATCCCAAGACGGGCGCGAAGGTGTGGTCGGGGAAGCTTCCGACGCGGGAGGTGATCTGGGGCTCGCCGACGGGCGCGGACGGCAAGATCTACGTGCACTCGGAGGAGGGCACGGTGGTGGTGGCGGACGCGGGCGACGCGTTCAAGGTGCTGGGCACCGTGACGCTGGAGGGCGAGGGCCCGTGCCGCGGCAGCGTGGCGGTGGCCCATGACCGGGTCTTCGTCCGGACGGCGAAGAACCTCTATTGCTTCGGGAAACCTTGAGGCTGGCCCGTTGGTCGTCCTTGGAGCGGGCGGCGTCGGGGCCGATGCCCGCGCCTTTGGAACATGTTGAAGCGGGAAGCAATTCCGATGCGGGCGGGCTGGGCGGCGGGTCGGGGAGGGAAGCGCGTGGGCTCCTGGGTGTCCGCCGGGTTGGCGTGTGTCGCGTTGGCCTGCATGGGGGCGGGGTCGCGGGCGTGGTCGGCGTCTCCCGGAGCGGTGGCGTTGCGCGAGCTGGCCCCCGGCGTGGGCTACACCAATGAGGTCGTCGAGCGCGGGCCGTGGTCGATCCACGTCGTGCGGGTGGCGCGGGACCTGCCGGGGGTGGAGGTGATGTCGGTCCATGCGGACGGCGCGGCGACGGGCCTGGGGACGGTGACCGAGCAGGTGGAGTCGATCCCGGCGGCGTTGGGGGTGCCCTTGGCGGCGTTGAACGGGGACTTTTACCAACGGGACCGTTTCTTTGCGGGGGACCCGCGGGGCTTGCAGGTGGTGCAGGGCGAGTTGTTTTCCGTGCCGCAGCCGCGCGGCGGGGTGGCGTTCTGGATCGACGCGCAGGGGCAACCCCACGTGGGCACGGTGCAACCAGCCCTGACGGTGACGTGGGCGGACGGGTCGTCTTCGTCCTTTGGATTGAACGAGGAGCGACCGTTGGATGGTCTGGTGTTGTACACGGGGGCGGTGCGCGGTCATTTGCGGAACATGGGCGGGCGCGAATGGGTGCTTTCACCCACCCACCGTTCCACGACCTCCATGGCGGCCGTCCCGGGCATGGACGTGACGATGCGGGTGTTGGAGGTGCGCGGGTCGGGCGGGGGCAAGGTGCCCACGAACGGCTGGGTGTTGTCGGCGGGGCCGATGTGGCTGCGGCGCAACCCGGCGGGTACCAACGTGGTGGCGGGCGGCGAGGTGCGGGTGCGGCTGGGGATGCAGCCGGCGCTGGTGGGCGTCCGGGAGGCGATCGGCGGCGGGCCGGTGCTGGTGTCGGGCGGGAAGGCGCAGCGGATCGCGCCGGCGCGGTCGGACTCGTATGAGTTTAGCTCGATGACGCAGCGGCATCCGCGGAGCGCGTTTGGGTGGAACCGGACGCATTGGATGCTTTTTCAGGTGGACGGGCGGCAGCCGGGGTTGTCGGTGGGGATGACGTTGGAGGAACTGGGCGACACGATGGCGCGCTGGGGCTGCGAGGAGGGCATGAACCTGGACGGGGGCGGGTCGTCGTCGATTTGGTGCGTGGGGCGGACCCGGAACAGCCCGTGCGACGGCCGCGAGCGGGATGTTGCGAACGCGCTGGTGGTGGTGCGGCGTCGGCCTGGGGGGAAGCCATGAGGAGGGGGTGCCGGGTGGCGCGCGCCGTGCTGGGTGAGGGGGTGGGATGATGGGAAGGATGGGGCTCATGAGGCTTGTGGGGCGTATGGGGCTCATGGCCCTCGCTGGGTCTTGGCTGCTGCTGCTGCCGGCGTTGATGGCCCGGCAGCCGGCGAGCCCCGCTGCCGCCACGGACCGCGGCTTCACCCATTCCAATGACCGCCGGTCCAACCCGGAGTGGTCCGTCCATGTCGTGCGCATGGATCGTCGTCGTGGGGACCTTGGGCTGGCGACGACGTTGGGCGGCGGGGAGCGGATTGGGATGAGCACGTTGTCGGACCAGGTGGCGGCGATGTCGGCGTCGGAGGGCACGCCGTTGGCGGCGGTGAACGGCGACTTCTACATGACGGAGGACTCGTACCGGGGCGATCCCCGGGACGTCCACGTGCGACGGGGCGAGCTGATCAGCGCGCCCTCGGGCCATGCGTGCTTCTGGCTCGATCCCCAGGGCGAGCCCCGCTCCACGAACATCACGTCGCGGCTCCAGGTGTTCTGGCCGGATGGCAAGTCGTCGGTGCTGGGCCTGAACGAGATGCGGGAGGCGGACGAGGTGGTGGTGTACACGGCGGCGAATGGTACGACGACGCGGACCGAGGGCGGGACGGAGTGCGTGCTGGAGCGCGTGGGCGAGAAGGCATGGCTGCCGGTGCGCCCGGGCGTCGTCCTCGAGGCGCGCGTCGCGGAGGTGCGCCGGGGCGGGAACTCGGCGATCCCGGCGGACCGGTTGGTGTTGTCCGTGGGGCCCAGGTTGTCGGAGCGCGGCCGCGGTCTGGCTCCGGGGCAGGTGTTGCGGCTGGCGTTCGACACGTTCCCGGACCTGAAGGGGGTTCAACTGGCGTTGGGCGGCGGGCCGACGTTGGTGCGGGCGGGCAAGCCGATGACGTGGTCGGGATTCCAGGTGCGGCATCCGCGGACGGCGATGGGGTGGAACTCGAACACGTTGTTCCTGGTGGTGGTGGACGGGCGTCAGCCGGGGTTGTCGGTGGGAATGACGTTCCCGGAGCTGGCGCAGTACATGGCGGGGTTGGGATGCCAGGAGGCGGTGAACCTGGACGGGGGCGGCTCGGCGTCGATGTGGGTGCTGGGACAGGTGGTGAGCAGCCCGTCGGAGGGGCGCGAACGTCCCGGGGCCAACGCGCTGGTGTTGGTGCGCAGGCCCGTCGCCGCCGCAGGGGCGGGCGCGCCGTCCGAAGGTGCCCGAACGAACGCGCCGCCGGGCGCCACCGGATCGACGACGGCCGTCGGCGGGTCGGCGCGGCCGAGTCCATGAGGGCGCGGGGCGGGTGGTGGCGCGGGACGTTAGGAGCCGCGTTGTTGCTGGCCTTGGTCGTTGGGATGCCCGCGTGGGCAGCAGAATCAGAGGCGGCGGGGCGTCGTCGCGTGACGTCGGCGACGGGCCTGAAGGGAACCTGGCCAACGTGGACGCGCATCCGCTTGGACGTAGCGCCCGGGGCGATGGAACGGCTTGGGACCGAGCCGCGCGCGTGGGTTCCCGTGACGGCGCGGTTCGGCGACGGCCCGGGCATGGCGGGGCGGATGCGCATCAAGGGGACGCGCGGCAGCCTGCAACGCTTGGAACAGAACCCGTCGTTCACGTTGGACCTGGAACGGCCCGTGGCGGCGCTGGGCGGAGCCACGCGGCTTCACCTGGAGAACGGCGCGGAGGATCCATGGTGCGTGCGGGGCGCGTGGGCGGCCCATGTCTTCAACGAGGCGGGCGTCCCATGCCCGCGGCAGGGATGGGCGGGCGTGCGGCTGAATGACCGCGACTTGGGATGGCGCGGGCTGAAGGAGGGCATCGACGGGGCCTTCGTGGCGCGGGCGTGGCCGGGCGAGGACGTGGTGGTGATGGAGCCGCGCGACGGTGCAGACGTGGGGGACGAGTTGGAACTGAAGGAGGCGGGGTTGCGCGATGTCGCGAAGGAAGGCGAGGCGCGCGAACGCGGACGGGCGGCGTGGCGTTCGTTGGCTGACGCGGTACAGCGGGGTGGATGGGATGCGGCACGGCCGTGGGTGGACGCGGGGGCGTTTGTTCGTTTTGCGGCGCTCGAGGTGTTGATGGGGCATCGCGATGGCTATGCGCTGGCGCGGAACAACTATCGGGTGGCGCTGGTGCGTGGGCGGCTGGAGTGGGTGCCGTGGGGACTGGACACGTTGATGGAGACGCCGTCGTTGACGACGTGGCCGAGCATGGCGGGTTCGCTGGCGCGGGCGTTGATGGCGACGGAGGAAGGCCGGACGTCATGGATGGCGGCGTTGCGCGGGTGGCATGAACGGGCACTGGGCGCGGGGGGCTTTGAGGCGTGGGCGCGGGAATGCGAGGCGGCGTTGCGTCCGGTGTTGGGGGCTGGGGATTACGGCGCATGGCATTCGGCGAAGGAGGCGTTGCACGGGGCGTTGCGGGCGCGGGCGGCGTGGGTGGCGGAGGAGCTGGCCCGGGGCGTTCCGACGAATGCGTTGGCGGCGGTGGGAACGGCGATGCGTCCGGTGGGCTGGCGGGCGCAAGGGGTTCCCGGTGACGGCGCGGCCCGCGAGGTGGAGGTGGAGGGGCTGGGGGTGCTGGAGCTGGTGGCCGGGGAAAGAAACTCGTCGGCGTGGGCGTGCGCGGTGCCGTTGGGGCAGGGGTTGTACCGGTTCCTTGGGCGGGCGCGGGTGGAGGGGTTTCGGAGCTTGCCGGGGGCGCGGAGGGACGGGGCGGTGTTGCGGGTGGGGAACACGGCGTCTCGCTCGCGGAGCTTGCAAGCGGGGGCTGGGTGGACGGAGCTTCGTGTCGATTTCCGCGTCGAGGAGCCGGGCACGGTCGTGGCGTTGATGTGCGAGTACCGGGCCAGCGCCGGCCGTGCCGGGTTCGACCGGGCATCGCTCCTGCTAGAAAGACTGGAATGAGAGCCAACGGAAGGCGACGGGCCGGGACGGTCCCGTGGGCTTGGGCGTTCACCTTGATTGAGCTGCTGGTGGTGATTGCGATCATCGCGATCCTCGCGGGGCTGCTGTTGCCGGCGCTGGCGACCGCGAAGGCGAAGGCCAAGGTGACGGTCTGCATCAACAACCAGCGCCAGGTGGGGCTGGCGCTTCGCGTCTGGGCCAATGACCGCAACGACAAGCTCCCGTGGCAGCTCCCCTCGACCAACGGCGGCACGGATGGGTCGGCCGACTGGACGGACCATTTCCGGGTGGCGTCCAATGAGGTGGCGTCGCCGCGGGTGCTGGTGTGCCTGGCCGACAAGGAACGCAAGCCGGGCACGAACTGGGCGGACATGGATGCGATGATGAACGTGAGCTACCTGGTGGGCACGTCCGTCGATTGGCAGAAGCCCGCGTCCGTCCTGCTGGGTGACTTCAATGTCACGGGCGGGGGCGGCGGGTGGGACCCGTCGTGGAGCCAGTTCCTGGGCAACTCGATCGACGCCGCGTGGGACAACCAGGTGCACAACAAGGCGGGGGTGATGAGCCTTGCGGATGGGAGCAGCAAGACCTTCAAGACGCCGGCGTTGCGTGCGCACATCCTCGAGATCATCGCCTCGGGCATGAGCAACGTGGTGTTGTCCAAGCCCCGCGGCGTGTTCTAGCGGGCGAACCTGTGGATTGCCTCGCTTCCTTCACCCGCCCCATGCCCGCGCGACGCAACACGTGGATCCTGCTGGTGCCGGCGGCCGTCGTGGCCCTGGCCGCGTTGGCATGGACGTTTGTCCCGTGGCTGCCCGCCGAGGACACGGCCATCGCTTGGCGCGTCGGGCGCGAGATGGCGAAGGAGACGTTGCGCCTGCGCAAGGGCCCGGGACGCCTCGTGGTGTGGGCGCGTGACACGAGCGAGTTCCCGCAGCCGTCGGTGGAGGCGGCGCTGGGGGCGTTTCTGGATGACCTTGCGGACGCGCAGGTGAAGCCCGACGTGCTGCGACGCCTGCCGGTGGATCCGCTGCGGCAGGTGCAGGTGCCGCCCGGGGACTTTGTCGAGCTGCTGCGGCGCGGAAAGGACGGGGACGTGATCGTGTCGTTCATGGGCCCGCCGTTGCTGGGGCCGGAGGCGATGGCGTTGGTAGGCGCGCCGCGCGCGAAGGTGGTGGCGTTCTGCCCGGGCTATGTGCCGCGCTACGTGGACCTCCGGATGTTGGCCCGGCAGGGGTTGGTGCACGGCGGGGTCGTCGCGCGCGTGGATGCAGCGGGGGAGACGTTCGAGGGACAATACCAGCCGTGGCAGGCGGCCATCACGGGGGGCAAGCCATGACGCGGGCGTTCACGCGGATGGACCTGTTGGCGGCGCTGTGCGTGCTGACGGTGCTGGCCGGGCTGGTGGCGGTTCCGGTGGAGCGGTCGCGTCGGCGGTCGCGGCTGGAGACGTGCCGGTCGAACCTGGGGAAGGTGTCGGCCGCCACGCTGGCGTTTGCAAAGGACCAGCAGGGGCGGTTGCCGGCCCCCGAGGAGGGCCGCCCCGACCTGCAATGGTGGTACAAGGAACAGGTGAAGGGACATGCCGGGCTACGGGGACCTTCCGGGAGCAACGACGTGGTGTTCGCGTGCCCGGACGACCGGGGTTATACGGACCCGAGGCCGTTCCACCAGACGGCGCGGTTCGACTTCGGTTCGTATTGCTTCAACGGGGTCCTATTGCCGGGCGTCCCGAGCATCGCGGGCTGGCCCGTGGGCGACGTGGCCGAGCCGTCGAAGACGCTGCTGGTCATGGAATGGACCGCGCATGGGCCGTTGTCGTGGCATCGGAGCCGGACGGGCCGGCGGAACGCGCCGTTTTACCGGGACGCCGAGAGCGTGGTGGGGTTCGTGGACGGGCACGTGGCGATGGTTCCGATCTACTACGACGGCTTCAACGCGGCCTACACGCGCGACCCGATTGCTGGTTATCCCTACCGTTACAGCGGACGCTGACATGAAGACCCTGATGGCTTCCCCGAGTTGGAACGTGGCGCGGATCGCATTGTGGGCGTGCTGCGCCGCCGTGGCGTCCGGCGTGGTGCCCGTGGCGCTGGGCGCGCCTTCGTTGACAGCATGGCAACCGTTGTTCAAGGGCATCGACCTGGCCCGCGGCACCAACACGGTGTCGTCGGGCGACTTCAACAACCGCATGGTGATGCACGCGTTGCGCGTGGACCTGACGGACCCGGACGTGCGGCTGGTGCCAAGCCCCCGGATGACGAGCTATGTGTCGGGGTTCCGGGAGACGGCCGGGATGACGGTGAGCCGTTTCGTGGAGACGCGCGGGGTGCAGGTGGCCATCAACGCCAACTTCTTCGACCCCACCGCCTATTACCTGCCGGAGGGGACGCCGATGATCGTGTCCGGCCTTCACGTGTCGGGAGGACAGGCGGTTTCGGCGGGCAACATGGACCACAGCGCGTCGTTGCTGTTTGACGCGGCGAACCGGCCCACGGTGGTCCACACGAACTGGCCCGTGGTTTCCACGGTGGGCGTGGAGTCCGCCGTTTCCGGGGATTATCCCGTGGTGGTGAAGGGCGTGAACATCGGGCGCCAATACCTCAACCTGTCGGGTGTCATCCACCAAACGAACCCGCGCACGGCGATGGGGGTGTCGGCGGACAAGCGATACCTGTACCTGATGGTGATTGACGGGCGGCAGTCGCAGAGCGCGGGGGCGCTCGACTACGAGACGGGCGCCTGGATGTTGCTCGTGGGCGCGCACGACGCGATCAACATGGACGGCGGCGGCTCGTCCACGATGTCGATGCAATCCCCGACGGGTTCGGCCGTCCGGATCAACGCGCCCAGCGCGGTCGCCGACTCGGGCAAGGAACGCACGGTGGGGTCGCACTTCGGGGTGGTGGCCAAGCCGTTGCCCGGGTTCATCAACGACATCGTGGCCGTGCCCGACGACACGAGCGCGTCGGTGACGTGGTCCACGACGGCCCCGGCGTCGTCCCGCGTGGAGTTTGGGCCGACGGAGGCGCTGGGGTTTGCGACGCCGTTGCAGGCGGCCGCCACGACGCGGCATGGGGTGGTGGTGCGGGGGCTTGAGCCCGGTTCGAGCGTCTATTACCGGGTGGTTTCCGTGGGGGCGGCCGATGGGCAGCAGCGGGTCTCGACGACGCGGCTGTTGACGACCACGAACTACGCGACGCCGACGATCCTCCAGCCGATCGACGGCCCGTGGCGCTACACGGCCGCGAACGTGTCGGGCCAGGCATGGACCAGCGCCGCGTACACGGACTCGGGGTGGGAAGGGCCGGGCAACGGGTTGCTATGGGTGAAGACCAACTCCGGGAACCCGCCCGTCGGAGTCGAGCCGTTGGGCACGCGCATCACCGCGTTCAACCCGGCGACGGGCTTCCCGTATTTGGCGTACTACTTCCGGACGCGCTTCCAGGTCCCGGCCGTCGCGCCGGGCTCCAAGCTGCGCCTGTTGACGCGCATCGATGACGGCGCGGTCCTCTACCTCAACGGGGCCGAGGCGTTGCGCATCCGGATGGAGCCGGCGCCGGCCCCCATCCTCAGCACGACGCTGGCAATGGGCTACGCGTGCGGGGGCGACGCGACGTGCGACGAGGAGTTCGAGATCGACGCGTCGTTGATCCAGGCCGGCGAGAACGTCGCCGCCGTGGAGGTTCACAACTACAACGCACGCTCGGCGGACATCACGTTTGGGATGCGCATGTCGCTGGTGCAGCCGGTGAACGTCCAGCCCGAGCTGCGCATGGTGCCGGGCGACGGCGTCGTGCAGCTCCAGTGGGAACGAGGCGGGTTTGTGTTGCAGGAGGCGGAGGCACCGGATGGCCCGTGGCGCGACGTGCCGGGTCCGGTGGTTGTCGGGCCCGTCGTGCGGGCCTTGGAGGATGGCGTGCGGTATTTCCGGCTGGCGCGTTGAGGGGCGGGGAGCGAGGGGCGGGGACCGGGCGGCGGGCGGCGGGCGGCGGGCGGCGGTCAGGGGGCGTCGCGGAGGACGGTGTCGAACTCGTCCATGTCGAGGCCGCCATCGTCGTTGGGATCCTTGAAGGGGGTATCGGGGCCGCGCCATTCCTTGAACTCGGCGGCGTCGATGCGGCCGTTGCCATCGAGGTCGCGTCGCTTGAAGAGGCGTGCGAGGGGTGACTCGGCGGGGGGCGCGTTGATGGCCCGCGTGGAGTTGGATGGCGGGCGAAGGGAACGCACGGCCTCGGCATGGGGCGACGCGGGGAACTCCGCGACGAGCCGGTCGATGAGGGCGTCGCGTCGGTCGGGTTGGTTGAGGCCGATGGCGTCGTGGGCGAAGGCGAGGAGGAAGAGGCCCTCGGCGGTGGGCGGGGCGGGTTCCAGCAACTCGACGACGCGCTGGGCGTCGCCCGCGAAGAAGGCGAGGACGGCGCGCTCGTTGAGGGGAAGCCCGGCGAGCCGCGAGCCCATTTCCTCCGGGCGGATCTCGTCAGGAACCCAGCGCGGGGCGGGGAGGGCGAGCAGGGGACGCTTGTCCACGACGAGGATGGGCGCGCCGCCCGGGATGCGGGAGAGGTCGTTGCCGATCCAGAGGAACTGGGCGTCGGCGGTCATGCATCGGACAGGCAGGGCGACGGTGAAGTGGGCGATCCAACGTCGGCTGGGGCCATGCCAGAGGAGGATGCGGGAGTGGAGCGGCCCGGTGGGATCCTCGGTGGCGACCCAGGTGAGGGATCCGTCGCGGGCGAGGGCGCGGACGGGGGCCGGGAGTCGCGTGGCGGGGGTGAAGGGATCGAGGCGTGTGCGGAGGTCCGAGGCGAGGCGGGCGAGGCGGGAACGTTCGCGCATACGTTCGCGGATGCCCTCGGCCTGGCGGGTGCGGGCGGCGTCGAAGGCGGCCTTGGCGGGTTGGAATCCGGGTTGCACGGCGAAGCCGATGCCGCCGGGGACGGTGGGGCGGACGGGGGCGGTGCGATGCTCCATGGAGCCGGTCTCGGCGACGAGGAAGTGGAGGCCGAGGTTGCTGCCGAGCCAGAAGCCGCCGTCGCCGTCCGGGGCGGCGCAGCGCCATCGCGGGGGATCGAGGGCGGGGAGGCCCTTCCATTGGGACTCGGGGATGGCGCCCCACTCGGGGGCGGCATGATGGCGGACGGCGAGCGTGTTGTCGGTCCAGGTGGCGAGCCAGTCGCCGGAGCCGTGGAGGCCGAGGAAACGCTCGGTGACGCGTGGGTTGGGCGAGGGCAGTCCCGGGAGGCGGGACCAGGAGCGGCCATCCGGCTTGAGGCGAAACAAGGCCCCGGCCTCGGAGAGCGCGAACCAGCCGCGCTGGGCGGCCGCGAGCCCGGCGATGTTGCCGGAGGTGATGCCTTGCGGCGCCCCGTGGGCATCGAGGGTGAAGGTGCGGGTGTTGAGGACGGCCACGCCGGCGTCGAAGCCGAGCCAGAGTCCGTCGGTGGCGAGGGCGAGGGAGCGGACGGGGTGTTGATCGACCTTGCCGCGGACGGGCTCGAGGCGGTTGTTGAGGGGTTGGAAGGACCAGAGCTGGGGGGTGGAGTTGGTAAGGCTCCAGGGCCGTGCGGAAATCCAGAGGCGGGTGCCGTCATGGGCGAGGCCCTCGACGGCAGCGGCGGGCCATGAGACGGGGAAGGTGAGGGGACGAAGCCCGATGGGGGATGGCGGCGGGAGCAGGTCGATGGGGCGGAGCGGGAAGACGTCCGGGACGTCGTTGGTGGAGGGGGTGGCGGCGCGTCTGGGCTGGGTGGTGCGGTTCGGGCTGGGCCGTGAGCCGGGCGGGGTGCCCGTGCGTGGTGAAGGCGCGGCGGTGGAGGGCGCCGTCGTGGCGGCCGGGGCGACGGTGCTGGCGGGCGACGCGGAGGCGGCGTCCTGCGCGGCGGCCGCATGGAGCGCGACGGCGGCGTGGACCGAGAGCCATGCGGTGATGGCGGCGATGGGGCGACGTGGCCCGCTCATGGGCTAGGCCGCGACGGTGGCACGGCGTTGGCGGAGGGAGCGGAAGAACTCGTAGCCCTCGCGGCAACGGCGCACGAGGATGTCCTTGTCCTCGAGCATGGTCTTGATGATGCGGAGGATGGGGCGTGGGCGCAGGTAGTACTGGCGATAGAAGCGTTCGACCTCGTCGAAGATCTGTTCCTTGGAGAGGCCCGGGTATTCCAGTGTGGACTGCTGGAAGCCGTCGCCGTGGACGATGTCGGTCTTGTCCTTCTTGCTGAACCAGCCGTTCTGGCGGGCCATCTCGTAGAGTTCCGTGCCGGGGTAGGGGGCGGCGAGGGAGACCTGGATGGAGAAGACGTCGAGCTCCTGGGCGAAGCGGAGGGTTTGCTCGATGGTTTCGGGCGTCTCGACGGGGAGGCCGAGGATGAAGGTGCCGTGGATGACGACGCCGGCCTTGTGGCAGGACCGGGTGAAGGCGCGCATCTCGTCGGTGGTGACGCCCTTCTTGATGCGGCGAAGGACGTCGTCGTTGCCGGACTCATAGCCGACGAGGAAGAGGCGGAGGCCGCAGTCCTTGAGGAAGCGGATGGTGTCCTCGTCGAGGTTGGCGCGGCTGTTGCAGCTCCAGGTGAGGCCGAGGGGGGCGAGGTGCCGGGCGATCTCGCGGGCGCGGGGGAGGTTGGCCGTGAAGGTGTCGTCGTCGAAGAAGAACTCCCGCACCTGGGGGAAGAGTTGCTTCATGTGGGCCATCTCGGCGGCGACGTTGCTGGCGGAGCGGACGCGGTACTTGTGGCCGCCGATGGTCTGGGGCCAGAGGCAGAAGGTGCACTGGGCGGGGCATCCGCGGCCGGTGTACAGGCTGACGTAGGGATGGAGGAGGTAGCCGATGAAGTACTTATCGATGTCGAGGTCGCGCCGGTACACGTCGGCCACCCACGGCAGCACGTCCATGTTGGTGATGAGCTCGCGCTCGGGGTTGTGCTGGATGCGGCCGTCCTTGCGGAAGCTGAGGCCAGCCACGGACTCCAGCGGGCGACCCTCGCAGACCTCCTTGCAGGTGAAGTCGAACTCCTTGCGGCCGACCCAGTCGATGGCGGTGGAGGCCTTGAGCGTGTCCGTGGGCAATACGGCGGCGTGGGCACCCACGAAGCCGACGGTGGTGCCAGGGCGGCGCGCCTTGATCGCCTCGGCGACCTTGCAGTCGTTGCGGAGGGACGGCGTGGAGGTGTGGATGATGACGTGGTCGTATTGGTCGGCGATGCGGAGCGTTTCCTCCATGCCCATGTTGATGGGCGGGCAGTCGAGGAGGCGTGAGCCCGGGACCAACGCGGCGGGTTGGGCGAGCCAGGTGGGATACCAAAACGAGGTGATCTCGCGCCGCGCCTGATACCGGGACCCGGCCCCGCCATCAAAGCCGTCAAAGGATGGGGGGGACAGGAAGAGGGCGCTCATGGGATGGGGAGCGAGCGAGGCAGCGCGGGCGATGGATGCCTTGGGGAAGGGGCGCGGACCTCAGGAAGCGGTGTTGGTGGGCTTGGCGGCCGTCTGGATCTTGGCGAGCAAGGCGTCGCGTTGGGACGAGTCACCGGACCCGCAGGAATCCCCCTCGGCGGACGAGTGATCATGGGAATGGGCGAGGTCGTTCCCGGCCTGGGCGTAGGCGCTCCGTGCGCCGGCGAGGCCGTGGTTGACGGCTGCCTTGGCCTCGGCGAGGTGGCCCTTGCCGATGGTGGCCCCGTTGAAGGCCCGACGCTCGAGGTCCGCGCTGGCGGGGTAGGGGGCGGGGCGTGAACCGAAGTTGTACCGGAAGTTGACCCACGTGTCGCGGAGGCCGGTGCTCAGGGCGGCGGTGGGCTCGAACCCGGAATGCATCATGCAGTTCTCGCAGCGCGGGTCGCGCCCGCAGCCCTTCTCGTCCACGCCGAACCGGCTCCAGTCCACCTTGCCGAGCATGTCGGAGTAGGTGGGGTAATGGGTGTCGGTCATCACGTAGCAGGGGGCCTTCCAGCCGCGGATGTTGTACGTGGGGACGGCCCATGCGGAACAGGCCAGCTCGCGCTTGCCCGCGAGGAACTCCAGGTAGCCTGGCGTCCCGAAGATGGTGAACATCTCGCCCCAGCGCTGGACGTCCTTGAACTTCTGGCGCGTCAGGTCGCGCGTGAGGAAGAAGTCCTTCGGGTCCTTGCCGAGGCGCTTCACCATGTCCTTCTTGGCGGCGTCGTAGTCGTAGCCCGGGGAGATGGTGTGGCCATCCACGCCGAGGGAGGAGAGGAACTTGAACATCTCCTCGAGCTCGGCCACGTCCGACTCCTTGTACACGGTGGTGTTGGTGGCGACCTGGTAGCCGAGGAGCTTGGCCATGCGGATGGCCAGGACGCACTCCTTGAAGACCCCCTCGCGTTCGACAATGAGGTCATGGGTGAATTCCAAGCCGTCCACGTGGACGTTCCAGTAGTGCCACTGGCTGGGGCGGATGACGACCTTGGAGCGGGCCTCGGGCTTGGCGTTGCGGATGGCCTCGGCCTCGGCCTCGGTGACGAGCTTCTCGCCCACGAGCTGTTTCAGGACGGGCTCGGTGCCCGGGGAGTAGGAGGCGGCGAGGTAGTCGCGCATCTTCTTCCGCATGAAGACGCCGTTGGTGCAGATGTACACCATGCGGCCCTGGGCATGGAGCCCGGCGACGAGTTCCTCGATGCGTGGGTAGATGAGGGGCTCGCCGCCGCAGATGGAGATCATGGGGGCGTCGCACTCTGCGGCGACGGCGAGGCACTTGTCCAAGGGGACGACGTCCTTGATGGACGTGGAGTACTCGCGGATGCGGCCGCAGCCCGTGCACGTGAGGTTGCACGTGTGGAGCGGCTCCAGTTGCAGCACCATGGCGAACTTGGAGCGGCCCTGGAGGCGGTTGGCGACGATGTGGCGGGCGATCTTGGCGGTCGGCGCGAGGGGGAAACGCATGGCGGTCGAGGAGCGGGGAGCGTGGGGCGTTGAGCGGGAGGCGAGGAGCGGGGAGGGGGAGGGCGGGCTGGGCTCAGGGCTGGCCGGACTCGGGCGTGGTGGGCACGGAGGCGTGCTCGGGGAGCGGGGGAGCGCCCGGTGCGGGCTTGGCCGGGGCGACCTTCATGAGGCCGGGGAGGAAGAAGGTGGCCGGCGAGACGCTGCCGGTCGCGTTGACGCCACCGCAGCCGGTGGAGAACAGGGCGACGGCAAGGCATGCGGCAGCGGAGGCCAGGCGAACGGAGCGTGCGCTCTTCATGGGTTCGAGCATTAGAGAGGGGGTGGAATGTCGCAACAGCCAAGTTGGGAGGAGAAGGCCCCGCCAGCGCGCGGTGGCGCATGGACATGGGTGCCGCCGTTGTCACACGCTGGGCCCATGGCTCTCCCCGTGTTGACCGACGAACAGGTGCGTGCATGGACCCGGTCCGAGAAGGACCGTTGGTGGCGGGACACGGTGTACCGGGGGGACATGCCGCAACTGACGCTGCGGTCCGGGCTGACGGGGTTTGTGCTGGGCGGGGTGTTGGCGGCCACGTCGTTGTACATCGGGGCCAAGATGGGGTTGTCGATCGGCGTGGGGCTGACGTCGGTGCTGGTGACGTTTGGGATGTTTCGGTGGCTCGGGCGGACGCGCTGGGGCGGCGGGTTCACCGTGTTGGAGAACAACTGCACGCAATCCATCACGACGTCGGCCGGGTACGTGGTGACGCCGCTGACGTCGAGCCTGGCGGCGTACATGTTGGTGACGGGACGGATCCCGGAGTGGTGGCAGCTTGCGGCGTGGATGGTGGTGATCTCGGTGCTGGGGGTGTTGGTGGCATTCCCGTTGAAGCGGCGGTTCATCAACGAGGAGCAACTGCCGTTCCCGGAGGGCCGGGCGTGCGGGGTGGTGCTGGACGCGTTGTACCACGGGAGCGCGGCATCGGGGCTCTTGAGGACGCGGTTGCTGGTGCGGACGACGCTCCTGGCGGCGGGGTTCCAGGCGTTGGCCAGCGACGGGTGGATGCGGCTGGTGCAACTGCGGCTGCTGCGCATGGACCGTTGGGCGGCGTTGAAGGAGGCCTGGCACTTCAACGAGCGCATCGACCAGTACTACTACCAGTGGGCGGCGGCGGCGCAGGGCTGGATCCCGAGGATCCTGGGGACGGACGTGCGGCAACTGGGGTTGAGGGTGACGCTGGACGCGGCGTTGCTGGGCGTTGGGGGCCTGATCGGGATCCGGGTGGCGACGAGTTGCCTGGTGGGTGCGCTGGTCAACTTCGTGGTGCTGGCCCCGTGGATGATCCAGCGGGGCGATATCAAGGCCTACACCAACGCGGCGGGCACTGCGGTGCCGATCTCGCGGGCGGAAATCGTCAACCAATGGTCCCTGTGGTGGGGGGTGTCGATGATGGTGGTGGGCTCGTTGGTGTCGCTGATGGCGCGCCCCGAGCTGTTCAAGGCCGCGTGGCGGATGGTACGCGGGCGGGCGGTGCGCCGCGACGACGGTGAGGACCTGCTGCGGGGCATCGAGCTTCCGTTGTGGATGTCCTACGTGGGCGTCCCCGTGGTAGGCTTCCTGGGGGTTTGGCTCGGGCATGCGTTCTTCGGGGTGCCCTGGTTGCCGGGCCTGCTGTCGTTGCCGTTGATCCTGCTGCTCTCGGTCATTTGCACGAACTCGATGGCGCTCACGGCGTGGACCCCGACGGGCGCGTTGTCGAAGATCACGCAGTTCAGCATGGGCGCCCTCGACCGGTCGAACCCGGCGTCGAACCTGATCCCGGCCGGGATGACGGCGGAGGTGGCGTCCAACGCGGCGAACCTGCTGTCGGACATCAAGCCGGGCTACATGCTGGGCGCGAAGCCGCGCCAGCAGGCGGTGGGGCACGTGATCGGGATCGTGGCGGGCTCGCTGGCGGCGACCCCGTTGTTCTTCCTGTTGTTCCTGCCCAAGGACGCGTCGGGGGCGCGGTCGGCGGCGACGTTGCTGAGCGAGCGGTTCCCGATGCCGGCCGCGGTCCAGTGGAAGGGGGTGGCGGACTTGATCGGGCGCGGCTTCGGGCAGTTGCCGGCGTCCGCGTTGGTGGCGATGACGGTGGCGGCGGTGTTGGCGGTGGTGTTCGAGATGCTGCGCGTGCGGACGAAGGGTCGGTTCCCGTTGTCGGCGGTGGCGATGGGGCTGGGGGTGGTGTTGCCGCCGGACGCGACGCTGGCGATGTGGATGGGGGCGACGTTGTTTTGGTGGATGGGCCGGGGCGCGGAGGCGGGCAGCCCGCGCCACGAGACGTGGGTGGAGGGATGCGAGCCGATGTGCGCCGGGCTGATCTCGGGGTCGGCGCTGGTGGGAATTGGGAACGCGTTGCTGAACGCGTTCGTGCCCTGACGACCTCGTTGGGAGGCCGGTCGCGGCCCGGCCTGCCCTGTGCCGTGCGACGCGGGCGACGCGGTCAGCGCGGCCCTGGCGGCACGGCCTCGTGGAGGAAGCGCGTCATCGTCTCGCGCAGGTGGACGGCGGTGCCCTCGCCCTCGCTGATGGAATGGGAGCGGTTGGGATAGGCCATCATTTGGAAGGGCTTCTTGTGCCGGATGAGGGTGTCGATGAGATCCTCGAAGCCTTGGTAATGGCAGTTGTCGTCGCCGGTTCCGTGGATGACGAGGAGGCGGCCTTGGAGTTGATGGGCGAAGTGGACGGGCGACCCGGCGCGGTAAGCCTCGGCGTTGTCGTCGGGGAGGCCCATGTAGCGTTCCTGGTAGATGGTGTCGTACTGGCGCATGTCGGGGACGGCGGCGACGGCGATGCCGGCGTGGTAGAGCTGCGGGTGACGGAAGAGGGCGTTGAGGGTCATGGAGCCGCCGCCGCTCCATCCCCAGATGGCGACGCGGCCGGCGTCGAGGTCCGGATGTTTTGCGAGCACGTGCTGGAGCGCGTCCGCTTGGTCCTGCGAGGCCAGCACGCCGACCTTGCGGTGGATGGACTTGGCCCACGCGCGCCCGCGGGGGGCGGCGGTGCCGCGGTTGTCAAAGCTGAGGACGTTGTAGCCTTGCTGGGCCAGCATGAGGTGCCACAGGAGGTTCTTGCCGCCCCATGCGTCGCGCACGGTGGAACCGGCGGGCTCGCCGTACACATGGACGAGGACGGGGTACTTGCGGCCGGGCTCCGTCTTGGGGGGGCGGATGCGCCATCCATCGATCTCCACGTTGGTTCCGGCGCGGACGCGGAGGAAGTCGGCCTTGGGCAGTTCGAGGGCCGCGAGCTTTTCCTTCAGGGCCTGGTTGTCCTTGAGGACGCGGACGGACTTGTGGTCGGGCAAGGAGACGAGGTCGGTGACTGGGGGTTGGAGGAAGGACGAATGGGTGTGGAACGCCCACCGGCCATCGTGGGACACGACGTAGGCATGGGAGCCTTGGGCGTCCTTGGGGGTGATGCGCTGGAGGTGGCGGCCGTCGAGGTCGATGCGGAAGAGGTGGCGTTGGGTGGGGTTGCTGGGTGAGGCGATGAAGTACACGTGGCCCTTGGCTTCATCGAGGTGGACCAGCTCGGTGACGTCGAAGTCGCCCTGGGTGACGGTGCGCGCCTTGGCTTCGCCGGCATGGGCCAGGTGCAGGTGCCGCCATCCGTCCCGCTGGGACCAAAACAGGAACCGCTTGCCGTCCTGGAACCAGACGGGCCGGTGGTCGGAGTCCACCCAGGCGTCGTCGCGGTCCACGAGGAACTCGCGCGTGGCCAGGGTGACGGGGTCGGCGAGGAACATCCGGTTGGTGTCCTGGCGTCGGTTGAGCTGTTGGAGAAAGACGAAGGGCGAGGCGTCCGGCCATTGAAGGTCAAAGACGTAGTGCGCGCGCGGGTCGCCCGGGACCGGCAACCAACGGATCTCCCCGGTGGCAACCTCGACCACCCCGACGCGGCACGCGGGGTTGAGGTCGCCCGTCTTGGGGTAGGGGATCCATTGGACCTTGGGATAGAGGCCATCCGTGTTGTTGACGAGGGGCACCTCGCGGACGCCGGAGGTGTCGAGTTGCCAGAACGCGATGCGGGAACCGTCGGGGGACCAGCGGAAGCCATCGCGCAACCCGAACTCCTCCTCGTACACCCAGTCGAACGTGCCGTTGATGACGTTCGGGGAGCGGTTCGTGGTGAGGGCGGTGATGGCGTGGGTGCGGAGGTCCTCGACGTACAGGTTGCGTTCTCGCACGTAGGCGACCCTGCCGCCGTCGGGCGAGAACTTGGCGAACATCAAGGAGGAGGCCGGGGCGTCGCCGCCGAGGCGGGACAGCTCGCGGCTGGAGCGGTCGAGGACCCAGTAATCACCCCGGCTGTGGGTGCGCCACACGCGCTGGGACTGGGTGAAGACGAGGAGCCGGGACCGGTCCCGGGACCATGCGTGGTCCTCGACGGCGAGGGGCGAGGACTGGCCGGGCGGGATGAGGTCGCGGGAGGGGACGAGGACGACCTGGGTGCCGGAGGCGGGGTCGTTGCGGACGATGTCCTTTCCGGGGCCGTTGTCGCGCGCGGGCTCGCGGGTGGTGTACGCGGGCTCGTCGGGCAGCCAACGCCCGTCGAAGGACTCGGCGTTGAACTCGGCAGAGTCGAAGATGCGCGTGATGGAGAGCGCGGGCGATGCGTTGGTGGGACGGTTGCTGTCGCCGGTCTCGGCGGGCGCCGCATGGAGGGCAAGCGCCGACAGGCAGGCGAGGACGGCGAGCGGGGCGAGCGCGGGAACCTTTCGGGGAATCATGGCGTGGAGGACCGGATGCGTGTGACGAACGACTCGTTGGCAGGCTGTCATGAAGGGCCGGGGCATGGCCATTCCGGAAAGGGGCGCGCCCTCCGCGCATGATCCTAGAAACGGCAGTGGGTCCGTCTGTAAGCCGCGTGCCCTCACGCGGCGGCGGCGATGCCTCGTGCCCCGTGCGCCGGGTCAGGGGACCCGGCCTTCAGCCGAACCGGGCCTACCTCGACCTCACCCGCAGGGTGAACCCCTGGGTTCCTGTCCATGAGCCCATCCGACCCGATGGGAAGGGCGTTTCCTCGTTTTGGCACCCTCTTTGACGGCCGATTTCAGGATGATGCATGCGCACCCGGCCGACGATGGATTCGGAACGAGTTGCGACGATGCGCGCCAACACGTGCCGGTCGCGGAGCGGTGGGTGACGTGGCACCGCCCCACGCAAGGGTTCCGTGAACCCAAGGCGGGACGGCGAGCAACGCCGGGGGTGGCGTGACGGGGACCGTGGCTTCGCATGGCCATGGCGCGGATCGCGGGCCCGCTTGCGTAACGAGGCGCGCGCGTGAGTCGTTGCCAGGCGACCTTGGGTGGAGCCCGACAGGTGACAAGGCGGCGCGCCTTGGGTTAGCTAGGGACATGCAGTTGAGCGCAGGTCCTGACCGACGGTGGCTTGGAGGATTCCATGGTGCGATGCGGGTGCGCGGCCTGGCGTGGCTGGGGCTGGCCTTGATGCTGGCCGGGGGCGGTGCCTGGTGGTGGAAGACGCGCCAGTCCGGGGTGGTTGAAGGGCCGGAGGTGTCACGCGAGTCGTTGGTGCTCAAGGACGAGCGGCTGTACCTGACCAACGCACCGACGCCGTTCACCGGGATCGTCCTCGAGCGGTACCCCGACGGCGGGGTGCGGTCCCGCTCCGGGGTGAAGGAGGGCAAGCTGCAGGGCGAGTCGCGGGGGTGGTATCCGAACGGACAGTTGCAGGTGTTGGAGCACTTCGAGGCGGGGGTGTCCCATGGGGTGCGCACCAAGTGGCATGAGAACGGCGAGCGCCAGTCGGAGGCGCAGATTGTTCGCGGCGTGATCGAGGGCGTCTTTCGTCGTTGGCATCCGGAGGGAGGATTGGCAGAGGAAATCCCGATGAAGGCGGGGCAGCCCGACGGCTTGGCAAAGTCGTTCAACCCCGACGGCAGCCCGAAGGCCGAGGCCGTGCTCCAGGCCGGGCAGGTGGTAACGCAACGGTTCTTCAACGTTGAAAAGCCTGCGGCGCGGTCCTTGACAATGCCCGGGGGCGGGGGCGGAATGGCCCCGAACGGGCAATGAAAGCACTCAAGACAGGTCTGGTGTTGGCGTGTTGGGGCATCGTCCACGGCACGGCGATGGCTTCGCCCTCGTACTCGGTGGATTGGGATGTCCCGTCGGCCGGTGCCGGCAGTGCCAGCGGCGGTTCCTTCGGTGTCTGGGATGTGGTGGGCCAGATCGACGCCGGGTCGTTTTCAGGCGGCACCTTTTCCGTCAACTCCGGCCAGTTGAGCCAACCGGGCTTGGCGGGTTTCCAGACGCGGATCGTGTCGGGCGGACGCAGGATCTTCTATGGAGGCTCGGGCTTGGGCGGTGACGGCCTTAGCGCCGATGCCGCGGACGACGCGGCCCTTGCGACCGACAAGTCGGCGTTGCTCCCAGGCCAGACGGCCAGCTTTGCCAACATCACCAGCTACCCGTTCGGCATCACGGGGCTCATGATTGACGTGGAGGCGCTGCCCGAGGACATCACCGACTCGGACATCCAAGTGAAGCTGGGCAACTCGCAGACGCCCGCCACCTGGGCCAACGCCCCCACCCCGACCGTCACCGTGCGCCGCGGCGCCGGCGCGGGTGGCAGCGACCGCGTCACCCTCGCATGGGCCAGTGGCACCATCCAGAACCAGTGGGTCCAGACCACGATCAAGGCCACCCCCCAGTCGGGCCTTGCCGACGATGACGTGTTTTACTTCGGCAACTCCATCGGAGACACCGGTGACTCCGCCACGAACTTCGAGGTCAATGCCGTCGATGTCACCGCGACTCGCCTGAACGCCAGCATTGATCCCGCTCCCGTCACGTCCCCCTATGACGTCAGCCGGGATGGCTACGTGAACAGCACGGACGTGGTCTATGTCCGCTTGAACCTGAGCGTGGTTCCTTCCCGCGTCTTGGTTCGGCTTGTGGCCCCTTGAGACCGTTTGCCGTCGTGGTTCCCCCGTTGGCCGTGGGGTGGGAAGGCTCGGTCCCTCGTTCTCCCGTTGCGCCGCTCCGGGCGCGGGCCATGGCCGGAGGATTCCTGACCGTTCCGTCATCATGGCCCTTGGACGTCCTCGGGGCCCAGGCCCGTTTTTCATGAAAGCAAAGATCATCATCACCCCGAAGAAGGCCGTGCTGGATCCCCAGGGGAAGACCGTGCAAGGAGCCCTCGCCCACATGGGCTACGAGGGAATCGGGGCCGTGCACGTCGGGAAGTACATCGAGATTGACCTCCAACCGGGTGCGGACAAGGCCGTCGCCGAGGCAAGGTTGCACGAGGCCTGCCGCCGTTTCCTGAGCAATCCCGTCATCGAGGACTACCAGCTCGACGTCGTGGCCTAGCCCCAGCCGCCATGCAGTTCGCCATCCTCCAGTTCCCCGCCAGCAACTGCGACCAGGACTGCGTCCACGCCGTCCGGGTTCTCGGCCACTCCGCGTCGTTGGTGTGGCACAAGGACACCTGCCTCGGCGGCGCGGATGCCGTGATCGTTCCCGGCGGCTTCAGCTACGGCGACTACCTGCGCTGCGGGGCCATCGCCCGCTTCAGCCCCGTCATGCAGGCGGTCCAGGCGTTTGCCGAGTCCGGCGGCCTGGTCCTCGGCATTTGCAACGGGTTCCAAATCCTGTGCGAGGCGGGCTTGTTGCCTGGAGCCCTGATCCGCAACCGCGACCTCCAGTTCCATTGCGAGCAGGTGTACCTGCGCACCGCCAATCCCGCCACGCCGTTCACCTCCCGCATCCCGTCGGGCCAACTCCTCCGCATTCCCATCGCCCATGGGGAGGGATGTTACTTTGCCGACGACGCCACGCTGGCCGGGTTGCGGGCCAAGGGGCAGGTGCTGTGGCAATACGTGGACGCGGCCGGCGAGGCCACGGACGCTGCCAACCCCAACGGGTCGCTCCTGAACATCGCGGGCGTCGCCAACGAGCGCTTCAACGTGGCGGGCCTGATGCCCCATCCGGACCGTGCAAGCGAGGCCGTGCTGGGCTCCACCGACGGCCGGTGGATCTTCGAGAGCATGGTGGCGGCACTGGAGGAACGGCGCCGTGCCGTGGCGTGACGGCACGCCACCGTGGCGGGTGATGGCATCCCCGCGTTCCGGGGCTTGCTGGCTCGCGTTGATCCTTGCCTGCCTCCCGGCCTGCGCGCCCATCGGTCGCCGCGGCGAGGCGCTCCGGGAAGTTTCCGAAGGGTTCGTCCGAAGCCATTTCGCCGCGCGCCCGATCGAGGCCGTTGCGCTGGGCTGGCATGAGCACGACGGCCGGTTCGTCGTCCCGACGGCGGCGGCCGTCCGCGCGGAGCAAGCCCGATTACACCGCTACGGTGCGTTGCTGGGCGGCATGGACGAGGGGGGGCTGCGGAGGGAGGAGCTGCTAGACCTCCGGCTGCTTCGGCTGGCCGTCCTGCAGGGGTTGTGGGGCATCGAGACCGAACGCGCATGGCAGCGCAACCCGATGGACTACGCCGGGGCGTTGGACGTCAGCTTTTACCTGCGACGCGACTTCAAGCCGCTGCGCGAACGGGTGGCTGACATGGCGGCCATCCTGCGCCGGGCCCCGGAGGTGTTCGCTGCCGCCCGGGAAAACCTCGAGCCCATCCTGCCCCGGCCCTTCGTGGAGACGGGCATCGAGGTGGCCCGGGCGACGGCGTCCTTCCTGGAGAACGACGTCCTGCGCGCCGCGCGCTTGTGCGGCGACCCGTCCGTGCTGGGAGCCTTCGAGCCGGCGAACGCGGTGGCGGCACGGGAATGCCGGGCCTTTGCGGCATGGCTGGAACGCGAGCGGTTGCCCCATGCCACCGAGGCCTTCGCACTCGGACGCGACGGCTACGTGCGCCTGTTGCGGGCGGAGGGCGTGGAGGCGTCCCCCGAGGACATCCTCGCGGCCGGGATGAAGGAGCTGGCGGCCGAGCAGGCGCGATTCGAGGCCGCCGCCCGCGAGATCGACCCCGTCCAGCCCGCCGCCGCCGTGTTCAAGGCCATCCAACGGGACCATCCCACCGCGGAAGGCCTTCTCCCCGACACCCGCCGCAACCTTGAAACGATCCGGGGGTTCGTCGTCTCCCGACGCCTCGTCACCATCCCCAGCGAGGTCCGCGCCCGCGTCGAGGAGACGCTGCCGCCGTTCCGCGCCACGAGCTTCGCGTCCATGGACACGCCGGGGCCCTTCGAGTCCCGCGCCACGGAGGCCTATTACTACGTGACGCCGGTGGAACGCGACTGGAGCCCGCAACAGGCCGAGGAATGGCTCTCCGCCTTCAACTTCTACACGACCGACATCGTCAGCATCCACGAGGCGTACCCGGGTCACTACACGCAGTTCCTCGCGCTCAATGCGTCGCGCGCCACGACGGTCCAGAAGGTGTTCCCGAGCTACATCTTCTCCGAGGGATGGGCGCATTACACGGAGCAGATGGTGCTGGAGGCGGGCTTCATGCAGCCCCAGGACCCGGCCCGCGCGACGCCCGCAGAGCGGATCCGGGCCGCCAAGTACCGGCTGGCGCAGTCCGACGAGGCGCTTCTTCGCCTGTGCCGGCTGTGTTGCTCGGTCCGGATGCACTGCCAGGGCATGACGGTGGACGAGGCCACGCGGTTCTTCCGGGAGCACTGTCACTACGAGGAAAAGCCCGCGCGCAGCGAGGCGATGCGCGGGACCCACGACCCCGGCTACCTGTTCTACACGCTGGGCAAGATGGAGATCCTGGCCCTGCGCGACGCCGCGCGGCGACAGGCCGGCGACCGCTTCGACCTGCGCCGGTTCCACGACGAGTTGCTGGCCCACGGCGCGCCGCCCCCGGCCTTGCTCCGGCCGTTCGTGCTGGGCGAGCGGCGCTGAGGCCGGACAAGGCAAAAGGGCGGCGGACGCTCGCGCCATGGACGGACGGACTCGCCACCCATAAGGCCAACGGTCTCACCGGCCCCATCCAGCAGCGTCCGTGGTTGGTCGGAAGGTGGGCGTGCGGCGCCTCCGTGCGACGGCGGCCGCATCGGGCAAGACCGCGGTGTCAGTGCCATTCCCTAATTGGGTCGATTCCGCCGATCTGAAATGCCGGTGTGGCGGCGCGCTACGGGAAGGCCTCGACGATCCTGACGACGAACCGGGCCAACAAGCACTGGCCGGAGATCGTCAACAACGACGCGACCCTGACGGCGGCGTTGCTGGACCGGTTGGTGCACCACGTCTGCACCGTCGTGATCGAGGGCCGGAGCTACCGCACCAAGGATCAGATCATCCCGCCCTGAGGGTCTGGGATCCCTCCCATGCGACGCCGTCGAAGCCCCGTTCCGGCGGCGTTTTGCGCTCCCCCCGCCACCCGACTTTCAAACCGGCAACTTCACCCCCTTTTCACACCGGCACTGACAGGGGAAGTGGGGAGCGGGAAGTGGGGAGCGGGAAGCGGGAAGCGGGGGGCGAGCGG
>CAYSGH010000062.1:0-27121 GCA_964430505.1 uncultured Akkermansia sp. | reverse complement strand
GCCGCCGGAGGCTTGTGGGAACAAGCTGAACTGGAGGTCGTAGGAGCCGTTGGCGGGCCGCGATTGGTCGGCGAGGCGGCCTTGGTAGGTGAAGGCGGTGCCTTGGGCCGAAACCGAGATCGAGCCGAGGGCAAGCGCCACGGCGAAGACGGCGGCCACGGCGGTGCCGGAGTCGTGACAGAATGCCATGACGCGGTTTCGATTCATGGGGCTCGGGCTAGGCGGGCACATGGGTGGATTCAGGGCCTCACTGGACACGCATGATGAAGGCCATGACGTAGAAGGGGGGCATGGTGGAATGTGGTTGCCCGTTGCCAGCCCGCGACGTCTCGAAGGCAGGAAGACGCACTTCGTGGGCATGGGCGCCTGCCTCACTCGTTGGATTGGGGGTCGGTTCGCGGCCGGCATGCAGCGGGCCGTCCTTAAAGCCGTACTGGCGAGTCGTGTACCAACTGCCATGGCCGGAGAAAAAGTCGTGCTGATGCCCGACGTTTTCATTCACGCTGAAGGGTGCCGGGTTGAAGGTGTGCTGGTGGGACGGCATCTGGTCCCAGGATAGGGCGACGGCCTCGAGCCCGCCCACCTGTCCGAGGGGCCTCTCCGTGAGCCCGGCGCCGTTGCCGAGGCCGAGGACGAAGCGACCGCGGAGGTCGGGCGTGCGCAGGCCATTGGCCACCTGTCCATCGCAGAGGGCCCATCCCGTGGGCGGGACGGATCCGGTCCATGCCACGATGCCGCCGACGGGGATGATTCCACGGCCCACGATCCGGGCAGCCTTCACGGTCCCGCCCACCTTGCCGTTGGCGGAGGCACGGAGCGTGCTGGCGGCCAGGTCACCGCCCACGTCCAACGCCGCGCCGGGATTGGAGGTCAGGATGCCGACGCTTTGCCCGGAGACCTGGAGGACGGGTTGGTTGGAGGCGTTGAGGAGGCGGCCGGCGCTTTGCGCGTGGCGTGCGAGGAAGGCGTAGGGAACGGGCGGCATGAGCACGCGGGGCATGATCGTGAGGTCCGATCCGCCGGCACCCAGGCCTCCACCGGTGACCTGCATGTAACGGCTGGAGCTGGATCCGGACATGAACACGGAGCCCAGCTCGGGCCAAGGCTCGGTGCCCAGGGGATTGCCCTCGCCCAACACGACGCTGTACTGGCCTTGGTCCACGACGGTGACGTGTTCCTCGGCCCACAGGGGCGCGCCGCCGGTGGAGGAGGCATAGATGCGGAAGATCAAGCGGACGTTGCGAGGATTAGGGGAGCCCACGGGCTGGCCGTCGTTGCCCACGACGAAGCCCTGGTAGTTGAGGAAGGTGGGCGGCAGCGGGTTGGGCGGCGGCCCCTTGCCGGCGTTGCCCGACACGATGATCAGCCGGCCGGTCGCTGACCCCTCGTAGAGGGCGTCGTTGACCGTGGCGACGACGGTGTAGCGGCCGACGTTGACCGGCAGGGTGGCGCTCCCGTCGTAGGTGAAGGTGACGTTGAGGTTGGCCGGGACGGTGGTGGCGGTGGCCCGGCGCTGGGTGCCGTCGTAGGTCTGGATGACGTTGCCGAGGGTGATCTGGGCCAAGCCCTTTTGGATCACCAACGTGCCCGTGGCGGAGCCGAAGTGGGTGGGCGAGTTGACCGTGGCAACGAGGGCGTACGAGCCGATCGCCGAGGGGGCGGTGGCGCTGCCGTTGTAGGTGAAGGTGACGGGAAGGCCCGCGGGGGTGGTTGTGGCGGTGGGCGTCTTGGCGGTGCCATCGAAGCGCTGGGCCAAGTTGGAGAGCGCCACGGTGGCGGCCAGCTTGACCTCAAGGACCAGCTCGTCGGAGACGATGGCGAGGGCGGCCTGGGTGCCCGAGGCGATGCCAGCTCCCTGGACGGTGACGGAGGGGACCGTGCCCGCAACGACGCCACCGGTGCCCTTGCTGACCAGCTTGTAGCTGCCGGCCGCGAGGGCCGAGCCGGAGACGGTGACCTCCAGGGTGGTGGAGGCGGAGAGGGTGAGGGTGCCGGATGCGATGGAGAGGGATCCATTGGCCGAGGGGACCAGGCCGAGGCGGCCGGAGCCGACCGACACGTTGCCGCGGAGGGTCGCGGTGCCCGAGGACACGGACAACGCCTGGCCGGAGCCGAGGCTCAGGGCGCTGGAACGGCCGGAGACGTCCAGCGTGGTGCCAGAGGAGAGCGTGATGCTGGGCGTGCCGGACAAGGCGCCCGAGCCGGACAGCGCGAGCGTCCCGGCCGAGATGGTGGTGGCGCCGGTGTAGGTGCTGGCGGCCGTCAACGTGGCCGTGCCCGCGCCCGTCTTCACGAGGGAGCCCGACCCGCTGATGACGCCCGGGATCGACAGGGCATCGCTGCGATTGAGGACGAGGCTTCCGCTGTTGGACACCGCGCCGGAACCCAGGGTGCCCGAGGTGCCGCCCTCGCCCACCTGCAAGGTGCCCGCGCTGATCGTGGTCGTGCCCGCGTAGGTGTTGTTCCCGGAGATCACCAGGCGACCCGCGCCCACCTTGAACAAGCCGGGCGTGCCGGTGATGACGCCACGCAGGATCAGGTCGCCCGTCGCCGTGTTGGCACCGGAATCGGCGTGGACCTTGTAGCCGTACAACCCCGTATTCACGCCCACGCCGCCGTCCACCACCGAACCGGACGCCGCCGCCGTGGTCTTGAGGAAGTAGGCCGAGTTCACGTCAAAGCCCCGCAGCGTGGCATTGCCCGTGCCATAGGCGCGGATGGTGGAGGGCGCGGTGTCGAGCAGGATGCCCGGGTTGCTGATCAAGGTTCTGCCGCCCATCACTTGGAGGCCCGCCTGCGAGGCCACGCCCGCACCGTGGACGGTGATGGGCGGGTTGCCGTAGTCGGCGCCCGTGTCATACCCGATCTTCAAGGTGCCACCGGCCGAGACCGTGTACGGGGCGGTGTTGCCCGCAGAGCGCCCCAGCACCTCCAAGGTCCCGGCCTCCACGGTGGTCAAGCCAGAGTAGGAATGCCCCACGGCCGCGAGGACCACGGTGCCCGAACCCATCTTGCGCACCACGCCTGCCCCGGAGATGAGGCCGGGGACGGAGAGGGTGGCGGTGCTGTTGAAGAGGAGGGTGCCCGCCACGGAGATGTCCCCCGTGCCGAGGGCTCCCGAGGCGCCGCCCGCGCCCACGGAGAGGGTTCCAGCCCCGATGGTGGTGGTGCCCGTGTAGGTGTTGGCCCCGGTGAGGGTCAGGGTGCCGGAGCCCTCATGCGCGATGGACCCGGTGCCGGAGATCACGTTGGCCACGGTGATGGCGTCGGAACGGTTCCAGGCAAGCGTCGCGTTGTTGACCACGGCGCCGGTGCCGAGGGAGCCAGACGCCCCCCCGTTGCCGACCCTCAGGGTGCCCGCCGAGACGGTGGTGACGCCCGAATGGCTGCTGTTCCCGGAGAGGGTGAGGGTCCCGGCCCCCAGCTTCTCGATGGAGCCCGTGCCGGAGATGGCGTTGGCGACGGTGAAGGCGTCGGAACGGTTCCACGCCAAGGCCGCGTTGTTGAAGATGCTGCCGGGCCCCATCGCGCCGGTGGTGCCGCCATCGCCCACCTGGAACCGGCCGCCGTTGATCGTCGTGGTGCCCGCGTAGGTTCCGGTCCCGGTGAACACCATGGTGCCCAGGCCCCCCTTGGTCACCTGCCGGGCTCCATCGTGCTGGGTGATGGCCGCGCTCACGAGCAAGTCCACGGCGGCGGCACCGTCGGCGACGTCGAACAGCAGCGAGTCGTCCACGTTGCCATCACGAAGCTGCAAGCGCCCGCTGATGACCGCCGTGGACGGGCTGGCGAGCGTGGTGATGGTCGTGCCGCCCCCGGGCGTGAACAGCGATCCCGTGGTGGTGGAGTTCGTGCCCCCGTTGGACCTCAGTTCGCCACCGGTCATTCGGTAGGCGATCCCCCAGCCTTGGTCCCCGGAGGCGACGTTATCGACCAAGCCGCCGTTGATGTTGACCGTGTTGACCTTGGTGCCAGCACCCCAGCCCAAGGCATTGTTACCCTGCAGTTGCAAGGTTGCCCCGGACGCCACGGTCACCGAGCCCCGGATATTGCCGACGTTCGCCCCCCCACCGGGCAAGGCCAGGGTGCCCGCCTCGACCGTCGTGCCACCGGTGAAGGTGTTCAGCGCGGACAACGTGAGCGTGCCTGCGCCCCGCTTGGCCAGCGTGCCCGTGCCCGAGATCACCGAGGAGACCGTGGCCGCATCGCTGCGGTCGTACGCGAGGGCGGCGTTGTTGACGATGGATCCGCCGCCGAGCGTGCCCGTCGTGCCGCCGTTGCCCACCTGGAGCGTGCCCGCCGAGATCGTGGTCGCCCCGGAGTAGGAGTTGGCCCCGGTCGGGATGGTGGTGCCGGCGCCCGACTGCGTGAGGGTGCCTGTGCCGCTGATGGCGCCGGGGACGGTGAAGGTGTCGCTCCGGTTCAGCACAAGGGCGCTGCCGTTGCTGACGGTGGTGCTCACCAAGTTGCCCGAGGTCCCGCCCTCGCCCACCTGAAGGGTGCCTTCGTTGATGGTCGTGAAGCCCGTATAGGTGTTGGGGCCGGAGATCACGAGCCGGCCCGGGCCGACCTTGATCAGTCCAAGGGAACCGTGGATCCGGCTGCGCACGACAAGGTCGCCCGTCGCCGTGTTGGCCCCAGAGTCCACGTGGACCTTATAACCATACGGAACGGTCCAGAGCCGAACAGCCGAGTCCACCACGGAGCCGGACGCCGCCGCCGTCGTCTTGAGGAAGTACGCCCCATTGACGTCAAAGCCGCGCAGGTCCGCCACCCCCTCGCCACCATAGGCCCGGATGGTGGACGGCGCGGTGTCGAGAAGAATGCCCGCGTTGCTGATGAGCGTCTTGCCCACGAGGACCTGCAGGCCGGCGTTCGAAGCCACGCCCGCACCGTGGACGGTGATGGGCGGGTTGTTGTAGTCGGTGCCCGTGTCATACCCGATCCTCAAGGTGGCGCCGGCCGACACCGTGTAGGGGGCGGTGCTGAGGGCCACCCGCGCCAGCACCTCCAGGATTCCCGCCGCCACCGTCGTCATGCCCGTGTACGTGTTGGCGTTGGTCAGCGTGGTGGTGCCGGTGCCCGACTGGGTGACGGTGCCGGCGCCGGAGATCAGGTTGCCGACGGTGAGGGCATTGGAACGGTTGAAGACGACGGCGCCGCCGTTGGCGATCTCGCCGGACCCCGGCGTGCCCGTCGTGCCGCCGTTGCCGAGGGAGTAGGTGGTGCCGGAGGCGACCGTGGTGGTGCCCGTGTAGTCGTTGTCGGTGCCCGTGATCGCGAGCGTTCCCGCCGCGACACCGACGGAGCTGGCACCCCGGAAACCGGCCGTGGCCAGCGACCCGGACAAGGTCTTGGAATAGTTCACCGTCCCCACCTGCGTGAGGTGCAGGTCGTTGCCGCTGATGTCGGACACAGCCGAGGCACCGGTGACGCCAAAGGGGTAGGCGAGGACCAGCCCGGAGGTGGGACCGGTGATGGATCCCGCGGCCATGCTCGCCTGAATCTGGGCCTGGGTACGGGCGACGCTCCAGATGCGGACATCCCCCAGGGAGCCGTTGAGGAGGGCGTCGGCGCCCCAGTTGCTCTTGCCGATGAAACCGAAGCCGCGGCTGACGGTCGGGGGAAGCGCGGTGGCCGTGCCCGTCGCCACCGCCTGGCCATTGATGTACAGGGTCGTCGCCCTGCTGGAGTCCACCACGGCCGCGACGTGGTTCCAGGTATTCAGGGGGATGGCATTCGGGGCCATGACGGTGACAACCGGATTGGGTCCCGAGAAGAGCGTGAAGGCAGGCTTTCCGGAGAAACCATCGCTCGCGGCGAGGATCAGGTTTTCGGACCCGGGCCCGTTGCCGATGTCCACGATGCGCTGATGGAGCGCATGGGTCTTGGCGTACACCCAGCCTTCGATGGTCATGGCCCCGCCCAGGGTGAACGCGGGGATGGCGTAGCTGGCCGCGCCGTTGAGGTTGGCGGAGACGAAGTTGTTGTTGGGTGCCGTGCCGGGCGGGATTCCGGAGTAATTGACCGCACCGACCGCCGTAAGGTGGAGGTTGTTGCCGCTGACGTCGGACAACGGGGACGCGCCGGTGGAACCAAAGGGGTAGCCGGCGACCAACCCGGTCGTGGGCCCGGTGATAGACCCGGCCGCCATCCCCGCCTGAATCTGGGCCTGGGTGCGCGCGGTGTTCCAGATGCGAACATCGCCCAGGGATCCGTCGAGGAGCGCATCGGGCCAGTTGCTTTTGCCGATCAACGCGGACGTGCGGTTGACGGTTGGGGGGAGGGCCGTGGCCGTTCCCGTCGCCACTGCCTGGCCATTGATGTAGAGCGTGGCCGCCAGGTTGTCATCCAGCACGCCCGCGACGTGGGTCCAGGTGTTCAGCGGGAGGGCATTGGGGGCGACGATGCTGATGACGATCCCCGACCCTGACCAGAGCTCGAAGATGGGCTTTCCGGACGTGGATTGGCTCGCCCCGAGGATCAGGTTGTCAACGCCGGACCCGTTGCCGATGTCCACGATGCGCTGCCACAGGGCATGGGAGCGCGGGTACACCCACCCCTCGATGGTGATGGCGCCGCCCAGCGTGGTGACGGTGGGCAGGGTGAAGCTGGCCGCGCCGTTGAGGTTGGCGGCGGCGAAGTTGCTGGTCGGACTCGTCTGGCCCATTGCGATGCCAGACAGCAGAAATGCCGCGACCGCTCCCAGCCATGTCTTCCAACGCCCAAGGTAGGTGTTCATCTGTAGCCGGCAGGAACCGCTTTCTGGGCTCCAAAACCGGAGGCTGTTCTACTGTGTCCAGCCCTGCCCCGTCGCGGGATTCGTCTAGGGGTTTTCAAGGGGGTGCAGGCCGGGGACGTCGATCTTGCTGGACGCGGTCCTTGACGGCCCAAACGGCTTGTCCATAGCGTTAAAGGCCATGGTTCGCGTCGTGATTGTCGAGGACTGTGGGACGCAGCTCGACCTCTGTCGGCGAACCGTTGAGGGCGACACGAGCTTGCGACTGGTTGCCGCCTTGGGCACGGCGGAGGAGGCGCTCGCCACCGTGGACTGGACGCAGGTGGACGTGTTGCTGACGGACCTTGAGCTACCCGGTGCGTCGGGCGTGACCCTGATCCAAGTCGCCCGGGCAACCAACCCGCGCATCGTGGCCCTGCCGCTCACCGTCCACGACGAGACGGAAGTCCTCTATGCGGCGTTGGAGGCCGGCGCGACGGGGTACCTGCTCAAGAACGTCTCGCCCGAAGACATCCTCCGGGCGATTCATGACCTGTCCGAGGGACGTTCGCCCATCAGCCCATCGATTGGCCGTCACCTCATCGCGGTGTTCCAACGCCCGGCCCAGACCTCTGCCGGGGCGGAGCTATCGTCGCGGGAATTGCAGGTCCTGCGCCAAATGGCGCGAGGGCAGAGCTACAAGGAGATCGCGCTCGCCCTCTCGATCAGCCCCCACACGGTCAACGACCATCTGAAGAACATGTACGCCAAGCTCCGGGCCAACAATCGCGCCGATGCCCTGCGCAAGGCACGGTTGCTGGGGTACGTGCCCCGGCCAACCCAGCCATGAGGCTGCATGGGCACGCGGCACGCGCAGGCACGGCAACCCTTGTCCTGACGGCCCTCTTGCCCTTCATGGCACGCGCTGCCGTCCTCACCAACCTCGCCTCCCTTCGCGCCCTCGACCGCGAAGCCCTTGCAGCCCAACCCGTCGTCTTGCTCGAAGGGGTCGTCACCGGCCTGGCCCCCGGAGGCGGGTTGTTTCTTCAGGAGGCGCGCCATGCGGTGGCCGTGGCGCCCATGGAGGGATTTCCCCCCATCACACCGGGCTCCCGCATCCTCGTCGAGGGCGTGGCTGAGCCCAGCGGGCCGCTGCGACGCATTCGACCCATCCAGGTCACTCCACGAGGGACCTCAGGGCTTCCCGAGGCCCGGAACGTCTCGTCCGCCCAACTCAAGCAAGCCGACGCCGAGTTTGCGCGCGTCGCGGTCGAGGGGATCGTGCTTGCGACGTCGGCCGTCGAAGGCCCATGGGAGGCCAGCAAGCCCGACGCTCTCTTGGTGTTGTCCACGCCCGAGGGGATCGTGGCGCTCCAAGTCCAGCCGCGGTATCCCGCACTGGAACTGGCCCGCTTGAATGGCAAACACGTCCGCGCCACGGGCATCGCTTTCCCCGTCGTCGATCCCATCGGGCGCGTCATCGACGTCGCCGTAATCGTCACCCCCCTGGACGCCATCCGCACGACGGCCGGGAACGCCGCGCCACCTGAGGTCCCGCTGACGACGATCCTGGCGGCCTCCATGGCGCGTCTCTCCGACCCCGCCCACACGCTGCGCATCCGAGGAATCGTGACCGCCATCCCCGCGGGAAACGCCATCTTCGTCCAGGACGCCTCGGGTGCCCTGTTGGTCCGCAGCACCCACCCCATTATTGCCGAGCCCGGCGACTTCGTGGAGGCCGAGGGCGTGCCTCGCCGCGAAATGGCCCTGGGCGCCTCCTCCTCTCCTCAGGCTGGCGTGACGGTGGCCCTGCATGCAACGCACCTGCAAACGGGGCCGCGAGGCAACCTCCCCGAGGCGGCCCGCGTGAACTGGGACGCCCTCAACCACGCCGGGCTGAACTTCCAGCGCATCGAGGTCGAGGCGCTGGTCCTCGCGTCCGCACAGCTCGGGGACCCCACCCACTTCCGGGTATCGCTCCAGTGCGGCGACCTCCTGATCGACGCGCTGGGGATCCTTCCGGACCCCAAGGCTGCCTTGCCCGCACCGCGGAGCCGCATCCGCGTCCGCGGCGTCCTCGACCAACGCGCCCAGCCGGACACCCGATACCAGCCGCTTCGAATCCACGTGGCCCGGCACGCGGACATCGCGGTCGTCGCGCCGCCGCCCCGGGACCCGGTCCGCCTCCTGGCATGGGCGGCGGGCATCACCACCGCGCTGGGGCTCCTGAACCTCGCATGGGCCTTTGCCCTGCGGCGTGGCGTTCGGCTGCGCACCGCCCAACTCGCCTCGGCCAACGTATCCCTCGCCGCCGCCAGCCGCGCCCGGGCCGACTTCCTAGCCCACATGAGCCACGAGATCCGCACCCCCATCCATGCCATGAACGGCCTGCTCCAACTCCTCGCGCGCCGCCCGGGGGAGGAGGAATCCCGCGGCATCCTCCAACGCCTGTCCAGCTCCACCCGCTCGCTGACAAACCTCGTCAATGACGCCCTCGACCTCTCCAAGATCGACGCCGGCCAGCTCGCCCTCGACCCCCAACCCTTCCACCCCAACGCCCTCCTCGACCACCTCGACGGCCTCTTCGCAACGCTTGCCCGCGAAAAGGGACTCACATGGCTCGTCGAACGACTCCCCGACGACGCGCCACGTCTCGTGGGCGACTCCTCTCGCCTCCAACAAGTGCTCAGCAACCTCGCCTCCAACGCCATCAAGTTCACCCGCCACGGCCACGTCCACGTCCGCGCGTCGCTGGCACCCGCCGCCGCTCCCGCCGGCCTCCAGACCCTCACCCTCGAATGCGAGGACTCCGGCATGGGCATCGCCCCGGAATTCCTCGGCCGCCTCTTCCAACCCTATGCCCAAGCCGACGCATCCATCCAGCGCACCCACGGCGGCACCGGCCTCGGCCTGGCCATCTCGCGCCGCCTCGTGGAACGGATGGGCGGAACCCTCCACGCCGAAAGCCAGCCCGGCGTGGGCTCCGTCTTCCGCGTCCACCTCCCCCTCCCCGCCCTCTCCGAAGTCCCGGCCGACAACCTGATCCGCCCAGAGGCCGCCGGCGTGCCCCTGACCCAGGGCCGACGCCTCGCGGGCCGCCGCATCCTCGTGGCCGACGACCACCCCACCAACCTCGGCATCCTCGAGGCCGCCATCGAACAGGAGAACGGCTGCTCCTTGCTCGTCCCCGACGGCCTCGCCGCCCTCCACGCCATCACGGAGGATCCCCGGGGCTTCGACGCCGTCGTCATGGACCTCGAAATGCCTGTCATGGACGGACCCGAGGCCATCCGCCGCATCCGGGGCATCCCAGGGTGCGAGGTCCTGCCCATCGTGGCGTGCAGCGCCGGCATCCGCGCCGACAAACGTCAAGCCGCCCTGGCGGCCGGTGCCACCAGCTTCCTCCCGAAACCCTTCGACCTCGACGAGATTGTCGCCGCGTTGGCCCTCCACCTAAGACCACGTCAAGATGGTGCGCCGACCTCGGCCCGGCCCCCGCAACCACCGACCCCGGCCGTTGCTGGCGTCGGACCCGCCCCCGCCCCTGCCCCGGCACCCTTGCCGCCCATCGATGGCATCGACCCACATGAAGCTACCCGTCGCTTCTCTGGATCACCCGCCGTCTTCCTGCTGGGCCTCGGCCGATTCCACGCCGAGTTCTCACGGCTCCAACCCGACCTCCAACGCGACGTCCACGACGGCCGCCGCGACGGCGTCGCCCGTCGCCTTCACGGCCTGGCCGGTGCCGCGTCGATGCTCGGAGCCACCCCCCTTGCCACCGCCGCGTCCGACATGGAGCAACGCCTGCGACGCGGCGCGCCCGGAGCTCCCCTGCCACCTTGGGAATCCTTCCTGCCCTTGCTGCACGACCTGGCGCGACTGCTCCACGCGATCGTGTCCCAGACCCGTCGCCACGAGGACGTCGAGGCCGAAGCCCCCGGCGACACGCAGGAAAAATGGGCGGAACGCGCGTCACACACGACGCGGTAACCCGGGACACCCGTCCGGCCCCCGTCCAACAACCGCCACCGCCCACCACCACTGCTGCTGCCACCGCGTCCGCCGCCACGCATCGCGTCGGATCGCCAGACCCAGCGCGAGAGGATCCGATCCGGGCGAGGGCGGGGATAAACGAGCCATCGCCTCCCCTTCAGCCCTCCATCGCGAGCCCGCGCCACACCCTCAACGCCTCCGTCGCCGACCACGCCTGGGCGTCGCACCCGCGATGCGTGTGCGGCGCATCGCCGTCCAGCACCTCCGGCAACTGCCCCACGCAACCCTCGTCCATCAACGCCGCCATCGACCCCAGGTACGCCCGCGCCGCCGCCGTCGCCGCCGGGTTCCCCGGATACGCCCTCGCCAACGCCTCGCAAAACGACGGGAACGTCCACGTCCACGCCGTCCCGTTGTGATACGCCGGCTTCCGACGCGTGTCCTCGTCCCCTTCGTACCGGGGCCAATACGGCCGCACCGGGTCGTTCAAGAGGCGGCCATCCGCACCGTGCACCGGCAACGTGGGCGACGTGGGAAGCGGGGCCAATGACCGCAGCCCCCCCGGCACCACCAAGTGTCGCCGGGCCGCCTCCACGATCCGCCGCGCCCGCTCCCCTTCCAAGACCCCCAACGCCACCGCCATCACGGCATTGCTACGAAGCGCATCCGAGGCCGTCGCGGCCCTCGCCGACTGGCCCGGCCCCGCCAGCAGGCAATCCGCCGCCCACCCGCATCGCTCCAACCAGAACAGCCCGTGGAACGATGCCTCCGCCCGCCGCGCCAACTCCCCCCACGGCTCCCCGGTTCGCTCCCATGCCGGCAATCCCAGCCGAGCCAACTGCCGCAGCAGCCGAATCCACAACGCCTGGATCTCTACCGGGTACCCCTCGCGCGGCGTCCCCGCCGGGTGGTTCGTGTCCATCCACGTGAAGTGCGACGGGCTCCACACCAGTCCGCTCTCCGCGTCCGCGCGAATCCCGTTCGGCGTCCCCGCCAGATACCCCGTCGCAATGGAGCGCAGCACATCCGCCAAGGTCCGCCTCCGGCCGTCCACGACGGTCCCATACAGCGTCCCGGCCTCGCCCCCCAGGCGCGCCGCCAACTCCTCCGCCACCACCCCCAGCCACAACGGCGCGTCGCTCGTGTCCCGATTCGAGGCATCCTCGCCATGGATCGAGTTCGGCAACGTCCCGTCCTTCTCGAACCGCGCAAACGTCACCAACAGGTCGCGCACCTCCGTCGTCATGCCCGCCGCCAGCAAGCCCCTCGCCGCGATCAACGAGTCGCGGCCCCAGTCCAGGAACCAGGGATAGCCCGCGATCACCGTCCGCGTGTCGTCGCGCCTCACGACAAACGCCTGCACCGCCTGCACCCAATGCCGACCCAGCCAGTCGTTCGCAGGCAAGCCCGCCCGCTCCTGCGCCACGTGAACCTGGTGCAAACGCGCCGCCACAAACCCCGGCACCACCGACGGCGCCGGGTCCTCCGCCTCCGCCGTCACCACGCAGTGCACCGCCTCCCCGGAAGCCAACGGCAACTCAAACCACCCCGGGGACCATGCGTCGCCGCTTCCCGTCATCCCGCGCGTCGCCTCCACCGCATGCCCCAAACCCTCCGACCACTCAGGCTGCGCGTGGTACACCCCCGCGTCGCACCACGCCCTCAGCCGCCGGCCCGCTTCCGGCGCAAACTCGAATCCCGCCCGCCCCACCAAGGCACGCGTGCTCGACTCGAAGTGATGCTCCGCCGCCCCGTTCCGGCGCGTCTCCCAGTGGAAGTTCCGGTCCTCCAGGTCCAGCCGGACGGTGAGCCGGACATCCGCGTCCGGCGGCAAGGGCCGCCCCACGCCCGGATGCCCCGCCATCCGCGAGAACTGCAACACCACCGTGTTCGCCCCCTCCACCATGTCCGCCACCAACCGCAGCTCCACCGCCCGGCCGTCGCCCGCGTTGGCCACGAAACGCCACAACGCCGGGGGCCCCGGCTCAAACCCCGCCAGGTTCCCAAGGTCCAGCGGCGTGATGAACCCGTCCGCGTTGATCCACGCCCGCAGCCGCTTCGCCAAAACCTGGCGATCCACGGGCACCGCCGGATGCAGGTTCGCGCCCATCACGCAGTCGTACTTCGACGTCACCCGCCCCAGGTCGATGGCCAGCCGCGCCATCCCGCCACGCCCGTTCGTCAGCAACGCCAACGGGCCATGAAACGTCGCCGGTGGAATCCCCCGCCGCGGCTGCGGCGCCGCCTCCAGCATCACCACCTCACCTTCCATCAGCGCCTCGCCCGTCGGCTCCAGCACCAGCCGCCATCGGCCATGCTGCCCCGCCGGCGCAAACGCCGCCACATGACGCCCCCCCGCCTCGATGGACTCGGCCACGCGCCACTTGCCCCCGTTCGCCGGAACCAGCCGCGCCCGAAACGGCCGACCATGGAACGCCATCAACCAGTGCCCCGGCGGCACCGCCGTCACCCGCCTCACGTCGGCCAACGTCCATTCCACCACCGCCGGATAGTCGCCCGCGCCCGGCACCGTCCTCGCCAGGAAGCCCGCCGGATCCGCATCCACCGCACGCGCCACCTCCATCCACGTCTCCCCAGGCACCACCGGCGTGTCATGCAAGGCATTCATTGCCGCAAGCCCCCAGTCGGCACGCGCACGCGCCGCCGCGTAGGCATCGCCCGACAGCCCGCGGGGCGTGTCCGAAGACGCCAGACAATGCACGCCCCCGGGGGCGACGCGAATCTCCACCCCGGTCCCACGGGTGAACACGTCCACAGCCGCAGGCCCCGGCTCGGCCAACGCGAGGTCCACCAACGGCCGTCCCATCGACTCCCATTCCTGCGCCGGCAACGTCACCGAAGCCGCCCGGTCGAAGTCCGCGTTGATGAGCACCAGGCACGCGTCCAAGCCCTCGGCCGAGTCGCGCCGCAACGCGACGACGCTCGCCTCCGGCGGGTCCAGTCGCCTGAGGTTCGCCCCGTCAAAGAAGCACGGGTGCGTCCGCAGCAACCGGGCGAGGCGCCCCAGTTCGTCCACGAGGTTCACCGGGTTGCCCCAGTGCAGCCCGCGCGAGGAATGCACGTTGACCTGCTCCGTCGCGCACCACTCGACCCCGTTGGTGTAGCCGAACGCCCCATGCAGGCTGGCCAAGGCGTGGATTCGGTTCCGGTGCAGCGACCACCGCCGTCCCTCGGGCGTCAGCGGCGCATGCGGCCCCTGCCCCCGTGCCGCCAGCCGAGTGTTGTCATGCGTCTCGCTGTAGTGGACCAGCGTCCCGTGGCGCTCCGACGTCCGCAGCGCATGAGCGAGGTACCCGCCCACGTCGGCCGGGCCAAAATTCTGGAACAACTCGCTGTACGCCCATTGCATCCCCCCGTCCGTCAGCAACGCGTCCGTCGCCTCCCACGACCCGCCCAACCCCTCCAGCAGGAACACCGTGTCGGGAAACTCCTGACGCACGCGCGCCGTGATGAACTGCCACACCGGCAGCGGAACCTTGTAGCCCGCGTCGCACCGGAACGCGTCCACGCCCCGCCGACACCACGTGAGGAACACCCGCGCCAGGTAATCCCACAACGCCACGTGGCGTTGGTCGAACTCCACCAGGTCCTCCCAGACCGTCCCCCACGCCCCCGGGCTGTGGAACGTGCCGTCCGCGCCTCGCAGGAACCACTCGGGATGGTCGTTCCACTCGCGGCTGCCCCACCCCGTGTGGTTGATCACCAGGTCCAGCATCAGGCGCCCGCCCATGCCATGCACGGCCCGCGCCAGCTCCTCAAACTGCTGCACCCCCGTCGTCCGGCGGTCGAACTCGACCAACGCCGGGTCGATGGCCGCGAGGTCCTGCGCCGCATACGGCGAGCCCGCACGGCCAAATCGCGCAAACGTCGTGGGCACCGGGCTCACCGGCAGCAGGTGCAGGATGCGCGCCCCCAGCCGACCCATGATGTGCGGCAGCTCGCGCGCCAAGGACCGCAGCGTCCCCCCCGGCGGAACCACCGTCCACCCACGCCGGTCGAGCGCCTGGAACTCGGGATGCGCGTGTTCCGCCGCCGTCGTCTCCCGCGCCCGGGACCAGTCCCCGAACATCCTCGGAAACGCGCAGTAAATGACGTTGCCCACGCGGGTCCAGGACGGGTGCACCGACACCCCGAAGTCCGGCCCCGGAGCCCAGTGCTGGAAGCCGCGCCCGTCGATGACGAAGGCCTTCGCATGGAAGAAGCCCACCTCCGTCAACGGCAACGTCAGCCTCGCCACACCCTCGCCGTCCGCCGCCATCGGCAGGTCGCGCCATGACGCTCCCGCCAGCGGAACCTTCTCGAAGTGGGACCGGACGACCTCCTCACGCAGCCGGACGGCCCTCCCGATGTTGGTTCGCAGGCGCGCCGTCCAGCCGGGGGGAACGCCCCGCAACAGGAACTCGATGCGGTCCCCGACATGGCGCACGACGCGCTCGCCGGGGGCTGGGGTCATGGAAAGGTCGGCCATCGTTTCTGCGGCAACAGTGTTCCGAAGCCCCGGGCGCGCCAACCTTCAACTCCCCGGACCGCCGCACGTTGGTTTCATGGAAACCGAAAGGGGCCGGTGCTCCGACAGGCCTGCCCAAGCCCCTCGCCCCTCACCGGGCCGCCTCGCGCAGCCGCCACTCCTGCCAACGATCCACCGCCGGCGGAACCGGCGCCCGTTGCCAACCCGCCGCTCCCGGCTCCCGCACCTCCAGCCACTCGACTTCACGCGCCTCGCCCAGCCCAAAGTGCACCGAGCCCGCCGACTGGGACCGATGAGACTCCCCCGCCGTGATGCGGCGTTCCTGGACCCTTCCTCCCGCCTTCAATCGCACGATCACGCCCGTCCCGGGTCCATCCACGAATCGCAATCCTACCCAGTGCCCCACCTGCGGCATCCGATTGGCCAGCACTACCAGTCGCTGCCTCCGGACGGGCCACAGCTCCATCGTCGTCACCGCCAGGTCCATGCGCCCGTCCCGGTCGAAGTCGAGAGCCACGGCGTTGCGTTGGTCCGCCAGGATGCTCGTGCCCGCCAGCCAACCCGACTCGCGCCACCCTTGCCCCCCAAGGTTCTCGAACCACGCCCCGTGCTGCCATCCGCCATACGAAACCCCGCCCGCCGCGCGCCGCCCCGCCGCCGCGCGGAAAAAGGCGTCCGCCAGCGGGTCGTGCACCGAGCCCGCCGCATGCAGGTCACGCGTCCAAAAAACCTCCTCGTAGTCGCGCGCCGAGGAAAGGGTCTCGTGGCCGTTCGCCAGGTGCACCTCCGGCCACCCGTCGTTGTCCGCATCCAACACCGTCGCCGCCCAAGCCCATCCCCCCCGTGCCATCGTCCCGGCCCCGGGCATGGGCGCGAATCGGGTGCCATCCCAGGTCAACCAACGGTTCCCAACGGTCATCCCGCTTCGCAACAGCGCATCCTCCGGCCAACCCGGATGCCGCTGTCTCGTCCACAACAACCGGTCGGCCACCGGCGAGTCCATCCCCACCAGCAACACATCCGTCCGCCCATCCCCGTTGATGTCCCCGGTCCAATGTCCCATCCCAAACCCCAGGCGATTCGTCCCCAGCGCCGCCGTCAGGTCCATGAACCGCCCGCCGCCCACGTTCCGCAACACATCCAGCCCCGCAAAGTCGCTCGCCATCACCAGGTCGGGCTTGCCATCCGCATCCCAGTCCGAGAACGACGCGCTGTAGATGCGACGCCGCGCCTTGGCCCCCAAGCCGGAGGCCGCCGTGACGTCCGACCAGCCCGCCGGGCCGTCGTTGCGCAACAACACGGAGGGAAACCCATCCGCCGCGTCATGCCATGGCGTGGGAAACTGCCCGCCCTGGTAGGGCATCTTGTACTGGCCCACGAACGCGTCGTCGTCCCCGTCACCGTCCACGTCCGCCACCGCCAACGCCTGCGGATGCGGCATGCGTTGCGGCGACTTCCACAGCACGACGCCCGGCCCCGCCCAACGCGGCCCCGGCAACACCCGCAGCCCATCGCTTCCCGCCAGCCAAAGGTCCGCCATGCCATCCCGGTTCCAGTCGCCCACGGCCGCCGACCAAATCCGCTCCGGCGGCAGCCCCGGCAGGCCTTCCGACCGCCACTCGCCCTCGCGCCATCGCATCAACACTCCCGCCCCCACCAAGGCCAACGCCGGACCGTCCGGGCCGTCCCATGCCAACAGGGGATCGCAGAATGGCGTGTGCGGCGGCACCGGGATCCCGATGTCCGCCGCCACCTCAAACCCGGGCGGGCCATCGCGCTCCCCGACCTCCAATGCCTCCAGCTCCACCGCCCCCCGAGTGCCCTCGCCCCCTTCCGCGGACATCCACCGCGTCGCGTCCACCCACGCCAGCCCTCCCAACATCGCACGCGCCGGCGTCGGCCCAACCTTCCGTGCCAATACCTCAAACCGAATGCCCGCCCGCCCGCCCGCCATGTCCCCCGCCCCCGCCTGCCATCGCTCCAGGTGCCACCGCGTCCGTTCCACCCGCCAACCTTCCGCCCTCCATCGTCGCAACCGATCCAGAAACGTCCGCCCATCCCAGTCGAAGGCTGGAACGGCCGGGAGCAACGCACCCCCAAGGGCCTCCGACCGGGGCGCGGCGCCACGAAGCCACGTCAACCTCCCGATGCCCGACATCCGCTCTACCCATGCCTCCGGCTCGCGATTCCATGCATCCCACCATTCCACCAGCGCATCGCGAAACGGAGCCGTCGCGACTTCCGTTGGAAAATGTGCCTCGACCTCCTCGTCCGCCCTCGCCTCCTTCTCGATGAATCGTCGGGCGAGGTCGTCCAGCAGGGCGTCCCGGTGTGACGTGCCGGATGCTCGACCGGCCATGGGGGCGCGTGATCGCCAAATCCCGGCGGCCAGCACGAGCACCAGCCCGCACCCAATGACCCAAGCCAACCCTCGGCTTTGGCGGGCACTCATGGCATCATGACCCGGGTCCGCCCCATGCGACCAAGCCCCGGGAGCCCGTAAACCCGCGAGGCTCGCGTCCCTCGTATTGACTTTGTCGGGGTGTTTCCATAGCAAGGCATCGTCTCTCTTGGAACGAATGCGATCACCTATGCCATGAAAGCGCACGCACCCACCGGCGGCACCGCTCGAAGCCGCCTTGCCTTCACCCTCATCGAGTTGCTCGTCGTCATTGCCATCATTGCCATTCTCGCCGGCATGTTGCTCCCGGCCCTCGGCCGCGCCAAGGACCAGGCCCAGAAGACGGTGGACATCAACAACGTCAAACAAATCCTGCTCGCCAGCCACATCTACACCACCGACAACAACGACTTCCTCGCCCACCCGGGCTGGGGCGGCGACCTGACCGGCCCCGATTGCTGGGCTTACGCCACGGCCAACAGAGGTCGCCTGCCCAATGGTCCCGCCGCCCCCGTGAGTGCCGCCGGACGCGACAAGAACTCCCCCCAGTATTCCAATCAGGTCGCGTTCTTCCGCATCAGCCAGCTTGGCCCCATCCTCACCACCCCCAACGTCCTGGAATGCCCCAAGGACGTCGCCCTGCGCGGCTCCGGCAACCAGAAGCGTTGGTGGCTCGCACGCCCCCTCAAGCTGACCTCCTACTGCTGGAACGGCACCATTGGCGGCTATGTCGGCCCCCGCGCCAGCGACCTCGGCGGCAAGACCTACAAGGTCACCCAGTTCCAACCGCTCGACATCCAACTTTGGGAGCAGAACGAGACCGACGGCTTCTTCTTCAACGACGCCGGCAACAACCCACTCACCGGCGGCGAGGGCGTCTCCCAGCGCCATGCCGGCGGCGGCAATTACACCGACACCCGGGACAGGGGCGGTGGAGCCATGGTCGGGCGCATCGGTGGCACGGCCCAGTTCATCAAGCTCCGCCAGTTCAACGAGTTCCTTGACGCGCGAAAATTCCCCGCGCCCAACGAGCTCCTCAACGGGCCGGGTTTCGTACGCTAGAACCCGCGCCGTCACCCATGCGCACGCCATCCCTCATGCCCCTGCGATTCTGCGTCGCCGTTGCCGCCCTCAGCCTCGCCCTCGTTGGATGCGGCGACGGCAGCCCGGACAACAGCCCCATCAAGCTGAAGGGCGCCGACAAGGTCCTCACCGCCATCCAAAAGAACGACTGCGAGGCCATGATCGCCGGCCTCGTCGAGGCCAAGGAGGTGGCGGGCAACAACCCCGACGCCAAGGCCGAGTATCGTCGCCTTCGCGAGAAAGTCGCCGACCACCTCGTCCCGCGGATGGCCGACGACGAGAAGGCCAAGGAGGCCTATCGTGCCCTCTCCGCGTTGGAGACCGGACGTTAGTCGCCCGCTCCCACCCCCAGCGCACAAGGCCCGCCGAACGTCGGCGGGCCTTTTGCTTCGAGGCAATGACGGCCAACCCTCGGTGGCCGCCTGCTTGCCATCCCGCCGGACATCCCCATCCTTCCCGCGCCATGAGCACCTGTGGTGGCAGCACCGTCCTTGAAGCCTCGCCCGCACCCGTCGCCTTGCCGCTTCGGCGCAGGTTGCCGGACTGGCTCAAGGTCCCCCTCCCCGCCAACAGCGCGTTCACCAAGACGCGCCAACTCCTCGAGGACCTGCACCTCCACACCGTCTGCGAGAGCGCCAAGTGCCCCAACCACTGGGAGTGCTGGTCCCGTGGCACCGCCACCTTCATGATCGCCGGGGATCGCTGCACCCGCGCCTGCGGATTCTGCGCCGTCTCGACCGCCAAGCCCCTCGCCCTTGAGGACGACGAACCCCGGCGCGTCGCAGAGGCCACCCGCCGCATGGGACTCCAGCACGTCGTCATCACGGCCGTCGCCCGCGACGACCTCGCCGACGGCGGGGCCGGCCACTTCCATCGCACCATTGCCGCCGTGCGCGAACTCAATCCCGGCATCGTCGTGGAGGTCCTCACGCCCGACTTCCTCGACCGCGACCACGCCCTCGACCGAGTGCTCGCGGCGGCGCCAGACATCTTCAACCACAACCTCGAAACCGTCCGGCGCCTCACTCCGTCCGTGCGGCATCGAGCCACCTATGACCGCTCGCTCGCCGTGTTGCGCAAGGCCAAGGAGCGCGGCGGCCCCGCCATGCTCACCAAGTCCGGCATGATGCTGGGCCTTGGCGAGGCCCATGAGGAGGTCGTGCAGGCCTTGGAAGACCTGCGCGCCGCACGCGTGGACGTGCTCACACTCGGCCAGTACCTGCAACCCACCCTCAAGCACCTGCCCGTCGCTGAATTCATCCCGCCCGTCCGCTTCGACGACTACCGCAGGCTGGCCGAGGCCCTGGGCTTTTCCCACGTCGCCTCGGGGCCCCTCGTGCGGTCCTCCTACCACGCCGACCAAGTGCCCATGACGGCGACGGCGACGGAAACCGCCCCGGCTCGGGTCGCGCACGAGGACGGGCTCGCCCGGGGATAGCGGGGCAGGCTTCGGAGAGTGCCCTGCCCAAGCCCCGCTCCCCGGGGTGGCCCTCGCGCCTAGTGCACGAAGTTCGGGAAGTGCCGCGTGCGGGGCCCCAAGCCGCCGCCAGCAGGGCTGAAGCTCCGGATCAGGTTTTCCAAGTCCACCTTCCGCCGGTTCAAGTCGTTGAAGGTGCGCGTCGTCGATGGAGCCACGGGATCGGAAACCGTGCCGCCCGACATGAAGTCGGAAAGGCGGGCTGGCTTGCCAAGGCTGCGCGGGAGGGAGTGCCCAATGGGAAACCCGACGTGCAGGAAGTTGATCATGGTCTCGGCACGGTGGCATCCGCTGCACGTGTTCAGCGAAAACGATTGGCGCACGTCGTTGTCCTGAATCCCGTCGGCGTCCCAAGGGATGTCAAACTTCCCGATGATCGGCAGGGCCGTGAACGTGCGGCTTTCAACGTTCGGGAAGTCGCTGAGTTGGAACAAGCCCGCGATGGACGACGCCGCCTCAAGGTTGGGCGGCACCACGAACGTCCCATTCAGGATCGCCGCCGCGTTGTTGTTCAGCAGGTTCGCCAGCATCGGCGTCCCGTTGATCGCGAAGATGTCCGGCGTCTGCGCCACCCCATGCGGGGCCATCCACCCGTTCTGCATCCGGAACTCCCGGAGCTCCCAGGGGTCCGCAAGGGCCAGCTCGTTGGAACGGATCTGGTTGATGGCGCTGCCGTTGGGCTTGTGGGGCGCACGGTTGCGGTCCGTGAACTGGCGGGTGACGAGCTCCAGCGCCGCGTTGTACTGCGCCGAGCCCACCGGGAACCGGCCAAGGTTGGCCCATCGGAGGGCCCAATCTCCCAGTTGAATGTGGTTCGTCGCCACCAACTCGTACTCGAGGATGAACACGAATCCACCCGGGTTGAACTCGGCAAACTCCACCGGCGGCAGCGGCGTCCCATCCTGCTTCATCACCCCAAACACGAAGCGCCCTTCGCCCGCCGTGTACACGTTGTTCTCGTCGTGCGCCCGAAGATCCATCCGGTTCACGATCGCCAGCAGCTTGAAGGGGGCCTTGTCCAGATTCAGCCTCCGCCCGCCGCTCGCAGCCAGCCACGGCGCGATCACCTTGCTCCGGATCGCCGTTCGGGCCTTCGCAACGCTCCCGTTGATGACCTGATCTGTCTCCCACGACTCAAGCATCCGCATCACGAACTCGGACGGGTCCTTGTCCCCGGCCATCGAGGTCACCAGGTGCTTGAACGTCCACGCCGCCCGGACGCCATTGCGGGGATTGGTCCGCACCGGGTCCTCGACCACCCTCAAGTCGGTGATCGCGAGCTGGGAGTTGATGTTGACCACCGGCGTCTGGGCAAGGGATTGGCCCAGGCAAGCAACCAACGTGACGGCAGCCAGCAAGCGGCGGCCCATGGCAGAAACGATACGTTTCAAGTGAGGGATCCTTTCTTGTCTCTTTACGTCAAGGGGTGGGGGAACCCCGCCATCAAGCGCCCCCGAGCCCCCTCCCGTCAACACGTTTGTTTTGTTGTCAAGATCGCGAAACGGTTATTTTTTGGCTATCTTGGTCACTTCTAGCCCTTCGTCGAAGCGTCGGAACCCCAGGCCAAACGCAGGCTTGAAACCCGCACGCGGCATCCATCACCTTCCAGGAACCTATGAAATCCATCGTTGCACTCGGCTTCGTCGTTGCGCTCTCCGCCTCCGCCCTCGCGGGCGACTGCGGCAAGTGCTGCGACGCCAAGAAGGCCGAACACGCCAAGGCCGCCACCTGCCCCGTTTCGCGAGCGAAGCAGCAGGCCAAGGCCTCCGCCGGCTCCATCAAGGAGCACGCCAAGGCCTCCAAGGCTGCCCTCAAGATCGCCGCCTACTAGGCCCCACGCGACAGGACGACCCCGCCGGCCCCGGCATGCCGTCCGATCGCAAGGCCCGCCCCCCAAAAGGGCGGGCCTTTTTGCCAGGATGCGTCCCCGGCACTTCCGGGATATCCTCCCCCCGTGACCGGATTTCAATGTGTCCAGTCGGCCGGCCTCGGCGACATCGCCACCAAGGTCCTTCAGGGCACACGCCTCGACGAGGCCGATGCCCTCCGCCTGTTCCACGCCGACATCAACGCCGTCGGATGGCTCGCCCACCATGCCAACGAGCGCCGAAACGGCCGACGCGCCTCCTACATCCTCAACCGTTACATCAACTACTCGAACTACTGCATCCTGAGCTGCGCCTTCTGCGCCTTCTCCCGCAAGAAGCGGGATGCCGATGGATTCGAACTGGGCATCGATCAAATGGTCGCGAAGGCCCGCGAGGCCCTCGCGCTCGGCATCACCGAGCTGCACATCGTCGGCGGCCTCCACCCTTCCCTGCCCTTCGCCCACTACACCGGCTTCCTTCGCGCCCTCAGGGACCTCGACCCACGCCTCCAGCTCAAGTGCTTCACCGCCATCGAAATCCTCCACCTCGCATGGCTCGCCAAGAAGCCCGTCGCCGACACCCTGTCGGAACTCAAGGAGGCCGGCCTCGCCTCCCTCACCGGCGGTGGAGCCGAAATCTTCCGCAAGGAGGTCCGGGACCGCATCGCCCGCGGCAAGGAATCGGCCGAGGAATACCTCGATGTGCACCGAACGTGGCATCGGCTCGGCGGACGCAGCACCTGCACCATGTTGTACGGCCACGTCGAGTCGCTGGAGGACCGCGTGGATCATCTCCGCCAACTTCGGGCGCTCCAGGACGAAACCCGAGGCTTCACCGGCTTCATCCCGTTGCCCTATCAACCGGAGAACAACGCCATCCCCGTCCGCACGCCCCCCACCGGGGCCGACCAACTCCGCACCCTCGCCGTCAGCCGCCTCTACCTCGACAACTTCGACCACATCACCGCCTACTGGATCGGCATGGGGCTCAAGATGGCCCAACTCGCCCTCAACCACGGGGCCGACGACATCCACGGCACCATCGTCGAGGAACACATCTTCCACATGGCGGGCGCCAAGACCCCCCAGATGACGGCCGAGAAGGACCTGGTCCGCGCCATCCGCGAGGCCGGCCGGATCCCCGTCCAGCGCAACACTTTCTACGAGCCCGTGAAGGTGTGGGACGAACCCGCCGTCGCCGTCGCCGACATCCCCAGCATCGCCTCCGGTGGCGATGCCTCCCCCCAGCGCCACCAGGAAACCGCAGCCGCCGAGGCCTAGGCCCCCTGAATAGCCCCGCACCGCTGCCCGTCCGCCCCGCCATCGTGAACACGCCGCGTCTCGCGCAGCGCCCGGGCCAACATCGCAACCCTTGCCCCTTCCATCCCTGACGCGCGCGCCCTAGCCCCGTTTTCCCGTCATTGACCCCCCAAGCCGTCGTCCGCAACCTCCGCCACCAACGAGTATGCATCGTTCCCTATCCCCCTTGTACCTCCCCGTCGCCCTCGCATCCGCCCTCCTGATCTCGGGCTGCGCCTCCAGCGGCGTCCGCAACCCCTCCGGCACCGGCGTCACCGTGATGAAGGCCGACGAACAGGGCTTCGTCGCGGGCACCGGCGTCGAGTCCCAAGACATCGTGTCAGTCACCGACAAGATGGCGCGCGGCATCCTCGAGGTGCCGCAGGTCGCGCAGGCCCAAGGTCAACCCCGCGTCGTGTTGCTCCCCATCGAGAACAACACCCGCTTCGCCATCAACAAGGACATCCTCCTCGCCCGCATCCGTGCACGGCTCAACTCCCAGGCCCGCGGCAAGGTCACCTTCCTCGCCCGCGAGCGCATGACCGCCCTCGAGCAGGAACGCCAATTGAAGCAATCCGGCCAGGTCACCAGCTCTGCCAACCCCAACGTCGTTGAGTTCCAAGGGGCCGACTACTTCCTCACCGGCAAGCTCGACGGCGCGACCACCAAGAACGCACGCGGCGTCAGCGACTACGTCCTCTACACCTTCCAGCTCGTCGATGCCCGCACGAGCGCCATCGTTTGGGAGGACATGGCCGAGATCAAGAAGCAGGGCCTCGACGACGCGGCGTATCGTTGATGCGCACCGCCTCAACCGGCTCCCCTTCCCAAGCCATGCGTCTTGTCCTCCTCGCCTTGGTGCTCGTGGGACTGGCCACCGGCTGCGCCACCAACGGACGCCCGGCCGGACGCGACCGGCTTCTCGAAGCGTACAAGTCCGCCTCCGACCACATGCGGCAGGCTCGGTTCGCCGAGGCCAAGCCCCTCCTCGACGACGCGGTCACCACCCTCGGCGGCCTGACCTCCGGCGACCGCACCGCCAAGCAGGCCCGCAACCTGTTCCGCGCCGAGTCGTCCAAAAACTTCCGCGGCGAGCCCTACGAGCGCGTCATGGCTTACTACTACCGGGGCATCCTCTACTGGATGGACGGCGAGCCCGACAACGCGCGCGCCTGCTTCCGCTCCGCGCAGCTCCAGGATTCCGACGCCGACAACGAGCAGTACCAGTCGGACTACGCCCTCCTCGACTACCTCGATGGCCTCGTCACCACCAAGCTGGGTGGCAGCGGGGCCGACGCACTCGCGCGCGCCCAAAAGAACTCCCGCTTCGGGCCCCTTCCAAACTACGACCCCAAGGCCAACGTCCTCGTCTTCTTCGAACTGGGCAGCGGCCCCACCAAGTACGCCAGTGGCGAATACAGCGAGGAACTCCGCTTCCGTGCCGGACAGGCGCGCTCCGCTTCCCTTCGCCTCGTCTCGAATGGCTCGTCCTGGACGGCGCGCCCGGCCGACGACCTCACCTTCCAAGCCACCACCCGCGGCGGCCGCGTCATGGACCACGTCCTCGCCAACAAGGCCGTCTTCAAGGGTTCCACGGACTCCTTTGGCAACGCCGCCATCCTCTCCGGAGCCATCCTCGCCGGCACCGCCGGGCGCAACACCGTGGCCGACGAGGTCGGAGCCGGCCTCCTCGTCGCGGGACTCGTCGGCAAGATCATCAGCGCCGCCACCACTCCCGCCGCCGACACGCGCGCATGGGACAACCTCCCCAACCTTCTCGGGTTCAACGCGCTACGCCTGCCCCCCGGCCAACACACCCTCACCGCCCAGTTCCTGGATGCGGCCGGCAACGTGACCCTCTCCCGCAACGTCTCTCTCACCGTCGTCGAAGGCGCCCGCGACACCGTCCTCTTCCTCTCCGACCGACCCTGAACCTGCCGGCTTCCCGTTTTCCGCGCTTCTCCACTGCCGAATTCAAACCATGAAAACCTCGCTTGTCCCGTCGCCCCGTTGCCGCGCCGCAGCCCTTGCCACCATCTTGGCCGGCTTGCTCGCCGCCGGTTGTCGCCCCGCGGCCCAATCCATCAGCAGCGCCACCCAGACCGTCGTCACCGGCCACCCCGGCGGCCCGTACCCGCCCAAGAACACCAACAAGTACGCCCTCGAAAACCAGGCCAAGTTCATCGCCGCCGACTACGGCGCCCAGCGCTCCATCACCTGCACTGGCATGCAGGAGCGCGTGCTCGAGGACGGCCGCCTTGAGGTCGCCGCCAACCTCCGCAATCGCCTCAACCGCCGCATCCAAGTGCAGGTCCAATGCGTGTTCAAGGACGCCCAGGGCTTTGGCACCGGCGACGACACCCCGTGGCAGGACGTCATCTTCACCGAGAACACCCAGGAAACCGTCCGGTTCACCTCCCTCAACGACAAGGCCCGCGGCTACACCGTGCGCGTCCGCGAGGCCCGCTGAACCGCCGCCCCATGCGCATCGTTGGCATCATTCCCGCCCGCTACGCCTCCACGCGCTTCCCGGGCAAGCCCCTCCACCTCATCGCCGGCAAGCCCCTCGTCCAGCACGTCGTCGAGCGTTGCCGTCTCTCCCGCACCCTCGCTGACGTCGTCGTCGCCACCGACGACCCGCGCATCGCCGATGTCGCCCGCACCTTCGCGCGCGTCGAGATGACGCGGCCCGAGCATCCCTCGGGCACCGACCGCATCGCCGAGGCCGCCGCCCGGCTTGGGGCCGACGCCTGCGTCAATATCCAAGGTGACGAACCCCTCATGGACCCCGACGTCATCGACGCCGTCGCCGGCCTCCTCCAATCGGCAGACATGTCCACCGCCGCCACCCCGCTCCAGGAGGCGCGCGACCTCGACAACCCCAACGTCGTGAAGGTCGTGGTGGGGGTGGACGGGCACGCGTTGTACTTCTCGCGCAGCACCATTCCCTTTGTCCGCGACACCGCAGGCTCGGCCGCCACGGCCAGGCTGCACGCGTTCCCGTACCTCCGGCACCTCGGCATCTACGGGTATCGGAGCAACGCCCTGCAACGCATCGTCTCCTGGCCGCCGTCGCCCCTCGAGCAGGCCGAAAAGCTGGAGCAACTCCGCGCCCTCGAGCACGGCATCCGCATCGCCGTCGCCCGAGTGGACCACGAGGGCATCGGCGTGGACATGCCCGGCGACGTCGAGCGTGTGGAGGCCATCTTGGCCACGCGGAAGGCGGTCCACGCCAGACTTTGAGGCGCCCGAAGCCAGGTCCTCCACGCACGCCATCAAGGCGAGGGGCGAAGACGCCCCGCATGAAGCCCGGGCTTCGGAGGGCAGGTGGGCTCTTCGACCGGCATCCGAGGGCTCAACAGCGGGTAAGGGCGTGGTGACGTGCTGAGGGCTGTAGGCCAGGTCGCCTGACCCGGCGCACAGGACATGCGGTATCGGCGTTCCATGTGGGCCCGCATCACAGCCCCGCGTGCCCTCCTTGTCCTCGACTGGGGGCTTCACGCACGGGACGACGTTGTTGCAATCCTGCCCATCGACGCTCCCCTCAGGGTCGTACCAGCCTCTCGCTGCGACGCATCGCGCGGTGTTTGCGACGCGTCGTGCGGTGGTTGCGGCGCGTCGTGCGGTGGTTGCGGCGCATCGTGCGGTGGTTGCGGCGCATCGTGCGGTGGTTGCGGCGCATCGTGCGGGCGTTGCGGCGCATCGTGCGGTGGTTGCGGCGCATCGTGCGGGCGTTGCGGCGCGTCGTGCGGGCGTTGCGGCGCGTCGTGCGGGCGTTGCGGCGCGTCGTGCGG
>CAYSGH010000061.1:2566-27498 GCA_964430505.1 uncultured Akkermansia sp. | reverse complement strand
CACGCGGCGATGGCGATGCCGCATGCCCGGTGCGCCGGGTCAGGGGACCCGGCCCACAGCGCTGTCGAGCCCACCACGACCTCACTCGCAGGGTGAGCCCTTGGATTCCTGTCCACGAGCCGATCCAACCCATTGGGAAGGCCCTTCCTCGTTTTGGGATCCCCTTTGGCCGCCGGTTCTCGGGTTAACCCAGAATCCTTTTTCCAGCCCAACCCGCGCGGCAGGCTCGGGCGATGGCACACGACGCGTTGCCCGACGAATGGGACCTCCTCGCCTCCTGGCTCCCCGACAACCTCGGGCACTTGGCACGGGAACACCGCTTCATCCGGCGGGCACGGGGGCGCCAGGACCCCAGCCTGTGGCTGCGCTTGTTCCTCATGCACGCCGGCGGGCGGACGCGTCCCGCAAGCGGACAGGGCATGTCCCGAGCCACGAACGGAATCTGCGGGGACGGATAGACGAACGCATGTGGGCCGCGCGGCCCACGGCAAGCCCCACGGATGTTTCCTTGCTGGCCCTTCCCTGGTTCGCGCGCTGGCCCTTGGCGCCACGGGCTGCCGGGCAGGGGAAGTGACGGGCTACACGCACCTACCCGTCTGCGGCATTCCCTGTGCGTAGGGCCTGCAACCGAAGCTGCAGGAGGTGCATTTTGGCAGCCGGCGCATCTGGCAAGCCTTCCTCCAGATGGGCCGGCAGCCCAATGAACCTCAAGGGCCCGGCATCAAAGCGCTCACGGCCACGGTACCGCGCATACTGCATGAAGAGCCCGCAGACCCGGGATCCCTTCGAGGAGACGCCCCAGACGGGCTGGCGCTCCGCCTGGCCGTTGCAGGGGCAAACCAAAACGATGTCGCCTTTCCGGAAGAAACGATGGTGCAGGACGACGATGCCATAGAACCAGCCCGAGTTGAACATGGGGGCATGACAGCCTTGCCGCCATGCACGCAGCACGAACGACAAGGTTAAGTCGAGCTGCCGCTCCGGCGTCAGATACGTCTTTCTGCGCATGGTTCGCTTCCCAACAACTCCCCCGGAAGATGCCTGGAAGCGAGTCAAAACCCGTCGCTGAAATCCCACCCTTCGTGGCCAAGGCAGTGCCCGTGGTCGGCGTGGACGCCAGGCCCCGATTCAGCGGAACGGCAGGAACCGCCTGGGCCGGGGCCACGGCGTTCCCGCGAGGTTTCCACTTAGTGCTCGCGACCGCCCAACGCCGCGAGGACGGCGGGGACGTCCGCCACCACGGTCCATAGGTGCCGGTGCGCCGGCTCCATGAAGCCCTCGGCGATGCAACGGTCGAGCCACGCCACGAGCGGGTCCCAAAAGCCTTCCTGGTTGAGGAGGATCACGGGGCCATGGAACAGGCCCAGGCGCTTGAGGGTAAGAACCTCGGCCACCTCCTCCAGCGTGCCGCACCCGCCCGGCAACGTCACCAACGCGTCGGTGCCGCGAAGCATCTCGCGCTGGCGCTCGGAAAGGTCCTCGGTCCAGACCCAGTCGGTGACGCCCGGGTGCGCCCATTCCCGCTCGCGCATGAAGACGGGCATGATGCCCACGACATGGCCGCCGACCTCGAGGGCGCCGTCGGCAAGGGCCCCCATGCAGCCATGCGAGCCGCCGCCGAACACGACGGTTGTACCGGAAGCGGCCAGGCGCCCGCCCAGCTCCCGGGCGGCGAGCGTGTAGCGCGCGGGAATGCGGCCGCTGGATGCGGCGAAGACGCAGACGCGCCGGCGGACGGACGCGGGTGCTTCGCCATGGACGGGTGCCGCCGGGGTCGAAGGCTTGGGGTTCATGCGGCGCGCGTTGCGTTGCGTTGCTCGATTTGGCGGATGGCCCACGTGGCGTGCTCGGCGACGAGGGGCTCGGGGTCGCAGGCGGCGCGTTGGAGGGCGGGGAGGTCGTCGGGGGAACCGGTGTTGCCGAGGGCGACGGCGACGTTGCGGAGCAGGCCACGGCGCTTGGTGCGAAGGATCGGGGTGTCGCGGAAGAGCGCCTTGAAGGCGGGCTCGTCGAGCGCCAGCCAATCGGCGAGCCGGGGAAAGGCGAGGTCGGGCCGATGCAGCGGCGCGAGGAGCCGGGCCTCGGCGGCGAATCGGTTCCAGGGGCAGGCGGCGAGGCAGTCGTCGCATCCAAAGATGCGGTTGCCGACGAGGGGGCGCAGGGGTTCGGGAATGGGCCCCTTCAGCTCGATGGTGAGGTACGAGATGCAACGGCGGGCATCGAGGGTGAAGGGCGCGGGCAACGCACCGGTGGGGCAGGCCGTCATGCAACGGGTGCAACGCCCGCAGCGGTTGGGCTCGGGCGGGTCGGGTGGAAGGCGGGCCTGGGTCAGGATCTCGCCGAGGAGGAACCAGTTGCCGAGGGAACGGGAGACGACGCCGGTGTGCTTCCCGACGAAGCCGATGCCGGCACGTTGGGCGAGGTCGCGCTCTAGGATGGGGCCGGTGTCCACGTACCACAGGGAACGGGAGGCGGGCCGTGCCTCGCGGTCGAGCCATGCCGTGAGCTCGGCGAGGCGGGGGCCGAGGACGTCGTGATAGTCCGTGCCGCGGGCATAGCGCGCGACGACGCCGGTGCCCGGCTCGCGGGGTGAAGGGGGGCCGGCCTCATGGGCGGCGGCGACGACAATGATGGATTGGATGCCGGGAAGGACGAGGTCGGGGTTGCATCGCTTGGGGGCGTTGCGGGCCAGCCACGCCATGTCGGCGTTGCGCCCCTCGGCGAGGGCTTCCAGGAATCGGGGCGCGGAGGCGGGCGGGTCGGACGAGGTGATGCGGCAGGCGTGGAATCCGAGGCGGCCGGCCTCGGCCCGGAGGCGCTCGTGCAAGGGCGGGTCAGGCGTCGGCGACACCATGGCGGAGGGCGTTGGCGATGTGCCGGGCGGTCTCGGCCGGGGAGCGGAAATCGACGCCAAGGATGAGGTGGGCGCCCTTGTAGGCGGGGGTGCGGAGGGCGAGCAGCTCGCGGATGCGAGCAAGCGGATCCTCGGTTTGGAGGAGGGGCCGATGATGCTGGCTGCGGACCCGGGCATGGATGACCTCGGGGGAGGCCCAGAGGCAGACCACGAGGGCGTGGCGACGGAGGGAGGCGAGGTTGTCCGGGTTGACGGGGAGGCCTCCGCCGGTGGCGATGACCTTGCCCTGGGCCGACTCCAGCTCGGCGCACAGGCTGGACTCGAGCTGGCGGAAGAAGGGCTCGCCCTCGGTCGCAAAGATGTCGGAGATGCGCCGTCCCTGCCGTTGCTCGATGACCTTGTCGGTGTCGAGGAAGTCGAAGCCGAGGATCTGGGCGAGGATGGCCCCGACGGTGGTCTTGCCGACGCCCATGAATCCGATGAGGGCGACGTTGCGATGGGGGCCTTCGTGGGGGGGCGGCGGCGGCGCGGTGGGTGCGTCCGGGGTCATGTCACGTGGCGGGCACGAAGCGCTGGAGGAGGAGCGACGCGGCGAAGCACGCGAGGAAGGCGACGTTGTGCGTGGCGTTCGTCCCGGCGGCAAGGAGGTCCACGAGGCAAATGCCGGCAAGGAGGCCGGACACGGCCCGCCCGAGGTTGCGATGCTCGCGGGAGAAGACATGGAGCAGGCACCGGGCCGTCCAGGCGACGAGGACGGAGGTCCACAGGAGGCCGCCGACCCGATGGTCGCCATCGCGGACGATGACGGCGAGGACGACGGGCAGGGCGAGCGCGGCGAGGGGCCATGCGGCCATGGGACCCTTCACGGCCTCGCGCCGGGCGATGTAGGAGAGGCCGATGATCCACCCGGCGAGCGCCAGGGAGGCCCAGAGAGCGATGCCCGTGACGCCGTCGGCCCCGACGGAGGCGGCGGCGAGGAGGAGCAGGAGGCGGCAGGACGCCATGATCACGGGGGAGAAGGCGACGGCCTTGTGCACGGCGTCGTAGAGGACGATGGCGCCGACGAGCAGCAGGGCGAGCACGGCGGTGGACCAACCCATGCAGGCCATGGCCACGGTGCCCAACAGCAACAGGCCGCCCCCGAGCTGCCACACGAGGGCCTCGCGGATGGCCCCGGACGGGATGGGGCGCTCGCGACGATGTTGGCGGTCGAAGGCGGCGTCGAAGGCATCGTTGAGGTACATGCCGCCGACGTAGAGGGCGCTGGCGGCCAGGGCGAAGGCGAGGAGACGCCCGACGGAGCCGCCGCCGCCGAGGAGCCACCCGCACAGGGCGTTGCTCCAGACCGTGGGCAGGTTCGAGACGCGCCCCAGGACGAGCAACGTGCGCCATGCGGGCCTGGTGGATGGCTCCATGTGGCGGGCAGGCTCCGGCTTTTGGGCCGTGGATTCAAGGCCATGAGCGGGCTTGCTGGAAACGCGAATCAGGTCCAACGATGGCCGGGCAGCGGAGGGACCACCTCCCCGTGCTGGCGCAAGAAACCATGGTACGACTCAAGGAGATCGCGGAGGCGGCAGGCGTTTCCATCATGACCGTGTCCAAGGCGCTCCGTGACCGTGCGGACGTGGCGGCGGCGACCAAGGCGCGGATCCGGGCGTTGGCCGACCGCATGGGGTACGTCCCCAACCTCTATGCGACGGGGCTGCGCAGCCGCACGACGCGGTTGTTCGGCCTGGTGATCCCGGCGACGACGGATCCCGTGTACGCGCGGGTGCAGCTCGCCATCGAGCAGAACGCGGCCGAGCAAGGCTACGACCTCTTGTTCGCGCAGTCCCTGGGCAACCCGGACCGGGAGGAGTCCGCGCTGCGCCGGTTCCTCGCGCGGGGCGTGGACGGCATCTTCCTGTCGCCCGTGCCCTGCCTGCCCAGGCCCACGCCGGTCCTCGACGAAATCCGTCGGCGCGGCCTGCCGCTGGTCGTGCTGGGGCACCGGCCGACGTCGTGCGAGGGATGCGTCAACGTCGAGACGGACGACCTGGCGGCGTCGGCATCGGCGACGCGGCTGCTCCTGGAGCAGGGGCATCGGCGGATTGCGTTCCTGGCGGGCACGCAGGTTTCGCCGTCGGCGCAGGAACGGCTGCACGGGTATCGGAAGGCGTTGCGCGAGGCGGGGATCGAGCCGGACGACCAGCTCGTGTTCAACGCGGGCGCCACCATCGAGGAGGGCACGCACGCCGCGTTGCAATGGATGCAGGAGAAGTCGCGCGCAACGGCCATCCAGGCCGTCAACGACCTCGTCGCGATCGGCGCGGCCGAGGCGCTCCTCAACCAAGGCTTTCGCATTCCCAGGGACGTCTCGCTGGTGGGCTTTGGAAACATCCTGACGGCGGAGCACTTTCGCGTGCCCCTGACGACCATCCGCCAGCCCAAGCTGCGCATGGGCGCCCTCGCCATGGACCTCATGCTCGCCTGGCTCAAGGAAGGGCGGCCCGCGTCGCGCCGCATCCCCGCCGAGCTCGTCGTGCGCGCCAGCACGGGCAAGCCGCCCGAGGAGTAGGGCCCGGGGCGCGCGGGGCCGGTGGGCCGTCGCACTCCGGAGGCTTTCCATGGCGGCGCGAAGCAGGGAGCCTGCGGCCATGGACGCGAACGCGGCGGCCGGGGCAACGAATGGACCGGCCATGGAACGTCGGCTCGGGCTGCTGCCGGCCACGGCGCTGAACATGGCCAACATGCTGGGGGCCGGCCCGTTCATCACGCTGTCCACGCTCATGAGCGCGCTGGGCGGGCCGCAGTCGATGTTGGGCTGGCTTGTGGCGCTGTTGATCGCGCTGCCCGACGGGATGATCTGGGCGGAGCTGGGGGCGTCGATGCCGGGGTCCGGGGGGACGTTCCGCTACCTGACGGAGGGATTTGGGCCCAGGCGTTGGGGGCGCCTGATGGGGTTCTTGTTCCTGTTCCAACTGCTCGTGAGCGGGCCCCTGGAGATTGCGTCGGGCTACATCGGGTTCCTGCGATACCTGGACTACCTGTGGCCGGGGGTGATCCACGATGGGTTGCCGACGTGGCGGGGCGGGCTGGTGGTGGCGGTGCTGGGGCTCGGGGTGATCGCGTTGCTGTACCGGCGGATCTCGGGCGTGGGTCGCCTGATGGTGGTGTTGTGGGCGGGGGTGTTGCTGACGGTGCTGGGGGTGCTGGTGACGGGCGCGAGGACGTTTGACGCCAAGGTGGCCTTCGACGTCCCGCCGGATGCATGGCGCTTCAACTGGGGCTTCGCCATGGGGCTGGGCGCGGCCGCGCGGACGGGCGTGTACGACTTCCTGGGCTACTACGACGTGTGCTACCTGGGCGACGAGGTCCGGGACCCGGGCCGCACGATCCCGCGGTCGGTGCTGACGAGCCTCGTCGTGGTGGCGCTGCTGTACGTGGGGGTGAACCTCGCGGTGATGGGGACGGTGCCGTGGCGGACGGTGGTGCCGGAGTCCGAGCATCCGGAGGCGTTGTACGTGGTCTCGACGTTCATGGAGCGGGCGCATGGCCCGGCGGTGGCGCGGTGGTTCACGGTGATGGTGCTGTGGACGTGCGTGGGCTCGTGCTTCGCGTTGCTGCTGGGGTACTCGCGCATCCCGTTCGCGGCGGCGCGCGAGGGCGCGTTCCTTGGCGTGTTTGGAAGGCTGCACCCGACGCGGCACTTCCCGCACGTGTCGTTGCTGGCGATCGGGCTGCTGGCGATAGGCGGTGCCTTCCTGCGGTTCGGGGTGGTGTTGGACACGTTGATCGCGCTGCGGATCGTGGTGCAGTTCGTGGGCCAGATCGGGGCGTTGATCCTCCTGCGGCGGCAACGGCCCGACATGCCGCGGCCCTATCGGGTGTGGCTGTATCCCGTGCCCCTGATGGTGGCGGGCGTGGGGTGGTTCTTCGTGTTCGGGACGTTGCCCTGGCAGGTGATGGCGTTCGCCATGGGCGCGCTGGCGGCGGGCGTGGCGTTGTTCCTCGGATGGGCGCGCTGGGGCCGCCGCTGGCCATTCGGGGAGGCGTGAGCGCTGAAAATGGTAGCGGGCTTGCTGGAGGCCGCGTGCCCGTACGCGGCGGTGGACGGTTCAACGACCATGAGAACTCCCCGCTGACGCCGCAGGGCTGGCGGCGAACGCGACGGGACGGGACGATGCCGCGTTGTCGTTGTCGTCGCGGACCCGTGCTTCCCGCTCGTAGGATTCAGCAGCGGGCTCGGCCCCCACTGCCCGCTGGCCATAGGCCCCGTGCTCATGATAACCACCTGTCGGAAGGCCAGAGCGCACCTCGCGGTCCATGCACCACATCGATACCAGCCAGACATCCCTTCCCGTTCGAGAAGGCCCGCCAACCGTTGCTCACGTGTCGAGGTGTGCCGTTCACCCAGCAGCGTTCCCATCAACCATGAGCCATGGAGATCCTCGACAACATCTCTCGCCTCCTCGGTGATGACTTGAAGGGCATGCTCCGGCCCGGCGCCCGCCTCAAGGTCGCCGCCTCATGCTTCTCCATTTACGCCTTCGAGGCGCTCAAGGCCGAACTTTCCAAGGTCGAATCCCTCCAGTTCATCTTCACCTCCCCCACCTTCGTCCCCGGCGAGGTCACCGACCATGCCCGCAAGGAACGGCGCGAGTTCTACATTCCCAAGCTCGAGCGCGAGCGAAGCCTTTACGGGACCGAGTTTGAAATCCGCCTCCGGAACGAGCTCACGCAACGCGCCATCGCCAAGGAGTGCGCCGACTGGATGCGTGCCCGGGCCACGTTTCGTTCCAATCGCGGCCGCGCGCCCATGCAGCAGTTCGCCTGTGTCAGCCATGACGACGGGGCGGCCGCGTACATGCCCCTCCACGGCTTTACGGCCGTGGACCTGGGCTACCAAAGGGGCAACGCCGTCTCCAACTTCGTCAACAAAATCACCGAGCCATCCTTCGCCACCACCTACCTCAACCTCTTCGACCAAATCTGGAACGACCACGACCGCCTCGAGGACGTCACCGCCCAACTCTGCGAGCACATCGCCTCCGTCTATCAGGAAAACTCCCCCCAGCGGATCTACTTCCTGATGCTTTATCACATCTTCAGCGAATTCCTGGAGGACCTCAGCGAGGACGTCCTGCCCAACGACCTGACCGGCTACCAAGACAGCCTCGTCTGGAAAAAGCTCTACAACTTCCAGCGCGACGCCGCGACCGGCATCATCAACAAGCTCGAGTCGTTCAATGGCTGCATCCTCGCCGACAGCGTGGGCTTGGGTAAGACCTTCACCGCCCTCGCCGTCATCAAGTACTACGAGCTTCGCAACAAGTCCGTCCTCGTCCTTTGTCCCAAGAAGCTCTCGGACAACTGGATGAACTACAAAGGCAACCTCAAGACCAACCTCTTCGCCAAGGATCGCTTCGCCTACGACGTTTTGTGCCACACCGACCTCCAGCGCACCTCCGGCCACTCCTGCGGCCTCCCCCTCAATCGCATCAACTGGGGCAACTATGACCTCGTCGTCATCGACGAGTCCCACAACTTTCGGAACAACGACGCCTACAAGGACCGCGAGACCCGATACCAAAGGCTGATGAACTCCGTCATCCGCCAAGGCGTGAAGACCAAGGTCCTCATGCTCTCCGCCACGCCCGTCAACAACCGCTTCAACGACCTGCGCAACCAGTTGGCCCTCGCCTACGAGGGCAACCCGGAAAACCTCTCCTCCAAGCTCCGCACAGGAAAGGACGTCCATGAGGTCTTCCGCAAGGCCCAGGCCACCTTCAATCAATGGTCCGAACTCCCCCCGGCAGAACGGACCCCGGCCGCCATCCTTAACGCCCTCGACTTCGACTTCTTCGAGCTCCTCGACAGCGTCACCATCGCCCGTTCACGCAGGCACATCACCACCTTCTACAACACCCAGGACATCGGCCACTTCCCCGAGCGCCTCAAGCCGCTGTCCTATCACTGCCCCCTCACCCACCGGCGCGACGTCGTGGGCTTCAATGACATCTTCAACCAGCTTTCGATCCTGAAGATGGCCGTCTATGCACCCGTTGGCTATATCCTCCCAAGCCGCCTCGCCAAATACGAGGCGCTCTACGACACCGACGTGAAGTCCGGTGGCGGACGGCTCAAGCAGCGCGACCGCGAGCAAAGCCTCCAGGCGCTCATGACCGTGAACCTCCTCAAGCGGCTCGAAAGCTCCGTCCACGCCTTCCGCCTCTCCCTCGAACGTCTCCAAGGCAACCACCTGGACACCCTCGCCAAAATCGACGCCTTCAAGAAGTCCGGCCGCGACGCCGTCATTTCCGACATCGCCCCGTCCTTCGCCAACGCCGAACCGGACGATGACGATCTCCCCTCCCCGGAGGACGAGCGCATCGGCGGCAAGGTCCAAATCAGCCTCGCCGACATGGACATCCCGGCCTGGGAACATGACCTCTCCGCCGACCTCTCCCTCATCAACGCCCTGCTCGCCGAGATGCGCAAGATCTCCCCCTCCGACGACACCAAGCTCCAGCACCTCAAAACCCAAATCCTCAGCAAGCTCGCGTCTCCCATCAACGCCGGGAACCGCAAGGTCCTCGTCTTCACCGCCTTTGCGGAAACCGCCGACTACCTCTTCGAGCACCTCGCCAAAGACCTGTTGTCGAGCCATCGCCTCCACGCCGCCAAGGTCACCGGGTCCGACTCCCCAAAGTCCACCCTCGCCAAGTCCTATGACTTCATGTCGCTCCTCACCCTCTTCTCCCCTCGCTCCAAGGAGAAGGCCGTCGTCCTTCCCAACGAACCCGCCGAGATCGACCTCCTCATCGGCACGGACTGCATCTCCGAGGGCCAAAACCTCCAGGACTGCGACTACCTCATTAATTACGACATCCACTGGAACCCCGTCCGCATCATCCAACGCTTCGGGCGCATCGACCGCATCGGCTCCCAAAACGCCTGCATCCAGCTCGTCAACTACTGGCCGGACATCTCCCTCGACGAATACATCCGGCTCAAGGAACGTGTCGAGAACCGCATGGTCATCGCCGACGCCACCGCCACCGGCGACGACAATCCCCTCAGCCAGACCTCCAACGACCTCTCCTATCGCAAGGAACAACTCCGCCGCCTCAAGGACGAAGTCATCGAGATGGAGGACCTCAAGACCGGCGTGTCCATCACCGACCTCGGCCTCAATGACTTCCGCATGGACCTGCTCCACTACGTGAAGGCCCACGGCGACCTCGACTCCCTGCCCAGCGGCATGCACGCCGTCGTTCCCGCCGACCCGCAACGCGGCCTGCCACCGGGCGTCCTCTTCGCCCTCCGCAACCGCAATCCCGGGGTCAATCTCCACCAACTCAACCGACTCCACCCCTACTACCTCCTCTACGTCTCCAACTCCGGACAACTCATCGTCCCCCATGCCGAGGCCAAGCGCCTCCTCGACCTCCTCCGCACCGCCTGCAAGGACCAGGACCAGCCCATCCCCGGAGCCTACCAAGCCTTCAATCGCCAAACCCGCGACGGCCGCGACATGGCGGCCTACTCCAACCTCCTTCAGCAAGGCATCCGCTCCATGATTGAGATCAAGGAACAAAGGGACATCGACAGCCTCTTCTCCGGCGGCCAAACCACGGCCCTCCTCAACAACGTCCGGGGATTGGACGACTTCGAGCTGGTGGCGTTCCTTGTCATTCAGGAGGGCACCCCATGAACACACCCCGCCGGATCAGGGCAAGAAAAGAGGGCAACCCTTTCGGATCGCCCAACCGCAATTGCGGGACATTCTGGATAGACCTGTCCGATGCCCCCCGGCATCAACAATCTTCGCAAGCTTGCTCCCCAGGCGACGCGTCCCGAAGTCGGCGGTGCTCCCGGCACCGTCGTGGATCGCGCAACGCCGGGAGCGCGCCCGTCCCGCAGAACCGACAGCTTGGGCCTCCCACCATGGGTCCCCGACAACTTCAGCCCGCACACCGCCGCAGGTAACCCTGCCTGACGGCTCCAGCGTGCAACGCCCACCCATAACTTGATCCCCGCCGTGTTCGCCTACCCCCACCAGGCCGAGATCCACCGCGTCGTGCCCAAGGCGAAGATCTACGCCCAGGCCCGCCCATCGAAGCGGCTCAAGGAACGGTTCGTGTCCCAGGTCGGCGAAATCATCTGGCGCTACAAGCTCTCCCCCGAGTCCACACGCCTGCCAGCCCGCGACGCGATCACGGAAATCCAGGTCTTCGAGATCGCCCTCAAGTCCCCGTCCCTCCATCCGGACGTCCTCGCCGCCATCGACCGCGCCATCCCCTTCCCCATCCTCTTCGAGCTCACCCACGCGGACCACGTCGCCTTCGCCGCCTCCTACAAGCGCCCGTCGGCCCATGCCTCGGCCCCATGGGTCATCGAGGCCTCCTTCCAAACCGAGCCGCGCCCGCGCTCCGAGCCCCGCCGCCCCTTGCCCATGGCCCTCGACCTCGCCTCCCTCCACCAACAAATCCTCCAAGGCCACCTGCCCATCCCGCCCCGCACCGGGGAAAGCCTGCTCGACCACGTCACCCGATACCGCACCATGCAATCCATGCAACGCGACGCCCGCTCGCTCCACGCACGCCTCCTCCGCGAGCCCCAGTTCAACCGCAGGGTCGAGATCAACGCCTCCCTGCGCTCCCTCTCCCAGCAACTCGATGCCCTCCGCACGCCCTGAGCCCCCTCCCATGCAAAAGCTCAAGATGCACTCGCCGAACCTCTCGGCCCACAACCTCCAACGGCTCGCCGAACTCTTCCCCTCCTGCGTCGTCGAGGCCCGCGACCCCCAATCCGGAGCCCTCCGCCCCTCCATCGACTTCGACCAGCTCCGCCAGGAGCTCGCCGGCCATGTCGTCGAGGGCCCGCGCGAACGCTACCACCTCGACTGGCCCGGCAAACGCGAGGCCATCCTCGCCGCCCATGCCCCCATCGCCAAAACCCTCAGGCCCTGCCGCGACGAAAGCCTCCACTTCGACTCCACCAAAAACCTCTTCATCGAGGGCGACAACCTCGACGCCCTCAAGCTCCTCCAGGAAACCTACCTCGGTAAGGTCAAGCTCATCTACATCGACCCGCCGTATAACACGGGGGGGGACTTTCTGTATCACGATGATTACGCCCTCGATGCGGAAGCCTACCTCGCGAGATCCAACCAAAGGGACCGGGACGACAACCGAATGTTCGCCAACGAGACCACCCATGGACGCTTCCACTCCGACTGGCTCTCGTCCCTCTATTCCCGGTTGAGGCTTTCGAGAAACCTCCTACGTGAGGATGGGCTGATCTTCATTTCCATCGATGATCACGAGTATCCCAACCTGCTAAAACTTTGCGAAGAGGTGTTTGGCGAATCGAACTACTGCGGGACGTTCGTATGGGAAAAGAAAAAGAAGCCATCATTCCTGAGCGCCAACATGGGTGTCGTCACGGAATACGTCGTGGCCTATGCGCGTGATCGGTCAAAATCCCCGCCTTTTTCGGCAGGCACCGTGGAAGACGGCAAGAAGTATCCGTTCAACAACGCGGGCAATGGCATCAAGGACCTCTTGTTTCCGGCTGGTTCCGTGGAGTTCGGCCTCCCCGACGGCGTTGTGGCGCCCCAAGACATGTCCGAAGGCAACATCATCACGGAGTTGCTCGACCCCGTGGAGGTCAGAAACGGACGCAACTCGAACCCTTTCCGGCTGCGCGGCGAGTGGCGTTACTCACAGGCAAAGCTCAATGAGCTGATTGCCAACCAAGCACAACTAAGCATCGCCAAGCTCCCATTTCGCCCAAACTACATCAACCGCGCACCTGACATCAAGAAGACGTCCAACCTCCTGTCCCACAGGACCAACGGAATTCCCACAAATGAGGATGCCACGGAGGAAATGCGCACGCTTTTTGGCGGGGATGTCATGAGTCATCCCAAGCCACAGGGTCTCCTCAAGTTCCTCGTGCGAACTGTGACCGGGGGCGATGACCTGATCATGGACTTTTATGCGGGGTCGGGAACAACGGCCGCTGCCGTCATGGCGCTGAATGCCGAGGACGGTGGCTCTCGACGGTTCTTGATGGTCCAATTGCCGGAGGCTTGTGCCCCCGATTCCGAGGCCATGCGACATGGATATCGCACCATTGCTGAGATCACCAAGGAGCGCATCCGCAGGGCCGGGAGCAAAATCAAGGGCGAGAATGCGACCACAGCCCCGGGCATTGACGTTGGATTTCGCGTCCTGAAGGTGGACACATCCAACATGCGCGACGTCTTCTACACGCCCGACTCCGTCAAGCAGTCGGACTTGGTGCGCCACCTGGACAACATCAAGGCGGGGCGAACCCCGGACGACCTGCTGTTCCAGGTCTTGCTGGACTGGGGAGTTGACCCATGCCTGCCCATGACGAAGGAGACGGTTTCGGGCAAGACGGTGTTCTTCGTCGATTCCAATGCCTTGGCCGCCTGCTTTGACGCTTCGATTGACGAGGCCGTTGTACGAGCTTTGGGCAGTCGCAAGCCACTCCGAGTCGTCCTTCGCGACGGCGGCTTCGACGAAGACAGCTCCGTCATCAACGCGGCGCAACTCCTTCGCTTCCTCAGTCCCTCGACGGACATCAAGTACATCTAAATTGGAAGGCCCTTGCATGGTCAATCTCCTGCCAACCATTGCGTCGCCAACCTTGAACTGCGGCGAGTTCCTGGCCTCGGTCCGGCTTGCCTTCGATTCGGATGACCAACATTCCGAGGTCCGGATGTACTTCTACGGCGCCACCCAGTCCGGGTGGGATGAGATCCGCCATCACGCCAAGGCGTGGCTCGGACGCGGGCCGTCCAGGAAGATAACCGCCTTCATTGGGACGGATGACGCCGTGACCGAGCCCGAGGTCTTGGTCTCCATGCGGGCCGACGGCGTCGATGTCCGCCTTGTCGTGTCCTATTCAGGGATTTTTCATCCGAAAGTCATCGTGTTTGCAGGCGCGCCCGAGTGGCTTTTGCTGAGCGGATCGAACAACCTCACGCGACGCGGGCTGTCCTCAAATGTTGAATTTGCCACGTCAGTTAGGATTCATGAGAACTCTAAGGCTTTGGCGGATTGGGAGAGCTCAATCGGCGCATCCAGTGAGATTCTTAACGACGCAGCTCTGAAGGAGTATCGCGTAGCGCGCAACAAGCGAATGAATGCGCTACGGAAAAGCAAGCAGACGTGGCAATTTACATGGAATAGACGGATTAAGTCTAGGCTTGCGACCCCAAAATCCATTGAGGAAAGCCTTCCCATCCCGCTCGTGAAGGGCACACTGGTTTATGAGGTGATGCCCAAGGAAACGGGTCAGATGGGCCAACAGGTGCAAATCCTCAAGCCTCTTGCCATCACTTACTTTGGGCTGGGCAACGTGGTGGGCGAATCGCTCGAGATCCAGCTGAGGAATGTCGTGACCGAGTCGAGCCGTGGCGTGACCATGACGTACAACCGGAACACAACGATGAGGCTGTCTATCCATGAGGCATCCTTCACCGAAAGGCCGTGCTTCTTGTTGTTCAGGAAGATTGCTCCGAAGTCCTTTGATTTTGCCGTGGTTTCCCGAGCGGTGGACCCAAGCCAATATGCGTGCTTGGACACGATGCTAAAGACGCGCAAGGGCCATCAAAGGCGATACAAGCTCATGTAGAGGCATCCCGCGATGGACGCTTGTTCAGGGCGGGCAAAAGAATGAAAAAGAATGAGAAAGAATGGGTCGCCGCAGACACCGCAACCCATTGTGGTGTCACGCCAACCAGCCCACAATCCGTAGTGTCAGGCCATTCTTTACTGCCGGGAAGTCGTTGAAGCAACGAATGGAATGAAGCTCAAGTTCAAGCATCAGGCCTACCAGACCCAGGCGGTGGAGGCCGTGGCGGACTGTTTCGCGGGGCAGCCGGCGGTGGCGGGCCTTTCGTACCGGATGGATCCCGGGCGCCCGGAACAGGGGAATGAACAGGCGCTGGGCCTTGGCGCCGACGGCTTCAAGAACGCCGAGGTGGCGTTGTTGCCAGAGAGGGTGTTGGCCAACGTTCACGCGGTGCAGCGGCGGCAAAACCTGCCGTTGTCCCCGGCCTTGAGGGCATCGGCCGGCTGCCGCTTCAACCTGGACGTAGAGATGGAGACGGGGACGGGGAAGACGTATTGCTACATCAAGACGATGTTCGAGCTGAACAAGCGCTACGGGTGGAGCAAGTTCATCGTCGTGGTCCCCAGCATCGCCATCCGCGAGGGCGTCCATAAGTCCCTTGGGATCACGGCCGACCACTTCCTGGAACAATACGGCAAGCGGGCGCGGTTCTTCATCTACAACTCCAAGGAGCTTCATGCCCTGGAGGGCTTTTCCTCGGACGCCGGGATCAACGTCATGGTGATCAACGTCCAGGCGTTCAACGCCAAGGGCCAGGACGCCCGGCGCATCTACGAGGAGCTGGACGAGTTCCAGACGCGGCGGCCCATCGACGTCATCGCCCGGAACCGTCCCATCCTGATCTTGGACGAGCCCCAGAAGATGGAGGGGGCCAAGACGATGGAATCCCTCAGGGAGTTCGCGCCGCTGATGATCCTGCGGTATTCGGCGACGCATCGGCAGGAGCACAACAAGGTGTACCGGCTGGATGCCCTGGACGCCTTCAACCAAAGGCTGGTGAAGAAGATCGCCGTGCGGGGCATCACGGTGCGGGGCTTGGCCGGGACGCACGGGTATCTGTACCTGGAGTCCATCCAGGTTTCCCCCAGCGCGCCTCCCGTGGCCCGGGCCGAGATGGAGATCCAGCAGGCCAACGGCATCCAGCGGGTGCTTCGGAAGCTGGGCGTGAACGACAACCTCTTCGACATGTCCGGTGGCCTGGAGCAATACCGGGGGATGGTCGTCTCCGACATCAACGCGTTGGACAACACGTTGAGCTTCACCAACGGCTTCGTCCTCGGCGCCGGCGAGGCCAGCGGCGACGTCAACGAGGCGACGCTCCGCCGCATCCAAATCCGCGAGGCGATCCAAGCTCATTTTGAGAAGGAGCAGGCCCTCTTCCACCACGGGATCAAGGTCCTGACCCTGTTCTTCATCGACGAGGTGGCGAAGTACCGGGCTTACAACGACGTCGGAGAGCAGCCCGGGGAGTATGCAAGGGCCTTCGAGGAGGAGTACGTGGCCCAGCTCAATGAAGTGCTCACGCTGGAGGACACGCCCTACCAGCGCTATCTCCGGGGCATCCAGGCGTCCCAAACCCACAATGGCTACTTCTCCATCGACAAGAAGACCCGCCGCATGGTCAACCCCGAGGCCAAGGCCCGCGGCGAGTCCGCCGGCGAGGCGGACGACGCCGACGCCTACGACCTCATCCTTCGGGACAAGGAACGGTTGTTGTCCTTCAAGGAACCCGTCCGCTTCATCTTCTCGCACTCGGCGCTCCGCGAGGGTTGGGACAATCCCAACGTCTTCGTCATCTGCACCCTCAAGCACAGCGACAACACGGTGTCCCGACGCCAGGAGGTGGGACGCGGGCTTCGCCTTTGCGTGAACCAGGACGGCGACCGCATGGATCATCCGGCCACCGTTCATCACTTCAACGTCCTCACCGTCGTTGCGAGCGAGAGCTACCGGGACTTCGTGACGGCGCTCCAGAAGGACATCAGCGCCACCTTGTCCGCCCGGCCACGCAAGGCCGACGAGGCCTACTTCCATGGGAAGAGCCTCGCGACCGCCGATGGCCCCCTCCCGGTCACGCCCCAGATGGCCCGGGCCATCCATCGCTACCTGGTGCGCCATGGCTATGCCGACGACGAGGACCTTCTGGTGCCGGCCTATCACGAGGCGCGACGGCAAGGCACGTTGGCTCCCCTGCCTCCCGACCTCGCGCAGCACGCCGAGCCCGTGTTCCAGCTCATCGACACCGTGTTTTCCGACGCGCAGCTCCCCCAGCCAGGGGACGACCGAAGGGCACGCGTCAACCCGCTCAATGGCAACTTCCACAAGCGCGAGTTCCAGGCGCTTTGGAATCGAATCAATCGCAAGGCGGCCTACACCGTCCATTTCGACACCGGGGAACTGGTCCGGAAGTGCATCGCGGCCCTGGACGCGGAGCTGCGCGTCAGCCTGCTCCAGTACACCGTGCAACGGGGGGAACAGGCGGACTCCGCCACCGTCGAGTCCTTGGGCCAGGGCGAGGCCTTTCGGCTCGGCGAAACCCAGACCGACGTCCTCCATGACTCCGTCTCATCCACGGTGAAGTACGACCTCCTCGGGAAGGTGGCCGGGGAGACCCAGCTCCTTCGGCGGACCGTCTGTGCCATCTTGCAGGGCATCCAGCCCGCCGTGTTTGCCCAATACCGGGCCAACCCGGAGGACTTCATCCAAAAGGCGTCCCGGATCATCAACGAGCAGAAGGCCACCGTCATCGTCGAGCACCTGACGTACAACCCCATGGAAGACGTCCACACCCTGGACATCTTCACCCAGGAAAAGCCACGCGAGGACATGTCCCGGGCGGTGCCCGCCCGACGGCACATCTACGACTACGTGTTCACCGACGCGAAGAACGAGCGGGCCTTCGTGGGCGACCTCGACACGGCCACCGACGTGGTCGTGTATGCCAAGCTGCCCCGGACCTTTTCCATCCCCACGCCCGTGGGCAGCTACAACCCGGACTGGGCCATCGCCTTCAAGGAAGGCTCCGTGAAGCACGTGTTCTTCATCGCCGAGACCAAGGGCTCCCTGTCCAGCATGGAGCTTCGCAAGATCGAGGAGTGCAAGGTCCAGTGCGCCCGCCGGTTCTTCGCCAAGATCACCTCCGACCAGGTCAAGTACGACGTCGTGGACAGCTACGCCAAGCTGATGGACCTGGTGAAGTGACGCTCCCATGTCATGCCAGGCGAGGCTTCACCAACGGCCCTCCTCCTCGGTGCGGGCTTTTCCAAGTGGGCGTCGGGCTTGCCCTTGGCCTCTGAGCTTTTCGATTTTGGATTTGAAGCTACGAACGGCCGTTGGGCTTTCCGTAGCCCGCGTGTCCTCACGCGGCGACACCGGTTTCGCATCGTCATCCGCCGGGTCAGGGAACCCGACCTGCAGACCGTTCGGGGACGCTTGAGATCCCACGGGCCGCTCGCTGCTCGCCGCTCGCCGCTCGCCGCCCAGCGCCGAGGCGGCCCTGCCACGTGGATCGCGGACCCCGCCCCCTACGCCTCGACCGCGCCTGGGCGGCCGGCCTCGACCACGAACGAGCGGCGCGTCACAGCGCGGCCGTTGGGCTGGGTGACGTCCTCGACCGCGACGTAGTCGCTCCGCCATTCGCCGGGCGTGACGCGGCATCGGACGTAGCCGCGCTCGCGGGAGAAGAAGCGGACGCAGGGGTTGAGGGCCTTGAGCTTGGCCTCCGCCCCCGGGTCGAGCTTGCCATTGCCCCCGCTGGTGACGCTGGTGCCCACGAACTCCGTCGCCACCACCGGCGCGTCCGCCTGGCGGTCGTCCACGCGGAGGTTGTTGACCCAGTTGGAATGAATGTCGCCGGTGAGCACGACGGGGTTGGGGATGCGACGCTCCGCGAGGAAGCGACCGATGGCGATGCGCTCGGCGGCGGCGCCGGGCCATTGGTCCATGGAGAAGAGGGGCTCGCCCCCGTCCTTGGCGGGCGGGCGGGCGACGAGGCCCATCATGACCTGCTGCGCGAGCACGTTCCAGGTCGCGCGCGACGCCAGCAGGCGCGCGTCCATCCAGTGGCGCTGGGATGCGCCGAGGAGGGAGTTGCGCGGGTCCATGGCGGCGGCGTTGAGCGGGCTGGAGACGTCGCCGTTGGGCTGGTCCGTGCGGTACTGGCGCGTGTCCAGGACCAGGAACTCGGCGAGGCGTCCGAACGACGCGGACCGGTACAGGTCCATGTGCGGGCCTCGCGGCAACGAGCGGGCGCGGAGCGGCATGGCCTCGTAGTAGGCCTGGTAGGCGGCCGCGCGCCGCACCAGGAACTCCACGGGGTCCTCGTCCTTCTTCTCGGAGATGGCCGCCGCGTAGTTGTTGTCGAACTCATGGTCGTCCCACGTGACGAGCCACGGGCACTCCCGGTGCATCGCCTGCAACCACGGGTCGGACCGGTACAGGGCGTGGCGTTCCCTGTATTCGTCCAGCGTCCGCAGGCGCCGCTTGGGCGGGCCGGTGTGGCGGCGCACCTTCTTGTCCGCTCCCGGCCCCTCGTAGATGTAGTCGCCCAGGTGCACCACGAAGTCGGGCCGATCCCGCCGCATGGCGTCGTACGCGGTGAACAGCCCGTCCTCGAAGTGCTGGCACGAGGCAAAGGCAAACCGCAGCTCGCCCGGCATCGAGTCTGGCGCGGGCAGCGTGCGCGTCCGGCCCTTGGGGCTCTCCGCGCCGTCCACCAGGAACCGGTACCAATACTCCCGGCCCGGTTGCAGCCCGCCAACCTCGACGTGGACGGAATGCCCGAGCTGGGGCGTGGCCCACGTCACCCCGCGCCGGACGCGTCGTGTCATGGCCTCGTTCTCGGCCAGTTCCCAGCGCACCTCCACGGCCTCGGGACCGATGCCATTGCCGGGCTCGCCGGGGTTGGGTCCCAGCCGGGTCCAGAGGACGACGCTGGTGGGGTCGGGGTCGCCGGAGGCCACGCCCTGTTGGAACGGGTTGCCGCTCCAGCGCGGCCTGCGCCGGATCGAAGGGGCGCCCTCCAAGCCGAGCGTGGGCAACGTGGCGAGGGCGGTGGCGGTGGAGAGGAACAGGCGACGGGTGAGCCGTCCCTCGTGCCTGAAGGCCCTGGTGATCCAGCCTGAATCCAACATAAGAATCCTGTGGGTGGCGGTGCCGGTGGCTGGACGGCTGGGCAAGGAACTACCCGCCCGCGAAGGCGGGGACGAAGCTCAGCTTGTCGCCGGCCCGGACGGACGTCCCATGGCTGGCGAGGAACCGGATGTCCTCGTCGTTGACCAGCACCAACACCGACCCGCGGAGGTTGCCGTCGCGCTCGCACAGGCGGTCGCCGAGCCCGTGAAAGCGGCGTGACAACTCGCCGACGATGTCGGCCACGGAGCCGGGCGACGCCCGCAGCTCCACCTCGCCCCCGCACAGCCGCCGCAACGACGGCGGCACGTCCACCAGCACGCTCATGATTGATTCCTGAAGTGGGGCTCGGGCCTCCCGAGCGGCCTCGGCCGCATCGGGCAAGACCGAGACGGTCTTGCTGCCTTCTTCGTGTGACGGGAACTCAGGCGGTGGCCATGGCGCCCTGCATGGACGCAAGCAGGCCCTCGAACTCGCGCAGGCTGGGGCGGATTTCCCGGGTTTCGCCCACGTGGCCGACGACGGCGTCCAACGTCTTGAGCCCGTTGCCCGTGATGCAGAGGACGGCGGACTCGTCGGCGGGGATCTTTCCTTGGGCGATGAGCTTCTTGGCGACGCCCACGGTCACGCCGCCGGCCGTCTCGGCGAAGATGCCCTCGCACTCGGCCAGGAGGCGGATGCCCTCGCGGATCTCGTCGTCGGTGACGTCCTCGCCATGGCCGCCGGTCTCCTTCATCACCTTGAGCGCGTAGAAGCCGTCGGCGGGGGTGCCGATGGCGAGGGACTTGGCGATGGTGTTGGGCTTCTGGGGCTTGAAGAAGTCGAGCCCGGCCTTCTGGGCCTGGGTGATGGGGTTGCAGCCGGTGGCCTGCGCGCCGTGGATGACCCACGGGGTGGCGTCCACGATGCCGAGCTTGGAGAACTCCTGGTAGCTCTTGTGGATCTTCGTGAGCAGGGAGCCGGAGGCCATGCAGACGACGGTGTGGCGGGGGATGCGCCAGCCCAGTTGCTCCTGGATCTCGAAGCCCATCGACTTGGACCCCTCGGCGTAGTACGGGCGCATGTTGACGTTCACGAACGCCCACGGGTACTTGCCGGCGATCTCCGCGCACAGGCGGTTGACCTCGTCGTAGTGGCCCCGGATGCCCACCACCTTGGCCCCGTACACGAGCGAGTTCACCACCTTGCCCTGCTCGAGGTCGTGCGGGATGAACACGTAGGCGTCCAGCCCGGCGGCGGCGGCGTTGGCCGCGACCGAGTTCGCCAGGTTGCCCGTTGAGGCGCAGGCGACCGTCTTGAAGCCCAGCTCGACCGAACGGCTCAGGGCGACGCTCACCACGCGGTCCTTGAAGGACAACGTGGGGTAGTTGACGGCGTCGTTCTTGATCCACAGCTCGCGGATGCCGAGGCGTCGCGCGAGGCGGTCCGCCTTCACCAACGGCGTGTAGCCCACCTGCCGTCCCACCGTCGGCTCGCCGGCCACCGGCAAGAGCTCGCGGTAGCGCCACATCGAGCGCGGCCGCGCCTGGATGACGTCGCGCGTCAGCACCTTGCGGATGCGCTCGTAGTCGTAGGCCACCTCCAGCGGGCCAAAGTCAAACTCGCACACGTGCGTGGCCCCCAGCGGGTAGTCCCGGCCACACTCGCGGCACTTCAACGACCTCATGAATCCCTGCGACTCGCTCATTCTCGTTCCTTCGTTCCATGCCCGCGCGAGGCACCCATGCGTCCGGGGGCGAAGGGCAAAAAAAGGGCCCTTCCGCAGGGAGAGGAAGAGCCGGCGAAACCGTTTCGTTCCTCATCTGCGCCTCCCATCCGGGAGGACCTGGATTTGGCACCGTGACGTGCCGCGCGATGCGCAACACCGGATGCCGTGGCTTCAACGGGCCAGTCCCTCAGCCACTCTTGATGAGTGCCCCTTGCGAGGCGGGCAATGGAATGCCCGAGCGGGCGCCCGTCTGTCAATTGGGATTTCCGGACGCGCCCAGCCCCGGGTGCATCCCCACCATGGAGGGCGCCGCCGCCACGTCGCCGTCGGCTACGCCAAGATCGGGCGAACCACCTCGCCGTGGACGTCCGTGAGGCGGTGTTCCCGGCCCTCGTGCCGGAACGTCAGGCGCTCGTGGTCCAGCCCCAGCAGGTGCAGCACCGTCGCGTGCAGGTCGTGCATGTGAACCCGCCCGTGCGTCGCCAGGTGGCCGAAGTCGTCGGTGCCGCCCCAGGCCATCCCGGCGCGCACGCCACCGCCCGCCAGCCACACGGTGAAGCCCCCGGGGTTGTGGTCCCGACCGGTCCCGTCCCGCTCGGCATACGGCGTCCGGCCAAACTCCGCCCCCCACCAGACCAGCGTGTCGTCCAGCAGCCCGCGCCGTTCGAGATCCGCGATCAAGCCGGCCACCGGCAGGTCCGTCGCGCGCGCGTGCACCGCGTGCCGGGGCAGGTCCGAGTGCTGGTCCCAGCGCGGGTTCGCCGTGTTGTCCCCGTACGTGACCTGGACGAAGCGGACCCCCGCCTCGCACAGCCGCCGCGCCACGAGGCATTGCCGCCCGAACTCGTCGGTGGCGTCCTCCCCGATCCCGTACATCCGCCGCGTGGACGCGCTCTCGCCGGACAGGTCCGTCAACGCGGGCATCTCGGACTGCATGCGCCACGCGAGCTCGTAGGAATGCAGGACGGCCTCCGCCGCGAGGTCGCCCGGACGCGCGACGGCCTGCTCGCGGTTGATCGCCTGCACCAACTCGAAGGCGCGACGGCGTGCCGCCGGGTCGGAGCCGGGCGCGGGCAGGGACGCGAGGGCCATCTCGCGGGCGGGTCGGCCGGCGACTCCCAGCGGGGTTCCCTGGTGCACCGGCGGCAGGAAGGCCGGGCCCCAGTTGCGCGCGCCGCCGTTCCCGAGGCTCGGCGACAGCGTCACGAACGCCGGCAGGTTCTCGTTCGCCGTTCCCAGCCCATAGCTGACCCACGACCCGATGCTGGGCCGCACGAACTGCGTCGAGCCGCAGTGCAGGAACAACGTCGCGGGCCCATGGGCCACGCCCTCGGTGTGCATGCCCTGGAGGAAGCACAGGCGATCCACCCACCGCGCCATGTTGGGGAACAGCTCGCTCACCCAGCGCCCGCTCTGGCCGTGCTGTCGAAACCCCCACGGCGAACGCATCACCCGCTGCGCCGACGCCGCCCGGCCCGTGTTGGCGATGACACGGGCGTCGTCGAAGGGCATCTGCTGGCCGTCGTGGCGCGCCAGCAACGGCTTGGGGTCGAACGTGTCCACCTGGCTGGGGCCGCCCTGCATGAACAGGAAGATCACCCGCTTGGCCCGCGCCCGGACGCCGGGCGGGCGCGCCGCCAACGGGCCCCCGGCCAGCCCCGCCATGCCCGCGAACGCCAGCGCCCCAAACCCGCAGGCCATGCTTCGCAATGCCGCCCTGCGCCCCGGTTGAAACCCGTGGTTCGTCATCATTTCAACGTTTGAAAATCCAGCGACCCCAGCAACGCCTGCGCCAGCTCCACCATCGCCGCCCCGCGATCCCCCGCGGCCGCGCCATGCAACGCCGCCGCCCGACGCTCGCCCTCCCCGGGCCCCCGCCCCAACGCCAGCCTCCACAACGCCCCCACCGCGTCCGCCTCGCCCGACACGCGACCCGCCAACGCCCGCGCCTGCGCCGCCACGAACGGGTCGTTCAACAGGTACAACGCCTGCGCCGCCACCGTGGACTCCTCCCGCGCGCCCGTCGGACGACACGGGTCCGCCGCGTCAAACACCACGAGCCCGGGCACCCGGGCGTTGCGGAACACCGGCAGGTACACGCTCCGCACCGGCTCCGTCGGCTCGTGCCCGAAGTCCGCCGCCAACCCCTCCGGGAACGGCGCCCCCGGCCGCCGCGACGCATCCAGCGTCCCCGACGCCAGCAGCATGGCGTCGCGCAACGCCTCGGCCTCGATCCGCCGGGGCTTCCACCGGGCCAGCCAACGGTTGCCCGGGTCCCGCGCCGCCGACGCCCGGACCCGCGCGTCGGCGGGGTCGCTCGAAAGCCGGAAGGCCCGCGACGTCACCAGCCGGCGCACCAACGCCTTCGTGGAGCCGCCGTCGCGCAGGAACTCGGCCGCCAGCTCGTCCAGGAGCGCCGGGTGGCTCGGCGCATCCCCCGTCGTCCCCAGGTTGTCCACCGACGCCACCAACCCCCGCCCAAACACCCAATGCCATGCCCGGTTCACCCACGCCCGCGCCACGAGCGGGTTCGACGGGTGCACCAGCCACTCCGCCAGCTCGCGTCGCCCGCTCTCGCCCTCGCGGATCGGCGGGCACGGCGACGGGAAGGCGGCGGCCAGGACGCCCCGTGGCACAACGGGGCCGGGCGTCCGCCAGTTGCCCCGCCGCAACACGGGAAGGTTCGTGCCCCCGGATTCCGTCGGGGCCATCGCCATTGGACGGCGCGCGGCCGCCTTGGCCCGGGCCAGGTCCGCCTTCAGCTCCTTCGCCACGGCGGGGGCGGCGTCCTTTCCCAAGGCGGCGATGCGCGCCTCGATCCGACGCACCTCGCCCTCGGCGGCCGCCCAGCGCGCCTCCTCCTCGGGCGTGCCCGGCAACGGGGCGTGCGTCCACTCCGACACGTTCGCGTGGTGGAGCTGGCGCATGCCCGACAGGATGCCCGCCAGCGCGTAGTAGTCGCGGGAGGGGATGGGGTCGAACTTGTGGTCGTGGCACCGCGCGCACGCGAGGGTTTGGCCCAGGAGCGCCTTGCCCAGCACGTCGAGCTGCTCGTCGATGCGGTCGAGCTCGAGCTGGCGCTTGTCCTGCTCTTCCAGGTTCGAGTCGCCCAGCATCCAGAACGTCGTGGCCACCAAGCCGCGCCGTCGATCCTCCAGCGTGCCCGTCCCCGCCACGCCCGGCAGGTCCCCCGCCACCTGCTCCCGCACGAACTCTCCGAACGGCACGTCGCGGTTGAACGAATCCATCACCAGGTCCCGGTACCGCCACGCCTCGCGGAACACGAAGCCCCGCAACGTCACCGAGTCCGCGTACCGCACCACGTCCAGCCAATGACGCCCCCATCGCTCCCCAAACCGGGGCGACGCCAGCAAGCGATCCGCCCACGTCGCCACGGGGTCGGGGGACGGGTCGGAAAGAAACGCCGCCAGCTCCTCCGGCGTCGGGGGCAACCCGGTCAGGACAACGTGCAGGCGTCGGCACAGCGTCGCCCGGTCCGCCTCGGCGGCCGGCGCCAACCCCTCCCGCTCCCAGCCCAAGGCCAGGTGACGCTCGATGGCGTCCGAAAACCCGCCCTGCGAACGACCC
>CAYSGH010000061.1:0-2466 GCA_964430505.1 uncultured Akkermansia sp. | reverse complement strand
GGGCAAGGCTGAGTGGTGGCGAGCCCCATGGCGGCGACGGTACAGGCCATCACGGCCAGCCGAGCCTCCTGAGGGACCAGACGCCACCACAAAGCCTTGATGCACCGCCCAGCGCCCATGGCGGGTCACACGTCGCAGATGCGCACGCCTTGCCGCAGCGACCCCACCTTGTCCGCGCGCTTCGGGATGAACTCCTGCGCCACGAACCCCTTGTAGCCCGTGTCCGCGATGGCCCGCATGATCGCCGGGTAGTTCAGCTCCTGCGTCTCGTCGATCTCGTTGCGGCCCGGGACGCCCCCGGTGTGGTAATGGGCGAAGAACGCGTGGTCGCGCCGGATCGTGGCGATGACGTCCCCCTCCATGATCTGCATGTGGTAGATGTCGTAGAGGAGCTTGAAGCGCTCGGAGCCCAGCTTCTTGCAGAGCGCGACACCCCACGCCGAGCGGTCGCACATGTAGTCCTTGTGATCGACGCGCGAGTTGAGCAGCTCCATGACGATCGTGATGCCGTGGCGCTCGGCCAGCGGGAGGATGCGTTGCAGGCCCGCCGCGCAGTTGGCAAGCCCCGTGGCGTCGTCCATGCCGTCGCGGTTGCCCGAGAAGCAGATCACGTTCTTGAGCCCCGCCTTGGCCGCCAGCGGGATCCATTCCTCGTAGCCCTTCACCAGGCGGTCATGGTGCTCGACCCGGTTGAACGCCTTGGTGATGCCGCCGATGCCATCCACGACCGGGTTGCTGGTGATGGCGCACGTGATGCCATGGCGCGCCACCACGGGCCACTCGCCCGGCCCCAGCAGCTCGATGGATCCCAGCCCGATGGACGGGGCCATCCGGCACAGCTCCTCGAGCGGCACGTTGGGGTAGCACCACTTGCACACGCTGTGGCGGATGCGGCCCTTCAGTCCCGTGGCCGCTTCCTCGGCCTGGAGACGTGAGGCGAGTGTCCCCACCGCCGCCGCCGCCGTCGCCACGCCCAACGCCTCGCGCCTTGTCCATTTCCCGGAGTTCATGCCCCCAACCAACCCCGCACGCCCCCCGCCACGCAAGGGCAATCTCCACGCCGCAACCCACAGGGACGCCCCGCGAGACTCTGATGGTAGCCGTCGGTTCGGCATCCCCACTCTTTCGCGCTACGACGGGTGACATCCACCACCCGGGCCGTCCGTTTTGGGTCGTCACCCAGGGCCCCACGCCACCGGAGAACCGGTGGCCGGAGATCCTTGGAAAGTGCTCCCACTGGCCCCGTCTCCTTTTGCTCCCGCAACGAGTCTCCCTTTGAGCCCTCTCCGACACCCTCCCCAAAAAACACTTGAAGCAATTGGGGCGTCGAAAGCACAAGGAATCCATGAAACTAGCCTGCCACGTGATTCTCGGCCTATGCGTCGCAAACGAGGCCCTCGGTCAGTGGACCAGCGCGAGCTACAGCGTGAGGTTCGAGTCCTCGGAAGCCGCCACCGTCACCCCCGGCAACCTCAACCAGAGCAGCCAGACCGGGCAGCCCATCCGCTTTGCGGAATCCATTTCCGACAGGGCATCGGTGTCCGGGTTCGTCGCCCCGGGGTTCCTTTCGGCCAACGTCATCACGGCGGCGCGGGTCACCTCCATCGAGAACATCGGGACGTCGCAGCTCAGCCATGCCGCGGCCACCGTGTCCTACTTTGACTTCATCACGCTCCAGCCACCGACGCCGGACCTGATGGGCAAGACGGGGACGCTGAGCGCCGGATGGAACCTCTCGGGCTCGATGCCCTGGAGCATCAGCGGCGGTGGCAACGTGGAGTACTCGGCCTTCGCACAGGTCAGCCTTGCCGTGTCAGGGACCGGGGTTCCGAATGCCTTCGGGGGCAGGGAGGTCCATGGCTTGATGGGCTACAACACGTTTCCCCCGAACACGCCGAACATCTCGAATCCGCCCCCGGGCGTGGTGCCCGTGTCGTACTCCTTCACGTGGGGCTCGCGCTTCGGCATCCAATACAACCTCAACCTCCAGGCCGAGGCCTCCGCGAGCTTTGGTTTTCGGGACAGCTGGTATGGGGGCGTGGGCAAGAGCCTCGAGAGCTCGGCGGCCGGCCTTTACGGCCAATCGCTGACATGGGGCGGGATCTCGTCCGTTGTGGATGCCGACGGAAATCCGGTCACGGGCTACACGGTGTCGTCGGCCTCGGGGTTTGACTATGCGCAGCCCGCCGTCGTGCCGGAGCCATCCACCACAGCCTTGGGCGGCGGAGTCTTGGCGGGCTGCCTCGTGCTGTTCCTACGCCGCAAGAAGCCGGGCTGCGGCTCGCTTTGATCGGGCGAGGCGAGGCCGCACGCGCGCGAGGGACCCTGAAGGCTGGGAGGGTTGGCGCCGTTCGCATCGCGACAACGGTCCTTGGCCTGCCAGGCCCTCTGCGGTCTGCCGCGTCCCACAGGGTGCGGGGCGATTCCACCTAGAAACGGCAGTCGAAGAGGATTTCAAAACGAGGA
>CAYSGH010000060.1:0-27953 GCA_964430505.1 uncultured Akkermansia sp. | reverse complement strand
AAGGCCATGGAACTCGAGGAGAAGATGCGCAAGGGGCACTTCACCCTCGACGACTTCCTCTCCCAGCTCCGCGAGATGAAGAAGCTCGGGCCGCTGGAGGACGTGGTGAAGCTGCTGCCGGGTGGCGGCGAGATGATCAAGGGCGCGGACTTGTCCAAGAGCGAGCGCGACTTCCGTCGCATGGAGGGCATCCTGTGCTCGATGACGCCCAAGGAGCGCCTGCACCCGGAGATCCTCAATGGCCGCCGCCGCCAGCGCATCGCCCGCGGCTCCGGCGTCAACGTGGCCGAAGTCAACAACGTCCTCCGGCGCTTCGACGAGATGCGCGAGATGATGCGCAAGATGAACAAGTTCCAGAAGATGATGGGCCGCTTCGGGGGCAAGTTGCCCGGCGGACTGGGGCTGTAGCCCATGCCCCGGGGACGTCTTCCTCGACGACTCCGGGCGGACCGGCCCGCACAGGAGCCCCCGCGGGCGCGAGTGCATGGAGCGTGGGGATGCCCCAGTGGCCCGGGGTGATTCTCAAGCCCTCACTGGACCCAAAGCCACCACGCCCCTCCCAGTGCCGCCGCGCCCAAGGCCCCGATCCAGAGGCCCGACGTCCGGCGCCGCCGCACATACCACAGCAGCCACAGGCCCGAGGCGGATACCAACGCCAGCAACGCGCCCGAAAGGTCGATCACGAAGGCCCATCCACGCCCGGCATGGCGGCCCTTGTGCAGGTCGTTGAGCACCGCCACCCACCCCTCTCGGATGTGTTCGCCGCGGTAGCGGCCCGTCTGGCGGTCCACCGTCACGTCGGCGCTCGCGCCCGGGCCCTTGATCGACACGGAGCACTCGGCGTCCTCGATGCGGAAGTCATCGACCAGCCCGGCCAGCCCGTGTTGCCGACGCAGGTGTTCCACCACCTGAAGCCGTTCCACCGACCCCTCGGCTTGGCCCGGGGCGAGCCATGAGGCTTCCATGCGGCCTTCGAGCGGGTCGGTTCGACGTTGGGAGCCGAGCAGCCAGGATGGATGGTTCAACGTGACGCCGGTGAGGCTGAAGAAGAGCAGTGCGCCCAGCCCCAGCATCGAGGCGTACAGGTGCAGCCAACGCGCCCACGCTGGCAACGCGCGGCCCCGGGCCATCGCGGGCCCGACGGGCACGGGCTCAGGGCCGCCGGGATGGGATGCGACGGCCTTCAACGCGTGCCCCGGTGAACTCCTCGTTGCCCTTCAGGTCCGCCGCGAAGTCGTCGGCCCCGAGGGTGAACGGGTGCTTCATGAGCTGGTAGGTGCCGTGCTCGCGTGCGGCCTCCAGGCAGAGGGTGTACTTGCCGGGCTTCACCGCCTTGCCGTGGTCGTCCTTGCCATCCCAACGAACGCTGTACTTGCCCGGGTTGCGCGTCGCGCCCGACACCGTTGCCAACAGGTCCTTGTCATCGACCAGCCGACGCGTGTCGTCGCCCTTGTGCCATCGGCGCAGGTCGGGCACCCAGCGCTGGCCCTTCTGCGATTGCAACACCCACAGGAGCAACGTGCGAACCGGAAAGTCGTCGGCATCCTCGACCCAGGCGGCGACGTAGGGTCGTTGGTACCGGCCGCCGCTTGGGGAGCGCAACTCGAAGGAGAGCGTCAGCTCGAAGGCTGTTGCGGCGTTGGTGGCCCCGGTGCCTGACGGCGCATTTGTGTCCGCAACCCATCGAGCCATGGACGGCCACCGGCCGCTTGTCGCAACGGCGCCGTCCGGGAGCACCAGCAGGCAGGCCACACCCGGCGTCGCATCCGCGAGGCGCAGGCTGGCGGAAGGCTCCATCAAGCAAAACGACGTGGACAACGCGTCGGCCGTCGCGCCATCCGGGGCGATGACCGTGGCGCCCAAGACCCCGTCAGCCGGGATGCCCGTGCGCGGGTCGATGATGTGGGACCTGCGGCGGTCATGGGTCGGGGCTCCAACATGACGGCGGTAGCCGCCACTGGTGGCGAGGGCGGCGTCCCGGACATCGACCCAGCCAAGAGGACGGGCGTTTTCCTCGTCGTGGCGCGGATCTACGAGGGCGATGCGTTCGGGCCAAGCACCGCGGACGCGCAAGTCGCCGCCGATTTCGAGGATCATTCCATCCATGCCACCCAAGGCCCATGCCCGTTGGCTGGCGCGCTCGATGATCCAGCCCTTGGCCACCGCATCCAACGTGGTGGGATAGTCGCCGAGGTGCAGGGCCGTTCCTGCGGCGGCATCAAGGCTCCATGGCTGCGTCCCGAGGCGGCGAACGCCGTCCGCCAGCACGGTGGTCGTCGGCTCGCTCCCGCTTGCGGCGGCGTCACGCCACATCTTCCCGAACAATGCGGCTCCCGGATGAAACGCGCCGTCGGTTGCCAGACGCCATCGGTCGGCTAGCCCCATCACCTCCATCAGCTCGGGCGACACGGGGACCACCATGCCGCGCGTCGATTGCCATCGGTTGAACTCGCTCGTGGTCGAATAGGTGCTGAATACCCGGGCGAGCCGGTCGATCTCGCCCAGGATCACCGCCTGGGCGTTGGTGGCGACTGTGGTGTCGCGCGACCGGACGCGGAGCTCGAACGAGGTTCCCAGGACGTTCTCATGCCGGAGCACCCGAACGTCAGGGGGTGTCTGCGTAACGGCGAGAAGCGTGGACGCCGCAACGCATGCCGCCATGGCGGTGGCAACGGGGAGGGTCTTCATGACGGGAACGAGGTGAGGATGGGAACCACGCTCCCGGGAACGACAAGGGCGGCCTCAAAGAGCCGCCCGTGCGCGAGGTCGGAGGCGGAAGCCCGTGTGCCGGACTATTCGCGCTCGCCTCGGTTGCGACGTCCTTCGCCGCCGCCCTCGCCGCCGCGTCCGCCGCCTTGGCGTTGCGGTTGCTGGGCCATGAAAGCTTCCAGCTCCGCCTTGGTGACGGAGCCGTCCTTGTTGGCATCCGCGCGGGCGATGAGTCCTTGCATGCGCTCGGGGAGCTCGTCGGCGGCCAGCTTGCCATCGCCGTTCTTGTCCATGGCCATCATCTGGGAGACGCGCTCGGCCGCGCTGGCGGCACCGCCTCCGGGTCCGCCGGGTCCGCCGCGACCGCCCATCGGGGGCCGAAGCTCCTCGGCGTCGAGCCTGCCGTCGCCGTTCTTGTCGAGCTTCTTGAGGGCGGCCGGGGCATTGGAGATCTCCGTTGCGGACAACGCGCCGTCGCCGTCGGCATCGAGGACCTGCATGAGGGGCATCATGCGCATCATGCCGCCGCGGCCACCAGGTCCACCCGGCGCCCCACCGGGTCCACCCTCACGGCCCTCGCGGCGCGGCCGCTCACCGCCGCCTTGGGCTACGGGTGCGGGCTCCTGAGCCAGGAGGCTGGTTGCGACCAGGGCGGCGGCCCACGGGGCGAGGCGGAAGAACGTGCGCTTCATGCCCCTTTTGACTGGGGTCGGCGTCCGGTGGTTACGCGGACGCCGACGCAGGCTGGCTGCCCCGGGCGCGGCGCAGGGCTACTTGAGCCCAGCGAGGACGGCCTTGATGGCCTCGAAGTTGGGAAGGTCCTTGGGCGTGGCGGTCTGCTCCGCGTATTGGACGACGCCGTTCTTGTCGATGACGAAGGCGGCGCGGGCGGAGGTGTCACCGACCCCGGCGAGGTTGGGGAAGCGCACGCCGTAGGCATCGGTGACGGACTTGTTGAGGTCGCTGACGAGGCGGATGCCGATCTTGTTCTGCTTGGCCCAAGCCTCTTGGGCGAACGGGCTGTCCACGGACACGCCGAGGACGTCGGCCCCGAGGCTGGTGTACTGGCCGAGGCCGGCGGTCTGGTCGCAGAACTCCTGGGTGCAGACGCCGGTGAACGCGAGGGGGAAGAAGAGCAGGACGGTGTTCTTCTTGCCGAGGTTGTCGGCGAGCGAGACGTCGGCGAGGCCGGCGTCGGTCTTGGTCTTCAGGGTGAAGGCGGGGGCCTTGGAACCTACGGCGATTGGCATGTGACTGATGTTTCTAGGGGTGGAAGATGCGGAGGGCGAACGTCGCCCGCCGCGAACGGCCGCACCGTTACAGGCGACGGTGCGGGGTGTCAATCGACGGCGCGGCCCGGTCAGCCGAGCGCCTTGAGGACCTCGGCCGCATGTTCCTCGGGCTTCACCTCGGGCCAGACATGTGCAATGCGGCCGGCCGGGTCGATGTGAAAGGTGACGCGGTGCGTGCCCAGGTATTTCCGGCCCATGAAGACTTTCTCTCCCCAGACGCCGTAGGCCTGGACGAGTTCCTTCTTCTCGTCGGCCAGCAATGGGAAGGGTAGCTCGAACTTGGCCGCGAACTTTGCATGGGACTTCACGGGGTCCGTGCTCGCGCCGAGCACGACGGCCCCCTTCTTCTTGAACTTGGCGTAGGCGTCGCGGAAGGCGCAGGCCTCCTTGGTGCAGCCGGGGGTGTCGTCCTTCGGATAGAAGTACAGGATGACATGCTTGCCGAGGAGGTCGGCGAGGCGAACGACGGAGCCGTCCGTTGACGTCAACGAGAAATCCGGGGCGACGTCGCCCGGCTTGAGGGTGAGTTCCAACTTCTTGGCCATGACCCGCGAGCGTACCGCCGAGCGTCCATGCCGCAACTTGCCGTGAAACCGACGAGGCGGAGTACCCGTTACGGATGCCCGCATGAAGACCATAATCCATTCCATCATCACGTGGGCACCCTTGATCGCCGCCATGGCCGCGCGCGCGGAGGTGCTCCTCGACGAAACCTTCAACTATCCGGACGGGCCGTTGGCCTCGGTGTCGGACGGGCGCTGGACGACCCACAGCGGAACGCCGGGCCAGGTTACGGTGTCGGGTGGCGTCATCCGGCTGCTGGGTTCCAAGACGGAGGACGTCCGCAACGCGTTTGCGATGCGCGGCATCACGAACGGCACCTTGTTTGCTGGCTTGGACGTGAGGTTCCGCGCGTTGCCGAGCCCGACGGGTGCCTTCTTCTTCCACTTCAAGGACCCCGTGGACTCGGGCGCGGCCTCGGTGTTCACGGGGCGCATCCATGCAACGACGGCGGGTGCCGGGGCGGGCGCGCTGCAGGTAGGGATTGCATGGGGCACGGGCACGCCCGTGTGGGTGGCACGCGACATCCGGAGGAACGAGGCGGTCCAATTGGTGTTGAGGCTGGACCTTGCGGCGACGAACGCGGTGTTGTGGGTGAACCCCGTTTCGGAGGCGGCCGCCGAGGGCTGGGCGCAGGCGATCGACGCACGCGGGATTGGACAGGGGTTGAGCCAGGTGGCGTTCCGGCAGGCAACGGGCTTGGGCGAGGTGGAGGTGGAACGGCTGCGCGTGGGGACGCGGTTCGAGGACGTGGTCGATGGCGGCGTGCCGAGGGTGGACTTGCTTCGAGAAGCGCAGGGCGTGCGCGCGTGGATGCCGGCGGCGGCGTGGGAGGCCGGCTGGCGGCTAGAGGTGGCGGGCGGATTGCGGGGGCCGTGGAGCCAAGGACCGGAGATGACGGTGGACGGCGACCGAGCTTCGGTGTGGATCCCGAACGGTCCGGCGATGTTGTGGCTGCGGCTGGCGAGGCGTTGAGGATCAGGGAACGTAGGCGATGCGAAGACGGCCCGGGCGACGCTCATGAGGGCGTTGCCCGGGTCGTTCTGTCGCGTGGGCGGAAGGGGGAACGAGCCCGGCACGGGCCTAGTCCCGGAAGTTCACGAAGTTGAGCGCGACGGGGAAGTCATGGGAGCGGACGGCGGCGATGACAGCCTGGAGGTCGTCGCGGTTCTTGCCGGTGACGCGGAGCTCGTCGCCCTGGATGGCGGCGGTGACCTTGAGGTTGAGGCCGCGGACGAACTGGGAGACATCCTTCGCTTGTGAGCCCTCGATGCCTTGTTTGATCTGGATGGATTGGCGGGCGTGGCCGAGGGGCGAGAGCTCGGCTTCGCCTTGGTCGATGCTCTTCATGCTGATGCCGCGCTTGGCGAGCTTGGCGACGACCAACTCGACGAGGGCGCGCATCTTGAAGGCGTCGGGGGCGCGGAGCTTCACCTCGTTCTTCTCGAGGACGATCTCGGCCCCGGATCCCTTGAAGTCGAACCGGGTCAGCAACTCCTTCTGGGCTTGGTTGATGGCGTTCTCGACCTCCATCGGGTTGACCTTGGAGACGATGTCGAAACTGGGCATGGGGATTCTTCGGGATGGGGCTTGTGGAGGGGAAGCGCGGTGAGCCTCCGCGAAGGGGGTGGGACCGGGCGCCGCCTAGGTGAGGTAAGTGTAGTCCTCGAGGCCTCGCTCGTAGTCGTCGAGGATGCGCATGGCCTCGTTGGGCTTGAGGCGGTCGGACTTGATGGCGGCGTCCACCTGGGCCTTCATCTGGCGCTTGAGCTCGTTGACGTCGTACTGCACCTCGGTGAGCGAGTCGCGGATCTTGTCGCCGTCGATGACCTCCTCGATGTAGTAGCCGGCCGGCTCGTCGGGCTCGAGGAACACATGGACCTCGTTGACGCGACCGAAGAGGTTGTGGAGGTCGCCCATGATGTCTTGGTAGGCGCCCATGAGGAAGAAGCCGAGGAGGTAGGGCTCGGCGTGGCCGTTGGCCTTGAGAGGGTGGAGCGGGAGCGTGTCGCGGACGTCGCGGAGGTCCACGAACTTGTTGATCTGGCCGTCGGAGTCGCAGGTGATGTCCACGAGGGTGGTCTCGCGGGTGGGGCGCTCGTCGAGCCGGTGGACGGGCATGATGGGAAACAACTGGCCCAGGGCCCAGTGGTCGAGAAGGGACTGGAAGACGGAGAAGTTGCAGAGGTACTGGTCGCCGAGCGTATCCTCAAGGTGGCGGATTTCCTCGGGGATGTAGGCCTGTCCTCGGAAGCCGGCGACGACGGCCTGGCTGATTTCCCAGTAGAGGCTCTCGATCTTGGCCTTGTCCGGCAGCTCGAGCATTCCCAGCGTGAACATCTGGTGGGCGTCCTCCTTGCGCTCGAGGGCGTCGTGCCAGGCCTCCAGTTTGTTGAGGCGCGGGAGTTGGTCGCGGATGTCGAGGAGCTCGCGGACGAGGCGGTGTTCCTCTGGCCCGTACTGGAGCCCGGCCTGCTGGCGGGTCTTGTCGATGCTCCCGAAGACCTCGACGACGAGGACGGAGTGGTGGGCGACGAGGGCGCGTCCGGACTCCGAGACGATGTCGGGATGGCGAACACCCTCGGCGTTGCAGACGTCCGCGATGTAGTAGACGATGTCGTTGGTATATTCCTGGAGGGTATAGTTCGTGGATGAGTCGAAGGCGGATCGGGATCCGTCGTAGTCCACGCCCAGGCCGCCGCCGACGTCGAGGAACTCGATGGGAAAGCCCATCTTGTGGAGCTTGGCGTAGAAGCGCGCGGCCTCCTGCACGGCCTTCTTCACGGTGAGGATGTCGGGCACCTGGGACCCGATGTGGAAGTGCAGGAGCCGGAAGCAGTGGGAGAGGCCCTCGGCCTGCAGGAGGTTGGTCGCGGCGAGGAGGTCGGAGGTGCTGAGGCCGAACTTGGCGTTTTCGCCGCCGCTCTCGGCCCACTTGCCGGCGCCCTTGCTCATGAGGCGAGCGCGGATGCCGACCATGGGCTCGACGCCGACCTGGCGGGAGACGGAGATGATGTGTCGGAGCTCCTCGAGCTTCTCGACGACCATGATGACCTTCTTGCCAAGTTTGATGCCCTGGAGAGCGAGCTTGATGAAGGCAGTGTCCTTGTAGCCGTTGCAAATGATGAGGGAGCCGGGCTGGTCCTGGAGGGCCATGCCGGCGAAGAGCTCCGGCTTGCTCCCGACCTCAAGCCCGAAGGAATACGGGCGCCCAGCCTCGAGGATTTCCTCCACCACCTCGCGGAGTTGGTTGACCTTGATAGGGAAGACGCCGCGGTAAGCCCCACGGTAGCCATACTCGGCAATGGAGGCGCGAAAGGCCTCGTTGAGGGCGACGACGCGGTGGCGGAGGATGTCCTGGAAGCGGACGAGGAGCGGGTACTTGAGGTTGCGTGCTCGGGCCTCCTCCACCACGTCCATGATGTCCACCTCGACGCCGTTCTGGGACGGCTTGGCCACGACGTGTCCCTCGGCGTTGACATCGAAGTACCCAGCCCCCCAGCGGTCCACGTTGTACAGGGTTCGGGCGGCGGCGACGTCCCACGTTGGCTCCGTCGCGGGCACGGGCATGGGCGCGGGCGGAGGCACGGGTGCGGCGGGCGCGATCTTGGATTCGCTCATTTCTCGGAAAACACGCGGTCCGCACTCTAGGAACCAAGGGCTCAGTTTCAAGGATCGCGTTGTGAAACGTCCGGGTCCGGGGCACCGCTACGGGCTCGCCTTTTCCGGCAGGTTGCGGAAGCGTTTCCCCATCACATGAAGACGCGGGCATGGAAGGGCCTCGTCGCTGCGGTCGCGGCGGGGACGGCGAGCATGGGCACGATGGGCCAGGGGTTGTTCGTCTTCACCAACGCGCAGCCGCCGAAGGGCTCGCCGTTGCTGGGCTGCGATGGGAAGCCAGTCTCGGGTCCTGAATACCGGGTGGACGTGGCGGTGCATAACCCGGCCACGGGCGCGTGGGACGCCGGCCTCGATGTGCAGGCCAAGGACGGATCATGGTCCCAGTTCGCCCCGGTGAAGCTGCTGGAGGGAAAGCTGCTTGGGTTCTTCCAGGCTGGAACGGTCCGCGTCCCGTTTGTCGCGCCCGGCCAGGAGGCGCGCCTGCGCGTTCGCGCATGGCTGGCCACGGGTGGCGCCGCGTACGATCAAGCCAAGGTGCGCGCCGAGACCAACATCGTGGTGATGCTCGGCGGCGTGGGCCAGCCGCCGTCCTTCCCGGCCACCCTTCGCAACTTCCCCAGCATCACGCTGTGTCCGTGATCCGGCCGACTTGGCTGGATCGGTCCCGTTGGCCGGATTCGTGCCTGCGGGGCCCTTCGTCGCGCCTTCATCCTGACCCCGCCGGACGCCTCGGTCACTCCCGCCTGCGCGAGTCCATGACGAGCGTCACCGGGCCGTCGTTGATCAAGTGGACCTGCATGTCCGCCCCGAACAGGCCCGTGGGCACGGGCCTTCCCAACAGCGACTCCAGCCGCGCCTTCATCCCCTCGTAGATCGGCACCGCTACCCCCGGCCGCGCCGCGCCCAGGTAGGAGGGTCGGTTTCCCTTCTTGGTGCTGGCGTGCAGCGTGAACTGGCTCACCAGCAGGACGTCGCCGCCCACGTCCGCCACGGAGCGGTTCATCACGCCGTCCGCGTCGTTGAAGATCCGCAGACCCACCAGCTTGCCCGCCAGCCACTCAACGTCCTCCGCCGTGTCCTCCGGCGCGACGCCCAGCAGCACCATCAACCCCCGTCCAATCTCGCCCGTCACGCGACCCGCCACCTCCACGCGGGCCTTCTCGACCCTCTGGACCACCACTCGCATGGCTCCATCTTCCCGAGCCCGCCGCGATCCTTCAACCGGGAGTCCACAGGGCTAACCCGCCCGGCATTTGTCGCGGTTCGCGATGTTGCGGTGCCCGCCTCCCCCGCGTTGACTGGGGCGCATGCAATGGATTCATCGGGCGGCCGCCGCCCTCCAGGTCTCCGTCCTCGCGTCGGGCATCGCCATGGCCCAGGACAACGACTACCGGCTCGGGCCGGATTCCCAGTTCAACCCCGCCGTTCCCCACGGGAAGGTCACGCACTTCACGCTCACGGCGGCAGCGGGCTCGGTGTTCCCGGGGACGGTCCGCGACGTGTGGGTGTACGCGCCGCCCGGCCATGACGGCTCGAGCCCGGCCGCGCTGATGGTCTTCCAGGATGGCGGCGGCTATGTCTCCACCAATGGCCCTTGGCGGGTTCCATGGGTCTTTGACAACCTCATTGCCGGCGGCGCCATGCCTCCGGCCGTGGGCGTCTTCGTCAACCCCGGCATCGTTCCGTCCGTCCGCGGCACCAACGCCCTGCCCCGCTACAATCGCAGCTTGGAATATGACGGCCTCGGCGGCGACTACGCCGCGTTTCTCCAGGCCGAGGTCCTTCCAGCCGCCGCCGAAAGAGCCCGGGTCACCATCACGTCGGATCCCAACCTGCGCGCGATTGGCGGCGCCAGCTCGGGCGCCATTGCCGCCTTTACCGCCGCATGGGAGCGCCCCGACCTGTTCCGGCGCGTCTTCAGCACCATTGGGACCTACGTGGGCCTGCGCGGCGGCAACAACTATCCGACCCTCGTGCGCAAGTTCGAGCCCCGCCCGATCAAGGTCTTCCTCCAGGACGGCTACAACGACCTCAACATTTACGGCGGGAATTGGTGGGTTGCGAACCAGGACATGTACTCGGCGCTCGCATGGGCCGGCTACGACGTCGCCAAGGAATGGGGGACGGGCGGCCACGACAGCAAGCAGGGCTCGGCGATCTTGCCCAAGGCGTTGACGTGGCTTTGGGCGGGGGCGCCCGGCCCCGTTCCTTCCGGCCACTCCACCAACTCACCTGTTGGCCAAGCCACGATTCCCGGCGCGGGCTGGGAACTGGTCGGGCAAGGCTATCAATTGCCGGCCGGCCTGTGCGTTGCGGCCGACGGTTCCGTGTATTTCACCGACGGGCCCACGGGCCGTGTCTTCCGGGTCGGGCCCGACGGCTCCGCGTCGATGGTCCGTCAGGCTGCCGAGGGAACGCAGGCGTTGGCGGTTGCACCCGATGGAGCGCTGGTTGCGGCCCAGCCCGATGGCAGGCGCCTGGTGCGGCTGGAAGGCAAGTCCGAGGAGCGCTACCTGGCCACGGACACCGGCGTGAAGGACGTCGTCGTGGGGTCGTCCGGGATGGTGTACTTCACGGATCCGTCTGCCCGGGCGATCAAGCGCATCAACGGGCAGGGCCAGGTCGATGTCCTCGACACGGGCATCGAGTTCCCGGCTGGGCTGTGCCTGGTGCCCGACCAGACCTTGCTGCTGGTTTCCGACATGGTGGGCCAGTTCGTGTACAGCTTCCAAATCCAGCCCGATGGCTCCCTGGCGCATCGGCAGCGCTACCATCACTTGCATCTTGCGGATGACCCGCGCGGGTCGGGGGCGGACGGCATGTGCGTGGATGAATTGGGGCGGCTGTGGGTGGCGACGACGGTGGGGGTACAGTTTTGTGACCAAGCGGGTCGGGTGAACGGGATCTTGGCCAAGCCGGAGCCGGACGCGTGGGCGACGGACGTTTGCCTAGGAGGAAAGAACCTCGACGAGCTTTACCTTGCTGCGGGGGACAAGGTGTGGCGGCGCAAGGTTCGGGCGCGCGGGGTATTGCCACAACTGGCGCCGGTCGTGTCCCCGCCCCCCCGCCTGTAGCCCCAGCCGGGCAAAGGGGTCAGATCTGTAACATTGACATTTTAAGGCCCGAGCCCGAAGCGTCCCGCATGGCACGTCCATTGCGGGTCAACTTGGCGGGATCGTGGAACCATGTGGTGAGCCGGGGCAACGGCGGCGGGACGTTGTTCGCCGACGACACGGACCGGCGGCGTTTCCTGGGGCTGCTGGCGGAGCTGCCCGAGCGCTTCTCGCTGGAGGTTCACGCGTTTGTGCTGATGAACACGCACTATCACCTGCTGCTGCGATGCCGAGAGGCGAACCTGAGCGAGGCCATCCGCTGGCTGCAGGTCAGCTATGCGGGGCGCTTCAACTGGGCGCACCAGCGACACGGGCACGTGTTCCAGGGGCGGTTCAAGTCGGTGCTGCTGCTCGGTGAGGGGGCGCCGAACGAGGTGGGACGGTACCTGCACTTGAATCCGGTTCGCGTGGCCAAGCTGGGGCTTTCAAAGTGGGACCGTCAAACGGCGCGGGTGGCAGGGCGGCCGGGCCCTGGCGGGGAACTGGTGGCCCGCCGCATCGCGGTGTTGCGCGAGTACCCGTGGAGTTCGTGGAGAATCTATGCGGGTCTGGAACCGGCGGTCGAGTGGCTGTGCCGGGACCGTCTGCAGGGCGGGTGCGGAGGACGCAGCCTGGAGGAGCAACGGCGTGCCTTGGTCGCCTACACGGAGGAGCCGCTCCGGCAGGGTCATGTTGAAAGTCCTTGGGATCGGTTGGTGGGTGGGGTGGTGCTGGGGGACGAGGGGGCGGCGCGGAAGCTCTTGAAGGGGATTCGGGCCAACCGCGCGGAGCAGACTCCGGCGCGGCGGGTGGCACGGTCAGCCCGGCCGGCGTGGAAGGACTTGGTGAAGACGACGGAGGCGTTGTTGGGTCGGCCGTGGGAGGACATGACGACTCGGTATGGAGACTGGGGTCGGAGCGGGTTGATGGCGGTTGCGACGCGTCATTTGGGGTGGCGGCTGGTGGAGGTGGTGAGGGAGGTTCCGGGGCTAGGCTACGCCGCTGCGGCGCAGGGGATCCGTCGCTTTTGGAACCAGCTTCCGAAGGACCCGGAGAAGGAGGCGTTCAGGCGGGCCCTCGTGAGCAAAATGTCAAATATGCAGATCTGACCCCTTTGGATGACGTGAAGCTCCTGTTCTCCGAGGCCACGCCGGACTACGCGCGATACCTGTATCCCTACGTCGTCTGGGGGTTCCTGGAGCCGGGCGAGACGGTGGCGGACGCGTTTGCGGCGGGATTCCTGCCGGCATCGCCCGCGCTCGACCGGTTTTACCTCGTGCGGCACCTGCGTCTGCCGTTGCCCGAATGGAGGCCGTCGTCGGAGAACCGACGGATCCTGCGCAAGTCTGGCGGCATTCGTGCCCGTCTCGTGCCCATGGCGGAGTTCGAGGTGACTTTCGTCCGACGCGATGCGTGGCTGCGGTTTGCAGCGGAGCGCTTCGGGACGGGCGTGTTTCCGCCGGAGCGGTTGACGCGGCTGCTGGCCGGCGGGGTCATCACCCATGTCCTGCACTTCGAGGAGGACGGACCTGGCGGCGAGCCGAGGGAGCTGGGGTCGGTGCTTCTTCACGTCATCGCTCCGCGTCTGGCGTACTACTACTACGCGTTCTACGACCTCTCGGAACGCGGCCGGAATCTTGGGATGATCCTGATGACGCGCGCGGCGGAATGGTTTGCGAAGGCGGGTTTCGGCCACCTGTACCTGGGCACGTGTGTGACGGACAAGGCGCGGTACAAGCTCCAGTTCGAGCCCACGGAGTTCTTCAATGGCCTGGGCTGGTCGCGCGACATGCTGGAGCTGCGGCACCTTCTGGACACGCCGACAGAACCAAGGCATCGCCTAGACACGCCCGAGTTTCTGGCATTCCAGCCTTGTCCTCTTGCCAGCCTTGCAGAGCGGTCACCCTTCCGGGCGTCCACGTGAGTCGCGGGCGAGGGTGGTGGGCGGGTGATGCAGTCGTGGTCCCGTGCCTTTTGCGGCTCAAGGCGCCGCCGGAATGGACCATCCGACGGGTTGGGTCCATGCCCGTTGGAACGGGTGCTCGATGCTGGGCACAGCGGGTGCAGCGGAGGACTGGACGACTGCGCGCACGTAGAGCTCGTCGCCGCGCATTGTGTACGTGGCGCGCACCCCGCGCGCCTCGGCCAGCACCTCGCCAATCCTCGGGCCCTCGGGCGCGGCGTAGTCGAGCGTCGTCTCCACCAAGGTTCCGTCTGGGTCCCGCCGGGTCCTGCCTTCGAGCCTGACGCCCTTGCGCGTCCCGATGAAGCGCGTGTGGTAGCGTTCGCCGGCGCGGGGCTGGATGCGGAGGGACAGCGTCCTTCGGCTGGCATCGAACGTGACCTCGTCGAGGACCACGCCGGTGCTGGCATAGAAGTCACCGGACTCCATGGCGCGGACGAGGGAGTCTGGGGTGAGGAACCGTGCGCGCACCATGACCCACGCGCGGCCGGGCGGAGCGACGCGCTTGTTGCCTTGGTAATGGTGGGAATCGTCCGTGGCCATGCCCATGAGGGGCGAGACGCCCATGCCGGCGAGGCGGAGGGTGTTGGCGATGTCCCAGACCTCCTCGGTAGAGGGGTGGCGGATGTCACCCGGGTCATTGTCGGCGTCCACGCCGTTCCAGATTTCCACGAATCGTTCGTCCACGACGCGGGCGAGGTCCTCGGCGGTGACGCCCCATTTGTAGTTGGGGTGGTTGACATGGACGAGGACGCGGCGGCCGCCGGTGGCGGCGGCGTGGCGCACTGCGTGGAGGGCATTCCGGATGACGTCGGGGACGGTGGCTCCGGGCTGTTCGGGGACGGGCCGGTCGAGGTTGACGGCGCCGATGTGGATGGCGCGGCCATTCCGTGCGTTCTGGGTGATTTCCTCGGCATCGACGAGAAGGAAGCGCCCGGCCTGCTCGACGCGGGCGCGGTATTCGTGAATGGGCTTGAGGCGGATCTCGGGCGATCCGTTGGTGGGATGGGTTCGGCGCTCCACCCAATGCGAGCCCCAGGTGCGAAGGTATTCGGCCACGGCGTCGCGGGGCCGTTTGGAGGCTCGCCAGGGCTCGCTTTGGCCGCGTGTGCGGACGTCCTTCTCGGCGATCCAGCGCTCGCCCATGGCCATGCGGTTGTGCTCGGACAAGGCCAGGAAGTGGTAACCGCGGTCCCGGTACCACGCGGCCACGACCTCGGGGAACTCGTCGCCGTCGGACCAGAGCGTGTGGGTATGGAGGTTGCCCTTCCACCAGCGTGGCGCGGCGGGTTCGGCGCCGTGCAGCCAGGCGGCGGCGGCCAGCAACCATGCCCACGAAACCCATCGAAGCGTCATCGTCCAACCCCACACGGACGGGGGCTCCTCGACAAGGGACGATTGCGACGGGCAGGCGAACGCCACTGAGAGCGGGGCCTTGAATCCACGGCGTAGCGGCCGGAAGATTCTTTAACGATTGAAAGCCTTGGTTGAAACGGCCGAGCGACGCTCGGAGAACGTGTTCCTGGTGGGCATCGAGCTGAAGTCGCGGTCCGCATGGGACGTGCGCGATGCGCTGGACGAGCTGGGCGAGCTGGCGACGACGGCGGGGGCGCATGTGTTGGGGAGTGGGTCCCAGAAGCTGGACACCCCGAACCCGGCGACGTTCGTGGGTCCGGGCAAGGCCGCCGAGCTGGCGACGCAGTGCCGGGAGCTAGGCGTGGACACGGTGATTTTCGACGACGAGCTGTCCGGGGCGCAGACGCGTAATCTGGAGGAGGCTTTTGGCTGCAAGGTGCTCGACCGAACATCCCTCATCCTGGAGATCTTTGCGCAGCGTGCGCGCACGCGGGAAGGCAAGCTGCAGGTCGAGCTGGCGCGGCTTCAGTACCTGTTGCCGCGCCTCACGCGATTCTGGACCCACCTTTCCCGCCAGCGCGGCGGCCTGGGAGCCATCGGCGGCGAGGGCGAGTCCCAGCTTGAGGCGGACCGCCGCAAGACGCAGGAGCGCATCGACCGGATTCGGGACGAGCTGGACGTTGTGCGGCGGCAACGGGCCACCCAGCGCGACGGACGTCAACGCCACCAATGGCCCCTGGCGTCCATTGTGGGCTACACCAACGCCGGCAAGTCCACCCTCCTCAACGCCCTCACGGGAGCCGCCGTGCTCGCCGAGGACAAGCTGTTCGCCACGCTCGACCCGACCACGCGCCGGCTTCGCCTGCCTACCAACCAAAACGTCCTTCTCAGCGACACGGTCGGGTTCATCCGCAAGCTGCCGCATGGCCTGGTCGAGGCCTTCAAGGCCACGCTCGAAGAGGTGGTCGAGGCCGACCTCCTGCTGCACGTCGTCGACGTCTCGCATCCTCATGCCGAGGACCACGTGCGGTCGGTCCAGGGCGTCCTGGCCGAAATCGGCGCGGGCGAGAAGCCCACGTTGATGGTGTTCAACAAGATCGACCGGCTCCCGTCGCGCAACCTTGTGGGGCGTTGGTCCGCCCTGTTCAACAAGTCCGTGGCGGTATCCGCCCGGACGGGCGAGGGGTTTGCCGCGTTGTTCGACGAGCTGGGCGTCAACTTGAAGCCGGTGCGTGCCGAGCTGGAGCTGTCGATCCCGTTCGACCAGCAACGGCTGCTCGCGCGGCTGCGTTCTGTGGGTCAGGTGATGGAAGAGAGGTATGGCGACGCCACCGTGCATCTGAAGGTGCTGGTGCCGCCGCACCTCGTGCATGAGTTTTGTGCGTACAAGGTTGCCTCAGGCGGGGGGAACTCGTCCATGATGGCGACGGGATGATCATCAGCGCATTGCTATGGGTCTATGTCGGCCTCCTTTTGGCCGGCGGTTTGTTAGGGTTTATCAAGGCAGGCTCGAAGGCCTCGCTGCTGTCCTCCCTTGGATCGGCTGTGCCCTTGGTCTTGGTCTCCTTCGGGGTGTTGCCCCTGCTCGCGGCCCAGGTCGTGATGGGTTTCCTCATCGTGGTGTTTGCCGTGCGCTGGTCGAAGACAGGGCGACCCATGCCCGGCGCGCCGATGATTCTCCTGACGCTGGCGACCTTGACTGCAACGCTCGTCCTTCCTTCCTAAATCCCATACCGATGGATCCACGTCAGCTCCCCGTCTGGTCGCTCCATGCCCAAGTGCTGGATGCCATGCGAACGCACGGTCGTCTCGTTCTCGTGGCTGCCACCGGTTCCGGCAAGACCACCCAAGTGCCCCAGATGCTGCTCGACGCCGGCATCGCGGGCCATCGGCGAATCGTCGTCCTCCAGCCCCGTCGAGTCGCGGCACGATCCGTCGCCGCGCGCGTCGCTTGGGAACGTGGCGGCAAGCTCGGCGACGAGGTCGGCTACCAGGTTCGCTTCGAGGACCACCTTGGCCCAAGCAGCCGCCTCTGCTTTGTCACCGAGGGCATCTTGCTTCGCTGGCTTCAGGACGATCCCGCCCTGTCCGGCGTTGGCATCGTCGTCTTCGACGAGTTCCATGAGCGCAACCTGCTCAGCGACGTCGCGCTCGCCCTGGTCAAGCAGCTGCGGCGCACGTCGCGTCCCGACCTGGGCATCGTCGTGATGTCGGCGACGCTTGAAGCCGAGCCGGTAGCTCGTTATCTGGCGGATGCCGTCCCCGAGACGGTTGAGGCCGCCCCGGCGCCGGTGCTTTCCTCCGAGGGCCGCACGTTTCCCGTGGAGGTCCGGTGGGCGGACTACAACGATTCTCGTCCCGAGTGGGAACAGGCCGCCTCCGCAGTTGAGACGATCGTCGGCAATGGGTGGGAGGGAGACATCCTGGTTTTCATGCCTGGCATGTCGGAGATCCAGTCCACCCTGCGCAGCATTGGCTCCTCCCGGCTGGGCGAGCGCGTGGAGTTGATGGCCCTTCACGGGGATCTTCCGCCGGAGGAGCAGGACCGTGCCTTCCAAGCCTGCCCCGTCCGCAAGGTTGTCGTCAGCACCAACGTTGCCGAGACCAGCGTCACGATTGATGGCATTCGACACGTGGTGGACTCGGGGCTGGCCCGCGTGGCACGGCATGACGCCGAGCGTGGCATTCAGACGTTGCTGGTGGAGGAAATCAGCCGGGCCTCTGCGGAACAACGGGCCGGGCGGGCGGGGCGTACCGCGTCCGGGACGTGCTGGCGGTTGTGGACTGAGAGCGGGCACCTCAACCGCCCGGACCGCAACACGCCCGAGATCCGCCGTGCCGACCTTGCGGAGGTGGTGCTGCTGCTTCACTCGCTGGGCGTCGCGCGCGCCGTGGCCTTCGATTGGCTCGACAAACCGGATCCCGCTGCCGTCCAAAGGGCCGAAGATCTCCTGGTTACGCTCGGCGCACTGGTGCAGGAGGGCGAGGCGGCTGGCGCGGGACGCCTAACGGAGATTGGGCGGCGGATGCTTCGGCTGCCCATGCATCCGCGGTTTGCCCGCATGTTGGTGGAGGCTGGCCGCCACCGTTGCGTTCCCGCCGCCGCCATGTGCGCGGCGTTGGTCAGTGGACGGGACCTGCTCCAGCGCATCGGGCGCAACGATGTCCATCTCAAGGAGCGGCGCGAGGTCTTCGAGGCTACCGGGGCGAGTGACTTTCATACGCTGCTTCGCGCCCAGCAATTCGCGCGCAACGTCGGGTTCTCCGTCGAGGCCTGTCGCCGAAGCGGCATCCACGCGGCCACGGCCCGACAGGTGGAGGATACCTACCGGCAATTGATGCAAGTTGCCCGACGGGAGGGCCTCGTCCCGCGTGACGACGCACCTGTCACGACGCCGGAGGGTGCCGCAGCAAGGACGGGTGCGGGCGACCCGTCGGCGCCGGGGGATCCCGAGGCACTCGAGCGCTGCCTGGTTGCGGGGTTCGTGGACCAGTTGTGTCAGCGCCGCAACATGGGGACGCTTGAATGCTGGGTTGCCGGCGGGCGAGAGGGTGCGCTGGCCCGCGAGAGTGTCGTGCAGGATGCAGCCCTGTTGGTCGCGGCGTCCATCCGCGAGGTCAGCGGTCGTGGCGGGCGCCTGACCTTGCTTTCCCAGTGCACGGCTGCCCGGGTCGAATGGCTACGGGAAATGTTTCCCCAACACGTCGCGGTGCGCCGCGAGCACGTGTATGACCGGCATCACAAACGTGTTGCGGCCATGGAGTTCGAGCGTTTCCTCGGGCTCGTCATCGACCAACGCCATCAACGCGACGTGGATCCCGCCGCTTCCGGGGCCACGTTGGCCGACGCCTTTGGACGCGGCTGGCTGGAACTGCCGAACATGGACCATCGGTTGCAGCAATGGGTTGCCCGGGTCGAATGCCTCCGCGCGGCCGTTCCCGAGCTGGAGTTGCCCTCCATGCGGGGCGAAGGACTGGTGGTGGCACTACGGAAGGCGTTCCATGGTCTGACCCTCGGGCGCGAGGCCGCTCAGGTGGACCTCCTTCCCCCGTTCCGCTCGGTCTTGTCGAAGGCCCAACAATCCTTCGTGGACGAGTTGGCACCGCCGGTGGTCGGCGTTGCCATCCCGGGGCAAGATCCCAAGCCTTGGAGGTTGTCATACCTTGCGGACAAGGATGACCCGGAAGCGCCGCCGGTGCCTGAGGTGCAAGTGAAGATCACGGACATCTTGGCGCTCAAGGTGCATCCCAAGGTGGCCGAGGGCCGGGTTCCGGTCCGCATTTGGGTGATGGATCCTGGAGGGAAGAGGTTGGGTTCCACGAGCGACTGGCCATCATGGCGGGCCACCGAATATGTCCGGATGCGCCATGCGCTTCGCGCCAAGAACCCCGGGTTCGTGTGGACCTAGGGACGAAGGTGACCCGGGGGCGACGGGCGCTTGTGCCGATCGGCGGGCCTGTGCGCCCTTGATTCGATTCCAGAACGGGGAACGAAAAAGGCGTCCCTCGGCAAGGGACGCCTTGTGGCGAGGCATCGGGCGCGGTTCCACGCGCGGACGCCGTGAAGGGTCCGGCGGCTAGTAGGCCGCCTGGGCTCCGCCGGTGTTGCGCTTTTGCATCCAAGGCATCATGGCACGGAGCTTGGCGCCAGTCTTCTCGATGGGATGCTTCTCGCCGGCCTTGAGCAGGGCGTTGTAACGCTTGTAGCCGGTCTGGTACTCGCGGACCCAATCCTTGGCGAACTTGCCATTTTGGATGTCCTTGAGGGCGGCCTTCATGCGCTTCTTGACGGAGGCGTCGATGATCTTGGGACCCACGCTCACGTCGCCCCACTTGGCCGTCTCGGAGATGGAGAACCGCATGCCGCTGATGCCGGACTCGTTCATGAGGTCCACGATGAGCTTTAGCTCGTGGAGGCACTCGAAATAGGCCATCTCGGGCGAGTAGCCCGCTTCGACCAAGGTCTCGAAACCTGCCTGGACCAAGGCGCTGCAACCGCCGCACAGGACAGTCTGCTCGCCAAACAAGTCCGTCTCGGTCTCTTCCTTGAAGGTGGTTTCAATGACCCCGGCACGGGTGCCACCGATGCCCTTGGCCCACGCCAGGGCGATCTTCTTGGCGTCCTTGCCCGGGTTTTGGTAGATCGCGATCAAGCTGGGGACGCCCTTACCTTCCGTGAACTGACGGCGCACGATGTGGCCGGGGCCCTTAGGGGCGACAAGGATGACGTTGACGTCCTTGGGAGGGACGATGGTCTTGTAGTGGATGGAGAAGCCGTGGCTGAAGAGGAGGGTCTTCCCCTTGGCCAGGTTGGGGGCGATGTCCTTTTCGTAGCAGGCGGCCTGCTTGGTGTCCGGCAACGCCACCATGATGACGTCGGCGCGGCGGACGGCCTCGGCGGTTGGAAGCACCTCGAAGCCCTTGTCCTCGGCCACGGCCTTGGACTTGGAACCTTCGTAGAGCCCGATGACGACCTTGAGGCCGGATTCCTTGAGGTTGAGGGCATGGGCGTGGCCCTGGGATCCGAAGCCGAGGACGGCGAGGGTCTTGCCCTTGAGGACGGCGAGGTCGGCGTCCTTGTCAGTGAACACTTTGGCCATATTCAGATGGGATGATGACGAGTTGAGGTTTCGAGATGGATATAGTTAGAGCAAAGGCAGTCGGCCGTGCGCGAGAAGGAGGGCGGCTTATTCCCTGGGCAATGCCACCTGGCCGGTGCGGGTGAGGTCGAGGATGCCGAAGCCCTTCATGAGCAGGAGGAACTTTTCGATCTTCTGCTCGCCACCCGTGATTTCCACGGTCACGGATTCGGGCTGCACATCGACGATCTTGGCGCGGAACAACTCCGCCAACTGGCACACCTCCGCGCGATTCGAGGCGTCCGCCTTCACGCGCACCAGCACCAGCTCGCGGTCGATGTAGGAGCCCTTCTTGAACTCGATGACGCGAACGACATCCACCAGCTTGTCGAGCAACTTGACGATTTGTTCGACGGTGGACGTATCGCCGCGGGTGACAATGGTCATGCGGCTCAGGGACTCGTCCTGAGTGGGTCCAACGTTGAGGGTGTCGATGTTGTACCCGCGGCCGGAAAACAGGCCGGTGACGCGGGTGAGGACGCCGAACTTGTTTTCGACCAGGACGGAGATGGTATGTCTTTGCATGTCTTGTATCCTTCTTCGCTTGCGCGGCCAGGGCTTGGGTTCGGTGGCGTCGTCCCCGGCCGAACCTGCTGCCCGCGCTGCGGCAAGCCCCCGGAAATCGAAAACCCGCAATCCCTCGGGGAACTGCGGGCGACCCAGGAGCCAGTAGGCGATCACGAGGCAGGCCGCGTCAGTCCCGAGGGACCGTTACGAGGACTACCTTGCGACGCGCCGACGGAAGCATGGGCAGAATGCTAAGGAGGTGCTTTGGGGAATCAATGCAAAACTCCGGGGTAGCGCCCCAGCGCCTCAGCGCGCCCGGCATCCTGAAGTTGTCGGTAATTGAACGGACTCGTCGGGACCACGGCAAGCTCAGCACCGGGTCCATCCAGCCTTGGCACGATGAGCATGCACCGATGCTTCGGGGGAGCGGGTACTTGCGGAGACGCCACGTCGCGTAGAGGTCGGCCGCAGGTTGCGTTCCCACTCCGTGTCTCCGAAAGGGTCGGAATTCGATTCCTCGACGTCTTCGGTGGGAGGGTCCTAGAGCACGTCGGATGGACCCAAGGGCAATGTGGTGGGCAGGTCGATCATGGAAAGCGACCCGAGCGACGGCAGGCGACGCGGGGGCGGCAGCGGGCTGCGAACGTGAGTGGTATGATTTTCTGGCGACTGGAACCCATGGCTGTGGCGACCAAACATGGGTCGGAAGACGACTAAAAACCTGTGGCCAACAAGATGCATCGGTCCATGGCGTCGCGGTCGGAACAGCTCCGGGGGGTGAAGTCGCACCGCCGATGTTGCTGGATCCTCCAGCTGCTGGAGCATCTTCGCCGGAGGAAGTCAGGCATGACCCGTCGAGGACGACGATGCGCCGAGAGAGCCTGCGGTCCAAGGGAGGGCGCAAGGTATCCATGGCAAGGCTTGCTGTGTGGCGAGGCGACATCCTGCATCGCCTCGGTCCGCAGCGGACTTTTGCGGCAACTGGGCCACGGAGCGGCGGACGGGTGAGGGGGGCGCGGCTTCTGGAGGCTCCTGAGGTTAAGGCTGCCGAAGTGATGGACTTGAAAATGGAGTCCGATGGGCCTGGGCTCGGGGAGTTTGGGGGTTTTTGGGAAAGCGCATGCGTTGCTTGCATTGTAATTAACGATACACTTTATTCCCTTTTCCATCGTAGTCCCACTGGATTTCGGAGGGGTTTGTCGTGCTTCAAATCCCAATAGGCCGTGTTTGGGAGCCGTTGCACATGACCATCCAAAAAGAGGAACTGCGCACCGGCACCGTGGACGCTGGGGTGGGCATTGCCTTCGCTGGCTACTGCGGCAAGGCCGCCATTATCGAAGAGCCAAACGAGGGATGAGGGATCCTGCACGCTACTCAACGAGCGTTGGCGGTTCTCTCGACCAGAGCCGGTGGCGCGTCGGTTGAGGGCGTAATGGAAGAGCATGCGTCCGTTGCTGTTTCGTGGGTTAGAGGGGCAAATCCATGGCCTTCGGGGCAAGGCGACGGAGGGATTGGTTCGCCATGGACCTTCTAGGTGGTAAGGCGGGAGGCCGATGAGGGGTGGCAGGTCGGCATACCATGCGTTTCGAGTGGAGATTCCATTGGGTGCACCGTCCATGGGAAGGAGATCGTCTTGCTCGGACGTGAAGGCGTGGGTGGCGACGCCCCAGGCCTTGAGGTGGGAGAGGCATGGCACGCGACGTGCAACCGCGAGCTTGGGCGAGGATGCAGTGAAGGCGATTCCCACGAGCATGCCGATGATGGTGATGGCAACGAGGCATTCGATGAGTGTGAGGGCAGAATGGGACGGACGTGGCACGATGAGCATGAGGGATACGTAGGCTGCTGGGCTGTTGGAGTTACGGACGGAGAATAGGAATGTTCCACGTGGAACACCGGGCGGTAAGCGGGCACGGGCCACGGATTGTCATGTGCACGGTCGTCGGGGTAGCATGCATCCCATGTCGTTTGAATATCCGAGGCGGTACGACGTGATCGTGGTTGGAGCGGGCCATGCCGGGGTCGAGGCGGCATTGGCTAGTGCGCGCATGGGGTGCGCGACGCTGTTGCTGTCCATCAATGTCGATACGATCGGGCAGATGTCCTGCAATCCAGCCATTGGAGGCCTGGCCAAGGGACATTTGGTGCGCGAGATCGATGCCATGGGTGGGGAAATGGGGAAGGCCACGGACATGACGGGAATCCAGTTCCGGATGTTGAACATGCGGAAGGGGCCATCCGTGCGAGCGCCCCGGGCTCAATGCGATAAGAAGGCGTATCAATTTCGGATGAAGTGGATCTGCGAGCGGCAGGAGGGATTGGACATCCAGCAGGGCCAAGCCCAGGCGCTGTTGGTCGAAGATGGCAAAGTCGCGGGGGTCGAGACGATGCTGGGGGTTCGGTATCGGGGTGAAGCGGTGGTGGTAACGACGGGCACGTTTCTGAGGGGGCTGATGCACATTGGGTCGGCGCAGCAATCGGGAGGAAGGGCTGGGGAGGCGGCGGCGATGGGTTTGTCGGGTTCGTTGAAGTCGCTGGGCTTAACGCTGGGACGTCTAAAGACCGGGACTCCGCCGAGGTTGTTGAGGCGCACGATTGACTTGGATGCTTGTGAGGAGCAGCAGGGGGACGAGCCGGTTCCGTGGTTCAGCCATTGGAGGGAGGATGTCTGGAATGATCCCCTGCCCCGACTGGAAAGGGAGCGATCGCGAGGGGGATTGTTCCACGTGGAACAAGGACCAGATGAACGCACGGCCAAGGGTCATTCCAGGAGCCTGTATCCACCGGGCTCGATGCTGGAGCGGGCGGGCGGGCAATTGCCCTGTTATTTAACTCGGACGACGGACCGGACGCGGGAACTCGTGATGAGCAATCTGCATCGGTCGCCCATGTACTCGGGGGTCATCGAGGGAGTGGGCCCTCGCTATTGTCCAAGCATCGAGGACAAATTCGTAAGGTTTGGGGACAAGGAGTCGCACCAGGTGTTCCTGGAACCCGAGGGGATATCCACGGACGAAATGTATGTGAACGGATTTTCAACCTCGCTGCCATTCGAGGTTCAGGTGGAGATGGTGCGGTCGATTCGGGGGTGTGAACGGGCCGAGATCCTGCGTCCGGCGTATGCGGTGGAGTATGACTTTGTGGATCCGACGCAACTGGACCCTAGCTTGGAGACGAGGGTGTGCTCGCACTTGTTCTTGGCGGGCCAGATCAATGGGACCTCCGGGTATGAAGAAGCGGGCGCACAAGGCTTGATGGCGGGAATCAACGCGGCAAGGAAGGTGCTGGGGTTGGCTCCGGTCGTGCTGCGAAGGGATCAAGCGTACATCGGAGTGTTGGTGGATGACTTGGTGACGAAGGGAACGCAGGAGCCCTATCGGATGTTCACGAGCCGGGCCGAGTATCGGTTGCTTCTGCGACAGGACAATGCGGACGTTCGGTTGTCGGAATTGGCCCATGGCCTGGGCTTGTTGCCCGCTCGACTGCATCGGTTGGTGGAGGAACGGATACGGTTGGTCGACGAGGAGAAGGCGCGGCTAGAGCGAGAGCGACACGAAGGGCAAACCTTGGCTCAATGGTTGAAGCGACCGGAGATGACCTATGACAGGCTGCCTGGGGCACGGTTGGGGTTGGAGGAGTCGGTGCGGACGCACGTTGAGGTGGACATCAAGTATGAGGGTTATGTGAGACGACAACTGGAGGAGGTGGAGAGGAGTCGTGGGACGGAAGACACGGTCATACCTGCGGGGTTTGATTATGGAGGCGTGTTGGGATTGCGAACGGAGGCGCGTCAGAAGTTGGGTGCCCTGCGGCCAAGTACCTTGGGGCAAGCGTTGAGAATTTCCGGGATTACGCCGACGGACGTGAGTTTGGTGATGGTGGGGATGAGGCGGTGTCGGATCGAATTTTGAAAATCAACAACGATAATCACACGAGATTTGGGTCGTTGAGCCCTTGGGATGGGTCTCACGAGGGGTGACGCCATGACTACGGTCGAGTCACGGGCATTGGGTTTGGGGTGCATCGTCGGAACGTGAGATAGCCCTGACGGAAGCCACAATGCCTTGGGACGAGGGGACGTAGCTTTTTTGGGGTGCCAGCGTTGTGAATAACACGGGGAAAACTTGCCCGGAAAAATGGAACTTGGGGCTTGTCAAGGATTGGCCGCATCGGGCACGGTGACCAAGTTCCTAAAAAATTTTAACGGGCCCGAGTGGGCTCGTTGGCGGCCTTGGGCGGTGTAATCCGTGTGTCACCCCCAAGGCCGCTTTTCTTTGATTTTGCGATGTTCAACGGCTCGGGCCGGGCATAAAAGGATTGCGAGCCCTATTGTCTGGAGGAAGGAAATATGAGCACGTCCCATGGCTTGCGTCGTCGAGAAGCGTTCACGTTGATTGAGCTGCTTGTGGTCATCGCGATCATCGCGATCTTGGCGGGAATGTTGCTACCGGCCCTCTCAAAGGCGAAGACGAAGGCGCAGGGCATCACCTGCCTGAACAACTTAAAGCAACTGGGCGTGTGCTGGATCATGTATTCCGGGGACAACGACGACCGGTTGATCCCGAACTGGCTGGGCACAACCAACGCATGGGTGGGCGGGAACGTGGCGGCGATGCCGGGCGCCACCAACCGTCTCGACGTCATGAACGGCAGGCTGTTCAAGTACAACAGCTCGGTGGCGATTTACTCGGACCCGGCGATGACCATCCCTCCGTCGGGCGTTCCCAAGAATGCGTTGAGGGGCGCGAAGCTGGTCCGCACCTATTCGATGTCGGGCCGGATGGGTGGGTCCGATGGCCGGGATGGGGGAGTGGACACGAGCTGGGTGTTGGGTGCCAAGTATCCGCAATACAAGAAGTCGGCGGACATTGTGAACCCGTCGCCATCCCAGTCGTTGGTGTTCATCGACGAGAGCAAGGAGACGATTGATGACGGCTACTTTGCGGTGAAGCCGCCGGGCGCCACGGTGTGGCAGAACTCTCCGACCGTCCGGCACGGCAAGGCGGCGGCGTTCAGCTTTGCGGACGGTCATTCCGAGATCTTTCGCTGGGCGGTGTTGAACGTGGACCAAGGATTGGACGCTCCCTTTGTGCGCAACGGCTTGGATTCGCGCGTCGATTTCCGGCGGTTGCAGGCGACGGTGGTGCCAACGGAGGACATCCGGTAGGCGGCTCCGCGGAGGGCTTTGGGTTGCGGTTGGGCGGGAAAAGCCTTGGCCGCGCACCGGGTATTGAAACAGGATTTCCCATCACGTCATGAGATTCGGCATCAATAGCTTCCTTTTCGTTTCCCCCTTCACAACGGCGAGCACCAAGTGGTTTGCCAAGTTCAAGCAGTGGGGCTTCGACACCGTGGAGATCCCCGTCGAGGACCCGTCGCACATCGACCCTGTGAAGGTGAAGGCGGCAGCGGACAAGGCGGGGATTGCAATTGGCTCGATTTGCGCGTGCATGGGACCAGGTCGGGATTTCCGGGGCACGGCGGAGGAGCAACAGACGGCGATGACGTACTGCAAGGCGTTGATTGACCAAGCGGTCGTGTTGGGCTGCCCCTCGATCATTGGCCCGGTGTATTCCGTGGTGGGCAAGGCGGACGCGGTGGAGCCGGCCCAGCAAAAGGTGGAGTGGAAGCTGGTGGTGAAGAACCTCAAGGAACTGTGCGCCTACGCCGAGGCCAAGGGCGTGCGGATTTGCGTCGAGCCACTCAACCGCTTCGAGACGGACTTCCTGAACACGTGCGACCAAGGGTTGAAGCTGATCAAGGACGTGGGATCGAAGGCTCTCAAGCTGCACCTCGACACGTTCCACATGAACATCGAGGAGAAGAACCAAGCCGCTGCCATCAAGAAGGCCGGGCCGTTGCTGGCTCATTTCCATGCCTGTGGCACGGACCGTGGGACGCCGGGTTCCGACTCCCTCAACTGGAAGGAGATCGTCGCGGCGCTGAAGTCCGTGGGATACAAGGGTGACGTGGTCATTGAGTCGTTCACGACCGACGTGAAGGTGATCGCCCGAGCGGCGGCGATTTGGCGGCGCATTCAGCCAACGCGCGACGAGATTGCCGTCGATGGCATTGCCAACCTGAAGAAGCTGTTCCGCAAGAAGTGAGCGGGTTGGAGACGTGCGGGCGCAGTGGAAGCAACGACCAGTCGGGCAAGGGAGAGACGAGGCATGAACATGAAGACACGCATGAAGAACATGGGCTTTGGGATTTTGGTGCTGGCGGGGGTGTTGGCGGCGGGTTGCCAGGTGACCACCCGTGCTGCGGCCAAGGAGCGAGAGGGCACGGTGAGCTTGTTCAACGGCAAGGACCTTGCTGGCTGGGCGGGCGCTCCGGGCCTTTGGACCGTCGAAGAGGGAGCGATCACAGGGACGACCACCGCGTTGAACCCGATCAAGAACAACACGTTCCTCATCTACACCAACAGCGCCGTGGACAACTTCGAGCTGCGGCTCAAGTACCGCGTGTTCAACGGGAACTCCGGCATCCAATACCGGAGCCAGGTCTTGGATGCGGAGAAGGCGATCGTGGGCGGCTACCAAGCGGACATCGAGGCGGGCAAGACCTACTCTGGAATTCTCTACGAGGAGCGCGGGCGCGGCATCCTCGCCCTTCGGGGCCAACGCACCGTCATTAACGACGTCAGCGGCCAGACCAAGGTCAACGTGATCGGCGAGGTGGGGAAGGGACCTGACTTGCAGGGGTTCATCCGGCAGGACGACTGGAACGACTACCTCATCGTCGCCAACGGCAATCACCTGATGCACCTGATCAACGGCAAGTTGATGGTGGACGTCGTGGACGAACAGGCGGCCAAGGCCGCGAAGTCGGGCGTTCTTGCCCTCCAAATTCATGTGGGGCCGCCGATGAAGGTCCAGTTCAAGGACCTGCTGCTCAAGAAGCTGCCTTGATGAGGCGAGGCAGTATGGGGTGGGAACCCCGTGTGAATGCCCGCCCTCATGGGTGCAAGATGAGGTAGGGTAGGCATTTCGAATCCGACAGGCTTCTACCCCTGGCGCGAGGTGCGGGGGTGTTTCCGTCGGCAGGTGGTTCGCCTGTGACAAGGGGCGGAAGCGGCAGTTGGGCTTGCTGCAGGCCCCGCGCCCTGACCCGGCGCACCGGGCATGCGGCATCGCTGTCGCCGCGTGAGGGCAGTAGGCCAGGGTCTTTTGTTTTGAGGGGTCAAAAGTTGAGGGCATCGAGGGCGAGGGCT
>CAYSGH010000059.1:0-28248 GCA_964430505.1 uncultured Akkermansia sp. | reverse complement strand
GGCCTACAGCCGAACCGGGCCTCCCTCGACCTCACCCGCAGGGTGAGCCCCTGGGTTCCTGTCCATGAACCCATCCGACCCGATGGGAAGGGCGTTTCCTCGTCTTGGCGTCCTCATTGACTGCCGATTTCAGGATGAACGCTTTGACGACTTCCCTTCCGCTGAGCGTGGGCAGGGAGGGCATCAAATGGCTACCTCGACTTGCTGCGTCTCGATGGTCAACGGCAAGCCGCGTTCGGCCCGGACTTCCAGACAGGCGGCGATGGCCTCTCGGATGTTGGAGAGAGCTTCATCGCGGGTGCCGCCTTGGCTGACACAGCCGGGAATGGAGGGGCATTCAGCAACCCAAACGCCGTCTGCATCCCGTGCCAGTGTGGCCACGAGCTTTATCCTTAACATGCCACGCGCCCCTCTCGGTTTTGGAAGGCCGTCCGTTGCCCTCCAGCTTAGCGGGATGGGTCGCCGGATGAACCCGCTTCCACTGCCGGATGCGGACTGAGCCGCAGTTCTGGCTGGTGCTCCAGTCGGCATGTCCCACGAGATGCTGCATCAAACGGGTGTCGGCTCCGCCTTCGAGCATCCGGGTGGCGCAGGCGTGGAGGATCGCGTCGAAGCGAGCCATCAACGACGACGACGATCCGTCACGGTGCAAGGACGGGCTGGCTCGTGGCGCGACGCCGACGGCGGCTCCTTGCGAGGGCAACTCCAGCCGATTCGGCTCTTCGTGCCACGCGTGCAGCCCTCCGTGCCGACGCTACGACGCCTCGTGCGGTCCTTTTCACGCATCGTGCTGTCGTTGCGACGCTTCATGCCGTCGTTTTCACGCTTCGTGCTCCCCTTGCGACGCATCGTGCTGTCGTTTTCACGCATCGTACTGTCGTTGCGGCCCTTCGTGCCGTCGCTGCGGCCCTTCGTGAGGTCATTTTGGCGCTTCATGCGGTCGTCGGAAGGCTTCATGCGTTCGTCGGATCGCCTCGTGCGGTCGTCGGATGCCATCGTGCGGTCGTCGGATGGCTTCGTGCGGTCGTTGCGGCGCCTCGTGTCGGCGTTGCAAGGCTTCGTGCGGTCGTTGGATGGCATCTGATCGGTGCCCCAACGCGGCGTTCGAGGCCGCCAAGCCTTTCCAGCGCTCGACCAAGGTTCCGATTCCTGCCCGCGTCGTTCCGGGTCATGCGATGAACGATGCGCCCGAACACGGTAAGCGTTCGGTGAAGGTCATGGTTCCCATCGTCGGCAACTATGAGAAGGGCGCCGGTGCGGGTACCACGCTTCGTACCCGACGATGTCAGGCCGTCGCGGGCTTCCCATTGCCGGGGAGCACCTCGTGCAGGCTCTCCGCCGTCGCCGTCGTCGCTACCCCCGACGACCGTGCCGCAGATCCTGGCCGCTGGCCGCTGACCTGGCGGCTGTCGGCCGGCCGGGCGGTCATCCCGTTTGGTCCCTGCCTCCCGACGTCTGCCGCATCGCCCCCGTCATCCCTGTCACCGAGCCGAGGCTTGCCGCTCCGCGCCCGCAGCATGACGGGTCGGCCGGACGGTTACGTTGATCGGGCGGGGCGGCTATTTGGATCCCCGGTGGCGACCGTCATGGGGAATCCCATCGAAAACGTCGGGACCCCAATCTGTCAGCCTCAAGATCAGGCCTCGTTACGCGGAGGTTCGCGCCCGATTCCTCAAGCGCCGAAGCGTCCATAGACCCATCAGGCACGCCGTCGCCGTGACAGCCCACTCGGGCTCGGGCACGGCGGTGACTTGGATGGACCATGCATCCAAAGAAAAGGTCGCGCCGGTGGACAGGTCCGCAGCAAACAGGATCCATGTCCCGTTGGGATTGGTTCCCAGGAACGTGCCCAACATCCTCGACCGTGGTGCCACCCAAACATCCCCGCCGGGATCTCCGTCCCGCCCGTCCGGTTGCCATGTGCCTTGCAACGAGACCGTCAGCGGCACGTCGGCGGAGCCCGTGGCCGGCACTCGGTAATGGTGGATGTCCGCGGCACCCAAGTCGTCCAGCGTGACCTGGATCCCGACGGAATCCCCGTAACCGCCGGGGCGATCCAAGTCCGCCCCGGGCCGATTCAGCAACACCGCCATGCGACCGTCATGCTGGAGCGTCACGTAAAGGTCCCCGGCGAATCCACCGTCCCCAGCCGGCGACAAGGAAAGGCTCACTTGGATCGCGGTCAGAACAGGGGCAAGGCCCTGCACCTGCAGGCTCGAAGTCACACCCGAGGAACGACCGTCCGGAATCAGAAGTCCGCCCGTGTACACCTCCGTCACCTGCGCGTGCGAGACGGCGGCCAACGCGGCCATCGCGATGCAGACCGAAATCGTTCGCTTCATGGGATCAGTTCGTCGGAGGGATTCATTGGATCGCTCGGTAAAAACGGGATGCGCCGCTGGCGGTCCTTGGATCGTCGATGCGCCACGTTCCGGCCGAGTCCACGATCGCGTCGCCGATCCCGGTCCAAGGGCCTTGGGCGAGGTTCTCGGTGGACTCAACTCGATAGGTCCGCCCCGGAATTCCATGCCCGGTCAATCGGATGTTGCCGCCCGGAAGCAGCGTCGCGGATCCGATGTTCCGCGTCGGGCCTGTCTCCGGCGACACCGCCGTGATGATCACCAAGCCCTGCGCCTCGCGCCCGCCCGGTTCCCGGACGGTGTAGCGAAACGAATCGATCAACGCACCGGGAACTCCCGGCTCATAGACCACCCACCCCTCCGACAACCGAACCCGGCCGCCTCCGGCGCTGCGCGCCTCGACGCCCACCAACGTCAGCGTTCCCCCTTGCGAGCCCACGTCGTTGGCCAGCAACACCGATGGCCGAACCTTCAACCCCGCGCCCACGGGCCGCTGAAGCTCGTCCGTCACGGCCACCGGCCCCTCCGGCGGAGCCATCACCTCGATTCGCAGCTCCCACCCGCGCAGCACCGCAACGCCACCCGACTCCAGGTCCGCCACGAAAAGCGTCCAAACACCGTTCGGATCCATCCCCGAAAAGCGGGACAACAACGCCGTCCTCGCCTCCGTGCCCAGCGTGACATCCGGGTCCGACAAACGCCCGTCCGGCGCCCACGTGCCCAGCAAGGCCCCATCCGCCCCCAACATCGACGGGCCCAGGCCCCCGTCGCGATACCGGTGGATGTCCCCGCCCGTTGCCGTGTCTTCCAAGAGGACTCGAAACCCCGAATCGCCATACCCCGCCAGGTTGCTCGCATCCCGGCCCGGCCGATTCAACAGGACCGCCAAGCCATCGCCAAACGCCAGGAACGCGTAGAGGTCCCCGTTCCAGCCACCCTCAATGTCCAACGCCACCCGAACCGCCACCGTCGGCCCCGGCAACCCCTCCACGCGCTGCTGGAACACCGCCCCGACGCCCCCGCCATCGGGCACCGTCCACGCGCCGGACTGGGAAAACCGAAACTCCTTCGCAAGGACGCCCAAGCACCCCATCAGCAACGTCCATCCGGCGAGGCATCCTCGCCCTCCAAGGCTCCAGGCTAGCGTTCGCATGGGCATCTTCATGGCTGGACGATTCGATAAAACCGGCGGCTCGGATCCGCCTCGCGATCCGTGAACTCGATCCCGCCGGAAACGCCCGCCGTCACCTCCGACAACCGGCTCCAATACAACAGGTCCTCCGACCATTGCAGGGCATACCGTCGCCCCGGAATCCCCACGAACCGCACCGTCACGGCCCCCTGGGCGTCCGCCGACACGGAGACGATCGTGCGCACCCCGGACGTCGGAGCCTGCACCGTGATCCTCACCAGGCCCTCGGCCCATCCTCCGAAGGCGTCCCGCACGCGGTACCGGAACGTGTCCACGCCCACCAAGGCCGGATCCGGCACGTACACCACCGCCTGCCCCACCACATCGACAAGGCCCCGTTGCTCCGTCACCGAATCCAGCAACTCGAAGAACAAGGGGTCGCCGTCCGCGTCTTGGTCGTTGCCCACCAACTTCGGAATGGTCAAGGCGATGGGCACGTCGGCCGTCGTCTGCGCGGCGTCGTCTCGCGCCACCGGGGCGCGGTTGTAAGGCTGGACCGCCATGCCCAGGTCGGCCGGCGTCGAAATCCCGCCCGCACCGTCCTCCACCACGAACTGGATCGTGCGTCGGGGTGATGCCCCACGCGTCTCCCCGTTCTCGAAGGTCACCCATCGTGCCACCTCCTGCACCAGGGCGGGCGTGGCTCCCGCCTCCAGCTTCACGCGCAACACGTTGGTCTGTCCGGTCGTTACCTCGACGCTGCCCAGGCGTGCTCCTTGGTGGAAGACCAGCCCTCCCTCCCCATACGTCAGGTTCGTCTGGCTTCCACCCACCGGAGCCAGCGCCAGCCGATCCTCGATGCTGCCGCCGTCCACCACCGACACCACCAACGCCCCACCCCCAAGATCCAGGCTGTCCGGATCGGTCACCCGCACCGCCGCATCGAGCCGCACCGCCCCGGTCCGCTCGGCATACGACACGTCCGAGGCCGACAACACGACCGCCGGTGGCGCGCTCCCTTGGGCCTCACGGACGGTCACCGTGAAGGAGCGTCGATCCACCAGCGCCGGCAGCCCCGAGTCCGTCGCCATCACCGTCAGCCGATGCGTGCTGGGCACCGGAACCCGGCCCGGCTCCCATCGGAAGGTCCCCGTTGCATCGACCGTCGCCGCACCCATGGCCGTGCCCGGCTCCAAGGCCAACACCACCCGGTCGCCATCCGGGTCCGTGGCCATCAACGGGAAGCTCAGGCGATCTCCCGGGGCCAACGTCCAGTTGGACGGCGCCTCCAGCCGCGGCGGCCGATTCGTCGCCCCCGCGAGGTCGCGCCATTCCAACGCATACTCGGACGCCCCCGGGTTCGACGGGTCGAACACGTTCACAAAGTGGCTCCAACGTCGCGAGGAAGAGCTCCATGACTGGGACAGCCACGCGTTCGGAGCCGACATCCGGCGACCATCCGAGCGCACGGCCCCGCGCAACACCCGGCGGCCCTCGAAGGGATCCGCCACTCGCGCGAACAACATCCCCGCCACCGAGGGCACCCGAACCCGATATCGCCCGCCGTCGGCCACCATCGCGGCTGTCGTCGAGACGTCCGTCACCGGCGCATCCAAGCCGTCCGACTCAAACACCCGCAGCAGGTCCCCATCGCGGGCGAGGAAATCCCGGATGCCATCCCGTCCCGGCAGGTCCACCTTCACCTCGCCCACCATCCGGTGCGCCCGCGGCTGCCCCTCGATCAAGGAGGTCAAGGCCCCGCCGAGTTCATCGGCATGGGAATAGAAGGCACTGAACCCCACGAACCTCCCCGACAGGCTGCTGGCCATGCGCCAACGCCCGACGGCCGACCGCCCCGGCTGGACGTCCCCGAAGTCCGCCAACAGCGTCGGAGCCCCCGCCAACCCGTTCACCTCCGACCCAACCAACCTGAAATCCACCGCCAACCCCTGACGGTTGTCCACAATCCGCGGCTGGGCCGAGTCGATCTTCAGCTTCCGCGCCACGCCCAACCCGGAGTTCAAGACCCGAACCCCAAGGCTGAAGGGAATCGGAGGCTCGACCACCGCTGGCGTGAAGGGATCATCCCCGTACACCTCCTCCGGCAGGAAATAGTCCAGCGTCAATGCGGGCATCGGCTTCACCACGATGTCGTCCGGAGCCACCTCCACGACCTGCTCCACCCCCGCCGCCCGATATCGAAGCGTGGCACCCACAAAGTAGGTCGCCCCCAACCCGCTGGCCCCGGCCGCTCCCCGCGCGGGAATGATCAACCACCGCATCTGCGCCGACTCGCCCCCCGGCACCGTTGAGGGCAAGACATACCCATCCTGGTTGCGGATGAAGAAGGTGGCCGAAAGGTCGTTCCCATCCCCGGTGGCCGCCACCCGCCTTCCCTCGGCATCCGCAAACGTCACGTCCACCCCTACCCCCTCGATCGGGATGCCAGCCAAACCATTATTGATGGTCATGCGAGCCTCGAAGGCCTCTCGCTCCAACGTGAGCTGCTGGAGGATCTCAAGCTTCACACGGGCGCAGAGGGAGGGCTGCGCCAAGGCCCTAGGATAAATACTAACCCATAACAGCAAAAAAGTTGCCACCCTGCACCGGGACCACCTTCCAACATCGGGTCTCCAACAAGGGCGTAACGGTGCTCGTTCGTAGCTCAACCTGTGTAGTGAGAGCATGATTTACCAGGTAAATGAGGTCCCCTTCAGGCCATCCCATCGCTGCATACAGCAATTCGCGGACTAATGGCGCCATCCATGCGTCATCTCCTTAGACATTGTCGCGCATAGCTATCTGGCTTGGCACAGCACTCGCCAGCACCGGAAAACGGCCAACTAGCTCTCACAACAACATGCGTGGGACAGTTCAAAGCCCAGAATACCAAGTTCCAAAATCGCCCATCGTCTGGAGACCTGCCCATCCGATCATAGACCACTAAATCACCCACCCATTCATATTTCAGCCTCCTTCGCTCATCAGGTGGACACGAGGGTGCACACTGACCGGCATCCCTGTAATAAACGTAAACTGGAGATCTAGGCGAGAACGTGAATGTCCCAACATCATGACCATATTGACGACGTGTTTGACCGTCATCGCCGTAGTTGTGTTGATTCTGCCAGTTTACTTGCATACCATCTTTAATCCAATCGAACGGCATCTCCTTAAAATCGGAACCGCACTGGCTCCTAATTTTAGTATCAATCAATCCCGAGAAATGAGCTATGGCAGCGGCAACAAAACCCGGGTAGTGTGTAGAGAACCACTGATTGTTGTTTATTTCATCCTCGGTCCCTCCAAAGCAATTTTTGTGTGAAAAAACCTGTGTTGGTGGGAGAGGTAGTCGAGAGATTGGCTGCGCGCCCCAATCATCGAACCAATTAAAGGGATTATTCATCAAGAAGAGGTACGGATTGGAGGCGCGCACATCGTCAACAGGATCACGAGTGAGCCATCTTCCGTTCTTCACGTCGTAAGTTCTGTAGCGAAACTGCACCAATTCGAAACCTTCGTAGTAGTTCCTCGAACCCAATCCTACACCCAAATGAGGTTTCGCTGCGCGGGCCTGCGGGAGCCCGAATGCATCATAGAAAAACTTATGCAAATCGGAACCATTAAGTCTGGCAGCTACAACCGCATTTCCAAACGCATCCGCCCCCACCATCACCGGAACTCCGTCATCGGTAACGGCCAGTATGCCACCTTCACCGCCAGCTCGCTGGTAACTATTCAGAACATCCAATCCCCGTGTGTAATACCTGATTTTACCAGAATCAGAAACATCCGCTATGGCTAGATCGTCATCAAAAATTGAGTCTACAGACTCAGCAGTACCACCGGCCAGATCGATACGGCGAACGCACTTTTGAGCGCCGTCATAGGAAAAGCGCAAGCGTCCGACGGAACTGCTAGTCTCGATTAGCATGTCTCTTGTATCATAAGAGAAAGCTCGCTCCCCCTCCCTTACAAGCCTTCCCCGTGAATCATATTCTGGTAAATTTGCAGCTTCGCCTTCGACGCTGGTCGGTTGATTAAGCTCGTTGTAGGCTTCAAAGCTCCGGCCTCTTGAGGTGTGTGATGCGATTCGGTTTCCAGCGCCATCGTATGCATAAATATCCACCTGCGGAGAATCTCCCGCAGTCACAACACCAACCACCTGGTCGCGTTCATCGTAATCGTATGTCGTAGCAACCCCATTTATCAGTGTAGTTGCCAATAGCCCAGACTTGCCGTAGAAGTAGTAATTGCTGGAGGAAGCGTGACTAGTGCTAGCTGTATGTATTATGCCAGTCACTCTACCAAGCAGGTCAATTTCTATTTTTGAGCTGAAGCCGTCTGGATTGGTCAATCGGAAAACGCTATTGGCATTTGGCGCCCATTCATAGCGAAACGGCTTATCGTCGACCTTGCTATCGTACAATGTCACGAGACGCCCTGATAGATCATAGCGATATGATGAAGACCACGAATTAGTAGCCAAGATCTGCACATCCCTACATGTGCGATTACCCTCCTTGTCGTACGAATAAGAAACAACGTACTTACCACTGAATTGCGAGTTCCGGGATACAACGCCGGTTGAATCGTAGTGCCATACATTAGTGGTATTATCGTCTGTTAGCATTGTTCTTCGACCGAGCGCATCGTATTCACTTCTGACGTTTAGTTTTGAATCATTGGAGTTGATTTGAACTACGCGGTTGTGGGAGGCATATTTGTATGTTACTTTGTCACCATTGCGATAACCGACGGTTGTTAGATTTGAGTTAGCGTCGTAAGTATACGTTTCTGACGTGGCATTAGCGAGGAAGCTTTTGGAAATTCGATTGCGGCCATCATATGACCAACGCTTCTTGCTGCCATTCGCATCAACCACCAATATCTGATTTCCAGCCTGATCGAAGGCGTATGACATACCATACGACCCCGCTCCCCAATGATTCGTCACCCTCCCAAAGTCATCATAAACCCAGTGCTCGACACGCTCCTTAGTGAGGGGAATGTGATCCGGGCGAATCTTTGCCAGCAGTTGATCTAAGTGGTTGTAGATACTCTGCGTCACTCCGTTGAGCGCATTTGTGACCGCGGCCTGACGGCCAAGTGCATCGATTCGATACAAAGTTGTAGCTCCCCAAGAGCTCACCATTACCTTCTTTTTGAACCTTCGATCATGCTCATATCGGGTTACCAGGCCTGCACGATCCGTTGTGGCCACATTCATCTCGGAATTGTTGGGACTGTATGAGTAACGGACGGCGGTGGACGGGCTACCCGGCGGAGCTGTTGACACCACGGGATAATGTTTTGCCACGATCTGGTCGTTGAGGTTGTACTCGTTGGTGAGCGTCAATCCTGCCGCATCCGTGTGCGTGAACTGGAGCCCCAAGCGATTGTACACCGTGCGTGTGACGCCCCCCACGATGTTGCTGGTGGCGAGCGTTTGTCCCCACCGATTGAACCATGTGCGATTCAGGACGACCTCGTTGTTGGTCCACCATTCCCCGGAAGGCAGGGCGTTGGTGGGGGACAGTGGGATCGATTGTTCCGTGACCCTCCCCAAGGGGTCGTGGTGGTAATGCCGGTGATTGCGGTTGCCGTCGAATTGGATGACCACCCGGTTGACATGATTGAAGACCGTGGACCCGGCGTGCTCGCCCGGTGATCCGTGGCCAATGCCCTCGACGGTGTTGGTGCGTCGGCTGTAGGCGTCGTAGCGATGCTCGGTCCGGTAACCGCGCCCGTTGATTTCGGCGACGAGGTTGTCCAGGGCGTCGTACTCAAATTGCTTCGGGTATTCACGCGCCCCGCGGATGGCGATGCGACGGTTGAGGACGTCGTGGTCATAGAAGGTGGTGAGGGCGTTGGTGCCATCGGAGTACGTGATGGAGATCAGGTTCCCCTCCAGGTCGTAGCCGCGTTCGCGGGAGCGTTGGACGTCGGTGCCAACGGCCTCGGTGACCTTCCGTTGGCGTCCGAGGGGGTCGTATTCGTATTGGGTGATGACCCCGAGGGGATCGATCTCCCGGACCAGGTGCCCGTCGTCGCCGTACTCGTACCGGGTGTCGGAGGTCTCCGTGGCGCTGAAGGGGCGCGAGGTCTTCACCCGTTGACCCAGGGCGTTGTACTCGTGTCGCGTGACCTGTCCCAGCGCGTTGGCCGTGGCGACCAGGCGGCCGTCGCCGTCATAGGTCTGGGTTTCCCAGACCTGTTCCTTGCCCTCGTCGTCCAAGCGCAGGGTTTGGATCACTCGTCCCTCTTCGTCATGGCGATAGCGCACGATCCGTCCAGGCTGGTTGTCCACCCGCCCGGTCTCCACCTCCACCAACAGGCCGCGCTCGTAGGTGTGGAGCGTGACATGGCCCAGCGCGTTGGTCTCGGCGATGAGGCGGTTCATCGCGTCGTAGCCAAATCGGGTGGCGTGGCCGAGCGCATCGATGATGGCGATGCGGTTGCCGCGGTCGTCGTGCTCGTACCGGGTTTGGTGCTCGGGCTCGTCCGGGTTGAACTCGCGGCGGAGGAATCCCCGCGCGTCATGCTCGTAGTCGGTCTTGGTGCCGCGCCCGTCGATGTGGCGGACCATTTGGTTCGCGCTGTTGTACACCCACGCGTTGGTGCGGGCGATGGGTGTCCCGGCGGCCTCGATGCGGTTCGTGAGGTTCCCCTGGGCGTCGTAGGACAGCAGGGTCACGGCCCCCAAGGGGCTCTGGATGCGGGTGGGGAGGTGGTGGACGGGATCGTACTCGCGGAGCGTCACGCCCCCGTCGGGCGCGATCTCGCGGACGACCTTCCCGTACTCGTCGTGCTCGCGGACGGTCTCGTGGCCGGAGGCGTCGGTGACGACGTCGATGCGCCCGGCACGCAGGATGCGGCGTTGGGCATGTCCGTTGACGACTTCCTCGATCAGGTTGCCCCGGCTGTCGAAGCGCTTCTCCCGGATCAAGCCGCCCGTGCCGACGACCTTGTGGTAGTAGGTCCGGCTGTCGGGGTCGTAGCGATGCTCCTCGTCACGTCCGTTCCCGGCCCCGTCCATGAGCCGTGAAAGGAACACGGTGCCGTCGCACGCGGAGCTGCGGTAGCCGTACTGGCGGACTTGGTTGCCGGGCATCAGCACGCGGGTCACGACGCTGCGCCCGCTGCAGCCGGGGTCGAGGCCGTACTCGTAACGGGTCACGAGCTTGTCGATGTCCCGGGCGAGGGAGAGGACCCCGCCGGCATACTCGTACTCGGTCCGGCGTCCATGGCGATCCTCGATGGCCGTCACGCGCCCGGCGTCGTCCCGGGTGTAGCGGACGAGGACGTTGCCGAGGGCGTCCTGAACGGTGGAGAGGCGCCCTTGGGCGTCGTATTGCCGGACGGTCTGGAGGCGGGTGCGACGACCGGTCCGTTGGAGTTGGCCGTTGGCATCGTAGTGCTCCCACATGCCGCCGACGTTCTCCCAACGGTAGCCGTCGGCGACGACGCGGAGCCGATTGGCACGGTATCCGAAGAGGGTGCGGGCGGCATCCAGCGGCGTATAGGGCACGGGCCCGACGCGGACGGTCGAGATGCCACGGCTGTCGCGCTCGAAGGTGAGCGTTCGTCGGTCGGACTCCAGGTACGTCTCACCGCTGGGGGTGCACAGGAGGCGGTTGCTGAACCGGAAAAAGCCCACGGGTTCCGAAGGATCGGCGTTGGCAAGGCCGACGGTCCTTCGAGTTCCTCCAGGAATCGACAGGCTGGAACTTGGGTTGGGAACTGAGGCGGTAGGCGACGGCGTGGGCGTCGGACGCAGGGCCGGTGGCGGAGTCGGTTGGGGTGAGGGTGCAGGTCCATCCCCTCCCCCGGGCGGGGGGGGAGTGGGGGTGGGCGGCCCGGGCGGGTTCTTGCTGCACGTGGCATTCTCCTGTTCGCAGCACTTGGTATCGCACTCGTCCTCGGGCTCGCAGGTTTCAGGCGGACAACACTGGGGGAGTCCCGGGAGGGAGCGGGAGGGCGCGCTCACGGTGACCGCAGCGCCCGGGCCGGTCGGACCTCCCACAACCACGGGCGACGGGCCTACTGGGGCGCAGCCATCGCCCGCGTAGTTGTACCAGAATCGGCTGCCGCCGGAGCCGGTCAGGGACTGGCCGTTGGCGCAGAGGTAATTGAAGAGGACGGTGATGATTTGCGAGTGGGTGAAGCAGTTTCCGCCCTCGGACGCCGGCCGTGCAAGGCGGCGGACCTGTGCTGGCATGTCGTCGAGCCGGGCGGCGGATGGGGTGGGCGTACCCCGGCCCTGGGCGAGGGATGCGTTGGCCGTGGGCGGCGCCGCGCGAGGGCCTGCGAACGACGTGAGGCAGGTCACTCGGTACGGGAGCCGGACGCGTTGGCCAGCCGCCAGCCGCGCTGGGACGCCCCCGAGGATTTCGTACTGCACGGTGCCATCGGAGGTGGGCAGTTGGACCTGGACGTTCTCGGCGGCGATGAGCCCATGGTTTTCCACCACGAGTTCCCCTTGGAGGACGTCGCCAACGAACATCTGCGGAAGGTTGATGGCGGCGGGGCTGACGGTGACCACGGCGGCGGGGACCTCGGTCTCGAACACGGCGGTCAGGACGATCTCGTAGCGGTCCTCGACGGTGATGGGGACGACCTCCCACTCCACCGAGACGAGGCTGTAGGTGAGCATGACCTTCTGGCTGGCGGTGCCGCCGGCGCGGACCCAGAGCCTTCCGTTGGAGGCGACGTGGGTGTCGGAGGTGACCTGGTAGTCGTAGAGGCCGGCCGGAAGGTCCTCGAAGTAGGCCTCCCCGTTGCGGTCCGTGACGAGGGAACGCTCGACCTGCCCGACGGCTTGGTTCCGAAGGCGCACGCGGGCTCCCGCGACGCCGTCGCGCCCGGGAGTTCCGGTGTACATGTCCTCGACACGGACGACGGCGTTGCCGCGTCCGGCGGTGAGGACGGAAAGGTGCACGGGGAGGTCGCGCTGCGGGTGGTTGGCGGAGCGAACGCGCAGCACGAACAGGTGCTCGCCGTCCGGGGTGGACGCCGGGGGGCGGAAGGCCACGCCAACGGCGGCACGGCCGCCCACGGGCAACTCCTGGAGATTGGGCTGCGTGGCAAGGGCGGCCCACGGGGGCAACGCCGAGCCATCGGCCCGGTGCAACGAGAAGAAGACGTTGGTGGCGGCGATGAGCCCGGTGTTTTCCAGGCGGACCTCCTCGAGGATGTCGGAGCCCGGGGTCACCCCGGTGTCCACGAGCGCCGGGCTCCAACGGAGCAACGGAAATGCCTCCGAGAACTCGCAGTCCACCGGGATCAGCGCCCATGGGGTGGTCGCCCCGTCGCTGGTCAGTCGCAGAACAACCCGCGCCTGACGCGGTGCCTCGGGTGACCCGCTCAGGTGAACCAGCAGTCGCCCGGGCTGCGTGGAGTCCAACCGGGCCAAGGACGGCCCCGGCTCCATCGTGATTCCCCGGGGCAAAACCCCGCCCGTCTGGTCCTCCGCACGCAGCTCGATGCGAGCGTTTGTCACCACCGTGCCCGGACCCGCCGTCACGCCCAAGGTGAGGGGTTGGCGGAACCCATGGGGCGTCCGGACGGTGAACGACCGCGTGTCTGGCAAGAGTCGCTCGATGACAAACTGGGCCTGCACGGCACGGTCCGTGAGATCTGGATGAACGGCCCACACCGAGTACACGCCGCCGGCCTCCCCTTCGAGCGGCGTGAACGTCGTGCTGAACTGCCCGGCATCGTCGGTGACCACCTGCTCGGTGCGGTCGAACCCGGCATGGGACACCTTCACCAGCAGGGGCTGTCGCGGCGCCGGCTGGCGCCCGGCCCGGAACCACGCCCGGCCTTGGAGGTTGATGGGTCCATCGCCTCGGGAGCGTTGCGGCGTGACGGATGTGATGGTTCCCGCATAGCTGGTCGCCAGCACCTCAAAGGCGGTCGCGGACTTCACCCCGCGCAGCTCCACCCGTTGGTCGGTGTCGGAGGCATACAAGACGCGATCCACCTCGGCCTGGATCCAGACCGTGCGCGGGACGGAGTTCGGGATGGGCAAGTCCACGGCGGGCAGGAGGCGTTCCTCGCCAGGGCCGAGGCGCACGACGGTGTCGCCGTTGGCGAGCAGCACGTGGCCGGGCCCTAGGACGGAGCGATACGGGACCCGCGCGAGGACGCGGCCCTCGGCGTCGAAGAGGCTGACGCGAACATCGCTGGAAGCCCCGGATCCCTGGGCGGTGGCGGTGACGACCTCGATGGGTTCCGCGCCCGGGTTCGTCAACCGGAGCTGGGGCTGGACCGTTCCCCCGCGCACCAAGTCGTCCGCCAGGACGTCGATGAGCAACTGGCCGTCGCCCAGCGCCACGGTCCCTTCGGTCGTGCGGCGGGCGACGACTCCCGGGGCGGTCTCCATCTCCAGGATTCCCGTCCATGGGGCGGCGTTCCCGGCAAGATCTTCGTAGCCCCCGACCACCACCGGGACGTCCATGGGGGTTCGGGGTAAAAGCGCGAAGGGCTCGGAACGGTGCGTCCGGCCTCCCAACTGAACCGTCCATCGGGCGCGTTCCACGCCCTCGTCGGCATCGAGCGTCACCTCGTACACCAGGCGGTTCATCAAGCCGCGTCGCACGATGGCCCCGGGCTTCAGGGCGACCCGCGACGCCGGGAGCGGCACCGTGCGCCCGGCGCTCCGCTGGCCGTTGCCGTCCACGGCAAACACCGTGTACAGGCGAGCCCCGCCGCCATAGCCCACATCCACGAAGCGGTTGCCCGTCACCAGGCCACGGCGGTTCAGGTGGATGTTGGCGCTTTCATCGCCCAGGAAGACGTCATGGCCGGCGATCCCGTCGCCCGCCTGGCCCCACGTCAGGATCGGGGGATCGGCGTTGGTGACGCCCACGACCACCTGCTGCGGGGGCACCAGACGAATGTTCAGGTACCCGGGTTCCGAAGGAGGCGAGGCGTTGCCGGCCCGGTCGATGGCCGCCACGGCGTAGTGGGGTTGGCCCGGTTGCGGCGCCGGATCGACGACCTGGGTCACGGGGATCCCGGTGATCAGCGGGACCAACCCCTCGCCACTTGCCGGAATCGGGGTGGCGCTTCGATACAACGCATAACCCGCGAGATCGTCGTCACCGGGCGGTTGGCTCCAACGCGCGAAAACGCCATTGCGCGCCAAGACCAAGGACAGGGACTGCGGGCGGGAGGGAGGGGTCCGGTCCGACTGGACCGCCACCGTTTCGCCGGGCGAGCCCACGGACGAGCGATCAGCCGCCTTGCGCACCGTGGCCACGGCGTATTCGTACCGGCCATCGGCGGCGGGCAAGTCCGTCCAGACATTGGTCCCAACCTCGTCCACGGCGACCTCGAAGGTGCCGGAGGCATTCTTGCGAAGGACACGGTAACCGGCCGCACCGGCGACCCCTTGCCACGCGAGGGCGACCCGCCCCGCCGCCAAGGATCGGCCCACGAGCCCGGTAGGAGCCGCGAGCGCGGGAAGCTCGTCCCCGAACACCTCGAACTGATGGGGGGGCACGATCTCGGTGCCGCGGTTGCCCAGCGCGTCTACGGCATCGAACGCGAGCGTTGCGGTCTCGGGTTCCCTGCCGGCGTCGGCGGGAAGGCGGAACGTGACCGTCCAGTTCCGGGCATCGACGCCAGGGGCCAGGCTAAGCGGCGCGATCCCGGCGGGGCTGCTGCGCGCCAACTTCATCACAAAGCCCGGCGGCGTCCCGGGCTTGGGCGGCTCGCTCAACGTCACCGCAAGGGTTACCAACGTCGGGGCATCCGAGGCGTTGCGGATCGGTGCGGTGGGATTCACGGCCAAGGCCAGGAGCCGGGGCGCCACCGTGTCCACGCCAATCCGATCCCCCGCCGTGATGCGATCGCCGCGGTTCCCGGCCTTGTCCCGCGCCGAGAACGTGGCCCGAGCCGTCCCTTCCCACAGGACGCCATCCAGCGACAAGGTTCCGCGAAACACGGTGCCCGACGCCGGGGCGAGCTCGACCGACTGCGGGATCGTGCCCGGGACCGAAAGGCTCAGGAACGGCGTGCCATCGGTCGGCTCGCTGGCTTCCACGGTGACGGACAGGACGACGCGTCCCACGGTGCCGGACACGGGCTCCGTTGCCCCGGCCAACCGATATTCGACCCGAGCCGTCGGAGGGGTGGCGTCCGACACCACGGAGACCGTCGAAGACAAGAGCCCCTCCACCCCGGAGGCACTCACCTGAGCCACGCGGTAGTACCAGGTCGCTTCCGAGGGAGGCACTTCCTCGAAGGCGGTCGCGGGAATCGGAGAGGGCGTCACTCGGACGGCCTGGGCTGCCGATTCAAAGGGTTGGCTGGAGCGATAGACCACGTACCCCTTCACCGGGTCCGCAGCCGTCACCCACTCCAGGCGAACGCGCCCGGCAGCCCGTGCGAACCCGCGAACACCGCCGGGCGCCTTCGGCAAGCTTGTGTCCACCACGACGCGGACGGGCGTCGTGCGCGGGCCCTCGCCTCCCCGGTTGAAGGCGGCAACGGATAGGTCATTGGTCCCCTCAACCAAGGGCACCATGGACTCGAACTGTCCTTGGAGGCCGGCCGGCACCTCGGCTCCGACCACCGACCCGTTGCGATAAAAGCGGACGTTGGTCCGCAGGGGAGCAACCCCGGCCACCCGGGTCGTGCGATTGGACGTCACCGTCCCGTTCCCAGGGGCCGTGAGCTGGACGGCAGCCGGTGGCGCAAGGGCAATTCGCACGGGCAGGTTGGTGCGCGTGGGATTGCTGCGGCTGTCGATGGCCCGAAACTCCACCAGTCGCTCGCCATCCGGGAAGCGTTCGATGTCCAGGGGGGACGCAAAGCCGTCGGTCCCGTCGAGGTCGCTGTGCACGAGGGTGCCGTCCACATACAGCTCAACGCGTCCCACGCCGGAGGGATCGACGGCGTTGAGGCGAAGGGTTCCCGAGCGCGACAGCACGGCTCCGGCATCGAGCGGTTGGAGGTCGAACGTGAACCCCGAGAGAACAGGGCCCTCGAAGTCCGGGAGGATGACGGTGAGCAGCGCGTTGGAACTGACGACCTGGGCCACGGGGTTGACGACTTGGACGCTGTAATTCCCGGCGTGGTTCGTCTGCACGGACGGAATGGAGAACGTGCGGTTGGTGGCACCGGACACGGCCACCCCGTTGAGCATCCACTGGAACCCCATGGGCAAGGATCCCTCGGCTTGGACGGCGAAGACCACAGGGTCGCCGACGGTCGTTTCCCTCGGGACCGGATGGCGCACGAGGCTTGGGGCCATGCGATAGGCGGACACCTGGCCATCGAGGAAATCGGCGGCCACGATGCGCGCGTCCGCGTCGGCCACCTCGCGAGCCAACGGCACGTCGGCGAACCCGATGCGGGACGAGCCCGCTTGTTGCCCAGCCTCGAAGGTCAGGGTGGCGACCGCCTGGGTTCCCGCTGGGAACCTTTGGCCCGCAGGCAGTGCGACGGCGAGGCCGGCGACGCCCGGGGGAAGCCCGTTGGTGCGCAGGATCCACGACGCGTTGCTGATCCCGCCTCCTTGCTGGATCCCGGCAAGCCGGACCACCGCCGGATCAAACCGAAGGCCAAACCCCAGCGCGTTCTCGGTCCCGGCAAGCAGGGCTTCGACCGGAAGCGAAACGGTGGAACCCGTCGGAACGTTGGTGCCGCCCACGCGCAGGACCCGCCGGACTTCAACCGTTGCCGTCGCGCTCGCGACCGACTGCACTGCGTTGCTCACCACGGCATGATACGAGCCCGCCGCGTCCGGACCGGTGGCGACGAACGCCAAGGTGGCGTTGGTGGCACCCGCAACAGCTTGGCCATTTCGGAACCAGCGAACGTACAGGGGCTCGCTCCCCTGGGCCGCCACCTCCAAGCGGACCGGGTCGAAGAGTCGAACCACGGAGCCCTTGGGCGATGCCGTGATGGACGGCGGGGTGTTGAGGATGGTCCAGCTCGCGGGACGAACGGCCAACGGGCGAATACGGCCCCGAACGTCCGCAACCTCCAAGGCAACCGGGTCCGACCCCAACGTCAACGCGGTCGGCCCAGGCGTGCCGCCCACTAGGAAACGCAGCCGGGCGAGGACAACCGTCCCACGTCCCATGGCCAGTCCAGGCGGCCGGGCAATCGCGACGCCCACCTGCCCAAGACCCGCGCCTCCGGCTTGCACGTTGAGCGCCGCCTGCCCCAAGGCGGGGGATCGTTCCACGCCAAGGAATTGAAGGAGGGCCGGGTTGAACCCAACGCTGAACCCCACGGCGTTTTCATCCCCAAAGGCATCGAGTTCCACCGGCACCTCCACGGTGGCCGCAGCCGGCAGTTCACGATCCGGAAGGCGGAGCGTGCGTGCCGTGGGCGACACCGAGACCGCCGCCTCGGCGGAGGTCACTCGGGAAATGGGGTTCGAGACGACGACCCGGTAGTTGCCCGCCTGCTCGGTCTCGATCGCCGGGAGGGTGAGGGATTCGTTCGTGGCATCCGGGAGATCGGCTCCGTTGAGCTGCCACTGGTAGGTTAGCGGCACCGTCCCGACGGCTTGGACGGCCAGCCTTACGGTTTCGCCCGCCGAGGCAAGGAAGGGCTCGGGCTGGCTGCGGAGGCTCACCGACACGAGGGCTGGAAGCACGGTCACCCGGGCCGGTGCGCTGGTCACGCTGCCGCCTGGGTTGGCCACAACGGCGCGGTAAACCCCGGCGTCCGCAGGCCGAAGGGGCGCGAATGCCAGCGAAGGCCCGACACGGTCCGCAAGCACGACACCGTCCCGCAGCCATCGAACCGACAGGGGCGGGCTTCCCGCCATCGTGACTTGAAGGGACACATTCGTCCCAGCCGGAGCGGTCAGGTCGGCCGGCTGGTCCGTGATCGACGGAAGCACCAAGGGTTGGATCGTCACCTCCGTGCCCTCATGCAGGGTCGTCAGGGATGCGGCGGCCACCGAGGCGGTCTCCCTCAGCACCGGATCGTCCCCAAAGGCCAGCGAGGCAGCCCCGGATGCTGCACCCGCCCGCAGGCGGAACACGGCCAATGCGTGGACGCCGGCGGCGAAGGCTCGCCCCGGACCCTCCGCCACCGCGACGCCAACCCGGCCTTGCGCCGCACGGTTGGTGTTGACCAAGAGGCGTCGCCCTCCGGGAGACGGAGCCATGCCCTCGAAGGCCACCCGCGTTGGGTCGAATACGAGGCTGAACCCCACGGAGTTCTCGTCGCCAAGGGCGATCAACTCCGCAGTCACCTCAAAGCCTTGTCCCGCCACGGCATGGCCGGGCTTGAGACGAAGGGTTCGTTGCGGTGCCTCCTGGGCATGGACCAGAACCCAGGAGATCAAGAACAGCCCAAGCCAACGCGCCAGTCGCGTAAGGGGTGCAGAGGGTGATTTCATGGAAGTCATGCTGGGGTGGCATCCGTTCAAGGCAGGCGACGGGCTCGGAAATACCGCTCCGAGTGGGTCGAAATGGGGACATCGCGGGCCACGCCCGCCGCGTCGGCCGTCACCTCCGCCTCCAAGGCCCAGGCGCGGAGGTCATGGCTGGCCTCGATCAGCCAACGCGTTCCCGCCGGTGCATCAATGCGGACCTGCAACAGCCCGTCCTTGCTGCCCCGCACCATCCCCAAGCGCGGTCCCGCTTCGGAAGCGGGCGCGATCCCGATGAAGGTCACCGCAAGGCGCCCGGCCAAGGGATCCACCACCTCTCGTGGGATGGGGGCATCCAAGAAGTCCACACGGATGGCGGCGGCCGCCGAGATCGGCATCAGGCGCACCCGCGCCAGTTCCACGGTCGCAGCCGTGAACGCCGAGCCAATGTCTCGCGAGATCGCGAATCCCACGCGCCCTTCCGCGCCCTGCTTGGTGTTGGCAAGGAAGTGCCCGTCCGCCGCGCCTGGCCCCGCCTCGGCCGACTCCAACCGGAAGGCGGTGGGATCAAACGACAGGCTGAAGCCCGCCGCGTTTTCCCCACCCGTCCACGAGGCCATGACCCGGACCACCACGGGTTGACCGGGCAATGCCGGATCCATCTTCGTCCAAATCGACCGGGTGACGTCTCCCGCCAACGCGCCGGCCCTCGAAGGAGCATGATCCCAAGCTCCACCCACGCTGCCCGTCGGCCCGCACGCCGACGGCACCGGCTCGACCAGCGCGGCGGCATACAGACCGGACAGCGTCCAGTCCGCGATGCTGAGGCGCCCGTCGCCGCAGGGCGCGGGCGCGCAGTCGGCGCGTTGGAAGTGGCTCGAGTTCGCGGGTGCCTCCAGCCCGGCGATCAAGAGGCCCGTGCGCACCCAATCCTGGATGGTGACGGCCCCATCGCCCCGGGGCGCCGGCGACACGTCCGCCTCAAGCCCGCCGCCCACCCCCACCCCATCCACGGTCAGCGGCGCAATCACGCTCCAGTTCGTCCCCCAGGCGTTCCATGCGACGAGGCGATAATCCCCGACGGCGGCCGCCTGGACCGTCGAAAGCTCCAGCGACATGGCCGTCGCGCCCTCGAGGGGTTGGCCGTCCCGATACCACTGGAACGACAGCGGAGCCTGCCCCCGCACCACCGCCCCAAACATGGCCGTGGCCCCGGACGCGACCGACTGGGGCTGGGGCATGGCGGCAAAGCCGGGTGAAAGGTCCCCCAGCGACGAGAACGTCGCCCGGGTGGATGCTCCGGGGCTATTGTTCTGCGCCGCCGCCCCGCCGCCCACCAAGAGCGTCTTGGGCATCGATTGGAGAATGGACGCGTACTCGACCCAGTTGGTGCCATCCACGGAACGATACGTCCTGAAAAGGTCCGCCTCGCGCCGGAGTCGCAGCCATACGTTGGGGAAGGACAGCGTCGCCGCAGGCTCGCCGCCTGGCCACCACTGGGCACCTTGCCAAGGGGCAGCCCGGAAGACCGACCCATAATGGTTCAGGCTCCAACCCCGATAAGCCCCGGCGAACAGTTGGGGGCCCTGCGCCTCCCAGGACGACCGTGCCATGACCCCCGCATGGGTGTAGTGGCCGGTCACAACGAGGTCCGCCAAACGCACGCGCACGTCAAAATCCCCCGTCCGGGCCTCGTAGAGGAAATGACCGCGATCCCACGTATCCCAAAGGCCATTTCCACTCGCGGACACCACCAGCGTGTCGCCATCGAGAGTGTACGCCCATCCGGGTTCGAGCGGGTCCGAGCCCGGGTTGCCCAGGTCCACCGAGGTCCATGGCAAGCGCACGCCCTGGACCTCCCGTGCGGCCGTGTTGCCCAGCACGTCGCGCGCGCCGGACATGCTCACCACAAGCCCCTCCGACAGGCGCGGCGACACCACCAGCACCACGGCACGCGCGCCCTCTTGAACGTGGGCCGCCGTGGGCGTCTCCCCGTCCACACGATATGCGGAAGCATCGGCCGCCGCGTCCGCAGCCAAGGGTTCGTCAAACGTCACGCCCACCCGCGTGCCCCCTTGGAAGGCGTAGGCGTCCACCATGCGCGGGGCTTCCCCGTCCACCACAACCTGGCTCACGTAGGCATCCAACGTGGGATCGCCGCTGGCCCCGTCCCCGTTCTGGTCCATGCCCAGCAGGTTGCCCGCCGCCTCGTCCACGCCAGGCCCGATGCGAAGCGAGTAGGTCCCGCTCGCCGTCACCGCCGCAAACTCAATGCGAAACCGCCGCTCGCCGGCCTTGTCCACCCGCGACACGGCCACCGTCCCGGAAGGTCCTTGAAGGGTGACGTCCTCGATGCCCAGCGACCCGTCGGCAATGGGCATGTCGAACTCCACCTCCAACGAGGACAACGGAGGACGAACCGGTGCGGCCGGGGTTTGGGATACGATCCTTGGCCCGCCGCGCCGCGCGATCACGCCGTCACCAAACCGGACCGAGTTGGCGCCCGCCGGGATCAACGCGTTGAGATGCTGCATCGCCCCGTCCACCCAAGCATACGCGTTGATGTCGCCCAGCACGAGCCGCGAGCCCCCTAACATCTGAAGCCCCGTGCCCTCCAAGCCCATGAGATACAGCGCCTCCGGACTGCCACCACCCCCACGTCGGCCGTTGTCCACCTGGTCCACCAACCGGACCACCGACGCACGGTTGGTCTCGCCCACCACCAGCCGACTCATGTCGAAGTTCCGCAGGATCGCCCCCCCTGCCCCACGGTCCTGCCCACCCACCTCCAACCTCTGGGGCCTCATGCCCGCCATCCGCAACGTCCCCCCCTCGATCACCACCGCATTCGCATCTGTCGTCTCCGGGGAGTAGTCCCCGCCCACCGATAGCACCGCACGGTCAGTGACGCTCAAGGCGGAAGGCCATAGGAGCTTGAAGTCCCCGGAATCAATTCGCGTTCCCGCTCCCCATGCGGTGACACGGGTTCTTCTAGTGATGGCCGTGTCACCCAGTTGAGTACGCCCACCTGTGCGCGTGATCAGGGATAACCAGTCATTGTTGTCGTAGGCGTCGAATCGGCAACCAAACACTGTGGATAATCCTGACAGATCAATAGTGCCGTTGTTCTCTGCTATTACCGAATAGTCTATACCGGCCCACCAAGCATCGCCTCCATGCGCCAGAACGGTCTTCAGTTTACTCAGATCGAGCACCGATCCAGCACCTGTCGACTGGAAAAGCGTTAGCGAGGCGTTCCAATTGGGGTAAATCTCATATGCATTAGCAGCTACAGAGAATTTCCGACCCCCACTTACAAGGAAGCGGGATGCATAAATGTCATCGAACTGCGGCACGTTTAGGGTTCTACCGGGCGCGACCTCCAAAAAGCTGCCTCGAAACCGAGTCAATATCGGTGCATCGAGCATGCTATTGAACCCCCACGAAAACGAACACGCATCGACAGACTGGACTTTAGGCCATTCCATGCGAACGCCATCCGCAAGGTTAAACTGCGAGGACTCGATAGACTTCAATTCCGGAAACACAAATTCCGGCACCCCAAGATGCCAGAGCGTTCGCCGCGTGATCGTCTTGAGGCTGGGCAATTGCAGATTTCCACCGGTGCGGACATGAAATACTAGCCAATCATTAGCATCATAGGCATCCGTTCGGCATCCTATGACTGACGTTAGTCCGGACAGATCAATCGTGCCGTTGTTTTCCGCAATGACCGAATACTCCATGCCACCCCACCACCCATCGCCGCCATAGGCTGTAATCGATGTCAGTGTGCTAAGGTCCAAGAACGATCCCGTGCCCGTTGACTGGAAAAGAGTGGGTGACCAATTCCAGTTTTGATAAGCCTCATAGGATGTTGCAGCTACCCGGAATCTTCGGCCACCACTCACGAGAAACCGAGACGCAAGAATATCGGTGAACGCGGGTACATTTAGTGTTCGTCCCGGTGCAACTTCCAAGAAGGAGTCATGAAATCGGGTCAACTTTGGAGCATCCAGAGTGCTGTTAAAGCCCCAAGAGAATGCACATGCATAGACGGCTCGAACTTCCGGCATCGTCATCTTGACACCTTCAGCCAAGTTAAATTGGGAGGAGTCCACAGACTCCAACGCTGGGAACACAAACTCTGGCACAGCAAGGTTCCATTGTGTTCGCCGCGTGAGAGTCTTTAGGTTTGGCACCCGCAATTCACCTCCTGTCCGCACGTGGAATACAAGCCAGTCATTCGCGTCGTAGGCATCCGTCCGGCATCCGAATATTGAGGTGAGCCCGGATAAGTCTATTGTCCCACGGTCCTCGGCTATCACCGAATACTGCATGCCTCCCCACCATGCATCCCCACCTTGTGCTGCCATGGTCTTCAAGGTCGTCAAGTCCAACAACGATCCTGCACCCGCAGCATAAAACAATGTGGGTGATACATTCCAATTCGGGAATGTATCGTAACTCTCCGCGGAGACCCGCAAACGGCCGCCATCCCGTGCCGCGAGGCGCGAGCTAAAGATGTCGGTCAGCGGGCCGAATTGAAGGTTAAGGCCCGGGCGAGCGAGGAGGTCGCCGTTTCGAAAGATTGAGAGGTTGGTGGCGATGATGGCACCCGTTCCCTGGACATCGAGCCCGACCCCGTCCATGCGGGCCATTTGGGGCGCCTCCCATCGGGCGCCGTCCCTTACGCGAATGCTACCGCCCGTCATGCCGTTCAGCACGGGCGCAGTCACGGTGAGGTTGGTTCCGATGCTCCAGACCAAATCCTGCGCGGATTGGAGTCGCGGCGTCTCGAAGCCGGGCGTCAGCACCTCGAATCGAACACGACCGCTCACCTGTTGGAGTCGGCTGAGGTCGATTCGTCCGCCGGTCGCCACCACGAATTCCAGTTCATCGTCCCAACCCGGGCCAGAGACGACACCGAGACCGGATAGATCGATGAGGCCGCCATCGATGGCACGGATCGAGCGCAGGAGTTGGCCCTCGGCTTGGGCTACGCTCAGTGACGCAAGATTCGTCAGCTCGATGAGCGATCCCGGGTCCGCCGCATCCAAAAGCGAGGCATAGGACCAGTCCTGCCTGCCCCAAGCGAGGCTGCTGGCCGCCAACCGAATGGAAGCTCCGTTCCGTGCCTGAAACGTGGGGGTCCCCTCGGTAACAACCCCGTCACTGAGGGCGGTGAAGGAGCTGCCAGGCCCGTCGGCTTGGATCCGGCCCCTGAGAAGGGTGGTGCCACTCACGGTCAGCGCACTGTCCTCGGTGATGTCCAGCAGACTCCCGGAGCCCAGGCGCATCGCGCCAATCGAGCCGACCGTGTCGCCCAAGAAGCTAATGCTGGACTGGTCCGGGATGAGGACCGTGTAGCTCACGCCCGCCGCATCCAGCGGAACCGTCTGGGGTATCCAGTTCTCGGCGAGGTCCCAGCGGCGCATGGCGTTGCCGCCATTCCAGCTCGCGATTTGGCTCCAGGCTTGCGCGGCTCCGAAAACCAAGCCCATCCAAGCCATCCAAGGGCCCATGCCCTGCCGTGGATGGAACCGCGTGCGTCTGCATCTCCGTGTCATGTTTCCGACCTTTCCAGCCTATTTTCCGCAACATCCGCCACCCGATCGTCGCCCCGATGCACGGACCGGGTCCTGCCCGTGCCCCCCTGCCCGCGTAACCGTGGTCTTCGACTGCATGCGGAGCAGGAGTGCCGCCTCGGCCTCCAAGGCAGCCTCGCCGCCCTGGACGGCGAAGACGGGGAGATTCGGAAGCTCGGCAAGCGCCCGACCCAACAGGGCCTCCGCCTCGGCCTCTGCCTTCATGGCCAGCACGACGAAACGGGGTCGCGGCTGGGTGGTCCCCAGTTGCCGGATGCGGCCCCATGGATCCGTGCTTCGTCCTGGTTCCACCGATGGCAGGACGAGGCACGTGCCCATGCGCCTGGAGGTGATCGAGTTGGATGGGGCTTGGAATCCTGCGGATGCAACCCACGCAACCCGTGGATCTCCCATCCAAGGCAATACTTCGCCGGCTCGCAGGAAGAGCATGTCAGTCCCCCCTGGGGCGCTGCCTTCCATGCTGCCCCTTCGCGCCCGCCAACCTCGCGCGCCGCCCGCCAATACTTGGACTTGTGCAGAAGTTCCGCGACGGGCCGACATGATGTCGGCCATCAACTCGGCGTCGTCGTGCCCGTCCCCGACGATCACCGCCCTGCCCCGAGCCTGCCGAAGCGCGCGCCCCAATTCATGCCGGGCAATCGGGATCGCCCCCGGCACATGAGCCCGCGAGAATCGTTCCATCGGCCGAACGTCAAAAATGATCGCGCCTGCTTCGATCTCCGACGCAATCGCCATGGGCGAGCCCAGCGAATTGGGGGCGACCCCGCCTGCACCCGCCAGCCTGGCCTCCACATGCAACGTGGAGACGATTCGTCCACCCGCAGGAAATGCGGCGCTGATGTCATACGAGAACACCCCCTCCCGTTCGGGCTTCACCCGCAACAGAACCTCCCATCCAACCCGGCCTCCCGGCATCGGAGCGTAGGCAAGCACTTGGGCGCATTCGCACGAGCTCTGAATGGATTGGGGCTCCCCCGAGATGTCCGCCCGCGAGGGAATGACAACGCGTTCCAAAGCGTATCCCCCAACCAAAATGGGGTCCGCCCTAGACAGCACCGAAGCCGGATCTGCACCGGCAACCCAAAATCCTTGTCCTAATGCCAGCGCCAGTCGAATGAGGCGTTGAAGCGCTCCCGCCCAAGCACCGAAGCCATCCATCGACCGCACGACCCACCCGTGGGACCCCGTGCTAGGCACGAGCGACTGGGCTGATGGCGTTCCCGTAAATCGCAAGGTTTTCATGGATGGCAACCAAGCGATCCTGTCGGCCCATGGGGTTCTCTAGGCTCGGAGTTTAGGAACCTCCCTCTTGACTCGTGCGGCGCGCTGGTTCGCTGAGAGTCAATCATGCGGGTCAATTCCCCAGTTGGGTTACCTGGATGCCCTGCTTGTGGAGGGCGAGGGCGGCGGCGTGGCGGGAGCGGACGCCCAGCTTGTGCTGGATGCGCTTGATGTGCACCCGGACGGTCTCGCGTTCGATGCCCAATTCACGGCCGATGTCGGCCGGGGAGGCGTCGTCGCCCAGATAGGCCGCCACTTCCAGCTCGCGTGGGGTCAGGTGGGCCGCCGCCAACGCGGGAGCGGGGGCAGGCCGGGCGGGAGCTGGGGACATGGGCTTGCGCATGGGCGTGGCATCGGATGCTTTGAGAAAGGCGGGCCGCGAGCAGGGACGCTCGTCTTCACCTGCCTATACGGAATCGGAAGGGCGGGATGTCGGGGAATGATGACGAATGTTGGTTTTTTTGTTTTCCGGCATTCTGGGGGGGCAACGCCGGGTCGTCGTCGGCGCACACGGCTTCGACGTCAGTGTCGCAGCACACGCGATCCGCCCGAGGGCTACGCGTGCGAAAGGGCAGCTTCCATTGAGCCCGGGGCAACGATTCGGGTTTCCGTTCTCCAACGACATCCGCCCGGATGGGACGCATTACCCCCGGCATGAGGTCGGGAGCTTGGGGTTGGGGCTGGACCGGGCTTTCCGGAGGCGACCGCCACGTGGCAGCCCAGCGAAAGCGTTGAGGCATCCGGTTGTGTGCGTGGGCGGCCCATCGCCAGGGGCGACGAGGGGTGGAGGCGCGGCTCATTGTCTCGCGCGTCGGGTCTTGCCGGTGGGTTGGCCGGTGGGGTCGCGTGGGTTCACGCGCGGGGCTCAAGGCCTTCGCGTTGAGCGATGGGCTCGGGCGGTGGGCGGCTGCGACGGGTGCGCCCTGGCTTGCTGCCGTGTGGGGCGGCCGGGGACGCGGGTGGATGGAATCGAGGATGGCCAAGGGGCCTGCGATGGGATGAAGTGGTCGTGTTACCCGCATGAACGAGGCAAACACGTGGGGCGAATTGTCGTCGCAGCAGAAGAAGTCGGGCCTTGCGGCCTGGCTGGGGTGGATGTTCGACGGCCTGGACATGCACCTGTACACGCTGGTGGCGTTGCCGTTCGTGGCGGAGCTGCTGGGGCGGCCGTCGAGCGACCCGGCGGTGGGGCAGCACGGGGCGTTGATCAACGGGGCGTTCCTCGTGGGATGGGCGTTGGGCGGCGCGTTCTTCGGAAGGGTAGGCGACTTGCTGGGACGCAGCCGGACGTTGTGCCTGACGATCCTTGCCTATGCCGGGTTCACGGGGTTGTCGGCCATCTCGACGGAATGGTGGCACCTGCTGGTGTTCCGGTTCCTGTCGGCCTTGGGGATCGGCGGGGAGTGGGCGGTGGGGGCGTCGTTGTTGTCGGAGACGTGGCCGCGGCGTTGGCGGCCATGGATTGCGGCGACGTTGCAGACGGCGGTGAACATCGGGGTGTTGATGGCGTGCCTGGCGGGGTGGGCGTTCGAGTCCTTGCCGCCGCGGTACATCTTCCTGGTGGGGGTCGTGCCGGCGTTGCTGGTGCTGTGGATCCGGAGGGCGGTGCCGGAGCCGGAGGATTGGCATCGGGCGCGCCGGGAGGCGGGTCGGCCGCCGGGTGTGGCGGACTTGTTCCGGGGGGACGTGCTGGGGGTGACGTGGCGGGTGCTGGCGATCTGCGGGGTGTCGCTGACGGCGCATTGGACGTTCATGTACTGGCAGCAGGCCTACATCCGGAAGTTGCCGGAGGTGGCGGCGCTGGGGGATGCGGCGCGGAACCGGGCGGCGGTGGTGGCGTTGACGTGCGTGATGTTGGGGTCCATCGCCGGAAACTTCCTTGCGGGCGCGCTGGCGGTGCGATGGGGCTACCGGCGCGTGGTGTCAGGCATGTGCCTCGCGTATGGGATCCTGATGGTCTGGGCGTTTTCGGCCCCGCGCAGCCACGGGGAGGCCTTGGCATGGATGGGGGCGATCGGCGTGTGCCAAGGGGTGTTTGGATTGTTCACGATGTGCCTGCCGCCGTTGTTCCCGGTGTTGCTGCGGACGACGGGGGCCGGGTTTTGCTACAACTTCGGACGGGTGGCGGCGGCGGCGGGGACGGTGTACTTCGGGACGCATACATCGGTGAAGGACGTGGGGGGGGCGTTGTACCTCGCAGGGTGGTTGTTCCTGCCGGCCGCGGCCTTGGCGTGGTTGTTGCCGGAGGAAAAAACAAGGTGAGGACGGGGCGCGGTCGTCGCACGGCGGTCCCTTGGGAGGGGACGGGCTTCGTCCGTCCGGGTTCCTCGACGATCCCGGTCGGCGAACCGCCCGGCATGGAGCACCGGATCTCGCCGAAGCCACTCTCACCCTAGAAACGGCCGTTGGGCCGTCTGTAGGCCGCGTGCCCTCACGCGGCCGATGGCGATGCCGCATGCCCGGTGGGCCGGGTCAGGGGACCCGGCCTACAGCCGCGTCGAGCCCACCACGACCTCACTC
>CAYSGH010000058.1:0-28711 GCA_964430505.1 uncultured Akkermansia sp. | reverse complement strand
GCACCGGGCATGCGGCATCGCCGCCGCCGCGTGAGGGCACGCGGCCTACAGACGGCCCAACTGCCGTTTCTAGGATCACCCACACCCGCTGGGCCTTGCCAAAGCGCTCCTCCATCCTCCGCACCCTGTCGCCGACCGCTCTAGGGTCCCGTTGGGAAGTTCCGGCGGACGCGGCCCGGACTGGCGGCCATCCAGGAGCGCCTCGATCTGATCCCAGCCGGCGCGGAGGTCGTCGTCGTCGAGCTTGCCCAGCGTCGCGACGACCCGCTGCCGAGGGCCGCGCTCGGTGCGGACGGACTCGCAGAGCGTCCAGTACTCGTAGGTCTCGCCATCGATGCGTCGGCGGTCCTTGCGGAGGAACACGCCCTCGTTTTTCGCGCGGGCCGACCGGTGCCAAGGGGCTGTTCTCAACGACACGAGTCCTTCGAGCTCAGCCGCACCCCTTTCCTGGCATTCCAAAAAATCCACCGCGAGGAATTCGGGGAGGATTCCGCCCAACTGCGGAATTTGGGCTCGTCCTCGGAACGCAGGCCGGCCGACGAAAGGGCGGGGCATTGCGGCGTGTCGCACGGCAACGACGCAACGGTGTTCCGCCCATGGGCAACCGTGGCCGCAGCGTGGGCGGCTAGGGCGGCTCGACGCGAGAACATGGACACGCGACCATGCTGCCCGGTTGCACCCGGAGTTGCCAAGGCCTTGCCGGAGACCACGCCCCGGTCTCGCTCACGCCACTTGGAGCCCGGCCTTGGCGGCGGGGCGGGCGGCGAGGCGCTCCCGGACCAACTCCACGAGGCGCTCGGGGGTGAGCCCGTGGCGTTGGCGGAGGATGTCCACGCTGGACGCGTGCTCGACGAACGTGTCGGGCCATGCAAGCCGGACGACCGGCGTGGAAATCCCGGCCTCGGCGAGGCTTTCCAGCACGGCGCTGCCGTAGCCGCCCATCGCAACGTGGTCCTCGAGGGTGGCGACCACGTCGGCGGCGCGGGCGAAGAAGGCATGCGTGGCGGCGTCGATGGGCTTGAAGAAGCGCGGGTTGATGAGGGCGACGTCGCACCCGTCCTTCTCCAGCTCGGCGGCGGCCTTGCGGGCGACGGACAACATGTTGCCGAGGCCGAAGAGGGCGACCTTGCGGCCGCCGTTGTTGGCGAAGGGCCGGATGACCTCGGCCTTGCCGATCTCGAGGACGCCGGGAACGTCCTTGATGGGGACGCCCTCGGCGTTGCCGCGCGGGTACCGGATGAACGTGGGATGCTTCTGGAGCGTGGCGGTGAACATCATGTCCTGGAGCTCGTCCTCGTCCTTGGGGGCCATGCCCACGACGTTGGGAAGGCAACGCAGGTACGCGATGTCAAAGAGCCCGTGGTGGGTGGGTCCGTCGTTGGCGGAGAGCCCGGCCCGGTCCATGCAGAAGATGACGGGCAGGTCCTGCAGGCAGACGTCGTGGTGGATGCAGTCGTAGGCGCGCTGGAGGAACGTGCTGTAGATGGCGACGACGGGCTTCATGCCCATGGTGGCCATGCCGGCGGCGAAGATGACGGCGTGCTCCTCCGCGATGCCGACGTCGTAGTACTGCCCGGGCAACGCCTGCTCCAGGAGCTTGAGGCTGGTGCCGGAGGGCATGGCGGCGGTGATGCCCACGAGGTTTTTGTTTTGGCCGCAGAGCTTGACCATGGTGCGGCCGAAGACCTCCTGCCACATGGGGGGCGACCCGGCCTTGGCGGGCGTGGGCTGGCCGGTCTGGACGTCGTAGGGCCCCAGGCCGTGGAACTTCTCGGGGAACTTCAGCGCCGCCTCGAACCCGCGTCCCTTCTGGGTCAGGACATGGATGACCACGGGCTCGTTGCAGGTCTTGGCGAACTCCAGCGTGCTGATGAGCAACGGCAGGTTGTGGCCGTCGATGGGGCCGATGTAGCGGAGCCCGAACTCCTCGAACAACATGGCCGAGCCGTGGCCGCCGCGGCCGTCGGAGTCGGCGGCGGGGGCGTGCTCGAGCGAGATGCTGGCGAGGATGCCCTTGAGGGCCTCCTCCGCCTTGGCGCCGAGCATGGACACCTGCTCGCCCTTGGGCAGGCGGCGCAGCCAGGAGGTCATCTCCTTCGCGAGGCGGTTGTAGCGGGGGCTGGCGGTGAGCCTGCCGAGGTAGGTGGCGATGGCGCCGACGTTCTTGGCGATGCTCCACTCGTTGTCGTTGAGGATCCCGATGAAGCGCTTGGTGGTGCAGGAGATGTTGTTGAGGCCCTCGAAGGACACGCCGTTGGTCAGGGCGGCGTCGCCGAAGATGCACACGACATGCTCGCCCGAGCCCCGCTGGTCCCGCGCGGCGCACATGCCCAGCGCGGCGGAGATGGCCGTGCCTGCATGGCCGGCGCCGTAGCAGTCGTGCTCGCTCTCGGTACGCAGGGCGAACCCGTTCAGCCCGTCCGTCGTCCGGATCGTGCGGAAGCGGCTCTTCCGCCCCGTGAGCAGCTTGTGCACGTACACCTGGTGGCTGACGTCCCACACGAACTTGTCGCGCGGCGTCTCGAAGCACCGGTGGAGGGCAACGGTGAGCTCGACAACGCCGAGGTTGGGGCCCAGGTGGCCGCCGTTCTTGGCGAGGCCTTCAATCAGCTCCGTGCGAATCTCGGAGGCGAGGTCCGTGAGTTGGTCCGCCGTGAGCTTCTTCACGTGCGCGGGGGAGTCCACCATGTCGAGGTATCGGCTCATGTCGTTGTCGTGTCCGTGCCCAGGTCGTCCTCGTCCATCGGCCGGGCGACGGGATCGCCCGAGAGGTCCTTTTCCAGCCTCTGGATCTTCAGCTCGGCCTCCGCCAGGCGTTCCTGGCAGGACCGGAGCAGGCGCGAGCCCTCCTCGAACCGCTGCAACAGCGACTCAAGGGGCAACTCGCCCGTCTCCATCGACTCGACGATCTCCTCCAACCTGTGGAGGGCATCCTCGAACGACGGCGGACGCACGTCGCCTCCCTCGGAGGCTTGGACGGCCCTTGGCACGGGCGGACGCTGCGCGAAATGCCCCGGAATGCCCAGCGTGGATTTCGGGGCGGTCCGCGCGAACCATGCCGCCGTGGGACCCGAACACCCCAAGCGCCGATGGGGAGCTGGGGCCGGGTCCCGCACGGAGGCACGGCAAACAGGGCGATTCCGGGAAGCGCGCCGGGTGCGGGGCAGCCTTCGGCGGCCTCACGCCAGCAGCGCCGGGACCACCTTCGCGCCCGTCACCTCCGCGTCCGTCAGGCTCGCGTCGCGGCCCTCGTGGGGGAAGTGAAGCCGACGGTGGTCGATGCCCAGCGCATGCAGGAGCGTCGCATGGAAGTCGTGGACGCTCACCACGTCCTGGACGGAGCGGTACCCAAACTCGTCCGTGGCCCCATGCACGTGTCCGGCGCGAAACCCGCCGCCCGCCACCCACAACGAAAACGCGTGGCGGTTGTGGTCGCGCCCGTCCGTCCCCTGCGAGATGGGCAGCCGCCCGAACTCGCCCGTCCACAGGACGACGGTGGAGTCGAGCAGGCCGCGGGCCTTGAGGTCCTGGACCAGCGCGGCGCTGGGCTGGTCCGACGCGGCGCACAGGCCCTTCAGGCGCTCGGCGTTCTTGTCGTGCGTGTCCCAGGGCTGGCCGTTGAGGAACAACTGCACGAAGCGCACGCCCCGCTCGACGAGCCGCCGCGCCAGCAGGCAACGACGCCCGTACTCGGCCGTCGCCGGGTTGTCCAACCCGTACATCCTCCGCGTCGCGGCGCTCTCGCCCGAGAGGTCGAGCACCTCGGGCACCGCCGACTGCATGCGGGCCGCCGTCTCGAAGTTGCTGATGCGCGCCGCCAGCTCGGTGTCGTCGGGATGCGCCGCCGCATGCGCGCGGTTCAGGCGGCCGAGCAGCTCCAGTTGCCGGGAACGGGCCCGCCCCTCCAGCTCCTTGGGCGTTCCCAGATGAAAGACCGGCGACGGCCCGCTTCGGAAGGCGGTGCCCTGGTACACGGCGGGGAGGAAGCCCGAGGACCAGTTGCGCTCGCCATCCACCGGGAGGCCTCCGGGGTCCGCCAGCACCACGTACGACGGCAGGTTCGCGTTCTCCGTCCCCAGCCCGTACAGCAACCACGACCCCAGCGTGGGCAGCCCCGCCAGGAACCGCCCCGTGTGCATGATCCGCAACGCCGACTCGTGGTCCACGGACCCCGTCGTCATCGAGCGCACCAGCAGGATGTCGTCCGCGATCGTCCCCGTGTGGGGCAGCAGCTCCGACAACTCCATGCCGCAGCGGCCGTGCCTCCGGAACTGGTACGGCGCGCCCAGCACGTTGCCTGCCTGCTTGTCGAAGTGAACCTCCAGGTCCCCGCCCGGGTATGGCTTGCCGCTCCACCGGTTCAACGCGGGCTTCGGGTCGAACAGGTCCATCTGGCTCGGCCCGCCATGCTGGAAGAGGCTGATCACGGCCCGAGCCCTGGGGCGGTGCGACGGCAGCCCCGCATCCATCCCCTGCCCCGCGCCCGGCATGGGATGCCCCGCCGACGCCATCGCGCGCTGGCGCCAGAGCAGGTCGGCCATCGCCAACGAGCCCAGGCCGCCCGCCGTCCTCGCCAGGAAGGCCCGGCGCGCCATGCCCCGCTGGTTCGGATTCATTCGAGATAGAGGAACGCGTTCGACGCCAGCAACGACTGGCACAGGTCCGCCCATGCGCCGTCGTCGCCCCGCAAGGCCGACTGCCCGGCCAGGAACGACCCGGCCGCCGCCCGTTCCTCCGGCGTTGGCCGACGGCCGAATGCGCGCACGAACGCCGCCTCCATGCGGCGTGCGGGGTCCGGCGCCTCGCGCTTCAGCCAGGCGGCCATGTCGCGGCCGCGGCGCACGCAAAACGCGGAGTTCAACTGCGCCAGGGACTGCAGCGGCATGGTCGTCGTCGCGCGCCGCGTGCACGTGAACACGATGGACGGCGCGTCAAACGTCTGGAGGAACGTGGGCACCTGGGTCCGGCGCGATTGCAGGAAGATCGCCCGCGCCAGGCCGCCGGGCTGCGACTCGTCGGGGGCCACCTCGCCGTCCGGCGCGCGGGGCGTGGGCACGTAGGGCCCCGACGCCTTGCCATCCAGCACGCCCGCCGCCGCCAACATCCCGTCCCGGATGGACTCCGCGTCGAGGCGTCGCAACGGGAACCGCCACAACAGCCGGTTCGACGGGTCGATGCGCAGCCCCTCCTCGCGCGGCGCGCTGGCTTGGCGGAACGCGGCGCTCAGCAGGATGTCGCGATGCAGGCCCTTCATGTCCCAGCCCGAAGCCAGCCGCGCCGCGAGCGCGTCCATCAATGCGGGGTTCGAGGGCCGTGCACCGCTCACGCCGAGGTTCTCGGGCGTCGAGACGAGGCCCGTGCCGAAGTAATGCTGCCACACGCGGTTGGCCGCGACGCGCGCCACGAGGCCCTCCTGCGGGGAGCCCCGCACGAACAACCAGTTCGCCAACGCCAGGCGCCGCCCCGTCGTGGCCTCGGTCCGACTCGGCTCCGGTTGCATTCCCCGCGCCAGCACGGCGGGCATCCGCGGCGGCACCGGCTCCCCCGGCGTCTTCGGGTTGCCCCGCTTCAGCAACGGCACCGGCGACGCCTCCGGGCCGGAGTCGGTCGTCCATGCGATGCGGCCGGGCTCGGGCGTGCGCCGCGCCTCGACGCCCTTCGCCACGGTTTCCAGCGAGGCCTTCCGCCCGGCCAGCTCTTTGCGATACGCCTCGTCCGCGCCCGCCCACGCCGGGTCACCCATGGGTGACGCCTCCACGACGACGTTGTCCACGACGAAGCTCCGGCCGCAGCAATACTCGAACCCGAACGCGCCCGGCGGCAGGTCGGCGTCCTGGAGCACGAGGGCCGCGCCATCCACGGCGCCATCCACGAGGTGTTCCAGGTCGAGCTTGCCGTCGGCGCGCCGCGTGACGCGCACGCCGTGGTTGCGGCCGGGTTGGTGGCCCGTGGACCCGATGCGGCCCGCCTGGCGCATGTCCGCGCCCGGGTAGTCCACGTCCACCACGGAGGCGCCGCCGGGGTTGCCGTCGATCAGGATGTTCCCGCCGGGAACGGGTCCGTTGTCGTGGAAGTCGTGGGCCGCGATGAAGTACCCGATGCGCTCGGCCTTCGTTTCCTTTTCCGAAAGGCGATCCGCGACGAGGTCGAAGGTCGCCTGGATCCATGCGCCGGGCCGCGCGGGCCGCCAGTCGAACGACGCCTTCGTGCAGATCCAGCGGTCGCCGCCGCCGCCGCCCTCCACGACGTGCAAGCGCCCCTCCCGGACGAACGCCCCGGGCGCGGCCTCCGAGTCCACCCGCACGGCGGGCATCCCGCCCGGCGCGTCATCTCCGGGGGCGGTGTTGGACCATCGCGACGCCAACGGTTGGGCGGGCTCAAAGGTGTCCGCGAAGAGGACGCGCCCCGCCGGGCGATGCCCTCGTGACCATTCGCGGAGGGCGGCGCGGGCGTCGGCCAGCTCGCGGTCGAGCACCGCCTCGCGTTCCTTCCAGGCCTCGTGCTCGCCAGGCAAAGGCGCGCGGACGACGCGGTCGTTGGGCTTGGTCCACTTGCCGATGTCGAAGGCCGGGTACAGGAAGGCCTGGAGCCCGTAGTACTCGCGCTGGCTCAACGGCTCGAACTTGTGGTCATGGCACTTGGCGCATTGGAACGTCAGGCCCAGCAGGCTCGTCCCCACCACCTGGACGGCCGACTCGAGCGCGTAGTAGCGGTCCACGCGGACCTCGTCGGGGTTGCCGTCGCTCTCGCCGGAGCCGTCCTGCCCGTTGCGCAGGAAGTGGGTGGCGACGAGCCACTCGACGACCTCGGGCGTCACCGGCCGGCCCGGGCGCCATCCCGAAAGCTCGTCGCCGGCCAGTTGCTCGCGCACGAACTGGTCGAACGGCTTGCTGGCGTTGAACGAACGGATGACGTAGTCGCGGTACCGATGGGCGAGGGGGCGGTCGGAGTCGGCGTTGAAGTATCCGTTGGAATCCGCGTAGCCGCAGGCGTCGAGCCATGCCTTGGCCCAGCGTTCCCCATGTCGGGGGGACGCCAGCAACCGGTCCACGACGCGCTCCCAGGCGCCCGGGCGGGCGTCGGATTCAAACGCCTCGACCTCGTGGGCCGTCGGCGGCAGGCCGGTGGCGAGGAACGTGGCCCGGCGCAGCCAGGCGGCGCGCGACGCCTCGCCCGACGCGGAGAGCCCGGCGTGCCGCAGGGCCGAGGCGTGGTGGGCGTCGATGAGCGACGCCGGCGCGGGCGCCGCGGTCGGGGGAAGCGGCTCGAAGGCCCAATGGCGCGGGGCGACGTCGCCTTCTGCCCATGCGCTGGCGCACGCCCAGCCCAGGCACGCGAGCGCGCACGCACGCACGACCTCGCCGGCATGGAGGATGTTTCGCGCCCACATGGAATCGCCGACGATTGCGCGCCCGGAATCGTGTGTGAAGCCCGAAGGAGGCTGGGCCGACGCCGTGCGGGCGCATGGAAAACCCGGTTGCCGCGTGGAGGGGTCATGGCTTCAACTAGTGGGACGGAACACGAACCATGATGGAGTGGAACATCCAAGCACGTGCGCACGCCTGCCAGGCGACGGGCAAGGCCTTTGCGGACGGCGAGTCGTTTCACACCGCGTTGATGCAAACGCGGGAGGGGCTGGAGCGCATCGACCTGTCCGCCCCGGCATGGAAGGAGCAGTCGGCCGAGATCCTCGCGCGGCCGGGGTTTGTCTCGCATTGGGTGACCACCTACGAGGCCCCGCCCGCCCGCCCGCCCGAGGCGATCCGTCGGGACGACGCGGAGTCGCTGCTGCGAGCCTTGCTGGCCCGGAAGGATCCGCAGCATGAGGGCGCGGCCTTCGTGCTGGCCGTGATGCTGGAGCGAAAGCGGTTGCTCCGGGTCAAGGGGACCGTTCGGGACGCAGGCCGCCGGGTGACGTTGTACGAGCATCCGAAGTCTGGCGACGTCCTGGCCGTGACGGACCCCAGCCTGGACCTGGCAGACCTGGTGGCGGTGCAACGCGACGTGGCAAGCCTGCTGGAACATGGGTTGCCGGCCGGGCCCGAGGCGGAGACGGCCACGGACGCAGGCCCCGCCGGCGACGCCGTGGAGGAACCCTTCAACGCCCCCAGCGAGGTGAAAACGCTCGCGCCCTCGTGAACCGCGGCGTTTGAATGGCAGGGCGATAACGCGCAGACACCGCGACCGCAGTTCAAGGATCCCGCCATGGCCTTGGGCCGGGCTGGTGAGCCGGTGAACGCGGCGGGGCTTTCTGGAGAACATCAAGCAAGCACGGCCGATTCAATGGAATCGGCACGGCCGAGGAGCCGGCCGCGGAAGGGCGTCACCCGGGTGGGCTGACGTCCTTCCACGGTCGGCATCGGCCCCGGATTGGAGAAGGTCATGCCGACCCTGGAAGACTTGGAAGCGGCGTTGGGCCATCGCTTTCGCGAGGCGACATTGCTGCGGCTGGCGCTGACGCACCCGTCCATCGCGCACGAGCAGGGCGCAGGGCAGCTCCACAACCAGCGCCTGGAGTTCCTGGGCGACGCCGTCTTGCAGCTCGTCGTCACGACGTGGCTGTACGAGCGCTACCCGGAGCTGGGGGAGGGGCCTCTGACACAGGCCCGCGCCCAGATCGTCAACCGCACCACGCTGGCGCGTCATGGCCATGCCCTGGATCTGGGCTCCCACCTCGTGCTCAGCCGGGGCGAGGAAACGAGCGGCGGACGCAACCGTCCCTCGACCGTCGCCGACGCGCTGGAGGCGGTGATGGGGGCCGTGTTCATGGATGCGGGCTACGACCGTTCGCGGGACGTCGTGCTGCGGCTTTTCCAGGACACGCTCCTGGCGCTGAAGGTTGTCCCCAACGTGTCGAACCCGAAAGGCCAGCTCCAGGAGCTGCTCCAGGCGGCGTCGCCCGAGCCGCCGCGCTACGCCGTGGTGTCCGTCACCGGCCCCGAGCACAACCGTGTGTTCGAGTGCACGGTCCACCATCTCGGCCGCCTTCTGGGACGCGGCTCCGGCCGCAGCAAGAAGCTGGCCGAGGGCGCCGCTGCGCTGGATGCCCTCCAGGTCCTGCAAGGAAGCCTGAACACGCCCCCTCTCGACCCGGCAACGCGCGGCACGGCGACCGCGACGGGCTGACGCGCCGCGCCGCGCCACCGCCCGCACTATCCGCCCAACACCTGGCGGGCAAAGTCCGGGGGAAGCCGCAGCCAGCCGCGCGTCGTCGGGTTTTGGATCACGAACAACAGGAAGAACGTCGAGGCGTCCACCAACCCGTGGGCCACCACGGCCTCCCAGGTCGAGCGCCGCGCCACCTGCACCGCACCCAATCCCAGCCCCAGCACGGTCGTCAACGCCACTCCCATCCAGCCCTGCGGCAAGTGCGCCAAGCCAAACAGCACCGACGAGACCCCCACGCCCGCCCACGCCCACCCGGACCCGCCGCCGCCCGGCAGCAACGCCCGGAAGCCCCGGAGGAAGGCCGCCCGCCACAACTCCTCGCGCAGCCCGGCCACCACGAAGCTGATCCACGTCATGCACGCCAACGCGTAGAGCGGGTCGCCCAACGACTCCGGCGGCATCAGGCTCTCGATCTTGGGGCGCAGCGCCTTGACCTTCTCCAGCGCGGCGGGCCCGTGTTGCAGTTGCAGCACCATCGCCACCACCAGCACCGGCACGGCCGCCGCCACGCGCAGCGCCACAAACCACAACGTCCCCCACGCCCATGTCCACAAGGTGTGCGGCCGTTGTCCCCACAACTCCCGGCGACCCCGCCACACGCAGGCAAGCCCCACCCCAAACAACGCCGCAAACAAGCCCAGGCTCGCCCCCGACTCCAGCATCAGCGCGCCCGCCGTCCCGCTCATGGCGGGGCCCGTGCCCGCGTGACGGCCCGCCAACACCGTCATGGCCACGATGTAGGACACCATCAGCCCCAGCATCACCAGCCACCCCCAACGCGGCGCGCGGCGAGAGGGGTCCGGTTCGCACGCCCCGCCCGGCACGCCTGGCAGCACCGGCGGCGCAGCCCCCTCCTGCCGAATGATCGGGGGAACGTTCATGACCCGCGCGTCGTCCTGGGCGACGCATCGGCGGCCGCCCGGCATGCGTCGGCCACCCGCCCGAGTTGCCCCAGGAACACCTCCCGGTCCGAGGGCTCCAGTGCCCCCAACACCTCCGCCTGCAACGCCGTTGCCACCGCCCGGCACGTCTCGTATTGAGCCGCGCCCGACGCCAGCACCCGGATCCGGTACGCCCGCCGGTCCGTCTCATGCGGCCGACGCTCCACCCACCCTGACCTCTCCATACGTTCCAAGAGCGAGGCCACCGTGTTGGGGTCGGAAGACATCAGCGCCGTCAGCTCACGCTGGGTCAGGCCCTCGGGATCGCCCTCCAGCAACGTGCGCAACGCGGTGAACTGGTCCGGCGTCACGCCCGTGTGGGCGATGCGCCGTCGGAAGGCCTGGTTCAACCCGTACCAGGCCCTGCGAAGCAACGGGGGCAGGCGGCGCCGCGACGGCGCGTCGATAGGCTCCGGGACGCGCGGCGGGCGGCCCAAGCCCCCGGTGCCCACGTCGTGGTTCTCGGGGGGGGTCATGGCCGCCAGGAATCATCCGGGCCCGGCTGGCCGTCGGGCAGCTCGTTCTCGTTGACCCACCGTATGGTCTTCCAGATCAGGACGCCCATGCCCGCCAGCACGACGATGGCCAGCCCCAGCCCTGCCAGCACCTCCGCCATCCGCGACGCCTGCACGTAGCGCATGGGATAGGCAAACGAGGCCACGGCCACCCCGCCCAGCAACCACGTGAACCGCCGCAGCCGCGTGCGCGCCGCAGGCGTCCCCTCCTCCTCCGCACGCCACAGCACGCTCCAGAAACGCAGCCCCAGGAAAAACCCCACTCCCAGCAACGGCACCGCCGCCCAGTGCCATCGCAACGCCAGCTTCCCGTGGCTCGCGCGCTCGAACACGGCCAGCGACGCCAGCATCCCCCCAAACGCCAGCCCGGTGGACAACGCCACCAATCGACGGAAGACGGGGTCGGCGGCCGTCTCGACGGGTGCCTGCGGGTTCTTCATGGAAAACAGCCCTAGCCCACCACGCGCGACTCGCCCTTGCCCGGCACGATTTCACCAATCGCCCACGCTCGATGGCCCGCCTTGCGGATCGACCGCAGCACGGCGTCGGCCTTCCCGGCATCCACGACCACCACCATGCCAATCCCCATGTTGAACACCTGGTACAACTCCGCCTCGTCCACGCCGCCCTTGCTGGCCAGCAGGTCGAACAACGCCAGCGACTCCCAGCTTCCCTTGCGCACCACCGCGTCCAGCCTCGCGGGCAACACCCGGGGGAGGTTGTCGATGAAGCCGCCCCCCGTGATGTGGGCCAGCGCATGGACCGCGCCCGCGCCGGGCTCGGGGTTGAACTTCCGCAGCAACGCCTGAACCAGCGGCCCGTAGGTCACGTGCACCTTCAGCAATTCCTCGCCCAATGTGCCGTCCAGGCCGGCCACGCGCGACGTCACCTTCAGCCGCAGCTTCTCGAACAGGATCTTCCGCGCCAAGGAGTAGCCGTTGGTGTGAAGGCCCGACGACGCGATGCCCAGCAACACGTCGCCTCGCTTCACGCGCCGCGGACCGTCCAGCATCCGGTCCCGGTCCACCACCCCCACGATCGTCCCGGACACGTCGTACTCGCCCGCCTGGTAGAAGCCCGGCATCTGGGCGGTCTCGCCCCCGACCAAGGCGCAGCGGTTGGCCGCGCAGCCGCGCGCAAACCCCGCGATGATGTCCGTGAACACCCCCGGCTCCAGCTTGCCCGTGCCCAGGTAGTCCAAGAAGAACAACGGCTCCGCCCCGAGCACGGCGATGTCGTTCACGCAGTGGTTCACGAGGTCCTCGCCGATCGTGTCGTGACGCCCCGTCTCGAACGCGATCTTCAGCTTCGTCCCCACCCCATCGACGGAGCTCACCAGCACGGGGTTCGGGTGCCGACGGGTGTCGAGGGCGAACAACCCCCCGAAGCCCCCCACCTTGCCGAGGACGCCCGGCCGCCGGGTGGACGCCAGCAACGCGGGCAACGTTGCCTTCACCTTGTTCCCCAGGTCGATGTCCACGCCCGCCGCCGCGTAGGCCTTCTGCTTGCTCATCGTTCGCCGCCCACGTTCCCGCAAAGCCGCCGCCCCTGTCGAGACGCTTCCCGGGGCCCACCCGACGCGGACGCCCGCATCAGGGCACCTGTCGGATTCGGAAGAAGCGGCCGACCGCACCAGCGTCGAACTCCTGGGCCAGCAGCTCGTCCTCGGCAAGGAACGGCGGCCCGACGGGCGTCCACTGGGACATGTCGTCCGAGGCGTCGAGTTGATACCGGCGACCCAACACCACCGACAGCGTCACGCGCACCTTGCTGACCTCCAACGCCAATGACGGGCTGAACGGCGGGGATGCCAGGCGCACCATGGGAGCCGAGGTATAACCCGCGCCGGGATTCGTGACGGCCACGTCCGTAACCACGCCGTTTGCGACGGTCGCAACCGCCGTGGCTCCCGCGCCGCCGCCCCCCACCAACAGCACAGCCGGAGCCGAGTCATAGCCCTGCCCCGCATCCAAGAGCGTCAGGCCCACCACGAACCCGTTCACCACGGTGCTGGTCGCTGTCGCCCGCCGCGGGGGCTGTGGCGGTGGCGCAAGGGTGACCAACGGGGCCGTGCCATAGCCCCGCCCCGGGTTTGTGACGGTAATGACCGTCACGCGGCCATCGACCACGGACGCCACGGCGCTTGCGCCCGTTCCTCCGCCGCCCGTCAACGTGACGGCCGGTGCATTCGTGTAGCCGCCCCCGCCGTCCGTCACCGTCACGCCCACGACGAACCCATTGACCACCTGCGCGACGCCCGTCGCCCCGGCGATGCACGGGCCCGCATGGATCACGTCCGTTCCGCTCACCGCCACCACGCGGGCGGCCCCCTGCAACGTGCCATGGCGGCCGCGCCCGGTCAGGTCCGTGGCGGCACCCCCATCGAAGTTCCAATAGCCCATCAGCCCCTCCTCGTCCCCACGCAGCCGGCAATGCATGCGTTGACGAATCTCCGGCGCGTTCCGAGCCCGATTCCAGATGCGGACCTCGTCGATCCGCCCGTTCCACGGGTGGTCGGGGAACTCGCTGATCCCCACGCGGACTGGCAGTGCGGAGGGCCGGACCGTGCCGGAGATGGGGCCATGCTGCGAGCTGATCTGGCCATTGGTGTACAGACGCATGAAGCGGTCCGCGCTGGAGAACGTGGCCGCGACGTGCACCCAGGTGTTCTCCGGCACGGGCGCCGAAATGACGTGCCAGTCTGGGTCGCCGGGCTTCACGTCGCTGAGGAAGAGGATGAACCGCATCTGCTTGCCGGGCCCGGCCCAGTCCTCCTGGGCCACCCACATCAGCTCGTAGGACCTCGACGTGTTGCCGTTCAGCCCGTCGCCCTTGCACAGGAAGAAGGCGGGGCCGGCGTTGGGCTTCGCTTGGGTGAAGACCCAGCCCTCCAGGGTGATGGCCGACGGGTTTTGCAGGTCCGGGTGGCTGGGGATGGTGACGCCGCCCGGCGTCCCGTTCACCTCCAGCGCCTGGTTGCCGGATGGCGTGCCTTGGGCGGAGGCCCGGCGACCTGCGAGGGCCAGGCACAGAAAGGCCATCGCGGCGTGAAGGCCACGCACGAGCGATGCCCAGTGCATAGGCTGGAGGGATTGGGAAAGTCCGGAAACAGGGTGCATACACCCCTCCCATCGGTCGCGCGCCCCGCCGTGTTACACGTTCCGCAAACCCACGTGCTCCCCCTCGGCAAACCGGTCGCTCCCTCATCGCTCCCAGGACACGGGGTCTTGTCGATGGAATGGAGGACGCATGCACGGGGGCCGATGGGGTCTGGAAGGCTGCCGCCACGTCGATGGCACGCCGTCCCACCGCCCACCGCCCCGCTCCCCCGCGCGCCTTCAGGTTGGCCCGCCACGGGTTGGGGTGCGTGGATTTCCTTGAAACGGCCGCGCAACGACGTCCGATACAAGAGTTGTGTCCCTCATGAGCGTGTCGATGGACGATTCGTTGCCAACCCGGGCGAGCCTGCTGAGCCGGATTCGGGACGTGGGCAATGACGCGTCGTGGCGGGAGTTCTTCGAGCGTTACCGTGGGTTCATCTACGGCGTGGCGCGCCGCAAAGGTCTCGGGCACGAGGACGCCGAGGAGGTCTTGCAGGACACCGTGGTCAGCGTCGCGAAGGGCCTGCCGCGATTCGTCTATCGGCCCGAGGAGAGCTCGTTTCGCGGGTGGCTCACGACGATCACCGTGCGACGGGTCGCGGACCAGCTTCGCCGGGCGTCCCGGCGGGTGGGCACCCTTCCATTGGTCGAGGAACCGGAGGGCGCAGCGACGTGGCTTGGGGCTTTTGACGCACACGCCGCGCTCTGGGATGAAGAATGGGCGGGCAACCTGTGCCGGGTTGCCCTCGACAGGCTCCGGTTGGTCGTGTCGCCCCGCGACTTCCAGGTGTTTGACTGGACGGAACTGCGCGGCCACCGGAACCAGGATGCCGCGGCCGCGTTCGGGCTGAGCACGGTCCTCGTGCGCGTCATCCGGTTCCGGGTGCGGCGGAGGCTGGACGGGGTGGTGCGAGGTCTCGAACGCGAGCCGTGGCCCAGGGGGGTGCAACGATGAGCTGGGCGATGCTCCTCAAGTCATGGTGGCTCCGGTGCGGACGGGGACGGCACGGAGGTGTGGCTGGCTCGATGGGGACGCTGGACCGAGCCACCACGCGCAGGATCCGCCGGGGCATCGAGGCGCGGCTCGGCCGACGCCCCGCACGAGGCACGGGATGAGCGAGGCTCCGCCAGACATCCCGGGACACCGCCTGCTGGCGCGCATCGGGCAAGGCGCCTACGGGGAGGTGTTCCTCGCGGAGGACACCACGGGGCGACGCGTGGCGGCGAAGGTCGTCTCGCCGCGGGAGGGCTTGTCGGAGAAGATGCTCCAACGCGAGCTGGCCGGCCTGAAGCGGTTCCTCGCGGCGGCGCAGAGCCATGCGGACGTGGTTCGGATGCATCGGTTGATCGAGGGCCTGCCCGGCGGGGGCTTCGCGTGCATCATGGAGCTGGCCGACTCCGTCCATGGCGAGGGCGTGGGCCGATACGAGCCGCTCACGCTGCGGCACCGGCTCAAGGCTGAGCACCGCCTGCCCGTCACCGAGGCCCTGCGCATTGCCATGGCCCTGTGCGAGGCCCTCGAGCACCTCCATGCACGAGGCCTTGTGCACCGCGACATCAAGCCCTCCAACGTCATCTTCGTGCACGGGCAACCCAAGCTGGCCGACCTCGGCCTTGTGGCTGGCGACGGAGACTCCACCTCCGCCGTCGGAACCCAAGGATACCACCCTCCAGAGGGGATGAGGGGGCCGCGCGGGGACTTGTTCGGGCTCGGCAAGGTCCTCTACGAGATGGTCACCGGGTGCGACCGGCAGGACTTCCCGGAGCTGCCCGAGGACTTTCGCTCCTATCCGGACGCGCGCGACCTGCTCGGGCTGAACCCGGTCTTCGAGAGGGCCTGCGCTGCGAATCCAGCGAGGCGGTACCCGTCCGCAAGCCACTTCCGGCGCGACCTCGCCCGGCTGGCGGCGGGGAAGTCGTTGACGGGGCTGCGACGACGGCGGGCAACGGCGTTTTCGGTCGTCGCCTTGGCCGTCATCGTGGGCGCGGCCTCCAGCGTGCCCTGGTGGAAGGCGACCCAGGAGCGCGCCCGATGGGATGCCATGACGGCCGTCGAACGGGTCAACCGCGCCTACGACCCACGCGAGGCTGCGGCATGGAGACGCCAGTTCATTCCGCCACGCCCACCCGGGACCGACGCGCGGCTGCTGGACCTCTCCGCCCGTTACAACGGAAGCCTCAGGCTGGGCTTGTTCGCCACGTTGAACGAGCGCGAGGCCGTCGAGAACAACTGGGGCACGCTCCCCTCAGGGGCCGTCACCATGGGGGACATCCCGTTTGACCTCCGAGGCGTCATCCAGTTGTCCGGGAAGAATCTCGAGGCCCGGACGCCCGGACTGGTGCCCCGGTCCGTGCTCGTCCCAGTGGGTCGGCCCCTGCAACGCCTGCACCTCCTCCATGGCACACAGTGGGCGGACCCGGCGGGAACCGTCGTGGCACGATACCGCCTGCATTTCGACGACGGCACGACGACCGAGTTCCCGGTGTTGTTCGAGCGCGACATCATGGCGTGGTGGGTGGGTTGGAGCCATCCCAAGGGCGACCTGCCCAACGCGCGACGCGTGGCCTCCGGTGGCAACGGAGCCCTGCCGGGAGCCCAATGGACCCTCGCCCTGTACCTGCGGTCCTGGGACAACCCACGCCCGTCCCCCGTCGTCCGCGCCCTGGAGATCGAGTCCGCCATGGCCGAGTCCGCCCCCTTCGTCGCGGGCATCACGGTCGATTGACGGGTGACGCATCCATCGCAGCGTCCACGAGGCGGGAACGCCCGGCTCTAGGCGGGCGGCGGAAGCCTTGTCCCACGACTCGCGTGGCGGATGCCAACCCGAGGCCCCAAGGCCGTTGGCGGGCACGCCCCGCTCGGTGAGGCCACCGCCCTCACGGATTCGGCGGCGGCTGGGTGGAGAACCGGACCCGGACGAAGCACTCGGGGATGTGCGAGTCCCAGGCTCCATGGCGCGTCCACACCCATCCACCCGAGTCCCGGGCCGGCGGTGGCTCCTTCGTCGTGTTGAACCGAGAGAAGTCCATCCGCCACTCGTCTCCCTCCTTCGGGGGGAACGATCGCCCGTCGGCCTTCGCCAGCCATTCCATGCCCTTCCATGGCAAGGCGATCTCCACCGTCCAGCCCCGGTCCACGTCCGAGTCGTCATTGAGCGTCCCGTCCACCGCCACCGCCGTCCTCAGCCCCGGGAAGGTCCACTCGAAGCTCCCCAGGCGCGGCCCGCGCGGATGCGTCGTGAACCCCACCCCGTTGAACCCCTGCATGCGCTCCCGGCGAAACTCCGGCACCACGCCGAACCCGCCCTTCTCGTGCGCGTCCGCCCAGATGAAGAACGCCTCGTAGCGCGTGTTGTAGGCGTTGAGTTCCAGCTCGTAGTACGCATCCCGCCCCGCCACGAACAACTCCACGTCGTTGTCGTAGTAGATCGGGTCGTTCCGGTTCTTGAACCGCGCCTGCAACCGGGGCTCCTCCACCCGATACGCCACGTAGAGGTTGTCGTCGTCCCAGCACACCATCGCCCGCGTGTCATGACGCGTCGCCCCGCCCGTGATGATGTCCCGGAACCGCGGCGACTGCGGCAACCGCGCCCACGCCGTCTCGTCGAGACGCCCATCCACCACCACCTTCCCGCTCGCCCGATGCGCCGTGTAACCCGCCACCTCCGACTCGGGGCACGGGAACTTCGACGCCGCCGACGGCTCCGCCCCCCGGCCCGCCCACGCGCCCAACATCCCAAGGCACCACCACCCAACCATCACGCGATGTCGCATCTCCCGAAGACCCTCCCCGCATCCGGGCCACGGTGGAAAACGGAAACGCGCCGCCGCCATTGATGCGCTCCCCGCTCCCCGCTCCTCGCTCCCCGCTCCTCGCTCCCCGCTCCTCGCCCTGCCCCCCAAAAAACCCGGTGGACTTCCCCGGCCGCCGGCGTAGCACAGGAACGTCGCGGCAGGCGATGCGTGGGCGGCGGTCTTCGGCGCCCTTCGTACGCCCGCCCGGCGCATCGCATCATCCCATGAGCATCTTGGCAGGCTGCATCCTTGGGTTCATTGCGTGGTTCCTCGTGCGATACCTCGCGGCGGGAATCTACACGGTGGACCAGAACCAACGGGCGGTGAAGACGAGCTTCGGACGCGCCCAGCGCGTCGGCGACGCCAGCACCCTCGACGATCCCATCGCCGACTTCCTCCGGCCGGAGGAACGCGACCGATACAACTTCCCCCAGGTGCGCGTCATCCCGCCGGGCGGCCCCTACTTCCGATGGCCGTGGGAACGCGTGCACAAGGTCAACGTGGCGACCCAGACGGTGAACATGGCCTATGACCCCGAGTCCATGTCCGCCAACAAGCAGGGGGCGGTCCTGGAGGCGGTCACCAAGGACCAGCTCTACACGGGGCTCTCGGGCCAGCTCCGGTTCCGCGTCTCCGAGAAGAACCTCTACGCGTACGTGTTTGGCGTGAAGCGCCCCATCGTCCACGTCATGGGCTACTTCATCTCCATCCTTCGCGAGCGCATCGCGAACTTCGAGGCGCCCGTCCACGAGCCCGTCGTCGCCGACCCCGTCCTGGGGGCCATCCCCAACCCCGAGGTCGCCACCGCCGCCATCGGCATCTCCATCAACGACCTCCGCAAGAACCTGCGCGACATCAACGAGCACATGGACCGCGAGTGCGCCTCCTCGGCCGCGCGCTACGGCATCACCCTCGATGCCTCCCTCATCACCGGCATCGATTCCCCGAACGAGGTCGAGTCCGCCCTCGCCGCCATCAACACCGCCTACAACCAGGTCTCCTCCGACATCAGCCTCGCCCAGGCGGGCGCGGACCAGAAGCTCGTGCAGTCCCGGCGCGCGGTTGAAATCGAGACCCTGATGGCCCAGGCCGAGGTCGAGCACCTCGTCGCCCTCGCGCAGCAGCTCCGCGACCTCAAGGCCCACGGGGCCGACACCCTTTCCTTCTACGTCCGCAACGTCCGCCTCCGCCTCCTCGGCAAGGCCCAACGCGTCATCCTGGAGGCCTCCCATGATTGAGTTCCTCGCCGCCGCCGCCGCCACGTTCGTGGGCATGTTCGTGGCCATGCCCCTCTTCCTGTTCCTCGTCCAGATGCTTGGCGTGTACACCGTCGTCCAGGAACGGCAATGCAAGGTGTACGTGCTCTTCGGCAAGGTCGTGGCCGTCATCGACCAGCCCGGCCTTCACCTTCTCTGGTTCGAGCTCGGACCCATCGCCCCCATCGTCAACTGGCTCGGCAAGTGCCACGTCCTCGACCTGCGCCTCGACCAGGAATACCTCCGCTCCCAGCCCGTCAACTCCGAGGAGGGGGCCCCCATGGGCATCGGCATCTGGTACGAGATGTTCATCTCCGACCCCGTCTCCTACCTGTTCAAGAACGCCGACCCCCGCGGCTCGCTGGCCGCCAACGTCAGCAACGCCACCGTCCGCTGCCTGAGCAACCTGCGCCTCTCCGACATGCTCGAGAACCGGCACGCCATGAGCCACGCCGTCCGCGAGGACGTCTCCCCCAAGTCCAACGAGTGGGGCTACCAGCTTGGGTCCGTGTACATCCGCAAGGTCCACTTCCGCGACACCGGCATGGTCCGACAAATCGAGGAGAAGGTGGTCAACCGCCTCCGCCAGGTGACCTCCGCCATCCGCCAGGAGGGAGCCAACCAGGTCTCGGTCATCTCCAGCACGGCCGAGCGCCAGGCCGCCATCGAGTTCGCCAAGGCCCGTGCCGTCCGACCCCAGATCGTCGGCAATGCCATCCAGCAGATCGCCAGCGACCCCGAGATCGCCCGGTCCATGTTCCAGGTGCTCGAGGCCGACTCCATCCTCGAAGGCCAGCCAGACATCACCTTCCTGCCATCCTCCAGCAACCGGTTGCTGCCCGAGCTTCTGGCGGCCCACCAGGCCGGAAGCATCCCAGCCAACCCCGCACCGCCGCCATCGCGTCCCACGCCGGCGTCCCAGCCCTTTCCTCCATCGCAGCCGGCCTCGGTCGCGGGATTCATGCCTCCCATTCCACCCACGGTGTAGCCCCGGGGCATTCGCGCTCGCGCCCTGCCGTCGGGCTGCTTCGCACAGCGCCGGGACGGCGCTGCCACGTTGCGGAAGCCTTTCCACACACAAGGCTCAGGAAAGGCGATGCCACGGAAGTCGGCGCCCTTCCCCCTTCCCGCCTCCCCCTTTTCCCTTCCGCCCCCGCGTCGGCAAGACGCGCTCCCCGATTGCAGGCTTCCCGTCGGAGGCCGTCTCGCCAACATGGGCGCATGGGCGCGTGGCGACGGGCGTGGTGGATCGTTCTCGGGCTGGCCTGCCTTGGGGAGTGCCTCCAAGGCGCGGACAGCCCGTCGGACGCACGGATCGCCCCAGCGCGCTCCCTGGGCACCGGGTTGCTGCTCGAGCCGCCGCTCGACCTTTCCGCGTTCACCCGCGAGCGATTCGAGACGATGGCCTCGACGGTGGGGGCGCATCGGATTCGAAGGCCATGGAGCAACGCGGTGGTGGCGTGGCCGCGGCATTCGCGTCCGGGAGCACGGGGCCTGACGCTGGGCGAGGTCCGGGAATACATGGGACAGGCGCGCGCAGCGTTCGACCGGGGCGACGCGGTGCCGGTGTCGGACGTGGGCTTGATCAGCACGCAGGAGGACGTGATCCGGCAACCGATGCTCAACCACATCGCCGCGTTCTCGAACGACGTGGCGCGGGTGTACCTGCTGGTCCAGAAGACGGCGTCGGACAAGGCATGGTCGTACTATTCGATCGTGCAGGACCTGACGGTGACGCCGGCGTTGGACTACTTCGCGGAACTGACGGCCAAGGGTCCGAAGTTTGAGGCCGCAAGCTGCATCAAGTGCCATGCGTCCGGTCCGCTGGCGATCCATCCGGCACGCGAGGACCTCGTGTTGGACGCCAGGCTGGCGGCAGCCCTGTCCCACCACATCGCAGGGCAGCCCCGGTCACGCATGTTCTTTCCCGAACACGAAAAGGTCCCCGAGAACGGGCTGCCGCTGGAGCTGAAGTTTTGCTCGCGTTGCCACGCGCCGGACGGCGACCGCGCCCCGCTCCACCAGCTCCAGTCCCATTCCATCCGCGTGCTGGTGGACTTCGGATACATGCCGCCCAACCGAAGGCTCACGGACACGGAGGTCGCCGAGCTCAAGGGCTGGCTGGAGCGCAGGCCTTGAGGGGAAAGGGGGCGGCCCCGGGCGCACCCGAAGCCGCCCGCCTCATGGGGGAACTAGTCGCGGGCCGGGTAGATGCCTTGGAGGCAAATGCACCAGTGAAGACCCAACGTGGGGTTGGCGATGGACACGGGGCCACTGACGGCGGTGACTTCGGTGGGGACGGGAGGCAGTTCTTCGACGGCGGGCTCGTCCGCTGAGGCCGACTTCTTCTGGGGTTGCACGAGGGCGATGGTCTTCGTGGGAAGGGTCACCGTGTTCGCGCCATGGGCCTCACCCAAATGAGTTGTGGATCCAAGGCTCGGGGACTGGCCCACGCCAATCGGGGAGCGCCCGCGAAGGTCAGGCAGGGCGAAGGTGGTTTGTCCATTGCCGCCGAACGTGGTCCCCAAGAGGGAGAAGAGGGCGGTGTTTTGGGCGATGGAAAGGATCGACCCGTCGCACGCGTGCCAACCCCGCGGCGCGAAGTTGAAGGGGAACAGGGCGATCATTCCGATGTAGGATTCCATGACGGTATTTCTAAGCGATCTAGAGAAGCCCAAAGCAGGGCTCCTGCCAGGATGGTTGAACTCGACCCAAGTCAGCTTACATCCATGGATGCAAGCTCCTGTGCCGCTCGAGGCTAGGCACAACGTGAACGAGGCCCTCAAGCGGCAAGTCGAGAGGAGCACCATTTACGCGCACGATTGTCCATTGCGCGCATCGCATTGTTGATGCAGCGCGTCCAACTGCCCGCGCTGCGCGCACCAAGGGCGGCCCTGGAACGGCCCGGGCTCACGCCAGCAGGTCGGGCTCGCCCATGATGCGCGCGCCGTCGAAGGCCTGGGTGCCGCCGACGCGGAGCGCCTCGGTGGCGTCGGCGTAGCCGGGGATGATGCGCTGGAGCTGGGACGGGGTCGCGCCCAGATGGTCGCGGATGACCTTCCCGAGGACGGAGCGGTAGTCGATGGCGCGGCGGAGGTAGCGCTTGTTGTAGGTTTGGAACATGGAGCCGGTGTCGCCGGTTTCCCATGGGACGGGATCGGAGGGGCTGCATCCGAAGACGGCGGGGCGAGAGGCGGTGGCTCCCTTGATGTTCCCGCCGGCCACGAGCATCAGGGAGGCCTCGGCGTGGTCCGTGCCGGCGTCGTCGTTCTCGACGGTGGTGCGCCCGAACTCGGACAGGGTGACGACGACGAGGTCATCCCAGGAGCATTGGTCGGGATTTTGGAGGAAGTACTTCCGGAGGCCGTAGATGGCCCAGCCGACGCGGCGGAGGAGGTTGGCGTGGGAGCCGGTGGCGGCCCCTTGGGTGGAATGGGTGTCCCATCCATCGATCTGGGTGCCGGCCACGATGGCGTCGGTCTTGTTCAGGACGAGGGCGGCGGCACGAAGGGAGCGGAAGAAGTCATAGGAGGAGGTGGGGACGACGTACTTGGCGGCGTTGTTGCCGCGGGCCGCATAGCCGCCGTTGGTGGCATTGGACGTGGGGAACAGGTTGTAGGGCACGTCACCGTCGGTGGCCTCGTTGTCGAGGAACTCCTGGTTGAAGTTGATGGAGGCGAAGACCTGCAGGGTCTTGCTCATGTTGCCGTATTGCAGGGCGAGGAGTTCCCGGGACTTGCGGTCTGGTGCGTGGGTGGCCAGGGCCGCCTGGAGGAAGGCGTCGGCCTTGGCGTTGCCCGCCGCCGAGTTGGGGACGCCGAGGAGGTTGTAGCGGCTGGTGTCGCTGAGGTTGGTCATGGCGGCCTTGGATCCGCGCAGCAGGAGGGGCAGGGAGGACTGGATGGAGACGCCGGTCAGGGCGTTGGTGGCGGCGGCGCCGGACTCGACCATGGCGCGGTAGAGGATGCCATCCTTCACGGCCTCGGCACGGGGCGCGCCGGTTTCCCAGTAGTTCTGGGAGTCGAAGTGGGAACGGGACTGGTTGGGATAGCCCACGCGATGGAGGAGGGCGAGGTCGCCGGAGTTATAGACGGGGGCGAGGAACTTGAGGGAGGGATGGAGCCCCGCGAAGCGATTGCCCACGGCGAGGCCGCCGAGCGGCGTGCCATCGGGACGCGCGTAGGTTCCCGCCGACGGGCCGGACCGGGGGAAGTAGGCCGGACCGGCGGCTGACCATGGCGCGGCCGGGTCCGGTGGGAGGTACAAGGTGGGCCGATGGGTCGTGTTGTAGGCGGGGTCGCCGTAGGGAATGAGGGCGTTGAGTCCGTCGTTGGCTCCGCGAAGGAAGATGAAGAGGAGCTTCTTCACGCGGCCGTTGGGGCCGGGCTTGCCAATCGTACCCTCGGCGAGGGCGCGCTTCATGACGAAGGGGATGTCCGTGATCGTGGCCAGGGCCGTCCCCAGGCCGATGGCGGAGGTGCGGGCCAGGAAGGAACGACGCGTGAGGATCTGGGGGGCGTTCATGGCGGGTATGGGGCGTGCGAAAGGTTCCGGGCGGCGAGGGGGAAACGGGCGGGTTACTGCTCCTGGAAACGCGGCGTGGTCATGAGGAACGCAACGAGCCCGCGAACGCGGGCATCATGGGCGGCGCTGCCCACGCCCAGCGACGCGTAGGTGCTTGGGGTAATACCGTTGTCGGCGGTGTTCAGGAAGCGGACGGCGAGCTCCCGGTAGGCCGCGAGATTGGCGGCTCCCTCCGCCGGGAACAGCAGGTCCAGCACGTAGTCCGCAGCCACCCCGGCGTCCGTGAGGGCGGCCGGCCTCTTGGCGCGGAAGAGCGCGACCGGGTTGACGTAGGTGTCCGAGTCCAGCTCGCCCGAGGGCCGCACGTCCGTTCCCGAGGGCCGCAGGGCCAAGGCCTGCACGTATCGAAGCCGCTCCGCCAGCGTCCCGGCGCTGATCCATGCCGCCGCATCCTCCGGGTATCCATCCGGCTCCGCCCGGTCAAACAACCGCATCCGGCCCGCCCGCGTCAGCGTCGTCTGGATCCCCACGCCATCGGAGTCGGCGGTGGGGATGCCATCGGTGCCTTGGGCGCGAAACGCCCGGATGGCGGCGATCGAGAACTCCAGGGGCGTGCGCACCTTGTGCTGGCTGGCCAGCGTGGACCGGAACATCGCGGAGTTGAACAGGACGCGGAGCACCGGCCGGAGCTGCCCCTTCGGCCCGCCGCCGGGCGGGTTTTCCCAGGCCAGCATGGCCGCCCTGACGAGGTCTTCCTCGGGCGTCGTGACCGTGTCCGTGAAGTCATAGCCGGTCCGGAAGTCATCGTGGATGAAGAGGCGGCAGAGCTTCACGATGATGAACTCCTGCGTGAAGGGCAGGTTCGCCATGTGGGCGATGACTTGGTAGCCCTCCTGGATGGTGTTCGTCTGGTAGTTGCTGGTCCCGAAGGCCAGCCCGTAGGAACGCCCTGCCCAAGGCGGGCCGAAGCGCGCCGGGACCGTGCGCGGCCTTCCCGTGATGGGGTTCCCGAGGGCATCCTTCTGGTAAAAGATGTGCTTGGCGCGGGGATCGTGGCGCGTGGGGCTATAGCGCAGGGTCCACTTGCCCACGAGGTTGGTGACCGAGGTCCTGTTGGTGGCGGCGGGATCCCTGTACACCGTGCTGCGCGGCGCGAAGGGGTTGCCTTGGTCCGCAGGGGCACGCAGCTCGGTGGTCCACCCCGTCCACACGCGCGAGAGCTGGACGATGTCGCCCTGGTCGTACCCGTTGTCCACGCCCATGCAGAACAGCTCGCAGAGCTCGCGGGCATAGTTCTCGTTGGCAAGCTGGTAGCGTCCGTTCACGAAAGCCCCGCGCGAGCCCACGGTGTCCAGGTAGATGATCATGGCCGGGCTCTCGGCGCTGATGCGGAGGAGGTCCTGGAAGGTCACGGCCGGCTGCAACAGCGCCGCCTGCCAGCGCTGGTTCTCGTCAAACTCCACCTGTGCGGCGGGCCGCGTGGACGTCCCGGAGGGGTAGCCCCGCCCATCGAAGAAATCGACGGACTTCGAGTATTCCGTGACGAAGTGGTTCTCGCAGAACTGACGCAGCACCTCGTTGAGCTGACGCTGGGATTGCACCGCCCGAACAAGATGCCACGACCGAAGCTGGGAGATGGATCCGCCTTCCCTCAGCGGAACGGCGTAGGTCGCAGGCGTGACGGTGCGCCCGTCCATGCGCGCCTCCGAAAGGATCCCGCTCCCGCTCAGCCGCGCCGTCAGCACCCGGTTGGTGTCGGCCGCGTAGTACCAAAGCGACAATGTGTATACCTGGCTCGACGACAACGTCGTCGAGAGGTCTTGGTACAGGGATGAGGACCGGGTGGAACCCGCCTCCGTGGAGACCAGGTGCAGCGCAGCCGACCCGTTCTGGACAAAGTCCGCGCTGCGGGCGGAGGTGTTCACGTTCGACGCCAAACCCCATTCCGCCCCCAGCGGCGCCTCGAAGTCCCCGTTGCGGATGAGGTTCACGGCCGACGGATTCTCGGCGCTGCCCGTGACCAGCCGCAGGTTGTCCACGTACACGTCGCCAGGCCCGTCCAGGTAAACGTAGAGCGCGGAGGAACTCCCCGTCCCCGTGGCCACCACCTTGCGCCATCCCGCGACGAAGGGCGTCGGCACGTCCAGGTCCTCCGGGATGGTCTCCGGGGACAACTGCCGGTTGATCCATGCGTCCACCCCGATGCGCCGAACCTCCCCCAAATCATCGGGCGTCGGGCCGTACCCAACCCGGTTCAACAGGTTCGCCGCCGTGATCGCCTCGGCCGAAAGCACCTGGGCCCGAACCCGGAAGAAGCCGCTCTCGCCAGCCCAGACGTTCGACCCCTTCCATTGGAAGCCCGTCATGCCGCCCCGCAGCAGGTTGAACGCCTGTCCAAGGTCCGTCGTCGCATAGACGTCATAGGCTTGGGCCGAGGCCACCGGCACGATCGACAGCAGCGGCCTCCCCGAGGTCCAGTCCAGCCTCTGGATGTCCGGGCTTACGTCCTGGGCCACCACCGCCATGGCCGCCATGGCCATGCCCATGAGGGCACGCCCACAGGCACCTGCCCAACGTGCGGGTCCGTCTATCAAGGTCTTCATGCGACGAGCTTCGCTGTCATCCATCCCTAGCAAGTGCATTGCCGCACCGCGTCCTTCCAACGCTTGGGATTGAGATTTTTTTCCAGGGGACAGCAAGCCCGTTTTGCCACGCCCCCCAAACCCCCGAGGCCGCAACCTTCGCAAACGGTTCCCGATCCGGAGGATACCTTGGCCCATGGAGCGGCCCGACGCGGGCGACAGGTCCAAGCGTGCGGCATTCCGCCCTGCCCCGTCCGCACGGCCGCCCGTACCCGGGTCCCGGGGCTCCCCCGCTTACTCCGGCTCGTCCCGCCAGCGCGCCACGAGGGAATGCGGAACCCCCAGATGGTCCAGCACTCGGGCGACCACGGTGTCCACCACGTCTTGGACCGAGCCCGGCCGCGTGTAGTACGACGGGTTCGCAGGGATCAGCGTCGCTCCCGCCAGCAACAGCAGCTCGAAGTTCTTCACGTGCACCAGGGACAACGGCGTCTCGCGCGGCACCAATACCAGCTTCCGCCGCTCCTTCAACATCACGTCCGCGCACCGCAGCATCGCGTCCGAGCTCAACCCATGCGCAATGCGCCCCAGCGTCCCCATCGAGCACGGGATCACCACCATGGCGTCGGGCGGGTTGGAGCCGCTGGCGAAGGGCACGTTCATCGAACGATGCCCGTGGGTGGAGACGCACGGGGCAAGGCGTAGGCCGCCGGGGATTTCCTCGCCGATGACCTGCGGCGCGTACTGGCTCAGCATCACGTGGACCTCATGGCGGTCTGGGTCGAGCTGGTCGAGCAGCCGTTGCGCATACAACGACCCGCTGGCCCCGGTGATCGCAACGAGGATGCGCATGTTACCACGCGCGCTCGATGCTGCGACGCTTCCACAGGAACTCGAACATGTTGCCCTCGTGCGGCTGGTCCCAGGAGATCTTCATGGTCGAGACGGGCCCGATGTTCAGGCGCTCGATCTCGGGGAAGGCCTCCAGCTCGCGGATGAAGGCCGGGTCCCTCGTGATGGCGGAGCACGCCAGCGTGTAGCCGATCTTGTGCAGCATCTCCGGCTGCGGGCACGTCACGACGCTCGCGTAGGGGCACAGGAACTCGCGGTTCGCCAACGGATGCGAGAAGTCGTCGCACCGAACGATCGTGGGACGCATGTACGTGCCGCCCTCGAAGACCACCTTGCGCGACCCGCCCCGGTACCGCGCCGTCACGTCCTCCGCCCCCGGCGTCTTCAGCCCCTCGTCAATCTGGGCGTCGATGAAGTCCGCCATCTTCGGGTTCGCAAACCCCGAAAGCCGGGCGTTCTCGTCGTCGGGCCGAGTCGGCCCCACCGGCCCGAGCTTGCGGGCCAAGGCGTCCGCAATCTCCGCGCCATGCCGCGGGACGACGACGGCGGAGGCGTTGATGCAGGAACGCCCGCCATTGTCCGAGATCGCGCCCGCGATGACGTCGATGAAGTCGGGCCATTGGTCGATGGCATCCTCGCCGATGACGAACTTGGACCAGCCGGGCCCATGGATTTGGATGGCGGGGTTGCTGGCGTACTGCTGGGTGGTGGACTTGTCCCCGAAAATCAGCGCGCGACCGCAGGTGTTGAGGATGGTGGCGGCCCCGTCGTGGTCCGTGGCGTAGAAGCCGAAGGCCTCGGCGGGCACGCCGGCCGCGATGAAGGCCTGAATCAGGCGGTAGGGCGTCCAGGGTTCCTCCTTGCCCGGCTTGATGACGACCGGGGTCTTGAGGGCGATGGCCGGGAGCCACAGCGAGTTCACGGCGGGCGAGTTGCTGGGCATCACCAGGCCCAGCGCGGCCGCCGTCGGGCAAAACGAGAGCTTCGTTCCAAACTGCTCGCCGTAGCCGCGGTCCAGGATCGTGAAGTCCAGCCCGCGCGACAGGCCGTTGAGGATCTCGTCCAGGTGGGTGAGCGCGTAGTGAATCTTCGTCATGTTGCGGCGCACCATGACATGGGGGAGGCCGCTCGTGACGCTCAGGGTCTCGATGTATTGCTGCGCGGATTGCGTGTGGCCGCGGTCGCCCAGGGGAAGGGTGCCGTTCAGGAAGTGCTCGCCCGCCTTGGACGACATGGCGACGAGCTCGGCGACGGTGAACCGGGCCAGCGAGGCGCGGGCGGACCCGATCTTGGCGAGGTCGCGCTTGAGGATGCCGCCGTTGACGGTGGACACGAGCGCCATGGTTTCGCCGGTGCGATGGTCCTTGACCTCGATTTTCTCGAGGGAGTCGTAGGTGCGGCCGAGGCGGAGGACGGGGATATGGGGGATGGAGTCAGACATGGTGACGCTCGTTCGTGGGCCAAAGTGTTACGCCTGCGTACAAATGCCAACGGAAACCTTGGTAGCCCCCCAGCAGGTCCGGTCCAACGCGGACGTGGGTGGATCCAGCAAGCAAGACCGCTCGTCTCATGGGTTTCGGCCCAGCCCAGTCGATCTGATTCACGACCCGTTCCCTCCGAAGGCCATCGTGCCGGTCAGGGGAAGAGCCTTCGGAAAAGGTCTTCGAGGGAAAGCCGATGGTGCGCGGCAACCTCCCCCGGAATCGCGCGGCGCGTCCCCGGCTTGAGCGTGTCATGGGCAGGAAGGGTCAGGTGGTGTTGGCCGCTCAGGGTCTTCGTCAGGCGCCGATGCGAACCCGTCTGCCGGGTGCCCTCATGGCCCAATGCCCGGCGGAGGACCTTCTCGAGGTCGTCCGCCGCCACGTCGCGGGGCAACTCACGCCAAGGCGAGGACCTCGTCGATGGCCCGGTGCAGGCGAATGACCCTAGAAACGGCAGTCGAAGAGGATTTCAAAACGAGGAAAGGGCCCTCGCATC
>CAYSGH010000057.1:0-28726 GCA_964430505.1 uncultured Akkermansia sp. | reverse complement strand
TGCGGCTGAACCTGACGGTGTCGCTGCCCTTGGCGGTCCCGGTGCTGGACCTGCGTGGGTTGAGGTAGGTGGGGCGACGCGGTACGGACGGCGAGGCTGGGCAAGGGGAGCCCTCGGTCGTCCATCAGGCAGCCGGCGGGCATGTGGACGTGGGATCCTTGGTTTCGTGGCATGGCATGGGCGGATGCAACGGCCCTGCCGGCGAAGGGGTATCGACGACCGCCGCGGTCTGAGGATAAGAACAGGGCGCAGCAGGAACCTTGGCGCCCATGCGCTTCCTAGGGAGAGCGTTGGGTGGCATGGCCGGGTGGGATGTGACCCGCGGGCACCGCGTGGTTGAGGACGGAGGGCCGACGGGGTGGCCCGGTCGTTAAGGAGGGTACCCGGAACGCGTGGGCCAGCCGAGGAAGGATGATGCGATGAAGACGGACTTGGACGAAGTGAAGCGCGGTTGGGGCGGGGTGTGCCGAGGATGGCGTTGGTGTGTGAGCGGACCATGGCAGGGGCTGGGGGCCTGGGCGTTGGCGGGGTGGATGGTCCTGGCGGTGTGTGTGGGCTGCCGGCGTGAGGCGCCCCCGGGCACGCCGGATGCGGTGGCGTGGGTGGGAGGTCGGCCGGTGTTGGCGACGGCGTTGGAGGCGGAGTTGCGGCGGCGGTCGGGGGGCGGGCAGGCGGTGGACCGGGACCGGGTCTTGGCGGAGCTGGTGGAGCTGGAGGCGGCCTACGGGAAGGCGGTGGCGTCGGGGTTCGTGGATGAGCCGGAGGTGCAGCGGGCGATCCGGCTGCTGGTGGCGGACCGGCTGCGGGAAGCCAAGTCGGGCGAGCTGGCGGGGGACACGGGGATGGGGGAGGAACGGGCGCGTGCGTTGTACGCGGGCAACACGAATCGGTTCGTGAGGCCGGAGGCATGGAACGTGGCGTGGATTCGCGTGGAGGCCCCGCGCAAGGCCACGGAGGAAAAGAAGGCGCAGGCGATGGAGCGTGCGCGGGCGTTGAAGCGTCGCGCGGAGAAGGAGTGCGCCGGGATGCCGCATTTTGGGGCGGTGGCGGCGGAGGTGTCGGCGGATGCGTCCACGCGGTACCGGGGAGGGGAGCTGGGCTGGATGACGATGGCGCAGATGGAGTCGAGGCTGGACGGGGCGGTGGTGGCGGCGGTGAGGGGGATGGGGACGGCGGGGGCGGTGTCGGAGCCGGTGTTGGCGGAGGATGGGATTTACCTGGTGAAGCTGATGGGGCGGCGTCCGGCGCAGTTGCGGTCGTTCGACGAGGTGCGGCCGCAGTTGGACCATGAGCTGGCGACGCGGGCGCGGCGGGAGCGCGAGGAGCGTTGGTCGCGGTGGTGTCGGGAGGGGGTGGAGGTGCGTGTGATGTCGGACCGGCTGGCGCGCGTGGAGGTGCCGAGGCCGGGGACGAACGGCCCGACGCCGCCTGGGCCCATGAAGGCACCGTGAGCAGCATGAACAGGGCCTTGGCATGTATGGGCTGGGCATGGAGGGCATGGCTGGGGATTTTGTTGTGCCTCGGGCTTGGCCGCGTGGGTGCGGAGGAGCCTTTGCCTGCGGTCACGGCGGACCATGTGATGACGGTTTTTGGGGTGGAGGAGGGGTTGATGTCGCCGGCGTTGGCGGCGGTGACGTATTGCGAGGCGGATGGCCGGGTTTGGGTGGGTTCGTTTGGGGGGCCGTGGACTTACGATGGACGGGAGTTCCAAGACTTGACGGGATGGATGGATCCGAGCCCGGGGAGGCGTGCGTTGCGGTCCGTGATGACGGATGGCGATGGGCGGGTGTGGATGGGGAGCTATGGGAGCATCGTCGTTCATGACGGGAGGCAGCGGCGTGCCTATGGGAGCGAGGCCGGGGTGCCGGCCCACTTGATTTGGGACCTTGCTGACATCGGGGGCGGCGAGGTCTGGGCGGCGACGACGCAGGGCTTGATTCGGGGGAAGGATGGGCGTTTCGAGGAGGTGGCGGGCCCGGATGTGCTGGGGCAGGGCGAGACCTACCGGGTGCTGGGAGAGGGGGGGCGGGCATGGTGCCAGAGCGGCGCTGCGTTGAGCCGTTGGGAAGGGATGGGGTGGACGATCATGGCACAGGCGGAGCCTGCCGGGGCCGGCGGGATGCTGGGGATGGCGCGGGCGGCGGGAGGTGGCTTGTGGGTGGCGTTTGAGGGCGAGGTGCGGCTGCTGCGGGACGGGCGGTGGGCCAAGTCGTGGACGAGGCCAGCGGGCATGCGCGGCGACGTGGTGCGGTTGCTGGAGGATTCCCGGGGGAACTTGTGGATGGGGGGATGGCAGCATGGATTGGCCGTGTTCGCTCCGGACGGACGCGTGCGGAGCCTTGGGCGGGAGCAAGGGCTTCCGAACGATTCCGTGTCGGGCCTTGCGGAGGACGGCGAGGGGAATGTGTGGGTTGCCACCAACGGCGGCGGGTTGGTCCGTCTGCGTCCCCTGGCATTTCGGACCCATGGGTTGGAGTCGGGGATTCGCCAGGTGGTCAACCACATGGTGGAAGTAGCCCCGGGCCGCCTTCTGCTGGCGACGCAGGGCGACGGCATCATGGAGTGGAAGGACGGCCGGGCGACGCCGGATCCAGATCGCAACGAGAGGGGTGATCCCATGCATCCGTGGGTGTCGGTGTTGCACCGCGACCGCCAGGGGGTGCTGTGGGCGGGGTTGACGGGCGTGGGCCTTGGGAGGCGGGATGACAAAGGGTGGAGCGTGGTGCCCGGCGAACAGGTCGGGGCGCAGCATGTGGTGAGTCTGCATGGGGATGCAGCGGGACGCGTGTGGGTGGGCACGGTGGCGGGGGTGGCGATGGGGGAGCAGGGAACGTTTCGTCCCATGAGAGCCGACTCGATGGCGCCCCATGCGCCGATCGTGTCGATGGCGGAGGATGGCAGCGGTTCCCTTTGGTGTTCGGGAAACCGCTGGGGCTTGTTCCGGGTTAAGGAAGGGCGCTTTGGGCGGGTTGAACTTCCGGGGATTGCGACGAATGCCCATCTCGGAGTGGCGTTGCAGTCGCGAGACGGGAGCATTTGGGTGGCGGCAGGCGAGCAAGGGTTGGCGTGGGTGCGCGACGGAAGGCCGACGGCATTTGGATCAGCGCATGGATTGGCGCCCTTTGATTTTGCTGGCTTGGTGGAGGATGACGAGGGGCACGTCTGGGCGACTTCGAGGAAGGGGGTGGCCCGGATCGACCGGAAGACGTTGGAGGCGGTGGCGTCGGGACTGGGGAAGACGCTGGACGTCCGGTATTTTGACGGTCGAGACGGGCTGGGGATGCTGGCGGGGGAATCTTGGTGGCAAGGCCAGATGAAGGCGTCGGATGGCCGCCTGTGGTTCACGACGCATCGAGGCTTGGCGGTGGTCGATCCGCGTCGGTTGCCCGCGAGGACAAGGCCGCCCGTGGTGGAGATCCGGGGAGTGGTTGGGTCGGCGGGCGAGGCGTTGGTTCCCGGAGACGGCGGGAGGGTCGAGCTTCCGTTTTGGGACAACCTCATGGAGGTGCGGCATCATGCGCGCGTCTTGGGCACGCCCGAGCGGGTTCGGTACGAGAGCCGGTTGCTACCAGGCGGGGGATGGCGGGACATCGGGGCTTCGCGGAGCAGCCTGCTACGGGACCTTCGGCCTGGGACGTATCGGCTGGAGGTGCGGGCGACGTTGAACGGGCTGGAATGGGGGGAGCCGGCGGGGGTTCCTTTCGTGGTGCGTCCGTCGTTTTGGGCGACCTGGTGGTTTTTGGGGGCGTGCGGGGTGGCTGCGGCGTGCGGGGTGGGCCTTTTCGTGCGGGGCGTGGTGCGGTCCCGGTACCGGCGGGAGATACAGGCCTTGGAGCGCGAGGCGATGTTGGAGCGCGAGCGTGCCCGGATTGCGCGGGACCTTCACGACGACCTGGGCGCGACGATGACGCAGGCTGCCTTGGCATTGGAGCGCGCGACCGCTCCGGGCGCGGGCGGCGATGCTGGCAGGGCCGACTTGCAGGAGGGGTTGGAGGCCACGCGCCGCGGGATCGCATCGCTGGGTGCGGCGGTGTGGGCCATCCGGCCCGGGAACCAGGACGTGGCCGACCTGGCCTGCTACCTCGCGGACCATGCAGCGACGTTCCTTCGACGTGCCGGCATCGAGTGCGAGGTGGACCTCGCGGAGTCATTTCCCGACCGGCGGGTTTCGGCCGACGTGCGGCACCACGTGGTCATGATGGTGCGCGAGGCATTGAACAACGTGGTCCGGCATTCGGGGGCTCGGCGGGTGACGTTCGGGGTTGCGGTAGATGAGCGGGGGCTGGGGTTGAAGGTGACGGACGACGGCCAGGGCTTGGGGCGTGCGGTGGCAGGCGAGGGGGAGGGAGGCCATGGGCTGCGGAACCTGCGGGAGCGTGCTGTTGCCATCGGCGCGCACCTGGCGGTCGAGTCGCGGCTTGGCGAGGGCACGCATGTCTTCATCCTTTTGCCATGGAAGGCGATGGGGTAGCGGCGATTCGGGTGGCGTTGGTCGAGGACGACGCGACGACTCGATGGCATCTTGCCGGAGCCTTGGCGGGTGTGCCGGGGATGCTTGTGGTGGGCGTCCATGCGAGCGGCGAGGATGCCCTGGATTGGATGAAGGCGGCGGGGGACGGAGGGGCGGACTTGGTGGACGTGATGGTGGTGGACGTGGAGTTGCCCGGGATGACCGGGATTGACGTGGTGGAGAGGTTGGCCGTGGTGGTTCCCTCGTTGCGCTTCCTGATGCTGACGCTCCACGAGGACCGTCATTGGATCTTCAATGCGCTGCGAGCCGGTGCGAGCGGCTACGTGGCCAAGGGTTGCACGGTGGAGGCCCTGGTGGTGGCCATCCGCGAGGTGCATGGCGGGGGCATGCCCTTCTCGATTGGGGTGGCGCGAAGGGTCAGCGAGCATTTCCGGGCGCTGCCGCCGTCAGCACCGGAGGAGGATCGGCTCAGCCCGCGCGAGGTGGACGTTCTGGGTGGCCTGGCCCGGGGACGGTTGCTGAAGGAGGTGGCCGCGGACCTGGGCGTCAGCGAGCACACGGTGAAGACCTACCTCAAGCGCATCTATGCGAAGCTGAAGGTGCGGTCGAGCCGGGCGGCGGTCGCGCGGTTCCTGGGAAGGTAGGCGGCGCGGCATCCGGGCTTTGCGGCCCATCTCCTGGCGCGGCCTATGTCACTCCAAAGTGGGACATGACAAGCACGCGCCCATTCATGCGACCTTTTGTTGATGGGATGCCCAGTCACGTGGCTTGGCATCCAAGTCAATGGCGGACGGCCCCGGGCGGCCGGGGCGTGGGTTGCCGGGAGGACGAGCGTGATGAGGTCGTGCATTCGAGGGTTACGGGGGCTGCTTCGTGATGGGACGAGGTGTTTCGCATGGATGGCGTTTCTAGTTTTCGGCGTCGGGGGGCGTGCCTTGGCGCAGTCGACGCTTCCCTCGGGCGTCTTGGATGGCCAGGGCCGGGTGTGGACAACTGAAGGGAATGCGATTTGGACTTTGGATGCGGAGGTGAAGGTGGACGGTGCGTCCAGCGGGCGCAGCGGGGTCATTGGCCATTCTCAATCCACATCGGTGCGAACGACGGTGACGGGGCCGGTGCGGCTGAACTTCAAGTGGAAGGTCTCCTCCGAGGGCGGATACGACGAGTTGGCCCTCAAGGTGGGTGGCACGACGGTGACGAGCATTAGCGGCGAGCGCGATTGGGCGGAGGTGCAGCATGACATCACGACGTCGGGGGCACAGGTCGTGGAGTTTGCCTACACCAAGGACGTATCGGTTTCGTTGGGCAGCGACGCCGGTTGGGTGGATGCCTTCGTGGCGACCCCTATTTCCCTCTTCGCGTCGGGCGTGATCGACTCGGCGGGCCTGACCTGGGTGACGGGTGGCAATGGGAATTGGAGGTCGGACACGGCAACCAAGGTGGAGGGCACGTCTGCTGGGCGGAGTGCTGGTATCGCTGACCTCCAGTCCACGTGGGTGAGTACGACGGTGACGGGGCCGGTGCGGCTCAGCTTCCGGTGGAAGGTCTCGTCGGAGCCGAATTACGACTTCCTCACGTTGCGGGTCAACGGTGCCAGCGTGACGCGGATCAGCGGCGAACAGGACTGGCGGGACGTGCAGTACGACGTCGTCGGAACGGGACCGCAGGTCGTGGAGTTTGCCTACACCAAGGACGGAATCAGCAGGGGCGGTAGCGATGCGGGATGGGTGGACGCCTTCCAAGCGACGTCCTTGGTGGCATTACCAGACGCAAGCCTGGCGGCGAACGGCTTTGCGGGGCTTGCGTACGTGGCCCAACCCGGTTCGGGGTCGCCGTGGCGGACGGACGCGGCGACGTCGCGCGACGGCTTGTCGCTGCGCAGCGGGGCGATTGACCACAACGGCAACAGCGCGATGGAGATCACCGGAGTGCCAGGGGGCCAGACGGTGAGCTGGCAAGCCCGGGTCAGCTCGGAGCCCAACTATGACTTTCTTCGCTTCTACGTGAACGAGGTGGAGGTGACGGGGCTTCGGTTGTCCGGGAGCGTCGAATGGACCCAGCAAAGTCATGCGTTGCCGCCGGGCTTTCACACGTTGCGTTGGGCGTACACCAAGGACCACAGCATCTCGGACGGCGCCGACGCAGCATGGCTGGACTCCTTCTCCTTCGTGATGCCCCCGGTGCTGGCGGTCCAACCCTCGGGCGTGACCGTGTCCCAAGGATCGACGATTACGCTGGAGGCCCAGGGCGGCGGCGGGCCGGGCACGAGCGTGACCTGGAGCCGCGGCGGGACGGCGCTTGCGAACGGCGGACGCGTGAGCGGCGCCGGCAGTCTTCGACTGGTAATAGGGAACGCCCAGGCGGGTGACACGGGGTTCTACACGGTGCAGTTGTCCAACACGGCAGGGACGCTGACGAGCCGTGCTGCTGCAGTCGCCGTGTTCGTGCCGCCCTCCATCACCAGCCTGACGCCCGGGGCCAGCCTGACGACGGGCCAGCCGTTGCAGCTTACGGTCGTGGCCTCCGGAACGGGTCCGCTGGTCTACCAATGGCAACTCAACGGGGCCGCCATCCCGGGCGCCACGGCCGCGACCTATGCTGTGGCGTCCGTCCGTGCGGACGACACCGGCACTTACAGCGTTCTGGTGAGCAACTTGGCGGGAACGGCCACCAGCTCGGGCGTCGATGTGGTGGTGCGGAGCCCGCCCACCATCACCCGACAGCCGGCGGGGCGCGAGGCCGCGATGGGCCTGCCCCTGGTCCTCTCCGTTGCTGCCAGCAGCTCGGTGCAGCCTGTCACCTACCAATGGCGCAAGAACGGCGTCAACCTCGTCGCCGGGACCTATACGAGCGGCGTGCAGGCGGCCGAGCTCTCCATCACCGCCCTGCAGCCCTCCGACGCCGGGACCTACTCGGTGGTGGTGGCCAACTCGGCCGGGTCCGTGATCAGCGCCGACGCCGTGGTCACGGTCGTACCTTTCAACAACGCTCCCACCCTGAACGCCCTCGGGGCGCTCGCGATGCTCGAGGACGCCCCGGCGAGCAGCGTTGCCTTGTCCGGCATCGGCGATGGCAATGGCGGCAACCAGACCCTCACGGTCACGGCGACCTCCAGCGACACATCCCTCGTCCCCAACCCCACGGTCCAGTACGCCAGCCCGCAAGCTGCGGGCACGTTGCTCGTGAGCAGCGTCGGGGGTCGTTCCGGGACGGCGACCGTGACCGTGCGGGTTCAGGACAACGGCGGCACGGTGGACGGAGGGGTGAACTTCGTGGAGCGGCAATTCGTGGTCACGGTCACGCCTGTCAACGACGCGCCGACGCTCTCGCCTCTCTCGAATGTCACGATGTCCGACCTCGGCGCGGCATTGCCGGGCGCGGCTAGCACCACCCCGCGCATGGTGTCGCTCACGGGCATCGCGGACGGCGACGGTCTTGGGCAGTCGCTCACGGTGACCGCCACGTCCGGCAACACAGCGGTCTTGGGTCACCCGACGGTCGCGTATTCCGGTGGAGCCACCGCCACGCTGACCCTGCCCGTGCCCGTGCTGCATTCCAACGCCACCGTGCCCGTGACGGTCCGCGTCCAAGACAACGGCGGCACGGCCAATGGTGGCGTCAACGTCGTCGAGCGAACCTTCAACGTGCAGGTGGTGGCCGTGAACGACGCCCCCACCCTCCATGCGCTTACCGATCGGGCGGTCGCAGACACGGTCGGCCCCCAGACCGTGGCGTTGTCTGGCATTTCCGACGGCGACGCCGGCAACCAGACCCTCACGATCACGGCCACTTCGAGCGCTACCACCATCGTCGGCCATCCCACGATCACCTACACGGGCGGGACCACTGGTTCGTTGATCTTCACGCCGGTGGTCGGAGCGCGGGGTAGCTCGACCATCACCGTCACCGTCCGCGACAACGCTGGGACGGCCAACGGCGGCGCGGACACGGTCACCCGGTCGTTCGTCGTCCGGGTGGGGCCGATGCCGCCGGTCATTGACGTCGGCCCGGCGTCGCAGGTGGCTTGGCTGGGGCAGCCTGTCACCTTCAGTGTCTCCGCCACCGGCCTGGGGATGACGTACAAGTGGTTCAAGAATGGGGTCGAGATCCCAGGGGCCACGGCAGCCTCCTATTCCCTGACCTCGGTGGCTGCGGGCGACGCGGCCACGTACCGGGTGCAGGTGTTCAACGCCAACACCGACCAAGTGTATCCCACGGCCGACGCGCGACTCGGGGTGGTCCGCCCCCCAACCCGGGTAGCGGTGAAGCCCACGCAGCAGGCGGTGTTCACGTCCGAGGTCTGGGTCCCGTCGGGCATGACCGTGGATCGGCAGTGGCTCAAGGACGGCGTCGAGATCTCTGGCGCCACGGGTGCCAGCCTCACCATTCCCACCGCGACGTCGGCACACGTGGGGAACTATGCATTGCGCGTGACGATGGGATCGGTCCAGCGCGCGACGGCCCCGGTGACCCTGCGCCTGATCTCGTCGATCCCGACCCTTTTCAGCAGCGGCGTGGATGCACAAGGCCTTCGGTTGTCTGACCGGGCAGAGGATGCGCACTACTCGTTGGTGTCGCCCTCGCCGCTGCTGGGGCGTCCCGTTGCGGTGGTCTCGCCCGGGCAGTTTCCCACGCCTCCCTGGGTCTCGGGGGGCAGCAACTCGGCCTGGATCAGCCCCAGCACCCGGCTCCGGGAGGCGGGTAGCTCCGCCGGCGTGGATTATGTTTATCGCACGACCTTCGACCTCACTGGCTTCGAGCTAAACAACGTGCGCTTGGCGGGACGGGTGGCGGCGGATGACCGGTTGGTGGAAGTGCGGTTGAACGGCGACGTGTTGGCGGCAGGCGTGGCTGGGGCTGTGTCCAACGCGTTCACGGCCTTTGACGTCCGGCCCGGCAACCAACGCGGGGGAGACCTCTTCCGGGATGCGGGCACCTTGCCGACCCGAACGCGAGTCTTGGCGGCGGGGGACAACACCGCCGCCACGGGCGAGGTGGGCGAGCCGCTGATGGAAGATGGCAACCCGCCGTTGAACACCTTGTGGTGGAGGTGGACGCCGCCCGCCGCCGGGTTTGCGACGTTCGAGACGGCGGGCAGCAGCTTTGACACGGTGCTGAGCGTGTATCGCGGCACTTCGCTCGAGACGTTGATCCCGGTGGCGTCCAACGACGACTCCAGCGCGTCCAACACGACCAGCTCGGTCTCGATCCCAGTGGAGGCTGGCGTGGAGTACGCGATCCGGGTGGGTGGCAAGCCCGGGGCGGCGGGCTCGGTCCTCTTGAACATCAGGCCCGAGCTGGCGGCGATGGCCCAGTGGAGCGCCCAGAGCCAGGCGCACCAGTCGTTCCTCAAGGGCACGTTCACGAACACGTTTTCCACGGGTGCATTGGAGCGGGGTGAATTGTTCGGCAACGCGAGCGTTGCGAACGGGGTGTTGAACCTCGTCTCGGCGGCCGGCCAGGGAGCCGCCTACCACGTGCAGACCCGGTCGTCCGCCGAGGTGGTGACCAACATGACGGTCAGCATGGACGTGCGTCTCAGCGCTCCGCCGTCCGGGAACTTGTCGGATGTTTTCGCGGTTCACTTCGGGACCGTTCCCACCAACGGCGTGAACACGGCCAGCACGGTTGCGCCGGGCGAGGGCCTGCCGAGCGGCCTTACGATTGCCTGGGACTTCTATGACAACGGGGCCAACGACTTTGCGCCGGCGCTGACGGTGAGCCGGGACGGCGCGCTGCTGGCGGTGGTGTACCCCACGAGCCAAACCCAGAACTGGTTCCAGGACACGGTTCCCTCGGGGGTGGCCTCCTCGACGCTGTCCACCTTCTCCATGACGACGGGTTCCTCCTACCAACCGCTGGCGATCCAGTTGAAGACGGGCGGCGCCCTCGACGTGACCCTGAACGGGGTGAAGATCGTCTCGGACCTGGCCACCGGCTACACCCCGCGCACCGGGACGCTGGCGGTCGAGGCCCGGACAGGGGGCGCCTCCATGACGGCGGCGGTGGACAACCTTGTGTTCAGCCCGAATGCCGTGAGCGACCCTGGGACCTCCCCGGTTGTTCTGCTGGAGGCTTGGACGACGCAGTACCAGTCCTTCACGAACAACGCCTTCACCAACAACTTCGCCACCGGCGCATTGCCCCGCGGCAGCCTGTTCGGCAGTGCCAGTATCTCCGGCGGGGTGCTCAACCTCGTGTCGAGGGTGAACCAGACGGCCGCATATCACGTGACAGCGGGCACCTCCATGGATCCGGCGACGAACCTCACGGTGAGCATGAACGTCCAGCTCGCCCCGCCGTCCTTGGGAATTCCTGCCGACCAGTTCGGGGTTTATTTCGGCACCCTGCCCGACAATGGCTTGAACATCGCGACCCTGTCTGGGGCGGGCGAGGGCATTCCCAGCGGCCTATCTGTTGTCTGGGACTTCTTTGACAGCGGCATCGATGACTTCGCGCCGGCCCTGACCGTCAGCCTGGATGGAAACGTGCTGGCCGTGGTGTATCCCTACTACCCGCTTTACGACCGCGATCCGGACACCATCCCCAATGGCGTTGTGTCATCGCAGCCCTTTGCCTTCTCCATGACCACGGGCACGTCGTTTGTCCCCCTCCTGATCCAGCTCAAAACCGGCGGCAACCTCGACGTCACGTTCGACGGCCTGAAGGTTATCTCGGACCTCCCCACGGGCTACACGCCCCGCACGGGGACGCTCGGTGTCGCCGCCAGAACCGGCGGCTTTGCCATCACGGCGGCGGTGGATGATTTGGTCTATGCCTTCAACGACCCGGGCACCGCCCCTGCCGCCCCCGTCAGCGACACCTCGCCGGCCCCGACGCTGGCCCCCAGCGTGGTGGCCGGCACCAACACCCTCGACTTTGTCGTGCGCAACACGGCGGACGCGGGCACGGACCGGAGCCTGACGGGCCTGCGGGTGGAGTTCACGGAGACCGAGTGCGTCGCGCTGCCCGTGTTCGTGGCGTCGATGCCCGTGGGCGGGATGGAGGCCTACGGGAACCGCAAGGTGTTCGCCGTGTCGGCGACCAGCGGCCTGCCCGTGACCTACCAATGGTACAAGGACGACGCACCCATCGCGGGCGCCGACGAGGCCACGCTGGTGTTCAACCGCGTCGAGGACCTCGACGCCGGCTCCTACAAGGTGCGGGTGGAGAACATCAATGGCGTGATGTGGTCCGCGCCCGCGGGCTTCCTGGTGGATGTCCCGCTGACGATCACCGCGCAGCCGTCGTCGGTGGCGGCCGCCGCAGGTGCGTCCGCCAACCTCTCCATTCGCTTCCGGGGCAACCCCCCCTTGACGGTCCAATGGTTCCGCAACGACCAGCCGCTGTCGGGTGCCACCTCCACGAACCTGGCGATCCCGGCGCTGACCGTCGCCGATGCCGGTCGGTACCGGGCGGTGGTGCGGGACCGAGACGGGGCGTTGGAGAGCGCGGACGCCATCGTGGAGGTGGTGGAGCCGCCGATGATCGTCCAGCAACCCCAGGACGTTGCCGGGGTCGAGCGCGTGGGCGTTCTCCGCATGGAATCCATGCTCGATGGATCGCGGCCCATGGCCTTCCGCTGGTTCAAGGACGGCATCCCGTTGGCAGTGGAGAACACCAACGTCCTGAACCTCGGGCTCCTTCGGGAGGCGCAGGCCGGCGGGTACACCCTTGTGGCCATGAACCTCGCGGGCTCCGTGACCAGCCGCGTGGCGAGCGTCACGGTGCACCAGCCGCCATCCGTGGTGTCCGGCTCTGGCGACGTGAAGGCCTACGAGGGGGCGGATGCGCGGTTTGAGGTGAACGCCTCGGGCTCGGGCTTGTTGCGGTACGAGTGGTTCTTGGGCGGTAGCCGGGTGGCTGGCGCCGACGGGTCCACGCTCAACTTGACGAACCTGTCGCGCCTCACCGGGGCCGAGGTTGCCGTGGTGGTGCGCAGCGACCATGGGAGGGTCACGAACCGGTTCCGGCTGGACGTGTTCCCGCCGCCGGTGCCGGTGGTCTCCACGGGCCATGACCTCGTGCAGGAGCTGCCGTTGCGCCCCGGTTGGAACGCGGTCTTCCTGGACGTGCAACCGGAGGACAACCAGGTGGGCAACGTCTTCACCAACGTGCCCTACACCAGCATCTGGCGCTGGTCCGACCCGGGCACCGGCCCGCAGTTCATCGCGGACCAAAGCGAGGCGCAGCTCGACACGACGAAGTGGCAGGTGCACCTGCCGCCGTCGAACCCGGCGGGCTTCCAAAACAACCTCGTGCGCGTGTACCGGCACGAGGCCTACCTGGTGCATCTCGGCGGTGCGCAGGGGGTGACCGTCAGCGTGCGGGGCAAGCCGGGGTATCCGCGGCCCCGCTGGGCACCCGACGGCCATTCGTTGACGGGCTTCCCGGTGGACGTGCCGATGGCGGACCCGGAGGACCCGTCCCGGATGTTGCCCGGCGTGACGGTGGGTGAGTTCCTGGGTACGTCGTCCGCGCACTTCGACGCGGCGACGGGGATGCCGCGGGGGATGTACCAGCTGGAGGCGAGCGGCGCATGGAAGCCGATGTCCGCGACGAACGAGCTTCGCAGGGGGGTTGCCTATTGGGTGTACACGCGTGGCGCCAGCTCGTTCCTCGCGCCGGTGGAGGCATCGTTCCAGGGGCTCACCGAGCTGCGGTACCCGGTGGGCAGCGACACGAAGGAGCTGGAGCTGCGGTTCACGGGGTCGTCCCACACGCCGGCTTCACGTGCGAGCGCCGTGCTGGGGCATGTCGTGGGTGCCCAATCGCTGCCGCTGCGGCTCAATGAGTTCAGCCCGCAGGATGGCACCACGTGGCGCGACCTCCCGAACGGCTTTCCCGTGTCGTCCCAAGGCGGCCTTGCGCGTCGCACCGTCCGGCTTGCGGCGGCGCGGGAGCGCATCCCCGGGTTGTCGTACCAGGGGATCATGACGCTGAGGGGTGGCGGGGCGCTGCATTACGTCCCGGTCGCCGTGGACCGTGACGAGGCGGACGTGGGGGCGGTCCAGGACCAGCCCTTCAACCCCGTGGGCCTTTGGCTGGGCACGGTCAGCATCACCCAGGTCAGCGAGGTCAACGGCCTTGCGACCAACTACGTCGTCACCGTCGTCACCAACGTCGTCAACGGTGTCACCCGCCTCGTGGAGCAACCCTCCACCGAGGTCCGCAACGTCGTCGTCGGCAGCCGTCCCACGCCGGTCCGGGACCCGTTCGACCTTCGCATCCTGTTGCACGTGGACACGCAGGGCGTCTGCCGCCTGCTCGAGCAGGTCACCCTGCTCTCCACCCCGCCGGCGCTGGGCTCGGACGATCCCGGGGGCGTCCCCGTGCTCCTGACCGGGGCGGCGGGCTTCTCCCGGTACCGGGGCGTGGCCCTGCGCGGGCGCGACCTGGTGGGCCGCCGTTACTCCACCCCCTTCTTCCCGATGTGGAAGACCAATGGCATCCCGTTTGACGCGACCCTCTCGCTGGGAGGGACCTTGCAGGCGTCCTGGTCGTTGCCCGCCGACGCCGCCATCAACCCGTTCAAGCACCGATACCATCCCGACCACGACAACCTGGACGCCAGCTTCCGGGTGCATCGCAACGAGGGCTATGCCTTGCGTCGGACAGTGAAGCTCACGGTCCCGGAGCGACAGGCATCGAATATCAGGGCAGGCGTCGGCCAAGACGACATCGAGGGCCTTTATGAGGAGGTGATCCAAGGCGTGCACCGCACCCCGATGACCGTCCGCGGCTCCTTCCAGGTCAAACGCATCCTTGCCGTCGGCACGCTGGATCCCGCCAACCCATGAACGCCTGCCACGACGTGTTCCAAGCCAACCCCTTTCACCAGGCCACCATGAAATTGCGCCGGTTCAACAATGTTGGGCTTCTTGTTGCCCGTTGGGTGCCGCCAAGCTCTGCCGTCCGGGCACTGGGATGGTTGGTTGCCTTGGGCCTGGCCGCCCTCCCATCGCGGGCTGCCGAATGGTTTTGGACGGGGGACGGTGCGTCCGAATACAACAGCTACCGCGGCATTTGTGGACGGTTCGGGTCGGCGTCGAGCAGCAGCTATTCCCTGTCCGACGCCCCCACCAGCCACGTGCACGCCCGCTACTGGTTCGCCCGCCTCGTGGAGCAGGGCCATGAGCACCAGAACGGGGCCCTGGTGTTCTCGCGCCCTCCCTCCCTTCCGGAGCAGCCGTTGTTGAGCCTGAACTGCTCGTTCGACTTCCTCGCCATCTGGGGGGACGGGGCGGACGGCCTGAGCTTCAACTATGGCCTGCTGCCCAACTCCGTCCCCAGCACGGCGGAGCCCTTGGAGAGGGGTTATGGCGGCGGCTTGGTGGTCTCGGTCAAGTACCACTCGGGCCGGGGCAACAAGGGGCAGGTCAGCGTCTATTGGCGCGGGCAGGAACTGGCCAAGGACATCGACTTCGACAGCTGGGACTCGCGCTACGAGGACAAGGCCCTGCGGTGCGAGGTCGTGGTCTCGCCCAAGTCCGGCGGGCAAAACTCGATCTCGGTCCGCATGCACTCCGTGAACGGGCTAACCGGTTCGTTGTATGGCTCGAAGACCATCGTGGACAACAAATCCATCGACTTTAACCCCGAGGCGAATTGGCGGTTTGGCTTTGGCGGGCGCACGGGTGCCGACCATTCCTCCGTGTTCGTGGGCCGCATCCGCCTCTACGGCGGCATGGTGGCCAGCCTGGGCAGGATCCCCAACACCACCAGCGGCGAGGGCGAAAAGGTCAACGTGGACCTGCCCATCACCGACCCAGACAACAACGCCACCGTCGCGGCCACCTCCGACGACTCGTCCCTCATCGGGCCGATCACCTTGTCGGGCCAGCGGGTCATCTTCACGCCCCGACCCGGGAAGTCCGGCACGGCCACCATCACCGTCACGCTGACGTCCGGTGGATCCACGACGACCCAGACCTTCCAGCACACGGTGTCGGACAAGGACTATCCGCCCAGCCTCGCGGACATCACGAATGTCAGCCTGAGGATGAACAAGGCGGAGGACACGGTGGTGGGGCTTTCCGGGATCGACGCCGGGTCGGGCGACACCCAGGCCATCACCGTGACGGCCGCCTCGGACAACCGCGGCCTGGTCCCGGACCCCGTCGTTGAATACACCTCCCCCAACTCCTTTGGGTCCCTGCGCCTGCGGGCGATGAAGGGCCTGTCCGGGACCGCGCGGGTGACCGTGACGGTTCGGGACCAGGGCGGGCTCAGCACGCAACGATCCTTCACCGTTCGGGTGGCCGCCCCCGACTTCCGGCTCCCATCCCCCCTCACCGTGGCCGAGGACTCGGGGGATCGTTCGCTGCTGGTCACGGCCATCGAGGATGGCGACCCCGAGCGGGTGCAGACGCTGACGCTCACGGCGACGTCGTCGTTGCCGGAGCTCGTGCCCCATCCCGAGGTGACCTTCAACGGCACCGGCAGCACGGCCACGCTGCTGCTGCGTCCCAAGCCGAATGCCAACTCGGAGGTCTTCGGCAACCAACCCGCCGTGATCACGGTCGTGCTGCGCAACGAGGACGGCGCCACCAAGGAGGGCTCCTTTAGCGTCCAGGTCAGCGCCGTCGCGGACACGCCGCTGGCAGGCATGTCCCGGGGCGTGGACTTCAAGGGGACCGGCATGGCCCTCGCCGGCGACCCCGCCTTGGCCGGGAAATCGTTCACGCTCGAGCTCTGGGCCAAGCGCCATGTCGCCAATGCGCCTTCCCCCTTCTTCGCCCAAGGCACCAACGGCCTGTTCCTCGGCCTGGCCGCCGACAATCGGGTGAAGTTCGGCTTCGCAGGTCCGCAAGGGGACGGCCTGGTGTCTTCGGCCCCCTACACCGACACGGACTGGCATCACTGGGCCGCGACCTACGACGTGGCGAGCGGCCGGCGCCGGATTTATCGCGACGGCGTCGAGCTGGCCACGGACGTCGTGGCTGCTCCGTACGCCGGCGCGGGCTCCCTTGCCATTGGGGGCGTGTCGGGCGGCATCTACTTTCCGGGTGCCGCGCAGGAACTACGCCTCTGGCAGGCCGCTCGCAGCCTCGACGAGATCCTGCGGTGGCAGGCCAGCTCCATCATTCCGGCCCACGCCGGCGGCCTCATTGGCTACTGGCGCGCGAACGAGGGCGAGTGGCCGAGGCTCGAAAACCTGGGCAGCAAGGGCGACCCCTTGGATGGCATCTTTCAGGGCGTCGTGGGCCGGGTGGCTTCGTTGTCCAACCTCGGCATCGTGCGTATCCCCGAGAAGGCCACCTCCTACGCGATCCCATTGCCCGCGTTCAACTCGGACACGTCCGGGGCCAACGGGCTCACCTACGAGATCATCCGCCAACCGTCCCATGGCGTCCTGGGCGTCATCGGACCCGGACAGGTTCTTTACTCGCCGAGGGCGGGCTTTGGCGGCACCGACACCCTGAGCTACCGCGTCAAGAACGGACCCGTCGCCTCGGAGACGGTCGCCGTGTCGCTGAAAATGGAGGTGATCGACGATCCTCCCCGCGTGTCGGCCATCCCCAATCAGGTCGTGTACTCGGCGGGGGGCGTGGTGGTCGTGCCCTTCACCGTGTCCGACGAGGAGACGGCGGCCGCCGACCTCGCCGTGAGCGTGGCCAGCGCGGACCCCGTGGTTCTGCCCGTGGCCTCCTTGGAACTGGGAGGCCAGGGGACGTCCCGCACCCTTTCCATTGCGCCGCAGCCCGGTGTCTTTGCCAGCTCGGTCGTGACCATCACCGTCACGGACGGCGCGAACTCCGTTCAGCAGGCCTTCACGGTCCAGCTCGCGCCGACGCTGGCCTATCGCATCATTCCGCTCGCGGGCCCGGTCGGCACGCAGGTGACCCAGCCCACTGCCATCGCGGACGACGGCCGCGTGGGCGGCTTTGGGGATACGCTTGCGGGCGGTGTTCCCAAGGCCTTCGTCAACCTGGGCTTCCTCAGCGGCTTCGTCTCGCAGCCGGGCTTGCTGGACCAGAACAACGGCCGGGTCAACGGGCTCGCCACGGCCAATGGCCTCCAGGTTTCCGTCGGGGACTACCTCATCAACGGCGAATGGCGCGCGTTTCTCCACAACGGCGGCAGCCTCCTCAACCTCGGCAAGCCCTCCGGCAGCTCCGGCTCGCGCGCCACCGGCGTGAATGCCAGCCTCCAGGTTGTCGGCTACTCCACCGTCGGGTCCAACGAACGGGCGTTCCTTTCCACGGGCAACCCCGACGCCTTCACGGACATCTCCCCGGCGGGCACCACTACGTCGCGTGCGGTGGCCATCAACGACCGCGGCGACGTCTTGATCCGCTCCGGGGCGTCGGGGTCGTTCAAGGCCTGGGTCCGGCTGGCCGATGGCACCCTGACGGACCTGGGCTCCCCGGCCGGCCACGCGAGCCCCAATCCCTTGTCCATCACCGCCGAGGGCGCCGTCATGGCCGAGGCCACGGGCGCCGGCAGCCGCCGTCTCGCGCAATGGCAGGGAGGCACGTGGACCCTGCTGGGCGACGCGCCCGGCCGTTGGACCTACTTCGATGGGGGCCGCATGAACGGGTTCGGCATCGCCGTCGGTACCGCTCGCACCAACAACCCCACGGGCACCCCCATCGCAGCCGTGTACACGGCGGGCCGGTGGCATGCCCTCAACGACCTCATCCCATCCGGCTCCGGCTGGAACTTGGAGACCGCTTCGGCCATCAACGAGGACGGGATGATCGTGGGGACCGGACGCCTTCGCGGATCGCGCACTGCCTTCCTGGCCGTCCCGGCCAACATCATCGGCCAGCGGGTGCCTCGTCCCGAGGGAGCCGTGGGCCGTTATCCCACCATCCAGATCCTCGAGGGTGGCGTGGACGACGACGACATGAACTCGTTCTTCTGGAGCGAGCTGGAGAAAAGCCTCTACGCCATCCGACCCGTCACCGCCCGCATTCGGTGGTTCACCACGACGGATCCCGGCGACACCAACAACGTCACCATCCCGTCGCTCGCCGCCAACATCTGGCCCCGCGAGCCCGCCATTCACGTGGCCAGCGTGCCCGTCGATACCGAGCCCGTCACCGAGGGCGCCCTGTATCGCTTCGCCCTCCTCGCCTATTCCACAGACCGCGAGGCGGGCGTTGATCCCAGCACCAAGAAGTTCAACTCCCATGCCACCAACGGCGTCACCTATTCGGTCTTCCACTTCCTCCAGACCGACGGGCGCTCGCCGGATCCCCTGTTCCAGACGAACGCGTTCCTCGTGGTGCGAACTCTCCCATGGCAGCAGGCGCCGCTCAATGCCACGGCCAGCGCATTGGTGGGACAAACCCTGGCCCACGCGGGTCACCAGGATTACCCGGGCAAGAATGGCTACCTCTTCTTCACCAACAGCGTGATCGACGTGGTCGGCGAGCAGGCCTCGTACAAGCCCTCCGACCGCTCGGGCGCCCTCAACGTCGTCAACGCACTCGCCAACGCGCGCAATGGGAACCCGTCCGTCGTGGATCCGCTCGTGGTTTGGTTCCAAATGACGCCCTACGGCATCGCCTTGCCGAACCGCCCAGTCACCTACCTCACCGCATGGCCCACCAACGCCTCCCGCGTCATCATTGCCAGTGGCCGCGGAAGCAACCACGACGAAGCCGACCCCATCACGCCCTCCCGGTACCCGGAGGCCCATCTCTACATCCAGCCGGATCGTGCCCTCCCCGGCTTCAACCCGAACGAGGAACACGCCCTGATCGCCCCGTCCAGCCTGGGCAACGCCGCGTATGCCCTGCGCAGCGACCTCAACGCCGCTCGCCGCTTTTCCGAGCCCATGGTCCTTCTCAAGTATCGCGACCCCGAGTCGGAGCAATGGAGGATCAAGCCCTACCAGGTTGTCATCGAGCAGGCCCCGTGGTTCCTCCGCTTCACAGGCGACGCCGGCAAGGAAATCCAGCCGCCCATCCCCCTCAGCCTCTTGCCCCTCACGCCCCTCAGTCATGTCAGCCAAGGCGACTGGTTCCGGGACGACAACGCCAAGCTCTATGCCCGCGCAGCGGGTCCCGAGGGCGGCCTCTCCGCCTTCGTCCTGCGCTGGTTCTACCCCCTCCAGCCCAACTTCTTCTACGACCTCAACGGCGACGGCGCCGACGACTTGCCCGTCGGCACCGCCATCCCCTGGCTCGACCGCCGCACCGAGTCGGTTAACGGCGAGCGTGGATCCGCCGGCACCCCCGTCCCCGCCGTGTACAACATTCGCTGGCCCGACGTGCCCGTCTTGCAGGTCGGCCAGACCCTCACCACGCCCGTCAACGGCCTGCCCGACGTCCGCAACATGGCCCACGTCCGCTTGATCTTCGACTCGCTCGACCCCGCCGGGCAGAACGGCCTTACCAACCTCACCCGGCTCTTCGACCCCATCAGCGAGCGGCACGTCCGCCTGGGAAGCAGCTTCGTGTTGTCCCCGTCCATCAAGACCGCCACCGACGCCCGCGGCCGCCAAGTCTTCGTGGACCTGCCTTATGCCCTCCGCGTCCGCCTCAGCTTCGACCCCTTCAACAAGTGGCTGTACCTCGGGGGCTTCGAGGACCGCGCCAACATCGGCGAGCCCCTCGTCCTGCCCAACATCCTGACCCCCGGCGAGCGCGACACAGTCAAGGCCCTCGCGGCCAACGCCTCCGGCACGCAACGAACCCAGTTCCTCGCGGCCGTGGACGCCCTCTACGACCTCTGCCGCAACCCCAACCGCCTCGACCTCGATGGCGACGGCATGGCGGATGCCTCGCTGCTCGTCGGCCTGACCTACGGCACCAACGTCACGTCCGTGCTCGTCAATGGGGTCCGCCGAACCGTGACCAATGCCGTGCCGGAGGTGTTCGCCGGCGGGCCCAAGGCGCTGACGGCCGCCGATGCCACGGTACCCCCCGCGCTGCCTTCCCCCGGGAAGGCCCTCCGGTTCTCACCTGGCTTGTCCCAGCACCTGCGCATCGACCGACCCAAGGGCGCCCCGGGTGCCGATCGGCTCGCCCCCGGGTTACGGGGCTCGTTCACCATCGAGTTCTGGGTTCGCAACGCGGCCGGATCCAGCACGGACAACACCTTGGTCCGCCTCGGCACCAACCCCCTCAAGGCTCTCAAGGCCGGATACCGTTCGGGCTACTTCTTCTTCGAGTTCAATACGCAGCGCGTCCGCACCGAGGTTCCCGTCCTCGAATCCGACATGAACGCCTGGGTCCACTATGCCCTCGTCCATGACGCCGACGCGCAATCGGCCACCATCTTCCGCAACGGTGCGGCGGTCGGCTATGCCGAGGGGTTCTCCATGCCCCTGGACCCGGCGGACGGCGCGCCCCTGTACTTCGGAGGCGACCCCGCGACGCCCGCACACATGTTCTCGGGTTTGCTGGATGAAATTCGGCTTTGGGATGGCGTCGCGCGTCGTGGCTCCCAGCTCCAGGCGGAGTCGCGCAAGAAGCTCGCCATCGGACGCGAAGGCCTGTGGGGATACTGGCGCTTCGACACCGCCTCCGCCGTCTTCGTCCCGGATGACAGCGCCAACGGCCGCGAGGGGGTGCTCCTCTCGACGCCGGCCTACGAGGTTCCCACGGATGGCCCCTACGGAATCCCGCCCCGCTACGTGACGTTGGCCGAGAACAACGACCCCAGCCTCGGCGGCCTGCCCGTGACCCTGAAGATCATCGAGGTCGACGACGGGCCCTACCGTGGCGACCTCAAGGTGCTGCCCAGCGACAACGTCTTCGACTCACGCCTCATCCTCCGTCACAGCTCCGACTTCGCGGGCCGCACGGACGACGTGGAGTTCGAGTGGTGGTACCATCCCTACGACCCACTTGCCCGCACCAATCTCCCGTCCGTCCATCCCCTCACGGGCCAGGTCTCCGACAACCGTGGCTGGATTCGGCACAGCGGCGGCATAGGTCTCAACCAAATCACCCTGGGCGGCCCCAACGAGTCCGGCCTATTGGTGCTTTCCGACAACTGGTTCGTGGTCCGCTTCCGCGGCTTCAACGTCAACGGCAACACCAACTGGAGCGAGTGGGTAGGCGATCCCTCCAACAAAAGCGTGCCCGCCGCCATGCTGGCTGAGGGCTGGATCAAGCGGGTCATCCGCGGCCTGAACCCCTTTGATGCCCGGGCCACGGACTTCAACAGCGCCCAGGCCAGCACCGTCGTCAGCATGTTGCAGCAGGCCGGCCCGCGGTATGAGGGCGACATCGCCTTCAACCCGGACCCCAACTACATCAACTCCATTGGCCTCATCGAGGCCTACCAGACCGTGTTGAATCGTGGCATGGCGCTCTCCATCGAGGGGGTGCCCGCCGTGAACTACGGCCCCGCCAACGATGCCCTGCTCCTGGCCGCCAGCCGGATTTCCGACCTCTACACCCTGCTCGGCAACGAGGCCATGGCTGATGCGGCGGACCCCACCATCGGCTTCACCACCGGATCGAGCGAGTACGGCGCCACGGCGTCCTCCATCTTCGCCTTCCAAAACCAGCTCGACTCCCAGCTCGAGGAGGAACTCGCCCTGCTGCGCGGACGCGACGACAGCTCGGCCGGCGTCCAGGGCGCGCCCGTGTATAACCGGCTCCTGTGGAACTTCACCATGGGCGACGGCGAGGTCGCCTACTCGCAGGTGTACAACATGAGCGACCAAAACAAGGACGGCCGCATCGACGAGAAGGATGCGCGCATCCTGTACCCGCAGGGTCATGGCGACGCGTGGGGGCACTACCTGACCGCCATCAAGGGCTACTACGGCCTCCTCAGCCACCCCAACTTCACCTGGCAGCCCCGCAGCGAGTCCGTGCTCCTCGCTGGCATCCCCGTGAAGGTGGACTACTTGGACGAGCGCAAGTTCGCCACCGCCGCCGCCAACAAGGCCAAGGCAGGATCCGAGATCGTGGACCTCACCTATCGGCAGAAGTACGTCGCCGACCCGGCCGGCCAATGGCAAGGCTACAGCGACACGGATCCCGACCGCGCATGGGGCGTCAGTGAGTGGGCCCGGCGCGCCGCCACTGGGGCCTACATCGACTGGGTCACCGGCAATGCCATCCTCCCGAGCGAGGACCCGGACCCGTCCCACACCGGCCTCGACAAGATCGACCGCCAGACTGTGGGCGAGCTTTCCCAGGTCGCGTCCGAGGCCGTCTCCATCCTCGGGCAGGTGGACAAGGCCGACAACGGCCTCAACCCGCTCGGGCTCGTGGCGGGCGTCGTTCCCTTCGACCTCGACCCCGCTGAGGTCGAGGCGGGCCGAACCCATTTCGAGCAGGTCTCCGAGCGTGCAAAAATGGCGTTGCTGAATGCGCGGACGCTGTTCGACGAGGCCAACGCCATGACGGTGGCGCTGCGCCGCAGCACAGACTCGCAGGAGGACCTCACCGAGAAGAACCGCGTCCAGGAAAGGGAGCTCGAGAACAAGCTCATCGAGGTGTACGGCTATCCCTACGCGGGCGACATCGGGGCGGGAAAGACCTTCCCCAGCGGATACGCGGGCCCCGACCTCATCCACTACCTCTACGTCGATACCGCCGAGGTCAATGGCGACACCGCGCCGCCGGACGCCCGCATCACCGCGTACCACAAGCGACTCAACGAGGAATGGGTTCGGACCACCGGCGTGTTCGAGACGGCCGAGATCGGCGGCCTCGCGGTGGACTTCAATCCCCTCAGCCACGCCATCGGCATGATCAACCTGGGACTGGTCCCTCGCACCTACGACACCGCCGCCAAGCTGGCGGGCCGGACGCCCCCGGACATCGAGCCCTATTCCAACGTCCCCATCGACTTCCCTACGTCCTCCGAGGGCTACGCCTTCAAGGCCCCGCCCGAATGGGGCCAACGCCGCGCCCCGGGCGAGATCCAGGTGGCCCTGCATGAGCTGGTGCAGCAGCAGGCCCGGTTCAAGGCCGCCGCGCGGAACTACGAGAACCTCGTCAATCGAATGGACGAAAAGATTGAGGGCATCCAGGGCGAGAAGTTCGTGGCGGACACGGAGCTGCGCGCCTTCGACCAGAAAATCCTGCAGGGTACCATCTACAAGCATGCACCCCTGGCCTTCCGCAAGGCGGCCGACCTCATGGACATGGGCGCGGACAAGCTCGAGAAGGTGGGGGATGCGTCCGCCGAGGCCCTGCCCAAGTCCGTCGGCATGGCGAATGACGCCACCGCCCCGGCCCGCGGGGCCATCAAGAATCTCGCTGCCGTCGGCGCCAGCGTCCTCAAGGGCATGGCGTGGGGTTCCCGCTTCTACGCGGACAACATCATCCCGCTGCAGGCCGAGGCCGCCGACCAGCTCAGCGACCGCATGCTCCTGCTCGACAAGCAGGACGCCGCCGCACAGGAACGACTCAAGGAGGCCAACAGGCTCCTCCGCGAGGAGCCCGTGCTCCGCCTTGAGCTCTTCAACCAACGCGAGGCCCTAGACCAAGCCGGCGAACACGTCCGCGCCACCATCGCCAAGGGCCAGCGTATCCTTGAGGAACGACGCCTCCTCCGCACCGAGGTGGCTGGCGACGCCACCAAGCTCCGTTACCGCGACATGGCCTTCCGCATGTTCCGCAACGAGGCGCTCAACAAGTACCGCGCCCAATTCGACCTCGCCGCGCGCTACGTCTATCTCGCCGCGACCGCCTACGACTACGAGGTCAACATGATCGGCAAGGGCAACAATTCCGCCCAGCGGTTCCTCACCGACATCCTCCGGCATCGCACCCTCGGCCAGATCCGCGTGGACGACTCCGGCGTCTTCCCCGTCGCCGGCCGCATGGGCCTGGCCGATCCCCTCGCGCGCCTCGAGCAGAACTTTTCCGTCCAGAAGACGCAGATGGGCTTCAACAACCCGCAGACCGAGACCGGCCGGTTCTCGCTCCGCAACGAGTGGTTCCGCCTTCGGGGCAGCTCGGACTCGGACTGGCAGAAGGTCCTCAAGGCCGCCGTCGTGCCCAATGTCTGGGACGTGCCCGAGTTCCGGCGCTTCTGTCGTCCCTTCGCCCCGGAGACGGCCGGAGCCCAGCCCGCCCTCGTCCTGCGCTTCCCCACCACCGTCACCTTCGGGCTCAACTTCTTCGGGTGGCCCCTGGGCGGCGGCGACAGCGCCTACGACCCCAGCCAGTTCGCCACCAAGATCCGCTCCGCCGGCGTCTGGTTCACCGACTACAACGGCAATGGCCTCGCCATGACCCCGCGCGTCTATCTCGTGCCCGTCGGGGCCGACGTCCTCCGCGCCCAGGATGGCAATGATTTCGAGACGCGCCTCTGGCGCGTCGTGGACCAGAAGATTCCCATCCCGTTCCCCATCGGGCCTTCCGAGATCAAGGGCTCGTCCTACAACCCGGCCTTCGACTCACTGGCCGGCAACTCCGCGGAGATCCGGAGGTTCTCCAGCTTCCGCGCCTACCACGACTCCGGCGGGTTCACCGAGCGCGAGGCCACTTCGGACAGCCGCCTCATCGGCCGGTCCGTCTGGAACACCGAGTGGATGCTCGTCATCCCCGGCGGCTCCCTCCTCAACGACCCCAACGCCGGCCTCGACGCCTTCATCCAGTCGGTGTCCGACATCAAGCTCTTCTTCCAAACCTATGCCTACAGCGGGAACTAGGGTCCGATCCAGCCTCGGCAACAGGGTTCAGCACCAGGGTTCCGCCACAGGGTTCGGTCCACCTCAGCCCCTCCATCGCGCCATGAATGGTTCTTTCCTCCTTCGCCTAACCCAAGGCATCGCGTGCGCCGTCGCCCTCCTCGTGGGGGTGGCGTGCGTCACATCGCAGGCCCGCGCCGCCGTGCCCGAGCCCGACACCGTCGTGTGGGGCGTGATCAACCTCGGCGGCACCAACCTCGTCCCCGCCCAGAACGTCGTCGTCCAGGCCCGGCGCATCCCCATGGGTGCCTCCGTGTCCGAGACGCGCCTCGGCGACGTGGACCCCACCCGCTACAGCCTTCGCATCCCCATCGACAGCGGCCTGCCCCTCCTCCGTCCCAATGCCTCCGTCCCCGGCAACACCCTCTATCTCACCGTGCTCGTCGCCGGCCAGGTCCGCGCCCAGGTCACCTATGACGTCGAGGGCAAGGGCGTCGTCCGCCGCATCGACTTCGGAGACGTGGACGACGACGCCGACGGCCTCCCCGACGGGTGGGAGCAGGCCAACCTCCTCGACACCCGATTCGGGGCGGCCGATGACCCCGATGGCGACGGGCTCTCCAACGCGGACGAGTTCCGCCTGGGCACGCTTCCCTCCAAGGTGGACGCGCCGCATCCGGCGGACCTGTCGCCGCGCGACGGGCGCATCACCATCGGCGAGCTGGCCGCGTACTACACGGCGTGGAAGCGGACCAACGACTGGCCGCTCGCGCCCAAGCCCATCCCCATCGACTACGTGACGCGTGCCAGCACGATCTGGGAAGGCGGCGAATACTATCGCCAGGTGCTGACCAACAACGGCGTCGCGTTGGCCGCCCCGATGTGGTGGGTGAACGCCGCCGCGCCCACCAACGCCGGGCTGGGCTCGGTCGAGGCCGAGCCCCGTCGCGGCGCCGGGCTCGCGGGCGACCCGTCCCCAAGGCCCCTTCTGGAGGTGGAGTCGATCCATCCGCCGCGCTTCCTGCCCGGGGTGCGGTCGGTGGTCATGCTCCGGGCGCGCGTGATCGAAGGGATGAGGACCTACGCGGTGGAGGATGGCCCGCCGCAGGGTTGGCGCGTGGAGTCGATCAGCGCCGGGGGCACGTGGGATCCCAAGGAACGCCGGGTGAAGTGGGGTCCGTTCTTCGACCGGGTGCCGCGGGACTTCAGCTACGTGGTGGTGCCGGACCGAGTCGTGTCGGGGCAGGCCTTCGAGGGTCGGGGCTCGCATGACGGCGTGCTGGTGTCGATGAGCGGGGCGCGGGCGGTGGGGGTGCCGTCGAGCACGCTGCGCATCGCGGGTGCCGTGGGCGACTGGACGTTGTCGGGCGAGCCTGGCGCGCGGTACGAGGTGGAACGTTCGGTGGACCTGAAGGACTGGACGTTGCTGACGAACGGGGTGGCGGACGGGGCGGGGTTGTTCCGATTTGGTTCGGCGTTGCCGACGGACCTGCCGCAGGTGTTCGTGAGGGCGCGCGAGGCGGGTCGCTGAGGAGGCTCCATGTCGCGCCACTGGGTGCATGGGGTGCTGGCGGTGCTGGCATGGGTGGCGGCGTGCTGGGCGCGGGCGGGCACGGCCACGCGGTCGTTTTCAACCGGCGACTACGGGTTGTCCGAGACGGTGACGGTGACGGTGCTGTTCGCGCCGCTGGCGGACGAGGCGTTCAACACGCTGGAGGAGACGGTGCCCATCGGTTGGACGCTGGTCTCGGACGGGGGCGGGGCCTGGGACGCGGGCACGCGTCGGCTGCGCTGGCTGGCGACGGGCGGGCTGACGAGGACGTTTTCCTACGTGGTGGGTGCCCCGGCGTCGGGCGAGGCGACGGCGGTGTTCTCGGGCACGGCGGCGTTCGACGGGTCGGTGGTGACGGTGGGCGGGGTGACGGAGTTGCCGCGGCGTGCGCCCGGGACGGCGACGCGGTCGTTTGGAGGTGGAGCCACGACGTATCGGCCGGGGTTGGGCGTGACGGTGAACGTGGTGGTGGCGCCCTCGAATGGGACGGCGGCGTACGGGGTGGAGGAGACGTTGCCCGCGGGTTGGACGGCGTCGGCGGTGAGCGACGGCGGGACGTCTTCCGGGGGCAAGGTGACGTGGCCGCTGTTCGTGGACGGGTTGGCGCGGACGCTGGGGTACACGGCGACGGCCCCATCGGGGGCGACGGGCACGGCGACGTTTGGAGGGGTGGCGACGTTCGATGGGCGGACGGCCACGACCACGGGCGGGGGCAGCCTGGCACGTGCGGTGGACGTGGTGGGGACGGTGACGCGTTCGATGCCGGGGACGTTTCGCACGGGGGAGGCCCTTGCGGTGACGTTGGTGGCGACGCCGGGCGCGGCGGTGCTGGGGTATTCGGTCGTGGAGGACCTTCCGGAGGGTTGGGTGGCAAGGAACGCCAGCGTGTCCGGGACGATCTCGCAGGGGGGGCGCCGGGTGACGTGGGGGCCGTTCCTGGACGCCACGGCGCGGGTGCTGGGGTACGAGGCGGTGCCGGACGGTGGGACGCGCGGGACGGGGGTGTTTGCGGGGCAGGGGGACTTTGGAGGGACGACGGCGGCGACGAGCGGGGTGACGAGCACGAGCTGGGCGTCGCTGGAGGACGGGACGGTGACGCGGGGGTTGCCGGGGACGTGTCGGGTGGGGGTGGGGTTTGAGGTGACGTTGACGGCGGCCCCGAACGGGCACGTGACATTGTACACGGTGCGGGAGGTGGTGCCGGAGGGGTACGCGGTGAGGATCCCGGCCGGGACGGTGGGTTTGCCAGCGGGGACGTATTCGGAGGGGACTCGGACGATCACGTGGGGGCCGATCTCGCACGAGGGGAGCCCGGTGACGTTGCGGTACGAGTTGACGGCGGGGACGGGCGCGGGGTCGTCGGGCGTGTTCGGAGGAAGGGCGGCGTTCGGGGACGTGGAGCGGCCGACGGGCGGGGCGACGGGCCTGGTGGTGTTGCCGGCGTTGATGGGGACGGCGACGCGGACGTTGCCGGGGACGGTGGAGCCTGGGACGACGGCGACGGTGCGTGTGGTGGCGACGCCGGATGCGGGGATTGGTCTGTGGGGGGTGGACGAGGTGCTGCCTGTGGGGTGGACGGCGGGGACGTTGCCGGCGGGGGCGAGCTATGACGCGGGGTTGAGGCGGATTCGGTTTGGGCCGTTCAACGACGACGCGTCGCGGGCGCTGGAGTACACGGCGAAGGCCGGGAATGGGGTTTCGGGGCCTCAGGCGTTCGCGGGGACGGCGACGTTCGATGGGACGGGCTTTGCGGTGGGAGGAGCGACGACGGTGGAGGCGAACGGGCGGCCGACGTTGTCGGCGATGCCGGACCAGACGGTGGAGGAGGATGGGATGGCGGTGTTGTCGTTCTTGGCGGCGGACGACCTGACGGCGGCGGGGAGCCTGGCAGTGACGGCGAGCAGCTCGAACCCGGGGCTGGTTCCAGGTGGAGGCTTGGTGCTTGGGATGGGCTCCGGCGGGGTGCGGACGCTGACGATGGGATTGGCAACGAACGCGAACGGGTCCAGCACGATCACGGTGGGCGTGTCGGACGGGACGTACACGACGACGCGGAGCTTCGTGTTGACGGTGGTGCCTGTGAACGACGCGCCCTCGTTCGTGAAGGGCGCGGACGTGGTGGCGTGGGACAACGACGGGCCGG
>CAYSGH010000056.1:23190-29623 GCA_964430505.1 uncultured Akkermansia sp. | reverse complement strand
GGTCCCACCCCAACAGCTTGGCTTTCCATCCTTGCACCCCGACACGCTTGGCCGTTCCATTCGGAGGTTCCCCTGATGCATGCCAAGGAGGTGGCCAACCACGGGAGAACGCCGCGGTTGATGCCCGGCGGGTGAGGGGCCCCGTCGGGCATCGGCTTTTCGCCCAACCCATTCCCCGGCGTCCCACCGCAACCTTCACCGTCCGCCGACAACGCGCCGCACCTCCACGGGCGCGATGTTCGTCACAAGGGTGCCCTGTGGCATCGCAAAGATCCGAAGCCTGCCATCGGAACCCGCCGTCGCGAGTCGCTTGCCCGTGGCATCAAAGGCGAGACCGAACACCACCGCCCCCTGCCCGTCCAACGACGCCACCCTTCCGCCCCCCTCCACCTTTTGGACCGTCACCCCGGAAGGTGCGCCCGCCGTGGCAATCCATTGCCCGTCCGGGCTGAATGCCAGCGCCGTGGAGCCGCCGGGCCACGAGTCAAACTCCCGGACATGATTGGGGTCCTGCCCGGGATCCGCCGCCGGTGGCCGCTCGAATGCCTGGTACAACCGCACGCGCGATTCGCCCCCCGCAAACGCCACCTGCTCCGACCCCGGTCGCCGTTGAACGTGTCCCACCGGCTCCCCTTCCCGGTTCAACACGTCGATCAACCGCAGCGTCCCCCCGTCCAGCAATCGCAACGAGCGGTCCCGGCTCCCCGACACCAACCGCCGCCCATCGTCCACCCACGCCACGCCCAGCACCCAGTCCGAGTGCACCGGCAAGGCCGCCAACACTGCCCCGTCACCTGCTGCCATCACGCGCACCACCTTCTCGGCTCCCCCGGTCGCCAACCGCGCCCCGTCCGGATGCCAATCCAGCCCCATCAACAAGTCGTGCCCCGGTTCCACGTGCCACGCCCGACGTCCCGCCTCCACGTCCCAGCATTGCAACACCCCGCGCACCCCCGGGTCGCCCCCCGCAACCGCCAACGTCCTTCCGTCCGGCGAAAACCGAAGCGCGTCCACCTTCCTGGGCGCGCCCAGCAAGCGTCGCACTCGCGCGAGGGAAGCCGCGTCGAACACCAACACCTCCCCGCGCCCGCCCACCACCAGCCAACGCCCATCCGGCGACCACGCCACCGCCCCCAGCACCGGCGCGGCCCAGTACGTCGGCGGCTCCGTGGGCGGCGGTGGCGGCGGCGGCGTGTCATCCGTCGCGCCCTCGGAGATCCAACGCTCCAGCACGGCCACCTGCGCCGCCGACAACGGTTGGCCCTCCTTGGGCATCGCCGGCTCCGTGCCTTGCACCTCCGACAACAACACGCTCTCGCCCGGCTTGCCCGACACCACCGCCGCCCCATGCCGACCCGCGCGCCGCATCGCCGCCACGCTCGTCAGGTCCACGTCGCCCTTGGGCTTGCCCGGGTGATGGCATCCCGTGCAATGCCGCTGCAACACCGGGGCCACGTCGCGCACATAGGACGCCGGAGCCGCCTGGCCATGGCACACCGCAAGGCTCGCCAGCACGCAGACGACCCACGCGCCCAACGTCCCCATACCGCGCGGCCGCCTGCTCCTGCTGCGATGGCTCGACGTCATGGAAGCGTCAGGTACAGGAGATAATCGTGCGTCGGCGCCGCCTGGTCGTTCGCGTAGCTCACCGCCACGAAGTACTCGCCGCCTTCCTTCGACTCGAACTCCACCACCGGGTCGCGCCCCGCCGTGTCATCCACCGACGCCACCGTCGCCCGGCGCGCGTCGTACACGGTCAACATCGCGTCCAAGGTCGAGCCCGCCCGCTCCGCGAGGACCTCGGCCCGCAGCCGCCGCCCCGCCGGGACCGAGACGCGGAACACGTCCACGTCCCCCTTGGCCGCAAACCCGCCCCGCAACACCGATGGCACGGGCGCGCCCGGCGCATCGCGAAAGCCGTCGTTGGGCTCCTTCTCGCCCAGCAGGAGGCCCTTGCGCACCACCACCAACGGGAACGCGGCCGAAACGCCGTTTGTTCCGGACACCACCAGCGCCGCGTTGGTCCCGGGAACCGCGTCCAACGGAACCGTCGCCTTCAGCTCCAGCCGACGGTCGCCCACGCGCGCCGCGTCCAGGCCGTTGATCCCGGGAGCGTCGCCCCGCGACACCACCTCCGCCTGGAACCCCGGCCACGCGGCCACCTGGACGGAGGTCACCCCGTCCAACCGCTGCCCGCGAACCGTCCAACGCACCGGCTCGCCCGGCTCCACGCCCAACGGCTGGACCACGCGGAGCACGGGCGGCTCGGGCTTCTTGGCCTCCTCGCCCAACACGGGTGCCGCAGCGGCGCACCCTGCGAGGACGGCAGCCCATGCGCCCGCCCGCCGCCTGGAACGTTCAGCCATACAGCTCATGCACCGCCGAACCCTGGTCCAGGATCTCCACGGGCCGCCCCTCTGGCGTCGTCAGGATCTTCTTGGGATCGATCCCCAGCGCCTCGTACACCGTCCACGCCACGTCGGCCGGGCGCACGGGCCGCTCCGTCACGAACGCCCCCTCCTTGTCCGTCGCCCCGATCACCTGCCCGCCCCGCACGCCCGCGCCCGCGAACAACATCGAGCCCGCGCGGCCCCAATGGTCGCGCCCCGCGTCCTTGTTGATCCGGGGCGTCCGCCCAAACTCGCCCATCACCAGCAGCAAGGTCTCGTCCATCAAGCCGCGGTTCGACAGGTCCGTCACCAACGCCGAAAGCCCCATGTCCAGCTCCGGCAGCTTCTTGTCGAGGGACTCGAAGATCTTGGCGTGATGATCCCACCCGCCGTAGTTGACCGTGACGAACCGCACGCCCGCCTCCACCAGCCGCCGCGCCAGCAGGCACGACTGCCCGAAGTCCGTCCGCCCGTAGGCGTCGCGCAGCGCCGCCGGCTCGCGATCCACCGAGAACGCGTCGCGCGCGTTCGGGGACAGCACCAGCTCCGCCGCCTTGCGCCCGAACTCGTCATGGGTGTCGAGCTGGTCGTTGCCCCGCACGCGCCCGCCCAGGCGATCCACCGCCGAAAGCAACGCCCGGCGCCGCGCCAGCATGTCGTCCGTGACGCCCGACGGCCGGTTCAGGTCCCGCACGCGCCATTCCTTCTCGTTGGGGTTGCCTGCCGAAAAGGACTCGAACCGCCCGCCCAACCACGACGACTTGCCCAGCTCCCACGTGAAGGATGGGTTGCGCGGCACCGACACGTACGGCGGCAACCGCCCGCCAAAGCCCGTCTCGTGCGCCACCACCGACCCCATCGACGGGTGATCGCCGAACGGCGACCCGAAGCGCCCGCTCAACACCCAGTTGCTTGCCGTCTCGTGGTGGTCGTTCTCGTGCGTGCCGGACCGCACGAGCGCGAAGTGCTGCATCCGGTGCGCCAGGCGCGGCAGCAGCTCGCCCACCCGCAGGCCGGGCACCGTCGTGGGGATCGTCCCGTACTTGCCGCGCACCTCCTGCAACGCGTCCGGCTTGGGATCGAACGAGTCATGGTGCGAGAGCCCGCCGCCCAGGAACACCAGCAGGACCGAGCGCGCCCGCGCCCTCCGCAGGCCCGGGGACGCCGAGGCCGACGACGAAGCCGCGCCCGCCTTCTCGGCCGCCATCATCGACGCCAACGACAGTCCCAGTGGTCCCACCGCCCCCAGGCGGAGGAAGTCCCGTCGCCGCAGCCCGTCGCAACGCCCGCGCGGCTGTCCAAACGTGATGTCGATCATCGGTTCAATGGTTGAAGTTGAATTCTTTGGAGTTGAGCAACGCCCACGCCACGTCCCGCAGCGCCTCCTCGCGCGGCACCCCCTCCAGCGTCGGCAGGATGGCCGCCAGCTCCGACGCCGTCGGCCGCCGCCCCAGGGCCACGCGATAGAGCTCCGACACGGCCTCCCCCAGCTCGCCCTTGCGACGCGCCAGCCGGTGCACCAGCCCCTCCCGGTCCGACAGCCGCCGCATCGTCTCGCCCGCGTTCTGCAAGTGCAGCAACTGCGGCAGCGTCACCTCGCCCTTCCGCTCGCACGCGCACGCCGTCACGCGGTCGCTCCGGCCAAACAACGACAGGAAGTAGCTCCCCGTCTGCGGCTCCGGGAGCTGGATCGCACGCACCCCCACCGGCTGCCCCTCAAACCGCTCCGGCACGCCCGTCACCACCGCCACCGCGTCCGCCAACACCTCGGCCGGCAACCGCCGCGCCAGGTAGTGCGAGTGAAACCGCCGGTCCGACTCGTTCCCCTTCACCGTCGCCGACGACAACTGGTACGCGCGCGACGTCATCACCAGCCGCATCACGTGCCGAAGGTCGTGGCCGGACGCCCGAAGCTCGCGCGCCAGCAGCGCCATCAAGGCCGGGTTCGACGGGGGGTTGCTCGCCCGCAGGTCGTCCACCGGCTCCACCAGCCCCGCGCCCATGAAGTGTCGCCACAGCCGGTTCGCCATCGACTCCGCGAACAACGGGTTGTTCGTCGAGGTCATCCAGCTCGCCAGTTCCTCCCGCGCGTCCCCGCCCGGCCGCCATGTCATCGCCGAGCGATCCAACGGCCGCGCCTCCACCGTCTCCCGCGTCCGCGGCTGCACCGTGGAAGGCGGACGCCGGTCCAGCCCTTCTACCTCGCGCTTCCATCGCGCGTGCTCCCGCCGACGCTCCTCCAGCTCGCGCGCCCTCGGCTCCTTGCCCGACGCGTCCGTCGCGTCCGCCGCCAGCAGCCGCGACTGCGCCTCCGCGAGCTGGGACGCCGCCGCCGACAGCCGCCGCCCGGCCTCGTGGCGTTCCTTGCTCCACGTCACCAGCTCCGTCCCGCCCTTCGTCGGCTCCCGGCGCTCGAGGTGGATGCGGCTGAAGAAGGCGGCGAACCGATGGAAGTCGTCCTGCGTGTACCGTTCCAAGGGATGGTTGTGGCAGCGTGCACACCCAATCCGCGTCCCCAGGAACGCCTGCGCCACCGAGTCCGGAGCCTCCGACTCGGACGGCGGCTTCTCGCCCACCACCGTCACGAAGTAGCCCACGGCGGGGTTCTGGAACGAGTCGCCCCGCGCCGTCAGGACCTCGCGCGCGATCTGGTCCCAGCCCGCGCCCGCCTCCAGCCGCCCATGCAGCCACGCATGAAACGAGCGAACCCCCTTCACCCCGCGCACGTCGTGGTCGCGCTCCCTCCGGTTCTGGAGCAGGTCCGCCAGTTGCAACGCCCAGTAGTCCGCCCACTCCCTGCGCCGCAGGATCGCGTCCACCGCCCGTTCCCGCTTGCCCAGCGCGCCGTCCGCAAGGAACGCGTCCACCTCCTCCGGCGTGGGAAGCGTCCCGATCGCGTCCAGCATCGCCCGACGCAGGAACGTGGCGTCGTCGCACAGCGGCGACGGCGGGATGCCCAGCGCGTCCAGGCGTGCAAACACGGCCTCGTCGATCGCGCTCCTTCGCTTCCCAAACCGCCACGGCTCCACCAGCCGCCCCGTCGGGACCGTCACGCGCACCGCCGCCACCAGCCCGTGATAATGCGCCCGCACCGTCGTCTCCCCCTCGCGCAGCGCCGTCACCACGCCCTCCCCCGTCACCCGCGCCACCGCCTCGTCATTCGAGAAGAACTGCGCCAGCCACGTCACATCCCGGGCCGTCCCGTCCGGCCAGTGCGCCCGCACCAACAGCGGCCGCGCGTCACCCGCATGGTACGTCCGGTCCCCCGGCAACACCTCGAGCCGCGACGGGTCCGGCTCCCGGTCCGTCGGCAACGGCCCTGGCGCGCGCGCCGCGATCCAGTCGCGCAACACGCGATGCTCGCGCGACCCCTCCTCCATCCGCACCAACCCCTCGTGCGGCACGCGGCCCAGCGGCTTCGCGATCAGCAACGACCCCTCCGGGTCCGACGGATCCACGCGGCGCCCCGCCAGCTCCTCCGTGATCCAGCGATGGTCCAGCTCCGGCGCATAGCCGCGCAGGCTCAGGCGAAAGCCGTTCTGGCCCGCCATCTTCCCATGGCACGCGCCTTGGTTGCACCCCAGCCGGGTCAGCAACGGCAACACCTCCCGACGAAAGCTCGGCGCTTCCTCGCGCCCTTCGCCCACCACCACGTCCACGGCGTTCGACGCGCCGCCCATCGTGCACCAAACCCGCGCACGCCCCGCCCCAACCCCCTCGATCACGCCCCGTTCATCGACGCGCGCCACGCTTGGATCCGAGGACGCCCAGCGCGCGGCCGCACCCGCCGAGGGGCGCGCGACCTCCGCCAGCACCCGATGCCGCTCGCCCGCGCCCTGGAACGACACCGACATGGGAAACAACGCCAACGCGCCCGCGCCCTTGGGGTCGTTGCCGCCCATCGCCCATGGCATCCCCACGAGGATTCCGGCAAGGCACAGGAGCCCGGCCATCCATGGTTCACGGTGAAGGCGCATCGGTGAACATCGTGCTCCCGCCGCCACCACCTCGCCAGCACGGAATGGGGACGCCGCCTCGACGCC
>CAYSGH010000056.1:0-23090 GCA_964430505.1 uncultured Akkermansia sp. | reverse complement strand
GCAATGTCCGAGAGGCCAAACGTGCAGCGATCGACCCGGAGCATGGGCTCGTTGCCGGGCTCACGCCCGACTTCCAGGAACAGGCCCTCCTCGGCCAACCGAAGGACGCCCTTCAACTGACAGCCATCCTTCAGCTCGATGCGCACCGGATGCCCGAGCGGCAATCCCAGCCGCCGCCCGGCCTCGGTCATGGCCGCCCGACGCCGTTCCTGCCAGGTCGCGTACCCATCGCCCCTGGCGCCGGGAGCATCGAACGGGAGTTCCCCTTGCGCGGGGCGCGACGCCGGCCCGCCCACGCCGCCCGAGCCGCGTGCGCCACCTCTGGGATCTTCCTCGTCCATCGCCTTGCCGTTCCTCGTTCCACGCCCATCCAACCGCCAGAGCGCAGCCGCGCAAGGCTCATGTCGCGTCGCGCGGGGCGCCACGCCCTCATTTCCGGTGATGCCTTCGGCATGGCGTCCATGGCAGGGTCCGTTCCAGCGACATGATCCCAGTCCAGAATCTTGCCTGCCTCGTGGCCGGCCAGCCCGTCTTGGGCGGGCCTGCCCTCGTTGTCCGCAGCCCTTATTCCGGGGAGGTTTCCGGCACCGTGGCCACCGTGGGCCGTGCCGAGGCCGACGCGGCCTTGGCGGCCGCCATGGAATTCACGGCGACGCCCACCCGCCACCAACGCTCCGAGATCCTCGACCGCACCCGCGCGGCCTTGGAGGCCCGGCGCGAGGAGTTCGCGCGCATCATCACGTCCGAGGCCGGGCTGGCCCTGCGCGAGGCCCGTTACGAGGTCGGGCGCACCGTGGACGTGCTGCGCTTCGCCGCCATGGAGGCGCTTCGGGACGACGGCCAGGTGTTCTCGTGCGACGTCTCCGCGCAGGGCAAGCCGCGCAAGATCTTCACCACGCGCGAGCCCCTGCGTTGCGCCGTGGCCATCACCCCCTTCAACCATCCCCTCAACCAGGTCGCCCACAAGGTCGCCCCGGCCATCGCCGCCGGCACGCCCATGGTGCTCAAGCCTTCGGAGAAGACCCCCTTGGTCGCCCTCCGCTTCGCCCAGCTCCTGCACGAGGCCGGGTTGCCCGGACCCATGTTGTCCGTCCTGCTCGGACCCACGCACGAGGTTGCCGAGCACCTCGTGCGGCATCCGGGCGTCGAGGTCGTCGCCTTCACCGGTTCCGTCCCCGTGGGCAAGCGCATCGCCGCCACCGCCGGGTACAAGAAGCTCGTGCTGGAACTCGGCGGCAACGACCCCTTGATCGTCCTCGACGACGCCGACCTCGACCTCGCCGTGACGCTGGCGGCCGAGGGTAGCTACCGGAACTCCGGCCAACGCTGCACCGCCGTGAAGCGCATCCTCGTCCAGCGCGGCATCCTCCCCGCCTTCACCGAGCGCCTCGTCGCGCGCACCGCCGACTACGTCTGTGGCGACCCCATGGACGAGGCCACGCGCGTGGGAACCGTCATCGACGAGGCCAGCGCCCGGCACCTCGAGGAGGTCATGGCCGAGGCCGCCGCGTCCGGAGCCCGCGTCCTCGCGGGCGGCCGCCGCTCCGGAGCCCTCCTCCAACCCACCGTCATCGCCGACGTTCCCCGGGACGCACGCATGGTCGTCTCCGAAAGCTTCGGGCCCCTCGCGCCCATCCTCCCCGTGGACGACCTCGACGACGCCCTCCGCCTCGCAAACTCCACCGCCTACGGCCTCAGCTCCGGCGTCGTCACGCGCAACCTCGAGCACGCGCTCAAGGCCGTCCGCACCCTCCGTTGCGGCACCGTCAACATCAACGAGGTCCCCGGCTTCCGCATCGAGTCCAGCCCCTTTGGCGGCATCAAGGACTCCGGGCTCGGCATCAAGGAGGGCGTCGTCGAGGCCATCAAGGGCTACACCTACGTCAAGACCTTCAGCCTCCCCTGGTGATGCGCCGTCACCCCGACCAGAACTCCCGGGCAACCAACCCGCCCTTGCGGTGTTCCCAAGGGGTGCCGCACCCTATGTCCATGGACCGTCGCACGTCCCCACCCCGCGCCGCCGCCCTCGCCCTCGCCCTCGCGGCGGCGAGTGCCCAAGCGCTCGCCCGCCAAGCGCCTGCGGCCGACGCCCCTGCCGCACCGCCGGTCACGCCCCCCCCGGCCACGGAGTCGGCGACGGGCACCGCGAATGTCCTTTCCGCCGCCGCCACCCATCCCTTCACCATCATCCCCAACCGCAACGCCTTTCGCATCCAACCCCCGCCCCCGCCCCCACCTCCCGTCGAGGAAATCCCCAAGACCGCGCCGCCGCCCCCGTCCAACGTCACCTTGACGGGCTTCACGGTGTGGAAGGGCAAGAAGCAGGTGTACCTCCAGGTCGCGTCGGCCGCCGGAAAGCCCTCGGATTACCTGACGCTGGGCGAGGACGAGGCCCAGGGGGACATCCACGTCCTCGAGATCGACCCCAAGCACGAGACCGTGAAGCTCAGCAACGCCGGGCAGGAGGTCACCCTCAACTTCAAGGACAACGGGGCCAAGGCCGTTGGCTCCCCTACGCCCGCCCCGGGAGCACCCAACTCCATCCCCAGCCCGGTCGCCTCCGCCATCGCCGCCAACAACGCCCGCCTCATGCAAGGAGCCCCCGGTGCCGGCGGCCCCACCGTCATCGGACGCGGTGGCGTCACGGCCAATGATGGCGGCGTCGGACAGGCGCCCGGAGCCATTCCCCTCAACGGCGGCGTTGCTATCCCCATGTCCAGCCCCGCCTTCAACAGCACCCTGCCCGGCTTCAACTCCGGCATCCCCAACGCCGGCGGCGCATCCATCCCCAACAATTCCATCACCGTGGGTGGCCAAGCCCTCGAAAGCACCACCGCCGTCCCCATGGTCCCCGGCCAAGACCGCATCATCAACGGTCGCCGCATCCCGGCGCCACCGCCCTTGCCCATTCCGACCGGCCCCATCCCCACCCCGGGTAACTGAGCCGCCGGCCGCCCGCGCCCGTTGCCACGCCTCGCGTTCTGGATGGTTCCAAGCCTTTCCGGCAGGCACGAAACCTTCCGCAACCATCGCCCCCTACCCTGCGGTGTTCGCTCCGGCCGCATCGGCGCCCGCAGCGCCCGCAGGCCTCGCGGGCCCGGCGGAGGAGAGCACCTCGATGAGGTACTGGAGTTCGGCGGCGGGGTCCTCGTGGTCGGGCAACGTCTGACGGATTTCGTGGAGCACCGCCTCGCGGAAGCGGCGTCGAAGGCGGTGGATCGCAACCTTGATCGCCCCCTCGGAGAGCCCCAGCGCCTGGGCGGCCGCCGCCGGATCCCCGGCATGGCCTTCGAGCCATGGCTTGAGCTGCTCGAATAGGCCGGTTCGCCCCGACCCGGCATAATCGGCGGCAACCGCGTTGAGGCTGCGCTCGATGACCGTCAGCGCCCAACCGTGGTCGAAGCGCGCCGTGTCCGATCTGGAATCTTGAAACGCCGGCTCGTCCGCGGATCCCAACTCGAGCGGCTCATGGACGACGCCACCGCCGCGGCGCAGGCGCGACTCAGCAAGCCGCCGGTCCTTCAGGAACCGCCGCAGCGCAACCAGCAGGTAGGACCGGAACTTCCCGCGCTCCGGATCGACCTGCCCGATGCGGTCGCCGGCCAGCAGGTGCGCAAAGAACGCCTGCGTCAGCTCCCGTGCCGCGTCGTCGTCCATCCCATGGCCCCTCAGGTGCCGAAACACGGGGTTCCAGTAGCCGCCGCAGAGGTCGGACAGCGCGGCGCGGGCCTCCGGGGAAGTCCCCCGTGCGCGGAGGACCAGGGACCAACGGGTGGGGGCGAAGAACGGGCTGGGGATGAAATCCTCCATACGTCATCGACGGGGCATCCACGGCGTGGGCACGGACTCGGGCGGCCCCCCCTCGGGGTTCTCCATGCCCTTGCGCACGAGCTGGGGACGAAGGAAATGCGAGGGCAGCGCCATTCGAAGTTCCCCGAGGCGGATCTGCACGATCTCGGTCTGGTTCCGTTCCTCGCCCGGCTTGAATCGCTCGAAGAGGGTCACGTCTCGGGCGCTGTCCACGTCGGGTGCGACGAAGCGGTCCAGCAACCCCTGGCCGAGCTGGAGGCGGGTCGGATCCCCGGCATGGGCGGCCAGCACGACCGCGATCCCGGCCAAGCCTTCCCGGGAGACCCGATGGGAATGTCCGGCGAGCATGAACTCGAAGCGAACCGGGACGGTTCCCGGTGCCGCAAGAAAGGTCAGGAACGGTTGCAGCGCTTCCACGGCGAGCGCGGGCTTCCCATTCCGGCTGACTTCATCGGTGGCGGTCCAGAAGACCTCGGCCAGCGATCCGTGGGCAACGCGGCACGCCTGGGGAGAGGACACGTCCATGACGACGGTCACTCCCCAGCCTTGCAGCGCGCGGGCCGCCGCAGGGGAGAGAACCATTCCGGGCGGGAGCGGAACCCCCTGGGTTGCCCATGCGGACAAGGAACCATCCAGCTCGAGGGGAAGAGGACCGTCGTCGCGCAGTTTCCGGACCTGGTTCTGAACCCAGAGGAACTCCGTCTGGAGATAGAGGGCCAGCTCATTGGAACTCATGGGTTGGACGCTTCCATCAACGAGAAGGACGTCCTGCGGGCCGGCGTCCGGAGTGGCCTCGGTGAAGGCGAGGACGGGCGATTGCCGGTTGGGATTGCCGCCCAGATAGACAAAGGGGCGATGGGAAGATGGGTGGGCGGCGGCGAGGCCGAAGGTGTGGAGGCTGGGAGGGAGGCAGCCGACGCGGTTGGAGGCTTCCTGGAGCAGGGGAAACAAGTTGGCAAGGGCCTGTACCGCGTCGGCGGCATGCGTGTCACGGCGGCCCGGGCCCGCGATGGCGTTGGGCGGAGGGCTGTACGCCCAGGTGGTCCTGCTCTCGAACGAGCTGACCTGGCCCGGGTCCGTGATGGAGGAGGGCACAGGGGGAAAGGGCAAGGGCGAATGTTGCGTCATGACCCTGGTGGCGAGCACAAACAGGGCGAGGGCGAAGGGCGCGCCCACGCCCAGAAGGATGAAGAGCCATGGTCCCCGGGCCGACGTGACCGCGCCGGACCGCTTCTTGGACCGGGCCATCCACACGGCGAAGCTCATGTAAGCAGCGAATCCACCCACCAACGCGGCGGCCACCACCAGGAACGGGTTGTGGTTGGACACGCCCATGAAAAACATCACCAGGGCGGCCAGTCCCGGCACCCAGGCGATCGTCCCGAGTTGAAGGAAGTCCCAGCGCACCCCGCCAACACGGGTTGCCGGGAGGGCGGGCACCTGCGGGAGGCCGGCCGCCCCAATGGCCTCGCGGAGGAGTTGCTCCCATTCGCGCACGACGACGTTGGTGTCCCACGTGGGAGCCCATCGCGAGTGATGCGGGGTGAGGTAGATCGTGTGTTCCTGGCCTTCGGAGGTGTAACGCACCGCGATGTACTCCAGGCCGGTGGGCTTCATCAGCCGGGGGAATTCCCCCACGGACAAAGCCGTGATGCGGGAGAGGAGCATGACCCGGGTCGGGTCGGAGCTGACGAACACCAGGCGATCGGATTCCAGCCGCAGGGAGCCCCGGTCGGAGTAGATGTTGATGAATCCCCACACGGAGCGGAGGTGGGACGGGGAGCTGAGATAGCAGGCAACGGAACGGGAGGGGGACGCCGCCTTGGGCAGGGCCGGCGTGGATTCCAGCGACTCGACCTCGTGCCGCACCTGGCGGGCGGACTGTTGCCGCAGCTCGCGCTCCTTGCTCAGCGCACGGAAGACGATCTCGTCGATGCGCGCGTCCAGCGCGGCCTTCACCGAGGGCGCGGGAAACCGACCGAGCGGAAGCTCGCCCGTCAGCAGCTCGTACAGCACCACGCCCAGCGAGTAGATGTCCGCCCGATGATCGACGGACCCGGGCCTCTCGATTTGCTCGGGGGCCATGTAGTGCGGCGTCCCCACGCGCTGGCCGGTCTGCGTCAGCGTGAAATGATCGGGCGATTCAGGGCCACCGAAGAGCTTCGCGATGCCGAAGTCGGCGATCTTCGGGACGCCGCGCGCGTCGAGCAGGATGTTCTCGGGCTTGATGTCCCGGTGCAGGATCCCCTGCGAATGGGCGTACTGGAGGGCGTCGCAGAGCTGCGGGACGAGCGCGAGGGCCTCGGCGGGGCTGAAGCGCGCGGAACGCATCGCCTGGCGCAGGTTCGCGCCCTCCACGAACTCCATCAGCAGGTAGCAAAAGCCGCCGGCGCGCCCGAAGCCATGCACGGCGACGATGTTCGGATGCTGGAGGCGGGCCAGCGTCCGGGCCTCGCGCTCGAAGCGCTCGACGAAGGCGGGCTCGGCCGCCAATGCCGCCGGCAGGAGCTTCAACGCGGATTCCCGCCCGTCGCTGCGGCTCCGGACTCGGTACACGAACCCCATCCCGCCAACGCCCGCCAACCCGATCACCTCGAACCCGGGAAAGGCGGCGGCAACCTCCGCAAGCGAGGGCGGAGCCTGCCTGGCGGACGTCGTGCCCGCGTCGGTCTCCGTGGCGACGGCGTTCAGGACGCAACGGGCGCACAGCTGTCCGGGGGCGTCCGCCGGGATGGCGGCGGCGCAGTGGGGACACACACGACCCGGCCTTGGCGATTCAACATTCATGCACCCGGCAACTGGGAGATCGCGTCACCCGCATTACAGCCTGGACGAACTTTTTCGCGATCTTTCGGATTTCGGTGGGCACCACGAGTTCCGCGCCCGGGTGCAGGGTTTCCAGGAGGGCACGGAGCCCAACGCCATCCATCCCCGTGCACCGTGCCCGAACGGGGCAGCCTCGGTTTCCATGCCAAGGATTCCCGGATCGACGTGCGGCAGCTTCATCAACGCCCCAGACCCTGCCATGCCGAGCCCTGCGCTTCGATGGGCAAACAGCGCACGCGCCGTGGCCGTGGACGAAGCCGAACCTTCACACCCAGCCCCGGGCCGGTGTACAAGCTCCATGCAGTGTGCGCGATGCCATGCCATGCCTTGCCGAAAAAAGACGCGTCCCGGAATGACCCGGCGTCATGCCCTGAGCACACCATCCATCGGTCGGTCGAGGAAACCGCGTCGGCACAACGTGGACCGCTGCCACGTCCGGCGCACGGTCTTCCAATGGTGAGATACCGGTCCATGGCTTCCTGAAACCTGCCGCACGCTTCCCATCCATGTCCGCCACAAACTTCAACACCAAGAACGACACCTATCGGAAGCTGATGGGCAACGGACTGACGTACCGCATCCCCCGCTTCCAAAGGGACTACAGCTGGACGGAGGAGGAGTGGGAGGACCTGTGGATGGACATCCAGGGCGTCCTCGACCCGGGCGGCGAGTCCGCGCTCTACATGGGCTACCTCGTGCTTCAGTCGGAGAACGACAAGACGTTTGACGTCATCGACGGGCAGCAACGGCTGACGACGCTGGCCCTCATCACCTTGGCCGTCCTCAAGAACCTCCAACGCCTCATCGAGGCGAGGCAGGACCAGGACCGCAACGCGCAGCGCCTCGACCAAATCCGCCAGACCTACATCGGCTACCTCGATCCCGTCACGTTGGTGTCGCGATCAAAGCTGACGCTGAACCGGAACAACGACGACTACTACCAGTCCTACATCGTCCCGCTGGGGCACCTGCCCGTGCGGGGCTTCCGGGCGTCGGAACACGCCCTGCGCAAGGCATTCGAGTGGTTCGACCGCCAGGTTGCCCAACACATGGCGGCGGCCGGCGGGGACCCGGGCGTCGCGCTGGCTCGGTTCGTCGAGTCCATGAGCGACAAGCTCTTCTTCACCGTCATCACCGTCACGGACGAGCTCAACGCCTACAAGGTCTTCGAAACCCTCAACGCCCGCGGCGTGCGGCTCTCCGCCACGGACCTCCTCAAGAACTACCTGTTCTCCGTGCTGCACCGGGATGGACGTCATGAACAGGAGCTGAAGGCCCTGGAGAACCGTTGGGAGGCCATGGTCGGCCGCCTCGGCGGCGAGAGCTTCCCGGACTTCCTGCGCGCCCATTGGAACAGCCGCTTCCCGTTCGTGCGCCAAACCGAGCTGTTCAAGACCATCCGGGGAAAGATCGCCACCCGCGACGCCGTGTTTTCGCTCATTCGCGACATGGAACAGGACATGGATGCCTACCTCGCGCTGACCCAGCCAGAGGCGTCCTCGTGGCCGGCCGCCCAAAAGCAACATGCGGCCGAGCTGCGGATGTTCGGCGTGCGCCAGCCATTCCCGCTCCTCATGGCCGCCCGCCGCGCGCTGGGTGATGGCGTGGCGTTCGAGACCGTGCTCCACGCCTGCGTGGTGATTTCCCTCCGCTACAACGTCATCGGCGGACAGCCCACCCACGACCAAGAACGCGTGTACAACGCCGTGGCGGAAAAGATCGCGCGCGGCCACCTCGCCACCCCGGGCCAGGTGGTCCGCGCCCTGTCCCCGGTCTATCCCGGTGACGACGCCTTCCGTTTCGCCTTTGCCGAGAAGTCCATGCGCACCTCCCAGGCCCGCAACAAGAAGGTCGTCCGCCATATCCTGTGCCGCATCGAGCAACGCCTCGGCGGCGCGGCCCTCGACGCCGGCAGCGACACCTTCAACCTCGAGCACATCCTGCCGGAAAACCCCGGCGTGGGCTGGGACGCCTTCACGGAGGCCGAGGTGGAGGCGCTCTCGGATCGACTGGGCAACCTCACGTTGCTGGCCACAGGCGCGAACCAGGACATCGGCAACGCGCCGTTCGCCACCAAGCGACCCACCTACGCAGCCAGCGCCTTCGCCATCACCCGGAAGGTCGCCGCCGACAACGCCGACTGGACTCCCGAACGCATCGCAGCTCGCCAGAACTGGATGGCCCACCAAGCCGCCACCCTTTGGCGCATCGACACGCCCAACGCACTCCCCTGAGTCCGCACGGGCGGTCGGCGACGAAGGCGGCCCGCCATCGCCTGTATCAGCCGCGAATCCCGCAGGCCCCTACCGTGCCTCGTTCACCCAACGCGCCCAGGCATCCCAGACGGCGGGATGCTCCCGCTGAAGCGCGGCGAACGGATCCTCGTGCCTGCCCGTCCCCCGCACGCACCAACCGCGCTAAAGCTCGGGTTCGGGTCTCGCGAACAACTCCAGTTGGCCGACACGGCTTCGTTCGTCCGCCGTGAGCCTCCCCCCCGCCCGTTGCTTCGCATGAACCTAGAAACGGCGGTTGGGCAGTGGGTAGCGGCGTAACATCAAGCGGCGACGACGATGCCGCATGCCATGGGCGCCACGCCAGCGGACCCGGCCTGCTGCCAGCTTTACGCCCGCCGCAATCACCCGCTCCATCGGATCGATCCGACCCGCCCCAACGGGGCATCCTAGGTGAGCCTGGGGCAACGCCAGGTCTCCGTCCGGTCCAAGGGCACCAGCCCTGAAACGGCGGCCTAACGGCGAACGAGACCCCAACGTCGTGAACCCTACGCCGTCCACGACGCACCTCCCCAAGCCCCCCGTGCGTCGCATGGTGCGGTTCGGACGCCCTTTCAGGGCTGGTGGGCTCGTTGGGTAGCCCCAAACCCAGGCGTTGCCCTGGGCTCACATCGTGCCGCCCCGTTGGGGCTCGGTGGACGGCCGCCATGCGCTCCCATGAGGCCGCGCGCCCCCGCGCGGCGCATCCCTCAATCTATGTGACATGCCATCCGCATGTGTTGGGTCCGGCGACCCAGCCTACAGCCCTGTCGAGCCCACCCCAACCTCACCCGGAGGGTGATCCCCTCGAATCCTGTCCATGGCCTTATCCGACACGATGGAACCGCTCCTTCCTCGCGTTGGGACCCTCTTGGACCGCCGTTTCCAAGATGAAGCCTCGCAATCTCGGCCCGGCCTTCGACGGCACGCGGCGAACGGGTGTTGGGAAGCCCAAAGGCCGGCGACAGCAAAATGGTGTCCGGCCGGGATGCAATCGCCCTGCGGTGCTCCTCCTCCGTGAGGCGGCGCGATCCGCCGATGGCTGCGGCCCCATGCAGCGCCCGGGGGATTCCATCGGCGCAGGCGCCTCGGGATCTGCGTTCCCCTGCGACATCCGCAGATCCAGAGGTCCCGCCCGATGGGGAACCGCACCCTGGGTCGGTCCGCTACCCGTCCGTGTCGGCACGCATCCTGGCCTTCCGCCTGAGCTTCCCCTTGGGCTCGGGGGACTCGCTGCGGATGAATTCGCTTGGGAGCGAAGGCGAGGCGACGCAGGCCCGTTTCAGCGGAAGCCCGTCGTGTGGGCGTGGATCCATTCCACGTCCACGTTGCCGGGCGTGGGGACGCGCAACTGGGTATCCTGGCCCTTCCGCAGCACCGGGTTGGTGCGTGCGTCGCGCCACTTGTGGATCTCCGAGTGTCCGTCCGCGAACGCGAACGACGACGCGCGGTTGTGGTAGCTGGCGGGGAAGTCGATGACCTGGTACTGGCCCGGGCTGGCGGGCTTGCCCGACGGGGTGGCCACCCCCGCCATGCTCACCGCGAACCATCCGTCATTGATGCTGTCCTCGCGCTCGTCCACCACCACCCAGGTCCCCGAGGGACCGGGCTGCACCATCTCGGAGAGCTTGCGGAAGACGACCAGGCCGGCCGGGCCGTCCCAAGCCTCGGAGTTGTACCCCAGCCACCCGTTCATCGAGAGCGTCCGCACCCGGGGCATCGCGGATTTGCTGCCGGGCACCAGCCCCACCGAGGTGTCCGAGGGACATCGATAGGGCCGGTGCGTCCTCACGTACCGCCCCAACTGCGCCCCAGGACCCACAAGGTTCAGCGTGTTGGTGTTGTCCGAGTTCGGCCCGCCGTTCACGGACCGCATGGTGCCCACCACCCAGTTGTCGAAGGGCGTCGCCGACCCCGAGGCATTGCCACACACGCGCCCGTCGTGGTCTTCCGCGTACATCAGCCAGCCCAGCATCACCTGCCGGGTGTTGTTCATGCACTGGATGCCCTGGGCCTGCCCCTTCGCCCGCGACAACGCCGGCAGCAACATGCCCGCCAATATCGCAATGATGGCCACCACCACGAGCAGCTCGATCAACGTGAAGCCGCCGCGCCGCTGGGATCCATCTTGCGGGGGGAAGGGATGCATTTGTCGTCCATTCTCCCCTTGGTCCGCTCCTGTCAAGCCAGCCCTGAGCGCCCTCCGACCCCACTTTCGCCTTTCCTTTCCCCCGCCTTGTCGTCACATCCTGCCCCTTCGTTTCAGCGCATGGAACAGATCGTCATCCTCGACTTCGGCTCCCAGTACACGCAGGTCATCGCCCGGCGCGTCCGTGAGTGCAACGTGTACTCCACCATCGTCCGGTTCGACACGCCGGCGTCGGAGATCGCCGCCATGAACCCCAAGGGGCTCATCCTCTCCGGCGGACCCTCCAGCGTGTACGCCAAGGACGCGCCGCTGCCGGACAAGGCGATCTTCAAGCTCGGCATCCCCGTCCTCGGCATCTGCTACGGCGTGCAGCTCCTCGCCCACTACCTCGGCGGCAAGGTCGAGCGCGGCGACAAGCGCGAGTATGGGAAGGGCAACCTCAACGTCGCCGACGCCCAGTGCGCCCTCTTCAAGGGCCTCCCCCGACAGCTCCAGGTCTGGAACTCCCACGGCGACAAGCTCACCCGCCTTCCGAAGGACTTCGTCGTCGTCGGCACCACCGAGAACTCCGACTACGCCGCCATCGAGGATTCCCGCCGCCGCTTCTTCGGCATCCAGTTCCACCCCGAGGTCGTCCACTCCCCGCGCGGGCGCGAGATCATCGCCAACTACGTCCACGGCGTCTGCGGCTGCGGGCGCGACTGGACCATGCGCAACTACGTCGAGCAGGCCACGGAGGACATCCGGGCCAAGGTCGGCAAGGACCGCGTCATCCTCGGCCTCAGCGGGGGCGTCGATTCGTCCGTCGCCGCCGCCCTCATCCACCGAGCCATTGGCGACCAGCTCACCTGCATCTTCGTCAACAACGGCCTCCTGCGTGCCCGCGAGGCCGACGTCGTCCGCGAGGTGTTCGGGCGCAACTTCAAGATCCGACTCCAATACGAGGACGCCACCCCGCTCTTCCTTCGCAAACTCCGTGGCGTCGCCGACCCCGAGCGCAAGCGCAAGATCATCGGCAAGGCCTTCGTGGACGTGTTCCAGTCCGCCACCAAGCGCGCCGGAAAGGCCCGGTTCCTCGCGCAGGGAACCCTCTACCCCGACGTCATCGAGTCCGTCCCCATCGCGGGCAACCCCGCCGCCCTCATCAAGTCCCACCACAACGTGGGCGGCCTCCCCAAGAACATGAAGTTCGAGCTGCTGGAGCCCCTCCGGTCGCTCTTCAAGGACGAGGTTCGCCAGCTCGGCGTCGAGCTCGGCCTTCCCCGCGAGATCGTCCAGCGCCAGCCCTTCCCGGGCCCCGGCCTCGCCGTTCGTTGCCTGGGCCCCGTCACCGCACCCAAGCTCGAAATCCTCCGCAAGGCCGACGCCATCGTCGTCGAGGAAATGAAGGCCGCCGACCTCTACTACAAGACCTGGCAGGCCTTCGCCGTCCTCCTCCCCGTCCGCTCCGTGGGCGTGCAGGGCGACGAACGCACCTACGACTTCACCACGGCCCTGCGCGTCGTCGATTCCCAGGACGGCATGACCGCCGACTGGGTCCACGTGCCCTACGATCTCCTCGAGAAGATCTCCACCCGCATCACCAACGAGGTCCGGGGTATCAACCGGGTCGTCCTTGACATCACCAGCAAGCCTCCCGGCACCATCGAGTGGGAGTAGCCCGCCCATGAGCCAGCCCGACCACATCGCCCAGCTTCGCGAGGCCGTCGCCCTTTCCCCGGGCAACATCCCCCTCCGCCAGGCCCTCGCCGACGCGTTGGTCGCCTCCGGTCGCCATGCGGAGGCCGAGGCCGAATACCGCGCCGCCCTCGCCCTCGCCCCGGACCAGCCCGGGCTCAAGCTCGGGCTCGCCCGCGCCTTTCACCAGCAAGGCAAGCGCAGCCATACGCTCGTCGTCCTCGAGGACCTCGTGAAGCTGGCCACCGCCCCAGCCCGCGCCCACGTCCTTTACGCACGCCTCCTCGCCAGCATGGGCGAGGTCGAGCAGGCCGTCGCCGAGTACCGCAAGGGCATCGCCAAGGATCCCGAGGCCGCCGACCCCGAGTTCGCCGCCAAGATGGGCATCCGCCCCGAGCCCGCCGAGGACGAGGACGACGACGACAAGAACGCGGACGCCGAGGACATCTTCGGGCCGGGCGACGGGCTCGACGTCGAGGACGGACGCGTCCGGATGGGGGGCGGCGACGGAGGCTTCCCGCCGGACGACGCCGTCGTCGAGCGACCCAAGATCACCTTTGCCGACGTGGGCGGCATGGACACGCTCAAGGAGGAGATCCAGCTCAAGATCGTCCATCCCATCACCCACGCCGACCTGTACAAGGCCTACGGCAAGGCCGCCGGCGGTGGCATCCTTCTGTATGGACCGCCCGGCTGCGGCAAGACCCACCTCGCCCGCGCCACGGCCGGCGAGATCAAGGCCGCCTTCGTTTCCATCGGCATCCACGACGTGCTCGACATGTGGCTCGGCAACAGCGAGCGCAACCTGCACCAGCTCTTCCAGCAGGCCCGCCGCAACAAGCCCTGCGTGCTCTTCTTCGACGAGGTCGATGCCCTCGGGGCCAGCCGCACGGACATGAAGACCTCCGGCGGCCGCCACCTCATCAACCAGTTCCTCAACGAGCTCGACGGCGTCCAATCCTCCAACGACGGCGTGCTCGTCCTGGGCGCCACCAATGCCCCGTGGCACCTCGACTCCGCCTTCCGCCGCCCTGGCCGCTTCGACCGCATCCTCTTCGTCCCGCCGCCCGACGCGCCCGCCCGCGCCGCCATCCTCCGGATCCTCGCCGTCGGCAAACCCCAGGAGGACCTCGACCTGGAGGCCGTGGCCGCCAAGTCCGAGGGCTTCTCCGGCGCGGACCTGAAGGCCGTCGTGGACCAGGCCGTCGAGGCCAAGCTCCGCGAGGCGCTGCGCTCGGGCGCGCCCCAGCCCCTGCGCACGAAGGACCTCCTCGCTGTCGCCTCGAAGCTCAAGCCCACCACGCGCGAGTGGTTTGCCACCGCGCGCAACTACGCCCTCTACTCCAACCAAGGCGGCGCCTACGACGACATCCTGCGGTACCTGAAGCTCTAGCCCGCTCGCCGCCCCACCCATGAACCCGCACTTCACCCGCGGCGAGCTCCTCCTCCAGCAACACCGGGCCGCCCTCGCGGTGGACGAGATCCGCCTCGGCCTGGCCCAGGAACCCGGGCATCCCTACGGCCTGATGCTGCTCGCGCTCGCCCTCGCCGAAACCGGGCGCCTCGGCGAGGCCCAGGACGCCGCCGGCGAGGCCATCGTCGCCGCGCCGGACTCGGCCTACGCGCACCACGCGATGGCCACCATCCTCTCCAAGCGCAACGACCTCGCCGGCGCCCTCCGCTCCGTGCGCGAGGCCATCCGTCTCGAGCCCGGCGCCGCCGACCACCACGCCCTCCAGGGAGCCCTGCTCCTCCAGGAACGCCGATGGGAGGAGGCCCTCGCCGCCGCCGACCGCGCCCTCGCCCTCGACGCGGAAAACGAGTCCGCCAACAACATCCGCGCCGCCGCCCTCGTCCACCTCGGCCGCAACCAGGAGGCCGGGGCCACGCTCGACGCCACCCTCGTCCGGAACCCCGAGGACTCCACCACCCATGCCAACATGGGCTGGACCCACCTCCATGCCGGGCGTCACAAGGAGGCCCAGCGCCACTTCCGCGAGGCCCTGCGCCTCGATCCCACCAACGAGTGGGCACGCGAGGGCGTCGTCGAGTCCCTCAAGGCCAGCAACCTCCTCTATGCCCTCCTGCTCCGGTACTTCCTCTGGATGAACCGGCTCAGCCGCAAGGCCCAGTGGTTCGTCATCCTCGGCGGCTACCTCGGCAATTCCCTCCTGGGCGACCTCCAGGAGTCCAAGCCCGCCCTCGCGCCCTTCATCCTCCCCATCCGCATCGCCTACGTCGTCTTCGTCTGGCTCACCTGGGCCGCCCAGCCCCTGTTCAACTTCCTCCTTCGCCTCAACAAGCACGGCCGGCTCGCCCTGTCCGACGTCGAGCGCGACGAGTCCACGTGGGTCGGGGCCTGCGTCGGGGCCGCCCTCCTGTGCCTGGGCTTCTCGCCATTCGTCGCCGACTCGCTCCTGTGGTTGCTGGGCGCGGGAATGTTCGCCTTCCTCGTCATTCCCGTGACGGCCCCCTACAAGTGCCAGCCCGGCTGGCCGCGCCGCGTCATGGCCGTGCTGGCCCTCGCCATGGTGCTCGTCGGCATCGGCTCCTTCGTCCTGGGCGTCCTGGTGGACACGCTCCCCCGTTCACAGGCCCGCGCCTGGATGCCTTGGCTCCGCGGCCTCGCGACGACCTATGCCATCGGGATCGTCGCGTGCCCGTGGATCACCAACGCCCTCATGCTCGTCCGGCCGCGCCGCTGACGCGCGCCTCGACGCCGCACGCGCGCCAGGGCGACGCCCCGCTCAGAACACCCGCGCCGTCGCGCCGCCCGCCTCGCGCACCCATCGGGCCACGGTCGACAACTCCGACAACCCCGCATGGCAGGCGCGCCCCGTCGCCGAGGGCCGCGTCGCCGAGTACACCTGCACGAAGTCGATCCGCGCCCCCGCACGCCGCAACTCCGCGACGCGCGCCCCGTACGCCTCCTGCTCCAGCAACGGAATGGGCCTCCCGTCCAGCCGCGGGAACAACCCTTGCAACACCAAGGGCCGTCGTCGCCCCGCCGCCACGATCGTCCCGAGGACCTCGTCGTAGCGCACGCCATCGCCGTTCACCTTCCGGAACCATTTCGCCGTCCCCGCGTCCAGCTTCGCCCAGACCTCGTCCTGCGACGTCATCAGCCGCAGGCCGCGCCGGACGCAGGGCTCCTCCAGGCCCGTGCTGTTCGTGATCAACGCCACCTTGAAGAACCCATGCCGACCCTGAGCGCGCAGGTGCATCACCGACTCCACCACCTCCTCGAACGCCGGGCACAACGTCGGCTCCCCGTCGCCACTCAACGCAACGTGCCCGAGCCGCAGGTAGTCCGACGGGGCCCCCTCGCACCCCGGCAGCGACCCGCCTTCCCCCGCCTCGATGGCTTCCAACGCCTCCGCCAACTCCGCCATCATCACACCGATGTCGGGCTGCGCGGGCTGCCCAGCCAATCGTGCCCGGTCCACCTCGCAGTACGCGCACTGGAGGTTGCATCGCCCATCCGGGTTCAGGTTCAGCCGCACGGACAGGCCCCGAGCCCGCGGCGACACCACCGCCTGCACGAAGCGATAAGCGGGCCGCGCGGGGGCGAGCGTTGGAGCAACGGCCATGTTCATGGGGCCGAATCCTTCCAAAGCCCACCCGTCCCCTCGCCAACCCAACCTTGCCGCCCATGGAACGCCGATTGACCCCGCCACCCCAACCGCCCAAACCTCGCCCATGACTCCGCGGTTCCTCCTTGTCCCGTTCCTGGCACTCCTCGCGCTCCCATGGACGGGCTGCTCCTCACACCGCCCCCACACGCCGGCCCAGCGCGTGGATTCGACCTCGTTCGGGCGCCTGCCCGACGGACGCGAGGTGCGTATCCACACCCTCGTCAACGCCCGCGGCATGCGCCTCCGCGCGATGGACCTCGGGGCCACCATCACCGAGGTGCTCGCCCCGGACCGCGCCGGCAACACCACCAACATCCTCCTCGGCTCCGATTCCCTGGACGCCTACCTCAAGGGATTCCCCGGCTCCGCCGCCGCCATCGGCCGCTACGCCAACCGCATCAAGGACGCCCGCTTCCCCCTCGATGGCCGCGTCATCCAGGTCACCCGCAACCACGGGGCCCATCACCTCCACGGCGGCAACCAGGGCTTCGCCTCCAAGCTCTGGTCCGCCACCACCGGCTCCACCGCGTCCTCCGCCTTTGTTCGGTTCACCTACCGCAGCCCCGATGGCGAGGAGGGCTACCCGGGCAACCTTGACGTCTCCGTCACCTACACCCTCACCGACACCAACGAGGTGCGCATCGACTACGATGCCTCCACGGACGCGCCCACGGTCGTCAACCTCACCAACCACGCCTACTTCAACCTCGCCGGCGGCGGCGACGTCCTGGATCACCTGCTCCAAATCCACGCCCAGGCCGTGTCCAAGGTGGACCGTGACCTCATCCCCCTCGGGCCCGCGCTGCCCGTGGCCGGGACCGGGCTCGACTTCACAAGCGCCCGCCCCATCGGCGAACGCATCCGCGACGACTTCGGAGGCCCCCGGGGCTACGACCACAACTTCCTTCTCCAAGGCCCGCACGGCCGTCTCCGGCAGGTGGCACGGGCCGTTCATCCCGCCTCCGGCCGCGTGATGGAATGCCGGACGACCGAGCCCTGCCTCCAGCTTTACACGGCCAACCACTTCGGAGGCGGCCCGGGCGACCCACCCGCATGGCGCAAGCACCCGGCTTTTTGTCTCGAAACCCAGCACGCCCCCGACTCACCCAACCACCCGGACTTTCCGTCCACAACGCTCCGCCCGGGCAAGCCCTTCCATTCCACCACCGTGTTCCGGTTCTCGATTCAACGGCTGCCGTGACTCCCCGCCCTTGCCCACGTTAGTCCGCGTGCCCCACGCGGGAGCCCGCACCCTCCGTCGGGCTTCTCCGGCGCCTTGGCTCACGCTGCATCCAACGCCGCCCGCATCAACACGACCGCCGCCACGGCCGCCGTCTCCGAGCGCATCACGTTGGGGCCCAGCGTCACTCCCTCGAAGCCAGCACGCCGCATCCCCTCCAGTTCCTCGGGGTCCCAGTCGCCTTCCGGTCCGACGGCAACCCATGCGCGCCGTATGCCGGGCTCCAGTCTTCGTGCTGCATCCAGCAGCGGACGCCGGGGATCGACCAAGGCCGCGACCCACCGGGCCTCGCCGGATTCCCGCGCATGCCCCAATCCTGCGAGCCATGCCTCCATGGAAACGGGCCATGACACCTCGGGCCACCACGCAGCACCGCATTGCTTGCAGGCCTCTTCCACCGTGCGCATCCACTCCTCGCGTCGTCGCGCCGCCTCGCTTGCGTCGAGCCGCACCACCGACCGCCGCGCCAGGATCGGCACGATCCTCGTGACGCCGGCCTCGGTGCACTTCTGCAAGGTCCAGTCCCACGCCTTGCCCTTGGTGATTCCGACAGCCAGGCCGACCTCCACGCGCGGCGCCGACTGCCGGAGAACGGACTCGATCACCGCCTCCACCCCGGGCCGGCCCACCCGGGCGAGCCGCGCGTCCGCCACCAGGCCACGCCCATCCATCAACCGCACCCGGTCCCCCTCGCGCAACCGCAGCACCACCGCCGCATGATGCGCGTCCGCGTCGCCCAAGCGCACCGTCGCTCCGGCCTCCGTGACACGGGGAACAACGAACCGGTGCATGGCGTGGAAGCGTCGCCGGACGCCGTCCTACGTGAAGAACTCCTTGGCGCGGTCGAAGAAGCTCTTCGCGCGCGGGTTGACGCTCTCGTCGCACAGCTTGCCGAACTCCTCGAGCTTGGCCTTCTGCGTGGCGTTGAGACGGGTGGGAACCTCGACGGTCACGCGGACGTGGAGATCACCCACGCTGCCGTCCTGCAGGTTCTTCACGCCGCGGCCCTTGAGCCGGAACAAGTGGCCGGGCTGCGTCCCGGCCGGGATGACGATGCGCGCCTTGCCCGTCAACGTGGGCACGTCCACCTCGCCGCCCAACGCCGCCTGAACGAAGCTGATGGGGACCTCGCACAACAGGTCGTCGCCGTCGCGCTTGAACAGGTCGTGCTCCTGCACGCGCAGCACGACGTAGAGGTCGCCCGGCGGCCCGCCCCGATGGCCCGCCGCCCCCTGCCCCGACGAGCGCAGGCGCGACCCGTCATCCACCCCGGCCGGGATGCGGATCCGGACCGTGGCAGGCTGCTGCACGCGTCCCTCGCCACGGCATTGCCGGCACGGATGCTCGATCATCTCCCCGCGCCCCGAGCAACGCGGGCAGGGTTGCTGGAACGAAATGAAGCCGTTGCCCGTCACCACTCGGCCGCGCCCATGGCACGTGCGGCACTGCACCACGCGCGACCCCTTCTCCGCGCCCGAGCCCTCGCAGGCGCCGCACTTGCCCATGCGGTCGAAACGAATCTCCTTCTCCACCCCCTGCACGGCCTCCTCCAACGTGATGCCCAGCGTGTACTGGAGGTGCTCGCCGCGCTGCGGCCCGTCCGCCTCCTCCTCGCCGCCCATGCCAAACAGGCTCTCGAAGATCCCTCCCGCCCCGCCGCCGCCCGCCGCCTGACGGAAGATCTCGAAGGGGTCGATGTCCACGCCACCCCGCCCACGAGCCCCAGCACCCGCCCGTGCCCGCGGGTCAAACGCCGCATGACCGAGCTGGTCGTAGGCCGCGCGCTTGTCCGCGTCGCTCAACACCCCGTACGCCTCGCCCAGCTCCTTGAACTTCTCCTCGGCGGCCTTGTCCCCCGGGTTCTTGTCCGGGTGATACTTCACCGCGAGCTTGCGATAGGCCTTCTTGATCTCCTCGTCCGAGGCCCCCTTCGCCAGCCCCAGGACCTCGTAGTAGTCGCGCTTGCTTGCCATGACGTGTCCTTACGCCTGGGGCGCGTCCCCCTGCTCCGCACCGGGCTGCGCCGCCACCGTGCCCGGCGGCCGCGCCACCACCACCGACGCCGCGCGCAACAACCGGTCCCGGCACCGGTATCCCCGGCGCATCTGCTGCACCACCTGCCCCTCCGGCACGTCCGACGTCTCCTGCTGCGACACCGCCTCGTGCATCAAGGGGTCGAACGGCTTGCCCAGCGCGTCGATCTCCTCCACGCCAAACTCACCCAGCACGCCCCGCAACTGCCCTTGGATCATCTGCACCCCCGCCCGCAGCGTCTCCACGCTCGTCCCCGGCATCTGCGCCGCCACCATCGCCATCTCGAACGTGTCCACCACCGGCAGCAACCGGCCCAGCACCGACTCCACCGCCGCACGCCGCGTCTCGTCACGCTCCCGCTGCGCCCGCTTCTTGAAGTTCTCGAAGTCGGCGTACAACCGCAGGTGCCGGTCGTTCGCCTCGGCCAGCTTCAACGCCGCCGCGCGCCACTCCTCCACCTGCGCCGCGCTCGGTGTTTCCGCCGCCGCGCCACCCGGCGCCGTTGCTGATTCCACTCCATCCTGCGGCACGCTCGCCGCCCCGGTCGGATTCTCGCTGCTCATCTTTTTCCAAAACTTCCAGTTCAGAGGACCGACACGCTATCCACGCGCGCCCTCCCCTTCAACGCGCCATGCAACTCTTGTTCCAACTCGCACACGCGGTGCCCGCATCACCACCAGCGGCCAGCACCAGGATTCGGCTCCTCATCCTTCATCCCTCATCCTTCGTCCCGCTCCCCGCTCCCCGGCCCAACTCACCCTCCCCGCACCTGCCCCGTGCCACGCCCCACCCACTTGTAGCTGCACAACTCCTCCAGCCCCATCGGGCCCCGCGCGCCCACCTTGTCCGTGCTGATCCCAATCTCCGCCCCCATTCCAAACTCAAGACCGTCCGTGAATCGCGTCGAGGCGTTCCAATACACCGCCGCCGAGTCCACCCCCGCCAAGAACTGCGACGCCACCGCCTCGTCCCGGGTCACGATGGCGTCAGAATGTCCCGAGCCATGCCTCGCGATGTGCGACATCGCCCCTGCCACGCCGTCCACCACGGCCACGTTCAACACGAGGTCGTTGTACTCCGTCCCCCAATCCTCGTCGGTCGCCAACCGCACCGTGTTCGCCCGGTTGCCCACGCCCAACCGAACCAGCGGCAGCGCCGCGTCGTCCACGTGGAACTCGACCCCGCGCCCCGCCAACCGCGATGCCACGCACGGCAGGAAGCCCGCCGCCACCGCCCGGTCCACGAGCAACGTCTCCGCCGCGTTGCAGGTGGAAGGCCGCTGGCACTTGGCGTTCTCCACGATCAGCTCCGCCATCCCAAGGTCCGCCTGGCCATCCACGTACACGTGGCACACGCCCTTGTAATGCTTGATCACCGGCACCCGGCTCGCCGCCGTCACCGCCCGGATCAACCCCTCCCCGCCGCGCGGCATGCACAGGTCCACGTACTGCGTCAGCGACAGCAGCTCCGCCACCGCCTCGCGCTCCGTCGTCGGCACCACCTGGATCGCGTCCGCCGGAAACCGGTCCCCCAACGCCGCCCGGCCCGCATCCGTCAACAGGCGGGCAATGAGCCGGTTCGAGTTCAACGCCTCCTTGCCCCCGCGCAGGATCGTCGCGTTGCCCGTCTTGAAGCACAGGGACGCCGCCTCCGACGTCACGTTGGGTCGCGACTCATAGATGATCACAATCACCCCGATCGGCACCGCCACCTTGGTCAGGTGCAGCCCGTTGGGCCGGACCCGCTCGTCCAGCACGCGCCCCACCGGGTCCGGCAACGACGCCACCTCGCGCAACGACGCCGCCATCCCCGCGATCCGGGACGCGTTCAACGTCAACCGGTCCATCATGGCCCCGGACAATCCCATCGACCGCCCCATCTCAAGGTCCAGCCCGTTGGCCTCCATCAACGCCGGCCCAGCCCCCTCCACCGCGTCCGCCATCGCCCGCAGGCACCGGTTCTTCTCCTCCGACGACAACAACGCCAGCTCCCGCGAAGCCTGCCGCGCACGTCGGCCCAGCTCCGTCATCTGTTCACGCAACGTCACGGCCCGCAGCCTACCATCCCGTCGCACCCGAGACAGCATCGAATCCCTCCACGATCGAAGCTGATCGCGCTCACGGGCGGGTGCCACGCGCGCTCCGGTCGCCGGCACGCCCTTCATGGCGCCAAGCCGCCCCCAGCGAAACCGGATCACCCCAACCACCGCCCTCCGGCCGGTCCTTGCCCAGCCCCACCCAACACGCGCCGTCCGCAACGCGGGTCCACGCCTGCAACGGCTCGGCCCGGCGCGCTTCAAGGTCCCGCGCCACCCGCCGTTCTCCATCGCTCCGTTCGGCCGTCCATGTCCCGGCGTCCGGCTCTCCACGCTTCGTCCAGGTGCCGGCCCACCCCGTCGCCGTCGCCCCGCCCGCCACGTCGTAGCGGTCCTGAATGTACTCCACCGCGAACGCCACCCGCCCGCCGCCGTTCGTCCCGCGCACCATGTGGGCAAACCGGAAGTCCGTGTCCGGGTCGAAGCGCCCCGCCATCTCCCGGCCGTCGCTCCACCATTCCCATCGCAGGCGATGCACCGACCCGTCCGACCCGCGCGACACCACCCGCCACGTGCCCTCAACGGGTTGGCGTTCGCCTGAATTCCCAAGCAAAGGGTCGGCTCGCGCCGGATCCATCACCCGGCACAACACCACCGCCTCGTCCTCGCGCCCCACGCCGGGCAGCCGACGCAACAACGCGCGGCCCCGTGCATGGACCTCAAACAACGCGGCCGTTCCCTCGATGGCTTCCTCCGGCGGCCAGACTTCCGCGATCACCCGCGCGCCCGGCTCCTGCGTGACGGACAGCCGATGCCGCCCGTCACCCAAGCCCATGCCGCGATCCAGCAACAACAGCCGGCCCGAAGATGTCCTCGCCACGTCGGCCGCACGCCCCGAAGGCCATCCAAGGCAGCACAGCGCCAGCACCAGGCACCCAACTCCAGCCCGTCCCCTGTGCGCGAAGCCCCGCATGGCCCGCCTTCACTGGCCCGGGATCGGCCGATCCAGAACCGCCCGCGTTTGCCGCGCCCGGAAGGCCGCGTAGGCCTCGCGGAAACGGGGATGCCTCGCGCCCAGAATGGCCGTCGCCAGCAACGCCGCGTTCACCGCCCCCGCCTTGCCAATCGCCAGCGTTCCCACCGGCACGCCGGCCGGCATCTGCACGATGCTCAGCAACGAGTCGAGCCCGTTCAGCGCCTTGGACTGCACCGGCACCCCCAGCACCGGCAGGTCCGTCTTGCTGGCGCACATGCCCGGCAGGTGCGCCGCACCGCCCGCCCCCGCAATCAACACCTCCAAACCACGCCCCGCCGCCGACGCCGCGTACTCGAACAGCAAGTCCGGCGTCCGATGCGCGCTCACCACCCGGCACTCGTGCGGCACGCCCAGCTCCGTCAACTGCGCCGACGCATG
>CAYSGH010000055.1:0-29827 GCA_964430505.1 uncultured Akkermansia sp. | reverse complement strand
GTTCACGTGCGCCGGGGCGGATGCACGCCGACGGTTCGCGCCTTGATTTGACCGCCCCGCCTGGAGCCCACTTTCCACCATGTTTCGAGGTCACGCCCTCCTTGCCTGCGCCACGGGAATCTCCCTCGGGTCCTCGCTCGCCACGCCGCCGCCCCAGGCGGGCTCTGCCCGGCCCGACCAGGTGGTGGCCGACGAGGTCTATCTCCAGGAGACGGGCAGGCAATGGCCATCGCCCACGCGGGGCGTCGGGTCGGTGGCGGCTCGGGAGGGCAAGGCGTGGTTGCTGGTGGACGGGGTGTTGCACACCGCCGAGGAGGGGCGCTTGACGCGCGTCGCGACGGGGTCCGTTGGAAACGCGCGCCTCGCGGTGGTGCAGGGCAACTTGCTGGCGGTCGGCCCCGAGGGCCTGCACCAACTGGAAGGCGCGTCGTGGAAGCGCCTGCATGAGGCGGCCGCGCAGGATGTGGTGGAGTTCCGGGGCCAGGTCGTCCTTGCGTCGGGCACACGGCTGTTGCACGTCGCGGGGGGCGCGGTGGCACCGTTCGTGACCAACGCGATGCCGTTCGCCCCGTCGCGCCTTCTGGTGCAGCACGAGAACCTCTGGATTCTTGGAGAAGGCCGCCTTGCCGCGCTCCATGGCGGGCGGTTTGGCGGCCTCGACGTGTATGGGTTTCCTGCCGACCAAGGCTGGGAATTCGGCCGGTTGCCATCGCCCGACACGCGCGACGCGGCGGCCGTGGACGGCTCCCTGTGGATCGGGACGGCACGGGGGGTGGCGCGGCTGCGCGGGATGACCTTGCACGCCGTGACGGGGGCCGAGGGGTTGCCGTTCGAGGACGTCACGTGCGTGGCCCCAGGCACCGACGGCGACGTGTGGATGGGAACGTCCCGGGGCGTCATTCGGCGCACGCGTTCCGGCGAGTTCCACTACTTCGCGGGGCGCCGATGGCTTCCGGACGACCGGGTGCGGTCCGTGTCGGTGGCGGGGCGGAGCGCCTGGGTGGGGACGGCGGGCGGGTTGGCGGAGATCCGGCTGGAGCCGTTCACGCTCGCGCGCAAGGCGGCCTGGTACGAGCACCACTTGGAACGTTGGGGACAAAAGCGGCTGGGCTTCACCCACAAGCTCGAATGGGACGATGGCCTCCAGGAGTTCGTGCGCGAGGTCAGCGACAATGACGGCGGCTACACCGGCGACTACCTCGCGGCCCAGTGCTATCGGTGGGCCGTCACGCGGGATCCCGCCGCGCGGGCCGAGGCCACCCACACGTTCCATGCGCTGCGTTGGCTCGTGCAGATGACGGGCATCCCGGGATTCCCGGCCCGGTCCGTCTGGGCCAAGGGCGAGCGCGGGCACCAGGCCGGGCACGGGTCGGGCGGCTACGCCGCCGAGTGGCATGACACGGCCGACGGCCTGTTTGAATGGAAGGGCGACACGTCCAGCGACGAGGTGGCATCCCACTTCTACGCGGTGTCCTTGTTCCTGGAACTGGTGGCGCAAGGGGCGGAGGTGGACCAGGCACGGCGTCACCTCGGCGGCATCGCAGGGCATTTGCTCGACCATGGCTGGCGGTTGATCGACGTGGACGGCCAGCCCACCCGCTGGGGACGCTGGGACCCGGCCTACCTCGCAACGGACGAGGGCCGCTTCGACCGCGGCTTGCAGGCGGTGGAGCTGCTGAGCTTCATGAAGACGGCCGCCGACGTCACCGGCGAGGCCCGGTTCCATGACGCCTACGGGCGGCTGGTCGGCATGGGATACCCGGGCTGGACCTTGCGCCAGCGGTCCACCCATCCGCCGGAGGACATCGCCCACTTCGAGGATCAACTGGCGTATTGGTCATGGTGGAACCTGCTTCGGCGCGAGACGGACCCGGAACTGCGGGCGTTGTACCTGCGGGGCCATGAGCGCAGCCACGAAATCACGCGCATCGAGCGCAACCCGTTCTTCCTCTTCCTCTACGGCGCGCTCACGGGCCATGACTGCGAGCCGTCCGCCGCCGTCCGGCACCTGCGCGAGTGGCCCCTCGACCTCCGCGTCTGGAGCTTCGCCAACTCGCACCGTGCCGACCTCCGGCCGCCACCGGGCCTGCTGCCGCACAAGGGAGGCATCCGCGCCTTCTCGCCCCGCGAACACCAGCCCATGCGGTGGGACGCATGGACCATGCAGGAGGATGGCGGCGCGGGCGGGCGCGACGTGGCGGAACCAGGCGGCTGGCTGCTGGCATACTGGATGGGGCGTTACCACGGCTACATCACGGCGCCGCAAACCAAGGAACCAGCGTTGATCGGGGCACGGCCTGAGGAGATCCCGGCGGGCGGAGCCAGGCGCTACGAAGGCCCACCCCGCCCGCTCGTGCCGTGATCGGCTGGACCACGCGGGCAGCGCAGGTCACGTGCCCTGTGGTCCCCAGCGGCAAGCGCGCCTACTTGGCCTTGAGGGCCTTCAGCCGTTGGTACGCCTGCTTGGCCTTCGCATCCCCGGACTCCATCGCCGAAATCAGGCCGCCTTCGAGCACCACCAGGGAGCTGTGCACCGCCATGCCCTGCTCCGGGGTGACCGACTCGCTGGCCTTCAACGCCTGGAGGGAATCCACGGCCGCCGGATAATCGCCGTTGCGAAGCGCTTCGGACGCCGCGCGCGCCGCACCTTGGAACTCGGGCTTGGCGGCGGAAAAGGCGGAGTCGAGCTGCGTCGCCGCCTGCTTGGGCGTCTCCGCCACGCGCAGGTCCGAGCCTCCTTGGCCGCAACCCGAGGCAAGAAGGCCTGCCGCGACCAGCAGGGCCCATGTGCCATGGCCCACGGGGCTCGGGCCGTGCGCGCCGTGCGTCGGTTGGGTGGGCCGCTGGATTTGATCGAGCTGGGCTTTCATGGAAGCGCGAAGGGGTCGGAGGAAGTCCAAGGGCGGCGGCTCACTCGCCGGTGCGCGATCCGGGGTTGCACCAGAACCGGCCGGGCCGCACGCCCCGAAAGCCTCCAATGCCCGCCTCTTGGTAATAGGTCTTGAAGCGCATGTACTCGGTGTGTCCCCCGAAGTTGCCCATGACCGTGCCGGTGTTGTGCCGCTGCGTGACGCCCTCGTCCGGACGGCTGGTGACGTTGTCGTAGTTGGAGGGCTGCTTCTCGTCGGCCTCCCAGTAGAGCATCGCGTCGGGGCTGAAGTCGCTGAGCTTGAAGGTGGTGTAGTTGCCGCGTGGGCCGGTGCCGTAGGCGGAGACGGCGCCGTTCATCATGTAGCTGCACACCTTCATCTCCCGGGCGCGAAACAAGGGCGTGTTCGTGCGGTCCATGGGGCACCACAGGAGCTTTCGCGTCTGGTGGTACGGCCACAGCAGGCCCCGCTCGACGGTATGGTCGGGGCGGTTCGTGCTCACGCGTTCATAGGCCCAGTTGGGGACGTTGAACGTTCCAGAGCTCCACGACGTGTACGGCAGGTAGTCCCGGTGGTCGTTCACGTAGAGGTGCGTGGAGAGCAGGACCTGCTTGATGTTGTTGAGGCACGCCGTCCGGGCCGCCTGCTCCTTTGCCTTCGACAAGGCGGGCAGCAACATGCCAGCCAGGATCGCGATGATGGCGATCACGACCAGCAGCTCGATGAGCGTGAACGCCTCGCGCAACCCGCCCATGCCGCGCCCGCCTCGACCCGCCCAGCCCCTGGAATGGGCTGCAAGGGCTTGGGAACGACATGGCCTGGGCTCCTGGGTGGTCCGGAAACTTCTTGCGCTCATGGCAACAAAACGGGGGTGCGTCGAAACGCTATCCTTCCTCCCGCCCCATGGAAGCCCAATTTCCAGGCTTCAGTTCGGTCCCCGCCCAACCGCGAGGTCGCGGCTGATGGATGGAGTGAGACCAGGATTCAGGCCCACGCGAAACGGCCCTTTGAAGGCGCTTGCCCAGGACGCCTACGCGGCGAGGGGCGAAGGACCGCTGCATGGGGTCGCGGCTTGAGCCGACAGAACACAGGCTACCTCGGGCACGCGCGAAGTCCCCACTCGACGGACGGATGTGGACGCCCTGCCGCCTGGCGACGCCCCCACACACCGCTTCCCGCCTCCCGCCTCCCGCCTCCCGCCCCCCGCTCCCCGTTCCCCGCTCCCCGTTCCCCGCTGGCCACGCCAAGCTCCCCGCACCGCGACCCAATCCTCGGCCTTGAGGTTCGCGCGCCGCCGTGGATAGGGTGGGCCGCAGCAAGCGCGTCAAAGATCCTTTCCTTGTATCCCGCCATGAATTCCACACCCCGGCTCAAGTTGTTCCTGATGATGGTCCTCGAGTTCTTCATCTGGGGCGCCTGGCTCCCGTTGATCTTCGGATACCTGCCCAGCCTGAAGTTCGAGGTGTGGCAGCAACAGGCCATCCTCGCGGCGTTCCCCGTCGCGTCGATCGTCGGCATGTTCTTCAGCAACGAGTTTGCGGACCGCAAGTTCGCGGCGGAGAAGTTCCTGGCCTTCTCGCACCTCGTGGGCGGGCTGGCCATCCTGGGGTGCGGCCTCACGCAGTCCTTCTGGCCGTTCTTCATCCTGATGTCGGTGCACTGCCTCCTGTACGTGCCCACCATCTCGATCACCAACTCCATCGCGTTCGCCAACATGCGCGACCCCGCCAACGAGTTCGGGATCATCCGCATGGGCGGGACCATCGGGTGGATCCTCGCGGCATGGCCGTTCACGTTCATCTTCGTGGACTGGGACGTGGTGGCGAAGGCCAACACGGCCGGGTTCGTGGACTGGCTGGGCAAGGCCCTTTCGAGCCCGTTGTCGGGTGACGCCGCGAAGGCCGCCACCCGCTGGACCTACATCGTGTCGGGCATCGCGTCGCTGGCGTTGGCGGGCCTGAGCCTCGCGCTTCCCCACACCCCGCCCAAGAAGAGCACCGGCGGCGGCACCGCGTGGTCGCAGGCGTTCGGCCTCCTCAAGCACCCCTTCGTCGCCATCCTCTGGCTCGTCACCTTCATCGATTCGTTCGTCCACAACTGCTACTTCAACTGGACGGGCGTCTTCCTCGGGACGCCCAAGGCCGACGGCGGCGTGGGCATCGCCGCGAACTGGATCACCCCGGTCATGAGCATCGGCCAAGTCGCCGAGATCCTGACCATGTTCGTCCTGGGCGCGACCCTGAGGACCCTCGGGTGGCGCACGACCATGATCTTCGGGATCCTCGGCCACGCCGCACGCTTCGCCGTCTATTCGTTCGTTCCCGACAGCCCGGCGCTCATCATCCTGATCCAGATCCTCCACGGCATCTGCTACGCGTTCTTCTTCGCGACCGTGTACATCTTCGTGGACGCCTACTTCCCCAAGGACATCCGCTCCTCCGCGCAGGGCCTCTTCAACCTCCAGATCCTCGGCGTGGGCGCCCTGGTGGCGAACTACATCTGCCCGAAGCTCATCCAGGAAACGTTCCACGTCGCCGGGAAGACCAACTTCCAGGGCCTGTTCCTCGTGCCCCTCGTGGCCTCCGTCGCGGCCGCCGTCGCCCTGGCTGCGTTCTTCCACCCGCCCAAGCAGGTCGCCGCGTCGGCCGGGGGCGGCTCCGCCCCGGCGCACTGACCCCCCTGCATCGCATCCACCTCTTCACCCCAGGACACGCACCCATGAATCGTCGTCACTTCATCGAGGCCTCGGCCATGGCCGGGGCCGCTGCCCTCACCGGGACGCTCGCCTCGGGCTGCAGCCGCGCCCCTCGGGCGTGGAAGCCCGGCGCCGGCCCCGCATCCGCCGTCAACCGGCCTCCCCGCGGCCAGAAGTTCGGCATCTCCCTCGCCGAGTGGTCCCTGCACAAGACCCTCTTCGCCAAGAAGCTGGACCACCTTGACTTCCCCAAGGCCGCCCGGCGCGACTTCGGCATCGAGGCCATCGAGCTGGTCAACCAGTTCTTCAAGGACAAGGCCACCGACGCCGCCTACCTCGCCGAGTTCCAGAAGCGTTCCGAGGGCGAGGGCGTGCGCATCCTCCTCATCATGGTGGATGGCGAGGGCGCCCTGGGCGACCCCAACCCCGTCCAACGCCGCAAGGCCGTTGCCAACCACCACAAGTGGGCGCAGGCGGCCCAGGCCCTCGGGTGCCACTCCATCCGCGTCAACGCCGAGACCCAGGGCGTGGGCGGATGGGAGGAACAGGAGAAGCGCGCCGCCGACGGCCTCGCCCAGCTCTCCGACTACTGCGCCGGCCTCGGCCTCAACTGCATCGTCGAAAACCACGGCCACCTCTCCTCCCATGGCCAGTGGCTCGCCGGCGTCATGCGCCGCGTCAACAAGCCCAACTGCGGCACCTTGCCCGACTTCGGCAACTTCCTCATCGACGACAAGGGCACCTGGTACGACCGCTACCAGGGCGTCGCCGAGCTCATGCCCTTCGCCAAGGCCGTCAGCGCCAAGTCCCATGACTTCGACGCGGCCGGCAACTGCATCCAGACCGACTACCGCCGGATGCTCAAGGTCGTCCTGGACGCCGGCTACCGCGGGTTCGTCGGCATCGAGTACGAGGGCGACAAGCTCCCCGAGGCCGACGGCATCAAGGCCACGAAGGTGCTCCTCGAGCGCGTCCGCGCCGAGCTCGGCTAGCGCGCCTCCCGAACGCCCACGATGATGCGCTGCTGGCTGCCATGGCTCGCGGGGCTTGTCGGCCTGATTTGGGTGTCCGCCACCCTTGGGGCCGGCCCAGAGGAGGCGCCCGCCCGCGCCGCAGGCCCGTTCCAGCGTCTGCCCGCGTCCGAGACACGCATCCCGCGAACGTTCCTCAACATGGCCCGGTCCATCGAGGGCCAGCGCGAGATGGGTGTCCAAGGCACCAACGCCCTCTGGCTCGACACCCTCCTGCGCGAGATCGACGCGGAGTGGGCCGTCGCGCGGGCCCGCCCGGAATCCTCCCAGCACGCGGCCATGGCCGGACTCGAATCGCGCCTCGCCCGGAAGATCGCGGAGCGGCTGGGCGCCCCTGCCCTGCTTCGCCTCCATCAACTGGAGGTCCAGGCCCAGGGCGGACGCGCGTTGCTGCGCGACGACGTCGCCGAGTTCCTCGCGTTGACGCCCGCGCAACGAGGCAAGGTCGAGGCCTTGGTCGCCCAAACCGAGGAGGTCGCCGCCCGCGCCCGGGCCGCGAACGTCGCCGGCAAGCCCGACCCCGCGTTGCTGGACGGATGGCAACGCCTCCGCAAGGCCGAGGACACCTCCGCGCCGCGCATCCTTTCCGGCGAGCAGGCGGCCCGTTGGCGCGAGGCACTGGGGACGGCACGGGACACCAGCAAGTTCCAGCGCATCCAGCCCATGGCGCCGGAGTTCCCCGCCGGGGCCGCGTGGCTGGACGGCAAGAAGGCCCGCATGTCCTCGCTCCTCGGCAAGGTGGTCTTGGTTCACTTCTATGCGTTCCAGTGCCACAACTGCCACGCCAACTTCGCCACCTACAACCGCTGGCAACGCTCCCTGCGCGAAAAGGGCGTCGAGATCGTCGGCATCCAAACCCCCGAGACGGAGGCGGAGCGCGACCCGCGTCGCATCGCCGAGGCTGCCCGCGGCAGCGGGTTCGAGTTCCCCGTGTTGCTGGACCTCCAGTCCGAGGCGTGGCGCGCCTGGGGCAACTCCGTGTGGCCCACGGTCTATGTCGTGGACCGACGCGGCTACGTGCGTCACGCATGGGTGGGCGAACTGAACTGGCAGGGTGCCCGGGGAGATCGCGTCATCGAGCGCATCGTGGACGCGCTGCTGGCCGAGGACACGGACGCGCCGTAGCCCGGGCCCGCCCGTTTCCCGCGACATGGCAAAGGGCTTCCAATGCCCGCAAGCCTGCGAGCGCATTTCCGTGTCGGGGACGTGAAATCAAGCCGTCCCACAGCCTGGGCTGTTGCTCAGGCGCGCCGGTTTTGGAGACCGTTTGGGCTCATGCACACAAACCATCGCAAACTGGCGCTCGCGCTGGCCGGCCTTGCGGGCGTCGGCTCGCTGGGCCTTGCCCGGGCCGAGCTGACGCTCATCGACATCAACAACCCCGTGACGGGCATCCGGGCCAACAATCCCGACGGCTCGTTCACCATCACCGCCGGGGGCAACGACACCTGGGATAGCCAGGACTCGTTTACCTACGCCCACGAGGCCCGCACCGGCGACTTCGACGTCATGGTCCAGGTCGTGGACCTCGTGGTCCAGGACCCGGGCGCCCAGGACTCCGCCAAGGCATGCCTGATGGCCCGCGCCAACACGACGCCGGGCTCCCCCAACATCCAGGTCTCCGCCCTCCCGGTCGCGTCCAAGAACGCCATCGAGACCATCTACCGTCCCAAGGCGGATCAAGGCACCGACGACATGCCGGACCGGCCCACGGGCAACACCAGCGCCAGCGGGACGGCCGAGGTTCCGAATGTCTGGCTCCGCATGCGCCGCGTCGGCAACCACTTCACCACGTTCTACGCCAACCAACCCAACGCGTGGAACGTCCTCTCGGAGGTCACCGTGGATCCCGCCGAGTTCCCCACCACCATCCTCATTGGGCTGAGCACGGTGAACCACGTCAGCGACAGCGAGGACCCCAGCCTTCGGACCAAGGCCACCTACAAGGGCTTCGCCAACACCCCCGTGCCGCCCCCCGTGACCGTCAACGGCGAGGCGGCCGGAGACCGCGCCCCGGGCACCTATCCCAACCGCACCGCCACCGGCGTGAACTGGAAGGTCGAGGTCCCCGCCGACGGCAAGGGCCCGAACGGCAGTCCCATCGTCTATAACGGCGACAACAAGAACGAATACATCCTCACCGTCGATGGGCAGGGGCCAATCCCATGGTCCGCGCCGGGCTACAACCAAGGCGACCTGGACTTCGACATTGGGCCCCGCGACGCCGTCGCCGCCCTCGTCAACACCGGTCCCTACGGCCCCAACTACAACCGCGCCGTCACGGACCCCGCCGCCGCCCCCGCGCAGGCATGGGCTCCCTCCCCGCGCGACGGCATCGTGCTGGGCTCCGTGCGGAAGCTGCAGCAGCAATGGAACGACGGCTCGCCGGCGTTCCACGGGTTCGTCTTCTGCCCGACGTTCGAGGGCGCGTCCCGCAAGGGGTTCAGCACGGAGACGGGCATCTTCCGCAACATGGACTACTACTTCTCGTTCGTGAAGCTGGGCGAAACCGCCGAGTTCCTCCCGAACGGGGCGAGCCCCGCCGCGCTGCGCGAGGCCAACATCAACGTGTCGCTGGCATGGTTCCCCTACGCCGCCGGGTGGAAGGCCGGCTACGTCGCGGCGCCCAACGGCTCCGCCAACGGCGTGTGGCGCGCCCATGCCACGCATAGCCCGGCCCTCACGGCGCCCCTCACCTCCAAGTTCTCCGCGCAGGACGTCGTCCAGTGGACCGACGACGGCACGGGGGCCTTCGGCGGCCAAGCCACGGTCACCATCCCGGGCGCCACGCCCGCCGACGGCATGTTGTTCGCCATTTCAACGGATGACTCGACCGACAACCGGGGAGCCTTCATCTCCGCCATGCCCTCGGGCGACAACGCCGCGTGGAACGTCGCCATCCGCATCGATGACGAGGATCCCAGCCCCACCGCCTATGCCAACGAGGGCCAGTCCGACTTTGCCTTCCTCTACGTGCCCTACTCCGCCCACCAGCTCGTCGGCGGCAAGGTGAACGCGAACGGCAGCAAGGCGGCCGGCAGCGGCAACTTCACGGTCAGCAGGGCCTCGGCCGGCCGCTACGAGATCACCATTCCTGGCAAGACCGACAAGGACGGCATGTTGATCCTCCAGAACTGCGGCGCGCTGGCCGGACAACCCACGGTGGCCGACGACGGCGTGCTCGCCTGGGAATACATCAACGGCAGGTTCGTCGTGGAGGCGCGCCATGCCGAGGCCGGCCCGTCTGGCTACGACGTGTTCCCGACGCGCGACACCGACTTCTACTTCGCATGGGTGGACTTCGCATCGCCGATGGCTCCCACGGCGCCGCCTGCGGCTCCTGTCCTCTCCATCGCCCGCGAGGGCGCGAACATCGTGGTGTCGTGGCCGTCCGGCGCGACGGGATACTCGCTGGAGTCCGCGCCCGCGATCTCGGGGCCTTGGTCGGCCGTGCCCGGCGTTGCCGGCAATGCCGCGACCGTCGCCCCGTCCGCCGCCGCCCAGCTCTTCCGCCTGAGGCAGTAGCCCGCTGGCGAACGTGAGCCCGTGGGGCCGGGGCGTCCTGGACGTCCCGGCCCTTTCGCTTTCCGGCCCTGGGGTTGCAGTCGCCGGAGCGGGTCCTGCGCCCCATCCCACGCCCCCGCAGGGCGCAGCCTCGGGATGGATGCCAAGGAAAGTCTGGCCTTGCCGATCTCGGCTGCCCCTAACCTAGGGTCATGGACACGCGAGGGTTTGCAGCAAGGGGCATCCACGGGGTCAGCGACGCTTCCCCGTGGACGCGCCGATCGTTCCTCGCCGCAGTCCCGGCGCTGGCGGCCTCCATCGCAGGCTGTGCACCGATGGCTCGCGGGCCGTCCGTCCAGCGCATTCCCCGGCTGTTGTTCACGTCCGCAGGCAAGACGTGCCTCATCGGGGTGGATGGCTCCGGCGAACGCGTCCTTGAGGTCCAAGCGCCCCAGCAGGTGACGTGGCAACCCTGCGGCACGCTGCCCGACGGACGGTTGCTGCTCCTGAGCATGGAGGCGCGCCGGGATGGGCCCGGCCGGCCGTTCGACCAGTACTACCACCAGACGCCGACGCACGTCTGGGCTCACGACCTGGAGGACGGTTCCCTCGTGGAGTTGGCGACGCGCAACCGGATTGCGCCGTTCCAGACGCCGCAGCTGATCCTCGGCGGCGGCCGGATCCTGATGCAGGTGATCCCCGAACGGCCCGGGCACATCGTCAACATGAACCTCGACGGTTCCGATGCGCACCCGTTCACGCGCAACGACGAGGGCTTGCCGTATGGGTTCAGCCTGAGCCCGGATGGGCAACGGGTCGCGTTTCACCTCGCCGGGCCACGCGGGTACGAGATCTGGACGAGCCATCCCTCGGGGGCCGAGCGCGTGCGGGTCGCCGGCGCGCCGGGTCACCTGTACTTCGGTCCCGCCTGGTCCCCAGACGGGCGCTGGCTGGCCTACCAGGACTGCCTCGAGAAGTCGGACCCGGGCCATGACTGGTCCGACGTGTGCATGGCACGCGCCGACGGAACGGGGCACCGGGTGGCGACGACAGGGCAGGCCATGTGGTTCGCGGCAACCTACGGGCCCGCAAACCGCCATGGCGGCGGCAGCAACGTGGTGGCGTGGACGCGCGACGGCCGGGTCTTGTTTCCCCGGAGGCTTCCGGACTCGCGCGTCCCCTGGCACTACCGGCCGGACCGCCCGGACACGGACCACTTCAACCGCGACTTCAGCCCGGAGGGGTCGCGTGGCGGGACGCAGGTGTGTGCACTGGACCCGGCGACGGGCAGGGCCGAGGTGCTGGGCGCCGCGGATCCCGTGGCATGGGACTTTCGCTGCACACCGTCGCCGGACGGGCGCTGGATTGCGTTCTGCCGGGCAAGAACGGGCGAGTCGCCCGGCCTGTGGATCATGGGCTCCGACGGTTCGAGGCCACGCCTGCTGACACGCGGCGTCGGCGATGCCGGCGCGGATCACCCGAGGTGGATCTAGGACGGCGGCCGGACAACGCGGCGGGGGAACGGCGTTGGAGTCACCCGGGGGCTTTCGGTAGCCTCAGCGCCTCATGCGCGAGCTGCGCCTCCTCTTGCTGTACTTGGGCTTCGTCTTCGTGGGCGGGGCGTTGCTGGCTCCATGGGCTTGGAAGTCCGTTCAGGCCTTGGCCGGGGCATGGTCGCCCCTTGAGCGCATGGCCCAGCAGCCATTCCACCGATACGTCAATCGATGCCTCCTGGTGCTGGCCCTCGCCGCCCTGTGGCCGCTGTTGAGGGCCTTGGGCCTGCACGGGAAGACGAGCCATGGGTGGCAAGGCCCATGGCGGCGCCCCATCGTGCTGGGCACCGCAGGCGGGTTGGCGTCCTGCCTCATGGTCGTCATGGGGCCCCTGCTCGTGGGCGATGCCAGCATCGCCGTGGGGCTCTCCCCAGGGTTGATGGCTCGCCGCGCCGCGTCGGCCCTTGCAACCGCCGCCGGGGTCGCCGTCATGGAGGAGTGGTTGTTCCGGGGCTTGATTCACGGCGCGCTTCGCCGGTCCCTGTCATTTGCGCAGGTGGCGTCCATCACCAGCGTCTTGTACGCCGTCGTTCACTTCTTCGACCGACCACCCCAGCCGGAGGTGGTTGGCGCCTTCACGGGCCTTTGGACCCTGGGGCGCATGATGCACGGCTTGTGGGACGTCTCGGCGCTGATGCCCGGGCTGCTCAACCTTTTCGCCGTGGGGTGGATGCTCGCGCTCGCACGGGAGCGCACGGGCTCGCTCGCGCTCTCCATGGGCGTCCATGGCGGATGGGTCCTGGGCATCAAGTTCCTGGGGCCCTTGGTTGACAAGAACACCGGAGCCGCCACCGCCATGTGGGGAACGTCGAGGGTCTTCGACGGTTGGGCGCCCTCGGCCGTCCTCGCGGTGCAGTTGCTGGCCATCCACTCTGCCACCCGGATGCCCATCACCACCCCCACCCAACCGGTCCACCCCAACTAGGGCGGGGCCGCCCGTCCCATCCGGGCCTTCTCCCATGCCAAGGCACCGCCAAGCAACCGTGTTCGCACAAGCACCGACGGTTTCACTCCCCGAGAAAACCCTTTCCCGAAAACTTCCTCGGCCGCAGATTCGCGCGTCTTTTTGCTATGGACGTTCAACTCCCCAAGATCGGCGAGGGCGGCGAGGGCGCCGTCGTCAGCATCCTCGTCAAGCCCGGCGACGTGATCACGGCCGGCCAGACCATCCTTGAGCTCGAAAGCGAGAAGGCGGTGGCTCCCGTGCCATCGCCCGTCGGCGGCACGGTCGGCGAAATCAAGGTGAAGGAAGGCCAGAAGATCGGCCCCGGCACCGTCATCCTCACGTTGGCCGGGTCGCAGGCCTCGGCCCCCGCCGGTGGTTCTGCCACCCCAGGAGCCACCAAGCCCGCCACGGCCCGCAAGGCCGCCCCCGTCCTGCTGGACGACGACGCGGACGACGCCGCCGACGCGGACTCGGACGACGGCGGTTCCGGTCCCGAGCCCGCTGCTTCCCCGTACGTCCGCAAGGTCGCCCGAGACCTGGGCCTCAAGCTGTCGCGGGTTCGCGGGTCCGGCCCCGCAGGCCGGGTCTCCATCGAGGACCTCGGGCGCTACATCGCCCGCCTTGAGAAGAAAGTCGCCCGTGCCGGGCGCTACGCCGAGGAGCCCAAGGGCCTCGTCTTCGAGCCCGTCAACGTGGACTTCTCCCAGTTCGGGCCCGTCACCAGCGAACCCCTGACCCAGCTCCGCAAGGTCATCGCGTCGCGCATGGTGGAGAACAAGGTCTCGCTCCCGCATGTCACGCAGTTCGACGAGGTGGACATGTCGCGCATCGAGTCCCTGCGTGCCGCCCACAAGGCCTCCTACGAAAAGGCGGGCGCGAAGCTCACGCCCACCCCGTTCATCATCAAGGCGCTGGTGGACGCCCTCCAGAGGCATCCCCGCTTCAACAGCTCCCTCAACGAGGTCGCCGAAACCCTCGTCCTCAAGCACTACTACCACGTGGGCATCGCCGTGGACACGGACGCCGGGCTCCTGGTCCCCGTCCTGCGCAACGCCGACAAGAAGTCGCTGCTCGACATTGCCCGAGAGCTGGCGGCCATCGCCGAGAAGGCCCGCGACCGCAAGCTCGGGGCCGAGGACATGAAGGGCGGCACCTTCACCATCTCCAACCAAGGAGCCATCGGGGGCGGCCACTTCACGCCCATCATCAACAAGCCGGAGGCCGCCATCCTCGGCATCGGAAAGACCAGCCAGAAGGCCGTCGTCACGCCGAAGGGCATCGAGGCCCGCCCCATGATGCCCATCACCGTCAGCTACGACCACCGCATCATCGACGGCGGCAGCGCCGCCCGCTTCACCGTGGACCTTGTGAAGGCGCTTCAGGACTTCCCCGAGGCCGCCGTGAAGCTCTGACCCCAGCCCTTGCACGCCATGGAAGCCATCCAGACTGACATCGTCGTCGTCGGCGCGGGCCCGGGGGGCTACGCCGCCGCCTTTTACGCCGCCGACCTCGGCAAGAAGGTCGTCCTCATCGAGCGCGACCCCCGCCTGGGGGGCGTCTGCATGAACCGGGGCTGCATCCCGTCCAAGGCGCTGCTCAACGCCTCCCACATGATCGAGGCCGCCAAGGAATCCGCGCACCGCGGCATCTTCCTCGGCGAGCCACGCGTCGAGGTGGACAAGCTGCGTGCCTGGAAGGAATCCATCCTCAGCAAGCTCGGGCAAGGCATCGCCGGCCTCGCCCGCATGCGCGGCGTCACCGTCGTGCATGGCAAGGGCCACTTCGAGGACTCCTCCACGCTTCGCGTCGAGACCGCCTCCGGCCAGCAGTACTACCGCTTTGACAAGGCCATCGTCGCCGTCGGGTCCCGGCCCGCCCTGCCCAAGGCCTTCGACCTCGGCAACCCGCGCGTCATGACCTCCACGGAGGCCCTCGAGGTCGCCGACATCCCCGAGAAGCTCCTGGTCATCGGAGGCGGCTACATCGGCATGGAGCTCGGCACCGTCTATGCCAACCTCGGTTCCACCGTCACCCTGATCGAGGCCATGGACACCATCCTCGCCGGGGCCGACGCCGACCTTGTCCGCCCCGTCGCCGCACGCGCCAAGAAGGCGTTCTCCGAGATGCGCCTCAAGGGCAAGGTCCTCAAGATGGCCTCCGCAGGGAAGCAGGTGAAGGTCGTCTCCGAGCACGAGGGCAAGACCGTCGAGGAGCTCTACGACCGCGTCTTGGTCTCCGTCGGTCGCATTCCCAATGGCCAGGACCTCGGCCTCGAGAACACGAAGGCACAGCTCGACGAAAAGGGCTTCCTCAAGGTGGACGAGCGCATGCAGACCACCGACCCCAACCTCTATGCCATCGGCGACATCGCGGGCGGCATCCTGCTGGCCCACAAGGCGTCGAAGGAGGCTCGCATCGCCGTCGAAAACATCGCCGGCGAGGGGCGCGCGGTGAACAAGGACTACGTGATCCCGGCCGTCGTCTTCACGGACCCCGAGGTCGCGTGGGTGGGCCTCACCGAGCAGGAGGCCAAGCAAAAGGGCATCGCCGTCGAGGTCGCCAAGTTCCCATGGGGCGCCTCGGGCCGTGCCCTCACCTACGACCGAACCGACGGCATGACCAAGCTCATCCTGGAGCCGGGCACGCATCGCATCCTCGGCGTGGGCATCGTGGGCCATGGCGCCGGCGAGTTGATTGGCGAGGGGGCCGTCGCCGTGGAAATGGGCGCGACCGCCGAGGACCTCGCGTCGATCGTCCATCCCCACCCGACCTTGTCCGAGACGGTCATGGAGGCGGCCGAGGTCTTCTTTGGGCACGCCACGCACGTCCACTCGCGCAAGCGGGAGGCCTGATGCTCCTGGTCATCGACAACTACGACTCGTTCACCTTCAACCTTGTCCAGTACCTGGGCGAGCTGGGCGTGGAGATGCAGGTGCATCGCAACGACCAAGTGACGGTGCAGCAGGCTCTGGAACTCCGGCCGGAGCGGGTGTTGATCTCCCCCGGCCCCTGTTCCCCGCGGGAGGCCGGGCTGTCCAACGAGTTGATCCTGCCCTTTGCGGAGCAGGGCATCCCGGTCCTCGGCGTGTGCCTCGGCCACCAGTGCATCGCGGCGTTGTTTGGCGCGCAGGTGGTCGTCAACTGGCGCATGATGCACGGCAAGGTCTCCCCCATCCACCACGACGGCCGGGGCGTCTTCGAGGGACTCCCCTCCCCGTTCAACGCCACCCGGTACCATTCCCTCGTGGCCAAGCGCGAGACCATCCCGGCCTGTCTCGAAGTCAGCGCATGGACGGCCGAGGATGAGGTCATGGGCCTCCGTCACAGGCAACTCCCCGTCCACGGCGTCCAGTTCCACCCGGAAAGCATCCTGTCCGAGCACGGCCACGCCCTGTTGCGCAACTTCCTCCGGATGCCCTCCACCGCCGCCTCCCCGTCGCCCTCCCCGACCTGAAACCCGCTGCGGGCCGCTGACGCGGGTTGTTGTTGCCCAGCCCTTCCCCCTTCCCCCTTCCCCCTCGCCACCATGTCCTCCCTGACCCACGTCGATGCCCAGGGCGAGGCCCGCATGGTGGATGTGTCCAGCAAGCCCCTGATGGCCCGCGAAGCCGTCGCCGCCGGCCATGTGCTCATGGCCGCAGCTACCCTCGACCTCATCGAGTCCAACGCCATCGCCAAGGGCAACGTCCTCGCCACCGCCCGCGTCGCCGGCATCCTGGCGGCCAAGCGCACCGCGGACCTGATCCCCATGTGCCACCCGCTGGCCCTCACGCACTGCGACGTGGACCTCGTTATCCCGCCGTCGCGTGACCGGATCGACATCACCGCAACGGCCCGCGTCACGGCCGGCACCGGGGTGGAAATGGAGGCCCTGTGCGCCGTGTCCGTCGCGGCCCTGACGCTCTACGACATGTGCAAGGCCGTGGACAAGGCAATGGTCATCTCGGACGTCCGCCTGCTCCGCAAGTCCAAGCTCCCGCTCCCGACGTGATCACGCACCTCCACGGCCGGTTGGTCGAAGCCCTGCCCACGCTCGTGGTCGTGGATGTCCAGGGCGTCGGCTACGAGGTCCTCGTGCCGTTGTCCACGTTCGACCGCCTCCCCAAGCCCGGCGACGACGTCCGCCTGCTCACGCACCTCGCCGTGCGCGAGGACGCCCACACCCTGTACGGGTTCCTCACGCCGGCGGAGCGCGACTTGTTCCGGCTCCTCGTCCACACCGTATCGGGAATCGGCCCCAAGATCGCCCTCGCCATCCTGTCGGGGCTTTCCGTCCATTCCTTTCGCTCGGCCGTGTTGGCGCAGGACGTGAAGGCCCTCTCCTCCGTGTCCGGCGTCGGGCGCAAGACCGCCGAGCGGATCGTCGTGGAGCTGAAGGACAAGCTCGGCGACGCCACGCTCGGCGTGCCCGCCGCGACGGGGCCTGCCCGTGGTTCCGGCACGGGCGCGGATGTCCGGCTCGGCGACGCGGCCGCCGCGCTGGCCGCCCTGGGCATCAAGGCAACCGACGCGCATGAGGCCGTTCGCGCGGCCGCCGCGATGCTCGGGGACGGGGCCTCCGTGGAGCAAATCGTGCGCGCCTGCCTCAAGCGCCCGGCGTGATGCCCTCACCCCACGACGCCCCCCGCCTGGCTGCCGGACGCGGCGGACCCATCGTCCCGGCCCAGCCTCGTTGGCACGGACGGCTCGCGGCGCAGGGGATTCGGGCGACGGTTTCCGCCCTCGACCTGACCCTTCGCTGGACGCGCGAGGCCCATCCCGACGCCGAGGATGCCATCCGCTCCGGCCGCGTCATCTTTGCCATCTGGCACAACCGCCTGGCCCTGTGCATCCCCGCCTACCGGCGGGCCGTCCACCGCGAGCCCGGCCGTCGGATGGCGGCGCTGGTGAGCGCCTCGCGCGACGGCGGCGTGCTCGCGCAAGTGCTGGACCTGTTCGACGTCCTGCCCATCCGCGGCTCCAGCAGTCGCCGGGGCGCGCAGGCCTTGCGCGAGTTCCTTACCGCCGCCGAGTCCGGGCGGGACCTCGCGCTGACACCGGACGGCCCACGCGGCCCGCGCTACGAGATCCAGGAGGGCGTCATTGTGGCCGCCCAATTCACGGGGCTGCCCATCATCCCGGTGGCGTGGTCGCTCGGTTGGAAGCTCCGCCTGCGAAGCTGGGATGCCTTCCAGGTTCCGTTGCCGTTCTCGACATGCCGGCTGCGGCTCGGCCCTCCCCTGCGCGTCCCGAGGAAGGCGGACGCCCACGAGCGCGAAGCCCTGCGCCAAGCGCTGTTGCGGCAGTTGCTGTCCATCACCCAGGATTGAACCGGCCTCGCTGGCCGTCGGTTCGGCACGAAAGGAACCACACATGAGCACGGAAGGCACGGGTCGAGATCCGGGGGCAGGGTTGCATCCACATGGGCAGGGTCCCGGCGCCAGACGTCGATGGGGTGGCCATGGCTGGTGGGCGCTGCTGGGTTGCCTGGCGTGGGCGCAGGCGGTGGGGGCGGGTCCGCGGGGGGCCGTGGCCACGGTGCACCCGGAGGCGACGCGTGCCGGGCTGGAGGCCTTGAAGGCGGGCGGGAACGCGGTGGATGCCGTGGTGGCTTCGGCATGGATGCTGGGGGTTGTGGACGGGCACAACTCGGGCCTGGGCGGTGGTTGCTTCCTCCTGGCGCGGCTTGCCGACGGGCGGGTCGTCGCCATCGATGGGCGCGAGGCGGCCCCGGCGTCGGCCACGCGCGACCTGTACGTGCGCGAAGGCAAGGTGGACGGACGCCTGAGCCAGCACGGGGTGTTGGCAGCGGGCGTGCCGGGGGAGTTCGCGGCGTTGTCGTGGGCGGCAACGAACCTCGGCCGGCTGCCCGTGTCGTGGTCCCTGGAGCGGGCGGCTCGCGTGGCGGAGAAGGGGTTCACGCCCAGCCGGTCGTATCGGGGCCGAGTCGCGGCAACCCACTCGGACCTTGCCTGGGCGCCCAAGGATGCACCCGCGTTTGCAGAGTTCCGGAGGATCTGGTCGTTGCCGCCGGGAAACGGGCGTTGGGTGCTCCGGCAACCGGAGCTGGCGGCGACGTATCGCTCGCTGGCGGCCGGGGGCGTGGCGGCCTTCTACCACGGAACATTGGCGAAGAGCGCCGTGGCATTCTCAAGGGCGCACGGAGGCCTCATGACCGAGGCGGATTGGACGGGCTACCAGCCTCGCCTGAGGGATCCGGTGCGGACCCGTTACCGGGGCCATGAGATCGTGGGCTTCCCGCCGCCCAGCTCCGGCGGGGTGCACGTGGGTCAAATCCTGAACATGCTGGAGCACTTTGACCTGCGGTCGATGGGGGAGGATTCGCCGGAGATGGTCCACGTGGTGGTGGAGGCGATGAAGCGGGCCTTTGCGGACCGGGCCCGATGGCTGGGGGACCCGGACCACGTGCGGGTTCCGCGGGGCCTGATGGACGGGGCGTACGCGGCCTCGCTGGCGGCGGGCATCGACCGGGCGAAGGCGACGGCGGTTCGGGGGGCCGGCGAGCCCCCTGGCGCCGACGTGGACGTGTTTGAGTCGGAACGATGGCGGCACACGACGCATTTCTCCGCGGTGGATGCGGAGGGCAACTGGGTGGGGTGCACGGCGACGGTGAACACGAGCTTTGGATCGAAGGTGGTGGTGCCGGGGACCGGTCTGGTGCTGAACAACGAGATGGACGACTTCGCGGCGGCGCCGGGCGTTCCCAATTACTTTGGCCTGGTCGGGTCCGAGGCCAACGCGGTGGCGGGCGGGAAGCGGCCGTTGTCGAGCATGAGCCCGACGGTGGTCCTGAAGGATGGTCGGCCGGTGCTGGTCGTGGGCGCGGCGGGCGGGCCGACGATCATCAGCCAGGCGGTGCTGGCCGTGATTCGGGTGGTGGACTTTGGCCGCACGCCCAAGCAGGCCCTGGCCGGCCGCCGGTTCCACCATCAGTGGCGGCCGGACGAGGTGGTGCTGGAGCGGCGCTGGGGCGAGGGCATGGCCACGGCGTTGCGCAGGCGCGGGCATCGGGTGCAATGGGTGGACGAGCTGGGAGCGACCCAAGCGGTGGGACGGGGCTCGGGCGGGGGGCTCGAGGCGGCATCGGATCCCCGCGTGGAAGGCCTTGGCGCAACGTGGTGACGCACGTCGATGCACGGGCGGGGGTGACCGTAGGATTCGATGTTGAAAGGACCCCGGTGGACGTGGCCACCCTGCACCATGCTCAGGCGGGTATGGATCATGGCGTGGATCGGGTTGGCGTGCCTTGGCGTTCGCGCATTGGGGCCGGACGACCAGTTCATCGTGGCGTACAACCTGATCCAGCAAGCGGACAAGAGCCGTGACCCCCGGGAGGCTTCGTTGCTGTACACGGAGGCGGAAAAGACGCTGCGGGCGTTGCAGCGCTCGAACCCGTCCTGGAACGACCGGGTGGTCACCTACCGAATCCGGTATTGCGCGGAGAAGCTGGAAGGGTTGAAGGACGCCGCCAGCAAGGCTCCTGGTCCCGCCGCCGACCGTGGCACGAACGCACCGGCGGCCGGGCCGGGCACGAAGGCCGTGCTCCCCTCGCCCGGCGCCCCGTCGTCGGAGGTCCTGGAGCAGTTCAACTCGTTGAACTCGCGGATCCAGCAACTGGCCACCGAGAAGCAAGGCCTCGAAGCCAAGCTTCGCGAGGCGCTGGCCGCGCAGCCGGCGCCGGTGGACCCCCGGGAGCTGCAGGACGCCGTGGACCGGATCGCGTCGCTCCAGTCCACGAACAAGACGCTGGTGGCACGGCTCGAGGCCCAGGAACGCGAGCGCCGCAACCTCGTGGACAAGGTCGTCGCGGAGGAGGCCAGCAAGGCGCTCGCCGAGACCCGGCGCCAGCTCGAGGACCAGAGGAGGTCCGCCGAGCGCATCGCCAAGGAACGCGCCGACGTGGAGGCGCGCCTCGCGCGACTGCAGGACGACACCGTCCGCCCCTTGAGGCTGGAAAACCAAACCCTCAAGAAACAGGTGACGGACCTGCGCTCGGACACGGACAAGGGCCGGCAGGTGGCCGAGCTGTCCGGGAAGCTGTCGCGACTCGGGGCAGACCTCGCGGACCTGCGGTCTCGGAACGACAAGCTCGCCTCCGAGAAGTCCGCCCTGGAGAAGCAGGTCGAGGAACTGAAGGCACGCCAGGCCGAGGAGGGCATCGTGCGCATCGCCAAGCTCCAGTCGGACCTCGCCGTCGCCCGGGCGGATGCCGACCGCAACCTGCTGAAGGCCGACACCCTCGTGCAGGAACTGGAAAAGGAGCGGAAGGCCCGAGGAGGGCTGGAGACGGAGAACAAGTCGCTGGCCGAGCGCGTGTCGGCGTTGACGGCACGGACGGAGGCCGATGCCGAGGCGCTGGAAACCTTGAAGACCGCCCTGGCGGCGGAGAAGTCCGAGCGCGCCCAAGCCGAGGCGGCGCTGAAGGCGGCCGAGGAACGGGTGAAGGCGGCCACGGCCGATTCGGCGCCCGGGGCGACGCCATCGCCCGAGTCGCTCACGCAGGCGGCGGCGGCACGCGCGGAGGTGGCACGCTTGCAGGAGACGCTCAAGCTCTCGGCATCAAGGGAGACCGAGCTGCAATCCGCGCTCGCGCAGGAGTCCGCCCTCCGCAAGCGACTCCAGCAGGAGAAGACGGTGCTGGAGCGACGGCTGGCGGAGGCATCCGCCACGATCCGGGCGAGGCCCAAGGCCGATCCCGAGGCCGCGAAGTCGCTGGAGGCAAAGGTGCGCGCGCTGGAAAAGGAACGGACGGAGCTGAAGGAGAAGCTGGCATCGCTCACGCAACAGGCGCGCACGCGCCTGATGGGGCTCAAGGGCATCGCCCCCGCCACGCCCCGTGAACGGGCGGCGGAGTTCCGGCTGTCACGGCCGTGACGGACGCCCGAACCCGAGCCATGGCCTCGGGCGTGCACCCCTTCCCCGCCCCGCCACGGGAACCCGCGAGGCAATCCGAACGGGTGTGGTCTCGCTGGCGACGACGCGGTTCCTGGGCGGCCGACGCCGTGATTCCCGCATTGGCCATGGAAACTCGGGCCGGGCTTCGGCACGCTTCCTGCCACACCGACCGCAGAACGTCATGTCCCACGCCGTCATCGATCCCGAAAAGGTCCGCCGCTTCGCGGAGGAGTTGAACCGGTTCAACGCCGACCTTCTGGCGCGCCTGGGCGCGTTGCAGGCGCGCTTCACGGCGCTGGGCGACACCTGGCGGGACCAGGAGCACGAGAAGTTCGCCGAGGAGTTCCAGCAGGTCACCAAGTCGCTCCGCAAGTTCGTCGAGGCCTCCCAGCAGCAGGCGCCCTTCCTCCTCCGCAAGGCCCAGCACATCGAGGAATACCTCAAGCAGCGGTAGCACCCCATGGCCGAGCAAGCCCACGTCCGGTCCATCGACGACCTCGCCCGATTTCGTGCCGCCCTCGTCACCTTCCTCGCCGGGGCACGGGCCGCCGTCGAGGAATGCTCCGTCGAGGCGGGACGACAACAATCCTGGCTCGAGCACGACCGCCGCCGCCATTGGGAGGCCGAGGCAAACCGCCGGCAACGGCGCCTGGAGGAGGCACGCGAGGCGGCATTCACCGACGCCCTTGCCTCCCAACGCGGCCCCGGCGGATGGCACCAAATGCAGGTCCGCCGCGCCCAGCAGTCCGTCGAGGAGGCCGCTGCGAAACTCGAAAAGGTCCGCAAGTGGGGCCGAACGTTCCAGAACACCAGCCTTCCCCTGCTCAAGCAGGTCGAACGACTGCAGGCCGTCCTCTCCGTGGACATGGCGCGGGCCGTCCACGCGCTCGACCAATCGCTCGTCGCCCTCGAGGCCTACTCCGGACGGTTCCAGCCCGCCCGGGCCACCTCGCCGTCGCAAGAAGCTTCACCCGACGCCCCCGCCGCCCCAGTTTCGCCGGACCCCAGCCACGGCCCCGAGCCCAAGCCGGAGCCCATCGAGGCCCCCATCCTCCCCTCCCCCGCATCATGAGCGTCCTCGCCACCAAGGCCCGCCTTTCCGGGCTTCACAAGCAGCTCCATGCAGCCTGGGAGGAGACCCGGGCCACCTGGTCCGACGCCAAGTCCCAGGAGTTTCATGAGCGCTACATGGTCGAGCTGGCCGCCGAGGTGGAAAAGACGCTCGTGGCGATGGACGGCCTCGACGCCCTCATGCGCAAGGTGAAGGAGGAATGTGAATAGCCTGCCCACGACCGAGGACCTCGCCTCCACGCTGGCCGAGGCGCGACGGCTCGCGTCGGACCTGCTTGCACGCGAGCAGCAATGGCAACGCGAGGCCGCCCGTCGCCGCGCCCAGGCCGCCCGCATCGCCGAGCAATCCCGGACTCGTTCCTCCGAGGATGTCCGACTCGCCCGCGCCGACCTCGCGCAACGGCATCAGGAAGAGGCCGCGCACCGGGACCGGCGTCATGTCGCGCGATCCGAGTGGATCCAGCGCGCCCAGCACGCGTGCCGCAGCAAGGCCAGCCAACGCATCGAGCAGCAGGACGGCCGGGCCGTCTTCGGGTTCCAGAAGGGAACCCTCGACGCGGACCGGCACCACGCCGCCGCCGTCGAGTCTGCCAACGAGGCCTATGCGCGCACCACGGAGGCCATCCGGCAGGGGTCCGAGGCATTCCATGCCGCCGAGGCATCGCTCGCCTCGGCGTTCGCCGGGTGGCGGGGCCTGCGTCGGCGAATGCAGGGCAACGGCGTCCACGTCGCCGTGGACGCCACGTTGGGCGAAGAGGGGCTGCTGGCCTTGGCGGAGGCCACCACGAAGGCCGCCCTCGGCCACGCACGCGAGGCGCGGCGGCATCCAGTGGCCTTGCTGTTCCGGTGGTTGCCTCCATGGCTCGTGGGCTCCGTCGTGGCCTTGGGCGGGGTCGCGTCGGCGTTGTGGCTGCCCAGGCTGGGCCGGCCCGCCGTCGAATGGCCGGTGGCCGCAGCGGGGGCGGCCGGACTGTTCGTCGTGTTCCTGCTGGTTCGTTGGCTCGCACGTGCCGCCGTCGCAGGCCTGGCACGGCGCGCCGCGCAATCGTTGGCGGAGGCGCGCCAGGCGCTGGCCGCCTGCACCGAGTTGGCCTCCGCACGCCACCGCGACGCCTCGGCGGCGGCCGACGCCGCCCGCACCGCCACGCTGGAGGACATACGAACCCGCTGGCACCAGCACGAAATCGAGGTCGAACGCGCCCGCCAAGCCGCCGTCGAGGTCATCGCACGCAAGTCCACGCGGGCCCGCGCAACCCACGAACGCCAGCACGAGGCCGCCCGTGCCCGCATGGCCACGCGACACCAGCGCGAGGCCGACGAGCTGGAGGCCCGGCTGGGCAGCGAGGGTTCCGTTGCCGACGCCCAAGCCCGCGACGAAGCCGCACGCGTCGAGGCCGATCTCGCCTCCCAATGGTCCCGGATCGAGGCCGACGCCCAGCGTGGGCTCGGCGAGGTCGCCCGTCGCATCGGGTCTTGGGCCGCGCTCGCCGACGCCGGGCAACCCGCATGGGACGCGCCCGCCTGGGGAGATTGGCGTCCGCCAACGGCGTTCGCTCAAGCGCCGCGCCTGGGCCACGTGGACGTGGACCTGGCGCGCATCGTGCCCACATGGCCGTCCGACCGGCGCCTCGCCTTCCCCGGCCCAATGCAAGCAAGGCTGCCCTACGGGCTCGCCTACCCAGCAGAGGGGGCGCTGGTCGTGGAAACAGAAAAAGCGGGCGCTTCCGAGGCGGAGGCGGCCTTGGCCAACGCGGCGTTCCGGTTGCTATGCCAGATGCCCCCGGGGCGGCTGAAGCTGACCATCCTCGACCCGGTGGGGTTGGGACGGGCGTTCTCGTCGTTGATGCACCTGTCGGACTTCGATGGCTCGCAGGGAGGGTCCGGCCAGCGCATCTGGACGGAGGCGGCGGAGATCGACGCCCGGCTGGGCGAGCTCACGGCCCACCTGGAAAAGGTCATCCAGATGTACCTGCGGAACGAGTTCGCCACGTTGCTCGACTACAACGCCAAGGCGGGGAGCACGGCGGAGCACCACCACCTTTTGGTGGTGTCGGGCTTCCCGGTGCACTTCAGCGACTCGGCCGCGAGACGGCTCCTCAACATTGCCGCCAACGGGGCGCGCTGCGGCATCCTCACGCTGCTGCATTGGGACCGGCGGCACCCGGTGCCGGCCGGCTTCACGGCGGACGACCTGCGCACGGCCGGCGTGCATGTCGTGCGCGGCCCGACGGGCTTCGACACCCTGCCCTCCCTGGGTCCCGGGGTGCGCCTGACGCTGGATGCGCCACCGGCCCCCGCCCTCGCCACGGAGATCCTGCGGCGCATCGGCGGGGCAAGCCGCGACGCCAACCGCGTGGAGGTGCCGTTTGATGTGGTTGCGCCCGATGCCACGGCCGCATGGCGGACCAGCACGGCGGAGGAGATCCGCGTGCCGATCGGGCGCACGGGCGCGGCCAAGCTGCAATGCCTGTCCCTCGGGCGCGGCACGCGGCAGCACGCCCTCATCTCGGGCAAGACGGGCTCGGGCAAGTCCAACCTGCTCCACGTCATCGTCACCAACCTCGCGTTGTGGTGCAGCCCGGCGGAGATCGAGTTCTACCTCGTGGACTTCAAGAAGGGCGTGGAGTTCAAGGCCTACGCCACCGCCCGCCTTCCCCACGCGCGCGTCGTCGCCATCGAGAGCGACCGCGAGTTCGGCCTGAGCGTCCTCGAGCGCCTCGACGGCGAGCTGCGACGCCGCGGCGAGCTGTTCCGCGCGGCGGGCGTCCAGGACGTCGCCGGGTACCGCGCGGCGGGCGGCCGCGAGCCCATGCCGCGCTGCCTGCTCGTCGTGGACGAGTTCCAGGAATACTTCGTCCAGGAGGACCGCATCTCGCAGGGCGCGGCCGTGCTCCTCGACCGCATCGTGCGCCAGGGCCGTGCCTTTGGCGTCCACGTCATCCTGGCGTCGCAGACGCTGGGCGGCACCTACGCCCTGGCACGAGCAACGCTCGGCCAGATGGCCGTGCGCATCGCCTTCCAATGCGACGAGGCCGACGCCTACCTCATCATGGGCGACGACAACGCCGCGCCGCGCCTGCTCTCGCGGCCCGGCGAGGGCATCTACAACGACGCCGCCGGCGCGGTGGAGGCCAACAGCCCCTTCCAGGCCGTCTGGCTGCCGGACGAGGAACGCGACCGCCTGCTGGCCACGCTGGCCACCCGGACCGCCGCCTCGCCATGGGCCGGGCGCACCCCGGTCGTCTTCGAGGGCAGCGCCCCGGCCCACATCGAGGACAATCTTGATCTCCAGGCCGCGCTGGCGTCGCGCCCCGTGGCTCCGCCTGTCCAGGCCTCCGCATGGCTGGGCGCTCCCAACTCCATCAAGGGCCCCACCGCCGCCGTGTTCACGCGCGCCGGCGGCTCGAACCTCCTGGTCGTGGGACAACGCGACGACGCCACCGCCTCCATCCTCCTCTCCGCCGTGCTTTCCCTCGCGGCCCAGCATCCGCACGGTTCCGCACGCTTTGTCCTGGTCGATGGGGCAACGGACTCCGAACCCCGCGGGGCCATGGCCAAGGCGCTCCAGCAATCCCTGCCCCACGCCGTCGAGCGCGTCCTCCCCGGCGACGTTCCCCGCGTCATCCACGCCCTTGCTGCCGAGCGCGAGGAGCGCGAGCGCGCCGGTTCCATCGAACGCCCCTCCGTCTTCCTCGTCATCCTTGGGTTGCAGCTCTGCAAGAAGCTCAAGCCCGACGACTCCTTCGCGTTTTCGTCCGAGCCTGCCGACCCCATGGCGAACGCATCGGGCCCGTTCCTGGCGTTGGCTGCGGACGGACCCGCCCAGGGCATCCACGTGCTGGCATCGGTGGACTCGTACAACAACGTCAGCCGATACCTGGGCCGGAAGGGGCTGTCGGAGTTCGAGTCGCGCGTGCTGCTGCAAATGAGCGCGGGCGATTCCTCCAGCCTGTGCGACCAACCCGTGGCGTCCGCCCTCGGCCTGCACGGCGCCCTCCTTTACAACGACCGCGAGGGACGCATCGAGACGTTCCGCCCGTACCTCCTGCCCTCCGAGGGCTGGGTGCGCGACGCAGTGGCGCGGATACGGGCGAGCTGATAGGGCCTGCTGCCGGGCCCCGTTGCGTGGCACCCAGCCAAGGCACCGTCCTCATCGCTGAATGCCTGCGACGGGCAGGTGAGCCTAGAAACGGCAGTGGGTCCGTCTGTAGGCCGCGTGCCCTCACGCGGCGATGGCGATCCCGCATGCCCGGTGCGCCGGGTCAGGGGACCCGGCCTACACCCTCGTTCTACCATCTTCCTCCGTCCGGCGATACACACAGGACCCAAGCCCCGCACGCATCCCGTAGGGATGCCAGATTGTAGCCGGTGGTTGAGCGAAGCGACACCACCGGAACCCATCGCCCCCCTCACGACACGCACCCCGGCAGGGGTGCCAGAACCACGCCGGAAAAGGTCACGCCTAGACGCGAACCCGACCCCAAAACCCAAGGTCCCAACGGGCCCAACCCACTCTCGAATGGATCCGGCAACGACGGCTGCGAGGGCCGCAGGACGCCTTCCAGTCCCATGCACGGCAAGCCCCGTCACAGGCCTTTGCGTATCGTATGGAACACGCGATTGAACGTAGAGATCCTTTTACGATACGCTAAACCCGTGCCTGAAATGTCCTCCCTGCCCTTGCCCGTCGTCCGAGCCCTGCGTCAGCTCGGGCACGATCTCGCCCTCGCGCGGCGCCGGCGCGGCATCTCCACGGCGGACATGGCCGACCGGCTCTTCATCAGCCGCCGCACCCTCTGGCGCCTGGAGAAGGGCGATCCCGCCGTGTCGCTGGGAGCCTTCGCCAGCGCCACCTTCGTGCTCCAGCTCCACGAACGCCTCGCCCAACTCGCCGCGCCCACCCAGGACACGCTCGCCTTCGATCTCGACGAGGCACGGCTGCCCAAGCGCATCCGCCGAAAGAAGGCATGAGCATCGAGGTCCACATCGACTGGGACGGAGAGACGAGGCAAGTGGGAATGCTGCGCCCGGCTGCCCGGGGCACGACGGTCACCTTCGAGTACCACCCCGCTTGGCTCCATCAACCGAAGGCCTTCGCCATCGATCCCACCAGCCTGCCGCTCCGGGCCGGCCCGCATCACAGCCCGATGCTGTTCGGAGCCCTCCAGGACTGCGGTCCGGATCGTTGGGGCCGTGTGCTCATCGAGCGGGCGGTTCGCAGGCACGTCCTCGATGCCAAGCCTTACCGGGATCTCGACTACGTTTTGGCCCTCGAGGATTCCACCCGCATCGGGGCCCTTCGCTTCCGGACCAGTCCCGAAGGGCCGTTCCTCGCCACCAGCTCCGGCAGGGTTCCCCCCGTGGTTCAGTTGGCTGACCTCCTGAACGCCACCGACGCCGTCCACGCGGAAACGGAAACCGTCCAGGACCTTCGCTTCCTGCTGGGTGCCGGCTCGCCGCTGGGCGGCGCGCGCCCCAAGTCGGTGGTGGCGCTCCCGGACGGCCAGCTCGCCATCGCCAAGTTCCCCAAGCCCGACGACACCCGGGACATCGCCGCCGGCGAGGTGCTGGCCCTCGGTCTGGCCCGGGAGGCGGGCATCCGCGTGCCTGAACATCAACTCGTCCGGGTCCACGGCCGGGGCGTCTCCGTCATCACCCGTTTCGACCGCAATGGCACTCGGCGCATTCCGTTCCTCTCCGCCCACAGCCTCCTCGGGCTCGCCCCCGGCGAGACGGGCTCATATACCCTGCTCGCCGACGGCATCCGTCAGTCCGGCGCCACCGTCCGGGAGGATCTTCGCGAGTTGTGGCGTCGCCTGATCTTCTCCCTCCTCGCCAGCAACCACGACGACCACCTCCGCAATCATGGGTTCCTGATGCACGCGCCCGGCCACTGGTCCCTCTCGCCCGCCTACGACCTCAACCCGGTTCCAGAAATCGAGCGAAGCCAAACTCCGAAAACCCCCGTCACCGAACGACAGGAAGAATCGAGCGTGGCCGTTGCCCTTGATGCCGCGCCCCGCTTTGGCCTTCGCGCTGCCGACGCCCGGGCCATCCTTCGCGAGGTCCTCGCCGTGGTCCGGCAATGGCGTCGGAGCGCCCGACGCCTTCGTCTGTCCGCCGGAACCATCTCCGCGTATGCGAGCGCCTTCGAGAACCCGCGGGTGGATGAGGCGGCTAGCCTTTGACCCGACACGGATTCAATCGTCCGCCGCCTTCCGCCGAAACCCGCTCACAAGGACCCATCGAATCGGTACCGAGACCCACCCGAACCCACGCGGTTCCTGCCCTGTTCGCATGGCGCTGGGTCATGCACCGATCCGTCCGGGTCCAGATTCGATGACCACGGCGAAGGCCCGCCTAAAATACGAGGCACTGGTCGGGGGCTGGCACCGGGAGCAAACGACGCATGAGGCAACCGCCCGCCTTCGGTGATCCGAAGGATGCCTCCGGCATCCACCGTGCCGCGCCCCTGTGCGCCCGGCATCCTCTCGACGACCTCCCGAATTCAATCCGGCGCGCGCCCCGCACGCATCCCGTAGGGATGCAAGAATGTAGCCGGTGGTTGAGCGAAGCGACACCACCGGAACCCATCGCCCCCCTCACGACACGCACCCCGGCAGGGGTGCCAGAACGAGGAGGAAACGGTCTCGCCAAGACGCCAAGACGCGAAGCCAACCCATAAATCCCAACGATCCGAACCACACCATCCCAGGCCACGACCCACCGCATCTCGTCCACCCCATCGCCCCCGGCCATCCCAAACACAGAGACGATGCACGCGACGGCGCTGGCATCCCTGCCGGGATGCATGGGGTTTTTGGCGACCGCCAACCGGTGGTGTCGCTTCGCTCAACCACCGGCTACACGCTCGGATGCCTCCGGCATCCACCGTCCCGCGCCCGCCCCCAATCATGTGGCAGCGCCGTCCCGGCGCTGTGCGAAGCCCCCCCTCTGTAGGCCGCGTGCCCTCACGCGGCGGTGGCGATGCCTCGTGCCCGGTGCGCCGGGTCAGGGGACCCGGCCTACGGCCTCGTTCTACCATCTGCCTCGGTCCGGCGATGCACACAGGACCCGAGCCCTGCACGCATCCCGGAGGGATGCCTGAGTGTAGCCGGTGGTTGAGCGAAGCGACACCACCGGAACCCATCGCCCCCCTCACGACACGCACCCCGGCAGGGGTGCCAGAACGCGGAGGAAACGGCCTCGCCGCGACGCGCGTGACGCACGCGAACCGCCCGCACAGGCGACGCCTCAAATGT
>CAYSGH010000054.1:0-30209 GCA_964430505.1 uncultured Akkermansia sp. | reverse complement strand
GAGGGCCCTTTCCTCGTTTTGAAATCCTCTTCGACTGCCGTTTCTAGGTTCACCCAGATCCACGCCGCATGCCACCATGGCCGGGCGTCGCCCAGCGAAGGCATCGAAGCCCCCATGTTTCCTAGCCAAAACGGAGGCGGGCGGATGCGCTCCTGACGTCGCGGTTGCCGAGGCCAGGGCCCCTCGCCAGCGAGGGATGCATGGCTGCTGGCTCGGGGCTAGGGACCGTAGCGCAGCCGCGGATGGAGGCCGGTGAAGCCCGTCCGCTCAACGGACGAGGGCGAGGCAACGCGGGGTGGGGATCATGGGGACGACACGTGAGTGCACTCGTCCAACAGCCCATGTCAGAATCCAGGGACCTACCCAGACGTCTCGGCCGTCCCATGGCCGACGGCCTCGTCCCGCTCGAATGAGCCTGCGAACTGGAATGTACGGGCCGCCCCGTCGCTTGGCATTGGGCTTTTGTGCCTTGGCCCGTCGGGCACGCTGGACCGGGCCGGTTCCATCGGGTCGCGCCGGGTGCCTCGCACCGCCTCCGTGTGTCCTCCCCCCCTCACGCCACGTGCATCTTGATCGAGTCCACCTGCCGGTCCTGCGTGTTGGCGTGCGGGACCAAGACCACGACCGAGTCCCCGGCCTTCACCGCGCCGCATACCTTGAGTCGTTGGACCGCGCCCTCGATGGACCCCTCGGGATCGTCCGTGCACGACGGCAGCACCGTCGCCGTCACGCCCCTCAGGATGGACAACTGGGCCGCCAACGCCTCCGAGTCGCAAAACGCATGGATGGACGCCGTCCGGGGCCGCAACGAGGCGGCGAACCGCGGCAACTGGCCCGACCGCGTGAACGTCACCAAGGCCGTCGAGTGCAGCTCGTCCGCCAGCAGGACGGCGCTCTTGACCAACTTTTGCCGGGGTTGCGTCAGCTCGGCCTCCGCGTGGTAGTTGGCGCCGCCGCTGCGCTCGATCCGCCGCGCAATCCGGTCCATGACCTCCACGCACGCCAAGGGATGCCGTCCTACCGTCGTCTCGCCGCTCAGCATGATGGCGTCGGCCTGCTCGAACACCGCGTTGGCCACGTCCGTGATCTCCGCGCGCGTCGGCAACGGGCTTTGGATCATGCTTTCGAGCATGTGCGTCGCCACGATCACCGGCCGTCCCATCCGCGCGCACGCCTTCACGATGCGGCGCTGGATGATGGGCAATTCCTCGTAGGGGCACTCAATCCCGAGGTCCCCGCGCGCCACCATGATCACGTCCGACTCCCGCGCGATCGCATCGAAGTGGTCCACGGCAAACTGGTGCTCGATCTTGGCCACGACCAGCGGCGGACGGGCGCGGCCCTTGAGGCAATCCCTTAGCACGGCAATGTCCGACGGCTCCCGAACGAACGACAACGCAATGAAGTCCACGCCCGCCTCCAAGCCCAGGGCCACGTCGCCGCGGTCCTTGTCCGTCAACGCCGGCAAGGAGACGCGCACCCCCGGCAGGTTGATGTGCCTCCGCGATCCAAGGCTGCCCTCCGTCAAGACCTCACACGCCACCCCGGCCGTCGTGACCTCGACCACGCGCATCTTCATGTCCCCGTTGTCCACCACCAGCGTGTCGCCCGCCCGGACGTCGGACACCAAGCCCTCGTAGTTGACCGTCGTCCCCAACTCCCCCGCAGGAGGCTTCGCCCCGCGCACCATGAAGTGGAACCGGTCGCCCACGCGCAGCGCAATCGGCGCCGGGACGTCGCCCGTGCGAATGGACGGGCCCTGCAAGTCCATCAGGATGCCCGGGAACACCTGCCGTGACCGTGCCAGCGCCCGGATGTCGGCCACGACGCGCCGCACCCAGTCGTGCTTGGCGTGGCTCATGTTGAGCCGGAACACGTTGACCCCAGCGTCCATGAGTGCCCCAAGGCGTTCCGGAGTGTCCGTCGCGGGCCCCAGCGTGGCGATGATTCGAGTGCGGCGCATGCATCGCCACCCTATCGAAGCACCCGAAATGGGCAAACAACGGGTCGGCCGAAGCCGCCGCCCCGGGACAAGCCCGCCCCGGACGGCGACTCCCATTGCAAGACCTTCACGGCCTGGTGACGCGCCCCAGGAACAACACCACGCCCGACACCTTCTCGCGAACCAGGAACAGGAACGGCCGATCCACGCGCACGACCTTCGGCACGGCGCCCGGAGCCGGGGCCGACGTCACCACCATGATCGAACCCGTCGCCGCAGCCGCCTCCGTCCCGGACTCGTCCAGCTCAAGGAACGTCTTGTGAACGACCTCCGAGAGCCACGGCATGGGCTCGGGTGGCCGGACCATGCGCCCAAAGTTGGCGGAACCTGGAGGCTCGTTGAACGCGCCGCGCAGTCCCATGGACCGCAACGCGGCCCCCAGCCTCACCGGGGGCGGCTCCAGCCGGAGCTTGGGGAGGTGCAGCTCCACCTCGCGCTGCGGCAGGTCGCGAAGCGCGGGCCAAAGTCCAGAACCCAGGCCCGCCTCCATGCGCGCCAGCCCGTCCACGGCGTCCGGCACCAACGCCACGTAGTCGAAGCGGCCGCCCGCATACGGGATCGACACCGCCTGGTAGCCCCCCATGTCCTTCAGCCCGCACCGCGTCTTTTGGGAAAGCATGGGCACGCGGACCAGCTTGCCAGGCCCGACGTGGAAAGGCTCTGGCCGCGCCGACGTCGGCGCGAACGGGTCGTTCCACGGGGCCTTGAAGTGCAGCGCGTTCACCAGCACCAACCGCGTGTCCGCGGAAAGCAACGACGGCGAAATCAGGTCGCGGATGCGTCCCTTCGTCTCCGACGCCACCCATGCGTTGATGCGCGCGGCGGAGGGCACGGGCTTGCCGAAGTCCAGGCGTTCCAACGGCGAGCGATAGACCATCACCATCAGGTTCAGGAACCCCTTGTCGAAGGTCGTGGCGCGCGCCCCAAACAGTCGTTGCGCCACGTTCAGCGCGACCGGCCCGTTGCTGGGCGCGGCCTCGCGCAGGAGGTGGCCCAGGTGCCGGAACGACTCCTGCGCCTCGCGCTGCGGACCCGCCAGGCGGAGCACGCCCGACAACTCCGCCAAGGTCGCGCCATCCGCCCCCGCGTGCGTCATGGCCAGCGAGCTGGCCACGGAAAGGGGGGACGTGAGCAGGTTCGACCCCGCCCCCGACGCCACCAACGCGCGGTGCAATCCCAGCCCGAACTCGTTCACCGCCCGCACCGCCGCCTCGTGGCCCGGCACGGGAATCGCCGGGGCGGCGCCCAACCGGGCGGCCATCCACGCCAACAACACCATCAGCACGGAACATCGAGAAGGCTTCATGTTGTTTCCAAAAGGATGCGGGGGATGCGACGCACGTTCAGGCACGGGACAAAGCGTTCTCGCTCGCGGACACGTGGCGCGAACGAAACGCCGACGGGCTCTCGTGGATCCACACGGCCCGAATCCACGCCCTCGGCGAGGCAAACCACGGGCGACGCAGGTAGCGCACCCCGCCCGTCCTGCGGCGTCGTCCCAAGGCGTCGGACAACGCAGAAAACGCGCGCAGAATCGTGCCACGGGAGAGGACGGAATCACTGGCGGGAGGCTTGCTCATTCCATCATCGATCTTCCATGCGACCCGCCCTTCCCCAGCAAGCACGAATCCGCCCGAAGACTTCGCGATTGAACCTTGCACCGGGCACGCAACACGATGCGCCCATGACGACATCAGGTTTCGCAGGGTTGGCTCTCGGGGCGGCGGCGTGCATGGCGGCGGACTGGCCCTCATATCGCGGCCCCTCCGGCAACGGCCATTCGCCGGAGAAGATCGCGCGTTCATGGCCCGAAGGCGGCCCGAAGGTCCTGTGGCGCGTGCCAAGCCGGGGTGGATTCAGCTCCATCGTGGTCGCCGATGGCCGCGCGGCCTGCCTGGAGTTGCGGGACTTCGGGGGCGCCGACCAGGAGGCCGCCGTCGTCCGAGACGCCGCAACCGGCAAGGAGCTCTGGGCGCGTCCCCTCGGCACGCTCAAGACTGGCGACGGTGGCCAGGCCGGCGCGCCCGGGAACGACGGCGGCGACGGGCCGCGCTCGACGCCGGCCTTCGCAGGCGGACGCTTGTACACGTTCTCGGCCAAGCTGGTATTGCAATGCTTCGACGCGAAGACCGGGGCCGAGGTCTGGAAGCACGACCTCGTGAAGGAGTTCGCGGGACGCAACATCTCGTGGCAAAACGCCCAGTCGCCCGTCGTCGAGGGCGACGTGGTGCTCGTCGCCGGCGGCGGAGCGGGCCAGTCGTTGATCGCCTTCGACACGGTCACCGGCGCCACGCGCTGGAAGGCCTTCGACGAAACCTGCACCCACGCCACCGCCGTCGTGGCCGACATCCTCGGCAAGCGCCAGGCCGTGTTCTTCCTCAAGTCCGGCCTCCTCGCCGTGGACCCGGGCACCGGCGCCGAGTTGTGGCGCTACGCCTTCCCGTTCTCGATCTCGACGGCTGCGTCGCCGGTGGTCGCAGGCGACGTCGTCTATTGCTCGGCAGGCTACGGCGTCGGCGCCGGGGCGGTTCGCATCCGTCGTGAGGGCACCGCCTTCAAGGCCACCGAGATTTACCGCAAGGCTGGCAACAAGCCATTGGCGAACCACTGGTCCACCCCCGTCCTCCACGACGGACACCTCTACGGCATGTTTCAGTTCAAGGAGTACGGCACCGGCCCCATCAAGTGCGTGGACGTCGTCACCGGCGACGTGAAGTGGGAAAGGACCGGGTTCGGGCCGGGCCACGTGATCGCCGTGGACCGGCACGTGCTGGCGTTGTCGGACGCAGGGGAACTGGTTCTGATCAAGGCGACGCCATCGGGCTACGAGGAGGTGGTGCGAGCCGACGTGTTGCCGGGCAAGTGCTGGACCACGCCCGTGGTCGCGGAAGGGCACGTGTTCGCCCGCAGCACCCAGGAGGCCGTCTGCCTCGACGTGTCGGTGAAGGGCGCGGCGCGTTGAAGCCCTTGGCATGGCTTGCGCTGGGGTGGGGTGCTGCCTCCCCGTGGTTTGCCCAGCCCGCGCTCGGATGGCGCTTGGGATGCCTTGCCATGGTCGCCCACGTCGCGTGGGCCTTTGCCGCAGTGCACGGCTGGAGCCATGCATCGGCCGTCGAGGCAACCGCTCGCCAGGTCGAGTCCGTCACCGGCTGGAGATCCGGGGGCGGCGTCTGGGCGAACTACGCCTTCGTGCTCGCCTGGCTGGCAGCCTCATGGGCATGGCCGCGCCTGAAGACCCCGTGGAGACGCCTATGGTGGGCCGTGTTTTTCTTCATGGGCTTCAACGGCGCCGTGGTCTTCGTCCACGGACCGGCACGTTGGCTCGGAATCGCATGGAGCGTGGTCGCCATCGTGGGTTTGGCTCGGTCGTGGAAACCTGCCTCGCCGTGAAGCGCCCGCCCGAGGACACGGCCAGGCCGCCTAGCCGTTGAACCGGCGCCCGACCAGCACGGCATTGTGCCCGCCAAAACCGAACGAGTTCTTCACGAAGACGTCGATGCGCCGTTCTTGGGGCACGTTGGGCACGCAGTTGAGCGGACACGCGGGATCGACATTGTCGAGGTTGATGGTGGGCGGGGCCACCTGGGCCTCGATCGCCTTGCAGCAAATCACCGTCTCGACTCCGCCCGCCGCGCCCAGCATGTGACCCGTGGCACCCTTCGTCGAACTGACGGCCAACCGAAGGGCATGGTCGCCAAACACCCGCCGAATGGCCTGCACCTCGCACATGTCGCCGGCCGGAGTCGAGGTCGCGTGCGCGTTGACGTAGTCCACGGAGTCCGCCGGCAACCCCGCATGACGCAACGCCATCTGGATGGCACGAGCCGCCCCGGCACCCTCGGGGTCCGGCGACGTCATGTGGTTCGCATCGCACGTGTTGCCGTACCCGGCCAACTCGCAATAGATGCGGGCGCCACGGGCCTTGGCGTGGGAAAGTTCCTCCAGCACCAACACCGCCGCCCCTTCGCCCATCACAAACCCGTCACGGTCCCGGTCGAAGGGACGGCTTGCCCTCTTCGGCTCGTCGTTGCGCGTGCTCATGGCACGCATCGCGGCAAACCCGCTCATGCCCAGTGGCACGATCGTAGCCTCCGTGCCTCCCGCGAACATCACCGAAGCGTCCCCGCGCTTGATCGTGGCCCATGCCTCGCCCAACGCATGCGTCCCCGTCGCACAGGCGGAGCAGGTGGCAAAGTTCGGCCCGCGCAGCTTGTGGTACAACGCGAACAATCCCGATGCCATGTTGAGGATGAGCATCGGGATCATGAACGGAGACACCCGCCCGGGACCGCGCGCCAGCAATACCTTGTGCTGCTCCTCCGTCGTCTCAAGGCCGCCGATCCCCGACCCGATGTACACCCCGATCTGGTCGAGGTCCTCGCGGGACAAGTCCAGACCGGAATCCAGCAACGCCTTCCAACCGGCATAGACGCCAAAGTGGGTGAAACGGTCCGTGCGGCGTACCTCCTTGGCGTTCGGAAACGCCGCCACCGGATCCAGGCCGCGCACCTCCGCGGCGATCCGGCAGTCATACCCCGTCACGTCGAAGCGGCGCACGGCATCCACGCCGCATTGGCCAGCAAGGATGTTGCCCCACAACGTGGCGACGTCGTTGCCCAAGGGTGACGCGCACCCCAAGCCCGTGACTACGACCCTGCGGTCGGACCAATTGCTGCCCATGCGCTCCTCGGCTTCGTCCGGCAAAAGGAAAAGGGCAGCCATGGATTGGCTGCCCCCATGCCCATGCCGGGACTACTTCTTCTGCAGGTCTTGGATGTAGGAAATCACGTCGCCAACGGTCTTCAGTTCCTCGGCGTGGGCGTCCGGGATGTCGATCCCAAACTCCTCCTCGAGAGCCATGATGAGCTCGACGGCATCCAAGGAGTCCGCCCCAAGATCCTCCTGGAGTGAGGCCGCCGGATTGATCTGGTCAACCTTCAACTCAAGGCGTTCAGCGATGATGTCCGTGATCCGCTCCTCGATTGTTTTTTCAGCCATGATGCTTCGCTCGTTAATTTCGCCGCCTGTCTAGGGATGCCTCCGGAAGCCGTCAAGCCTGCTTTCTGGCTCGCCCGACCGCCCGATGCTCACATCACCATCCCGCCATCCACCACAATCACCTGTCCCGTCACGTAACGGCCACCCGGCCCCGCAAGGAACAGGACCGCCTCCGCGATGTCCTCCACCTTTCCAAACCCTCCCAACGGGATCCGTCCCAACAACGCGGCCCTCACGTCCTCCTTGAGAACCGCCGTCATGTCCGTCTCGATGAACCCAGGCGCGATCGCGTTGCAGGTCACGCCACGCCCGCCCAACTCCCGCGCCACGGACTTGGTAAAGCCAATCAACCCGGCCTTGCTCGCCGCGTAGTTGCACTGCCCGGCATTGCCCATGAGACCAATCACCGAGGCAATGTTGACAATCCGGCCCGAACGCTGGCGGGCAAAGGCCCGGCTGAAGGCCTTCGTCGTCAGGAATGCACCCCGCAAGTTCGTGTCCAGCACCACGTCCCAATCCGCCTCGCTCATGCGCATCAACAACCCGTCGCGCGTGACCCCTGCGTTGTTCACCAGCACGTCCACTCGCCCGGCATCCTTCAAGATGGAATCGCACGCATCCGACACACGAGCGGGGTCCGCCACGTCCACGCCCAACGCCCACGCCCGACGCCCCAGTTCGCGAACCTCCTGGGCCACCTTCCCCGCATTCTCCGCCGTCCGCGACACGCAAGCAACGTCTGCCCCGGCCGCCGCCAATCGCAAGGCCACCGCCCGCCCAATCCCACGCCCAGCGCCGGTTACCACGGCCACCTGCCCCATTAGTTCGTTCATCGGACGGCATTGGGAAACACCGGCCTGACCCCTGTCAAACCCTCAAAGGCCACGCCCCGGGCAACCAAGGGCGCTTCCCCCTTCCCCGCCGTTGCCCATTTCGGCCCAAGGCGGCAGGGTGGTCATGGTTCATGCTCGCGACGCTTCGCATCCGAAACCTTGCCCTGGTCCCAGACCTCACCCTGGAGCTTCATCCGGGCCTCAACGTCCTCACGGGCGAAACAGGGGCTGGCAAGTCCGTCATCCTCGGAGCCATCCAACTCATCATCGGCCAGCGCGCCGACCGCGCCGCCATCCGATCGGGCGCCGACCTCTGCTCGATTGAGGCCGTCTTTAATGCCTCCCGCTGCCAGTCCGCCGTGGACGACATCCTCAGCGCAGCAGGCCTCGACCCCTGCGAGGCCGGAGCACTGGTCATCCGACGCTCAATCGCGGCTAACGGCGTCAATCGGCAGTTCGTTAACGGCTCACCCACGACCCTCGCCACGTTGTCCGCCCTCGGCCAATGCCTCGTGGACCTCCACGGGCCCCATGAACACCAATCCCTCCTCCAACCCGCACGACAACTCGACATCCTCGACGCCTTCGGCAACCTGCACCCACTGCGCCAAAGCCTGTCCGCCCTCGTTCTCCGCCGAGATCGCCGTCGAAGGGATCTCGAGGCTCTCCTCGGTGACAACGCATCCGCCGAACGCCAACACGATCTCCTCGCCCATCAAATCCACGAAATCGAGGCCGCCCGCCTCCACGCCCATGAAGACGCTGCCCTCGCCGACGAGCACTTGAGGGCCAGTAATGCTGCGCGAATCCTCGAGCTTTCCCGGTCCATTGTCGCAGGCCTCGGGGAGGAGGATGACTCGGTGTCGAGCCGCCTCGCCGTCATCGGGCGCGGCATCCACGAGCTCGTCCGTCTCGACCCCCGCGCGTCCAGCATCGCGGAGGCCCACCACGCGGCCACCGTGTCCATCAGGGACCTCCAGCAGTCCATCGAGTCGCACGCTCGGACGATCGATGTGGACCCAGAACGCCTCGCAACGCTCTCCGATCGTCTGAACCTCGTGCAATCCCTCCGACGCAAGTACGGCAACACGATCCAAGAGGTCCTCAACTATGCACGCCAAGCACGTGAGGACCTTTCAAGGCTCGATGGGCGCCAGGAGCAAGCCGCAGGTATCCGAGATGAGATCGAAGCCGTTGAGTCCCGCATCCAAGAGGCCTGCGTCCAACTGCGACAGCAACGAGTCAACCTCGGCCCGCGGCTGGCACGAGCCGCGATCCGCGAAATGGCCTCCCTTGGCTTCCAACAGGCAGGCCTTGAGGTCTCGCTTCAACCGACACCCGGACATGACACACCAGCCACCGCAACCTCCTCGGGCATGGACCAGTGCGAATTCCTGTTTGCGCCAAACCCAGGAGAACCCACGCGTCCCCTACGTTCCATCGCTTCGAGCGGCGAGCTCGCCCGCGTCATGCTCGCCCTGAAAACGGCCCTTGCCCACGAGGACTCCGTTCCGGTCCTGCTCTTCGACGAGGTGGATGCGAACGTGGGCGGCGAAACGGCACACGCCGTGGGACGAAGCCTCAAGCGCATCGCCAAGGACCACCAAGTCCTTTGCATCTCACACTTGGCGCCCGTGGCCGCCCATGCAGACGCCCATTACGTCGTCACCAAGGAGGTTCACGACGGTCGAACAGAGTCGCGAATCCAACCAATGGATGAACAAGGCCGCATCTCCGAGCTTGGCCGCATGCTCGGTGGCGGATCCGCGGCAACCGACCACGCTCGCCATCTCCTCCTCAGTACCACCAGCGCCCTCCGGGCCCCGACAACAACATAAGGGGCCGCTTCCCCAACAAAGGTGAACCAGCCCCTAGCTTCAACTGCCGGCAAGGCCGCCCGAAGGCTGGCCTGCGCCAAGAGCTCGCCCGTTCTAGATAGACATCACGATGCCGCCGCCGGGGCCGCCCCTTCGATCAGCGCAGGCCCGCCAGCCGTAGAAGACGAGGTGGAAGCCGCTTCCACCAACTCAATGATGGCAAGCTGGGCCGAATCCCCCTGGCGCTGCCCCAGCTTGACAATCCGTGTGTAACCACCTGCCCGGTCTTTGAATTGCGGTGCGATCTTGTCAAACAAGATGTGCACCACGTCGTTCTGCTCGCGCCATGCCTCCCGTAACGCCTTGCCGCGCACAGTGGGCGTACCCCGGAACAAGGACCGAGGCTGCTGACGCAACCGCCCAGCAGCCAGACGACGAAGATACACGTTCCGCTCGGGTGATGCGCCGATGGCATGACGCCCGAGCGTGATGAGCTTCTCGATCACCTGCCGGACCACTTTGGCCTTGGTCACGGTTGTCGTAACCCGACGATGTTTGATGATGCTGGCGGCAAGGTTTGTGAGCATCGCGTTGCGGTGCTCGCCATTGCGACCGAACTTTGTGTTGCGCTTAAGATGACGCATGGAATGAAAATGGTTTTATAGCTTTCCGGCCGGGTCGGGCTGAGGTTCGAGCAACCCCTGTTCGAACGTCATCCCCAAGGCCAGGTTCAGGGCGGACAGCTTCTCCTTGATCTCGTTCAACGACTTCTTTCCAAAGTTCCGGTACTTGAGCATCTCCTGCTCCGTCTTCATCGCCAGCTGCCCCACCGTCGTGATGTTCGCGTTGTTTAGGCAGTTCGCGGCACGCACGCTCAGCTCGATCTCGTTTACCGACATGTTCAGGAGCTTTCGCAACTTCGCCTTGTCATCATCCTGGGGCTTCGACTCCTCCTCAAACTCGATCGCGTTCTTGTCATACCCAACGAAGACGTCCAGGTGATGCTGAAGGATGGCAGAGGCCTGCGTCAATGCGTCGTCTGGCGACAACCTCCCGTCCGTCCACAACTCGAGGATCAACTTGTCGTAGTCCGTGCGCTGGCCAACACGGGCCGCCTCAACGGCATACCGAACCCGGCTCACGGGTGAGAAAAGGGAGTCCACTGCAATCACGCCAATCGCCTGATCAGGCTTCTTGTTCTCGTCGCCAGGACAAAATCCCCGCCCCACCCGCACCTCCATTTCAATCTCGAACTTCTTCTTGCGGTCTAGCGTGCAAATGTGCTGGCCAGGATTCACCAACTCCACGTTCTGGTTTAGCTGGATGTCCGAAGCAGTCACCGCGCCCTCCCTGTTGACCGACAACAACAGCGTCTGCACCTCACGCGTGTGCAACTTGAATTTCACCCGCTTCAGGTTCAGGACAATGTCCGTCACATCCTCAACCACCCCGTCCACCGCAGTGAACTCATGCATCGCCCCATCAATTTTAATCGAGGTGATCGAGGCCCCCTCCAGAGAGGACAACAACACCCGGCGAAGGGAGTTGCCAATCGTGTGCCCGTAGCCCGTCTCGAAGGGCTCCGCGATGAACCGTGCGTACATGTCGGTCGCGGACGACTCGTCCTTGACCAGCCTCTTGGGCAATTCAAACCGTCCTAGTCGAACTGGCATTTTTCTTCTCCTTGCAATTTTAACCTGGCATGTGCCACGCCTCCCGATGCCGACACACGCCCATGTAATTGCCTCCTTGGGCAAGCCAAGGATTGGTTGCTCGTTATCGGGAGTAAAATTCAACTACCGCCTGCTCGTTGGCGATTGGGTTGATCTCATCGCGTCCGGGCACCCGAAGCAGACGTGCGCGGAGGTTCTCCCGGTCCACTTCAACCCAATCCGGTACGACTCGCGCGGTGGAACCCTCCAAGCTCTTCTGCGCGGCGGACTTGGACGTCTTGTGGTCCTTGACCTCGATGATGTCCCCAACCTTCACGGCAAAGGACGGAATATTGACCTTGCGCCCGTTCACCTTGACATGGCCATGGGAGATAAACTGACGCGCCCCGGGACGAGTCAGTCCAAGCCCAGAATGATAAACAATGTTGTCGAGACGAGTCTCCAAGATCTGGAGCATCTTTTCGCCCGTAACTCCGCGCATCCGCAGGGCACGCTCGTAAACATTGCGGAATTGACGCTCCTGAAGGCCGTAGAAGTAGCGTAGCTTCTGCTTCTCAAGAAGACCTACGGCGTAGTCGCTGTTCTTCCGGCGCGACTTCGGACCGTGCATGCCCGGCGGGTGTGGACGGCGTTCAAGGTATTTAGACGCCCCAAAGATGGGAACGCCCAGCCTGCGGCTAATGCGAACACGAGGACCAGTGTAACGTGCCATGATATGAAGATTTGAAGGGTGCTAAACGCGGCGCTTCTTGCGGGGACGACATCCGTTGTGGGGCACCGGGGTCGTGTCCCGGATGGCAGAAATCTCCAGCCCAATGTTTTGAAGCGCACGCACCGCCGCCTCACGACCCGAACCGGGACCGCAAACGCGCACCTCAACCTCCCGCATGCCGTGTGACATGGCCTGGCGGGCTGCATCTTGGGCAGCCTGCTGCGCAGCATAGGCAGTGCTCTTGCGTGACCCCTTGAACCCCACACGACCCGATGTGCTCCACCCAATGGTATTGCCCTGCATGTCCGTGATCGTCACCTGGGTGTTGTTGAACGTCGCCAAGATGTTGGCCACGCCCACTGAGATGTTCTTGGCACCCTTGGCCCGTATGATCTTCTGCGACTTTGCGTCGTCACCCAAGAGCTCCGCCGCCGTGGGGGCTGCGGCCGGAGCCGGGGAGGTCGTGGCGGCCCCACCACCTTCGGCGGCACCTGCTCCACTACCCGGTGCCGGGGGAGCGGAACTCCCCTCAGGTTGTTTGCGCGCCTTTGTAGGCTTCTCGTTTCCGGACCCTGCATCCCGGGCAGGTGCCGCGTTGTTGGGCTTGGTTTCGTCGGGCATGGAAAAAATGCGTTGAGTTTAGTGCGTGCCAGCCTTGGCGTTGGGATTTCGCTGGACACCGACCGTCTTGCGGGGACCCTTTCTGGTCCGGGCATTCGTTTGTGTCCGTTGCCCGCGCACCGGCAGGCTTCGAAGGTGGCGAATGCCCCTGTAGGACTTGATCGCTTGGAGTCGCTTTAGGTTCATCCCGATCTCCCGCCGAAGATCGCCCTCGATGACGTATCGCCCCTCCTGAATTGCGTTTACAATCTGCGAAAGTTGCGCCTCAGATAGGCTCTTGGCCCGGGTCGAAGGGTCAATGTTCGCCCTTGCGAGCACTTCCAGAGAGTTTACGGGACCGATCCCATAAATGTATCGAAGCGCGATGTCCACTCGCTTCTCGCCTGGTATGTCAACACCCAAAATTCTTGGCATGGCAATTCCTTCCTAACCTTGGCGCTGCTTGTGACGGGCATTCGAGCAGATCACCCGGATCACGCCCTTGCGCCTCACCATCTTGCAATTTTCGCAAAGCTTTTTTACCGACGCTCTCACTTTCATCTTCCTTTTTCCTTCTACCCGCACCGCTCAGTAAAGCGGCGTTAATCCATCGTCCGTCAAAATCTCTGCTCCGCCCTCAACCACGAGCACGGTGTGCTCGAAGTGGGCCGCCAGCCCTCGATCCTGCGTCACCACCGTCCAGCCGTCACCCAGTATTTTTACCGCACCACTTCCCGCCGTCACCATCGGCTCGATGGCAATGGTAACTCCCGCCCTGAGCCGAACCGAATCACGGATGTCAGCATAGTTCGGAACCTGAGGCTCCTCATGTACCGACCGACCAACACCATGCCCACAAAACTCACGCACCACACCCAACCCGGAGTCCTCCACAACGCTCTGGACAGCGCGGCCAATCTCCATCGTGGTACAGCCCGCCCTCACCCGGGCAATGCCCTCGCGGAGTGCCTGCTTGGTAACGTCCAATAGGCGCTGCCCGCCAAGGTTGCACCCTCCGCACGGCACCGTCATCGCTACATCACCCACGAAACCACCCAAGCGCACACCGACATCGAGCTTGACCAAGTCGCCCAGCCGAAGCACTCGGGGTCCCCCAATCCCGTGTATGACCTCTTCATTGACGGAGATACACGCGTTGCCAGGGAACCCACGGTATCCAAGGAAGGCACTTCTGCCACCCATCTCCCGAATCCACTCCCCTATCCATCGATCAATCTCGCCCGTCGTGACTCCCGGCTGGACGGCGCTTGCCGCCTTGCGCAGAACAGACATGGCAGCCCGCCCCGCAAGCCGCATCGCATCAATCTCCGACGCCGACTTGGGAACTGGCCTAGCCATCTGTGCTTCGGATGCATCGCTGCACCCCAGGATCGGTTGCAAAGAACACGGACAAAACCTAGAAACGCCCCTTCACGCGGCCCTTTTTCAGGAACCCGTCGTATTGTCGAAGGTACAGGTGCGACTCCATCTGCCTCAAGGTATCCAAGAGGACACCCACGGTGATCAGCAAGGACGTACCGCCAAAAAACGTGGCAACGTTGAAGTCAATCTTTAGGAACATGTTCATCAACGCTGGGATTGCCGCGAGTACCGCAAGGAAGACAGCGCCGGCCAAGGTTAACCGAGACATCGCGCGATGGAGGAAGTCACTCGTCGCAGCGCCAGGCCTCACGCCCAAGATGTATCCACCACTCTTTTTCAGATCGTCTGCGATCTGGAGCTCGTTGAACTGCGTGGCAACCCAAAAGTAGCTGAAGAAGACGATCATGAGCGACTCAGCCACGAGGTAGAACCAGCTTTCCGGCTTCATGAGCCGCCCCAGTTCGCTGAAAAATGTGATTTGGGCGGAGCTGCCGAGCTTGTCGAAAAGGAGTCCTGGGAACATGAGGATGGCTTGGGCAAAAATGACCGGCATTACCCCGGCGTAATTCACCTTCAGCGGCATGTAAGACGTTTGGCCAGCAAATACCTTTCGGCCCACCGCTCGCTGGGCGTGCTGGACGGGGATCTTTCTCTGCCCCTGAGTGACCAATATGACGCCAGCCACCACGACTGCCAACAGTCCAAGCAGAAGTATTGCGTGCGGCCATCGGAACTTGGCCGCAGCCCCGTCTGGCGGAAAGAATCCAGTCCACAGAGATGAAACCGCCAAGGGGAGCCTCGCCAGGATGTTGATCGTGATGATCAATGACACACCATTGCCAATTCCCCTCTCCGAAACCTGCTCGCCAAGCCACATGAGCAACAGAGTGCCCGCGGTCAGGATGACGACCGTTTGGGACAAGTAGATAAAGCGGCTCTCAATCAGAACAACAGAGCCGTCGTAATTGAAGGCTTCTCTTGGGTTCTCCCAACCAATCGCCATGACCAGCCCTTGCCCCAAGCACAGAAGCACCGTTAGGTATCTGCCATAGGCGATGATTTTCGCCCTGCCTCCCTCCTCCCGGGCAAGCTTGGCCAGGCCGGGAAGCACGGCCGTCAACAACTGGATGACGATGGTGGCCGAGATGTAGGGAAAAATTCCCAGGGAGCCGACCGCGCACTTCTCAAGTGCACCGCCCGTGAAGAGCGAGTAAAAGCTTACCACGCCGCCTTGCCCGCTGGTGCTCTCGAAGTGCGCATTCAGGGCAGCTCCGTCGAGGCCTGGTATCGGAGTCAATGAAATGAGCCGTGCAACGATCAGGATCAGTCCCGTGAAGATTAGGCGCGACCGAAGCTCCGGGATCCGAAGACAGTTTGCAAAGGTCTGAATGATCTGTCGAAGCATGGGCTCTCCGTTTAGGCGATCTCGGCAGTGCCGCCGAGTCTCTCAATGGCCTCCTTGGCGCTCGAGCTGAAGGCAGCTGCCTTCACGGACAGGCGCCGCAGGAGCTGCCCGTGTCCTAGGACCTTGATGCCCATGCCAACACCCTTGGCGATGCCCTTGGCCCTGAGCGCAGCTGCATCGACGATCGAACCGTCCTCGAAATCGTTCAAGTCGGATAGATTGACGGGCAGGTAGCGTGTCGCGAACGCGGCATTGTTGAAGCCACGCTTTGGGATGCGCCGGATCAAGGGCATCTGACCACCCTCAAACCCGATACGTATTGAGCTGCCCGAGCGGGCGCTCTGGCCCTTGCCACCCCGTCCAGACGTCTTACCGTGCCCGCTAGATTCGCCAGATCCCAAACGCTTGCGGCGGTGCTTTGCCCCGGGACGGGGCTTTAGATCGTGAAGTCTCATATCGTATTAGGAAGCCTTTTGGATTCGATGCTCGAGGCCACGCGCTCGCAGGATACTCTCGCGGGTGCGCAGCCGGAGGAGCGCCTGCAAGGTTGCCTTGGCTACATTCGCGGCGTTCTTCGAGCCCAACGACTTCGAGAGGACATCACGGACGCCGGCAGACTCAACCACGGCACGTACAGTCTTCCCGCAGATCAATCCGGTCCCAGGGCTTGCGGGCTTCAAGAGAACCTTGGCCCCACCGAACTCGGAGTACACCTCATGAGGAATGGTGTTGGCCGCCAAGCTGATGGAATGCAAGGACGTCTTTGCGTTCTCCCCCCCCTTCCTAATGCAGTCCGCGACCTCGCCGCCCTTCCCGAGGCCTAGGCCCACCCGGCCCTGCTTGTCTCCAGAAACCACCAAGGCGCTGAAGCTGAAGCGACGACCACCTTTGACAACCTTTGCCGATCGGTTGATAAAGATCACTTTTTCGACGAGGCCGTCGTCCCGACGATCCCCGTCTTGGTCGGAGGACCGCCGACGACCGCGTCGCTCGCCTCGGTCTCCACGCTCACCGCGATACCCGCCGCCGAAGGCTGCTGCTGGAGCAGCAGCTACGGCCGGGACCTGAACTGCTGCGGCCGATGGGGCCTCAACGCTTTGAATTTCGTCAGCCACGATAAACCTCCTGTTCAGAATTTGAGACCACCCTCGCGCGCAGCATCCGCCAGCGCCTTGACCTTGCCATGGTACCGGGCAGCACCCCTGTCAAAGACCACATGCTCGATCCCCCTGGACCGAGCGGCCTCCGCAGCACGTCGGCCTGTAATGATAGCATTGGCGACGTTGGCGCCGCGGGACTCCTTCGAGGCAACCTTGTCCCTTGTACCCACGGCGGCTAACGTATGCCCGCCCACGTCGTCGATGAACTGAACGTAGATGTGCGCACCGGTAAACTTGACCGACATCCTCGGCCTTTCCGGGGCTCCCGCCACCTTGCTGCGAACACGCCACCTGCGGCGCTCGGCGAGCAAATGCTTTTTTTCGGCTCTCATGTTCCGTCAAAAGGGAATCGTTTTTATTATTGAACGGTCTTGCCTTCCTTGCGGATGACGTGCTCGCCGGCATAGCGCACCCCTTTACCCTTGTAAGGCTCCGGCGGATAATAGCTCCGAAGCTCGGATGCGACACGTCCAACCAGCTCCTTGTCGGCCCCCTCGATGGTTATCTTGGTGTTGTCCTCGACAACCACCTTGATGCCGGCCGGGACCGGATAGAGGATCGGATGGCTATATCCCAGCACCATGTTCACGTGGTTGGACTGGACGGATGCCTTGAACCCAACACCTTGGATCTCCAGCTTGCGCTGATACCCATCGCTGACGCCCCGCACCATATTGTTGATCAAGGCCCTCCCGAGGCCATGCATGGCCTTGGCCTCACTGGTCTCCTTGATCCGCTCGACCACCAATTGGGAGCCATCGACACGTGCCGAAGTCATGGGTGGCAGGGTAAGCTCGAGGTGCCCTTTCGGACCCTCGGCGGAAACCCTCGAGCCGGCGACGACGACCTTTACCTTGGCTGGGATGGAAATCGGTAGTTTGCCTATGCGCGACATATGAATCCTTACCAAACGTAGCAAACAAGTTCCCCACCGAGGTTGGCCTTTTTGGCATCGGTGCCCGTCATCACACCCTGGGGCGTCGAGACGACGGAGATGCCCATGCCTCCGAGCACGCGGGGGATCTCAGCACTACGAACGTAGCGGCGCAGGCCGGGTGTGCTGATCTGGCGCAAGCCAACTATCACCGGCTTTTGTCCGCTGTACTTGAGCGAAATCACGATTTGCCTCGGCATCGTTCCCTCGACTGAGACTTCGGAAACGTAGCCCTCGGACTTGAGGATGCGTGCGACAGATTCCTTGAGGCGGGAATGGGGGATTGAAACCTTGGAGTGGCGCGCCATTCCGGCATTGCGAATGCGCGTGAGCAGGTCGGAAACAGGATCGTGCATGGCTTGGGGATGGATTACCAGCTTGCCTTGATGACGCCAGGAATCTGGCCTGTCAGGGCCATCTCACGAAACGTGAGCCGGGATACGCCGAACTTCCGGAGGAACGCGTGCCGGCGGCCGCTGATCCGGCAGCGATTCACAACGCGCACGGGGCTTGCGTTGCGGGGTAGCTTGCTCAACGCCGCGTAATCGCCCTTAGCCTTCAGCTCTGCTCGAACGGCAGCGAACTTCTTGGCGGTCTCGGCCTTCCGCTTGTCGCGGGCCAACCAGGATTTCTTAGCCATAACTCGGTGATTTTACTTTGAAAACGGCATGCCCATCAACTTGAGGAGATCATACGCCTCCTCATTCGTGGGAGCCGACGTAACGATTGTAATATCCATTCCTTGGTTGAACTTAATCTTGTCGAGCTCGATCTCGGGGAAAATGGTCTGGTCTGGAAGCCCCAGTGAGTAGGTTCCCCGACCATCGAACTGTCTTGGGCTGACGCCCCTGAAGTCACGGATGCGAGGCAAGGCTGTTGCGACAAGTCGGTCAAAGAACTCATACATCACCTCGCGACGCAACGTCACCCGACAGCCGATGGATTGGCCCTTGCGGAGCTTGAAGTTGGCCACGCTCTTCTTGGACTTGTTGATCACGGGCTTCCTGCCCGTGATGGCAGCCAGATCCTTGACGGCTTCCTCGAGTGCACCCTTTTCCCTCGAGGTTGGGACGCCCATGTTGATAACGATCTTCTCGATGCGGGGGATTTGGTGGACGTTGCCGTAACCGCGCTTTTCGAGGAGCACCTTACGGATCTCCAGCTCGTATTTTTCCTGCAGACGGGGCTTCATATCTCTTGAGAGGCGTGTCGCTGTGCGGGCTAGGTTGAGGCCTTTTGCCCCCTGCGGTTGTCATAGGCGTCAGCCTTCATCACGTTGGAGACGTGAATGGCGCCCTCGAGCCACAGGAGACCACCCTGGGGGTTTTGCTGCGAGCGGCGAAGATGATGGATGACGGGCTTCACAAGCCTTCGCTTGTCGTCACCTTCCTTTGCCCGTTCGTCGGTCCCCTCCAGCACGACGGCCTGCCGTCCTGTTAGGACTTTTGCGATGGTTCCCCTGCGTCCTTTGGCGGATCCGGAGATGACGACGACCGGATCGCCCTTCTTTACATGAAATTTTCCCATGTTCTGTATGAGTTGAACCTACCTACGGGTTTTCCCTCCTCCAATGCTAGATGACCTCCGGGGCCAGCGAGATGATCTTCATGAACTTTTTCTCGCGGAGCTCTCGGGCAACGGGACCGAAGATGCGTGTACCCTTGGGCTCGCCCTCCGCATTGATAATGACCACCGCATTCCTGTCGAAGCGCAAATAGGAGCCATCGGCCCTGCGGATCGCCGACCGAGTACGAACGACGACTGCATTGCAAACATCACCCTTCTTGACGGTACCATCTGGAGCTGCCTCCTTGATATGAACCTTGATGACGTCGCCGATGGATGCATATCGCTGGTTCTTGCCGAGTACGCCAATAGTCCAGGCAACCTTCGCGCCCGTGTTGTCTGCCACGTCTAGACTGGATCTGACTTGAAGCATGGTTTCTTTCTTTGTTGGCCGGGTGAAGCAGCTAGGCCGTCACCTTGGCGGATCCATCAGGGTTGAGCACCGCCACGAGTCGCCAAGCCTTCGTCCGCGATAGCGGGCGCGTCTCCTGAATCCGGACCAGGTCACCGACTTTAGCAGTGTTGGTCTCATCATGAGCATATAGCTTTTGGAAGCTGCTAACGACCTTCTTGAAGACCGGGTGGCGAAACCTGCGCTCAACTCGGACGACGATGGTCTTCTGCATCTTGCTGGAAACTACCTCGCCGACGCGCTCCTTGCGATGTCCGCGAACTTGGGGAGTGTCTGACATAATCATTGCTAGTTGCTGGGACGTTAGGCGGGCTTGGAGCCACCGGTTCGCATACCGGAAAGGCGGGTCTCACACCGGGCAATCTCACGCCGGATGGCGCGGATCCGGTGAGGCTTGTCCAAGCGTGCCGTTGCCTGCTGGATACGAAGGTTAAAGAGGTCCCTTCGAAGCTCGCCTGATCGCGCTGCGAGCTCTTGGGCGGTGAGCTCGGTCAAGGAGGTGTTTGCCATGGTTGTTTCCTTGTTTGTCCTAGCCAATCTTATGGCGGGAAATGAATTTTGTGGAGATGGGCAACTTGGTGGCCGCCAGTCGCATCGCCTCCCGGGCGACTGCCTCGGGAACGCCATCCACCTCGAAAAGGACCGTTGCGGGCCGAATGACCGCCACCCACGACTCGACCCCTCCCTTGCCGGTTCCCATTCGAACCTCCAAGGGCTTCTTGGTGAAGCTCTTGTCCGGGAAGATGCGAATCCACACCTTGCCCCTGCGCTTCATGTGGCGGGTGATGGCAACCCGCGCCGCCTCGATTTGCTTGGCGTCCATCCAGCAGCGCTCCAGGGCCTGCAGCCCGAACTCCCCGAAGGATACCGCGTTGCAGCGCGAAGCAATCCCTGTTCGGCTTCCCCGCTGCATTTTCCTGTACTTTACACGTGCCGGCATCATTGCCATAAGAAATCCTTTTGGTTGTGGCGATCCTATGAGCTGTGGTCGCCGAAGTTAGGCTTGTGGACGCTCCACCGCAGCACCAGTCCGGGAGGCCCCCTGGGGCTGCACCCCAGCGGCCATTGGCTCGTTGCGCCTTGCGTCCCCGCGCTTGGACTCACCCTTGCAGATCCAGCACTTGACTCCGAGCTTTCCGTACACCGTCTTGGCTTCCGCAAAACCGAACTCCACGTTGGCCCGCAGGGTATGAAGCGGAACGCTTCCCTGATGGTAGGTCTCGACGCGTGCCAACTCGGCGCCTCCAAGTCGGCCGGCGCATCGGACCTTGATGCCCTTGGCGCCCAAGTCCATCGCTATCTGGATGGCTTTCTTCATCGCGCGACGGAACGCGATCCTCCGCTCCAACTGCAAGGCAATATTTTCCGCAACCAGTTGGGCATCGAGGTCCGGGCTCTTGACCTCTTGGATGTCAACATAGATGTCCTTCCCAGTGATCCTCGACAGCTCCTCCTTGAGCTTGTCAATCTCGGAGCCCTTGCGGCCGATGACGACGCCTGGGCGGGCCGTTAGGATGGTGACACGGCAGCGGCTGGCTGCGCGTTCAATGTTGATTCTTGGAACCGACGCGCCCTCGAGTTTTTTCTTCAGCACGTCGCGAATCATTTGGTCCTCGACCAGTAGAGCCCCGAAGTCCTTGCGAGGGGCGAACCATTTGGAACGCCAGTCGTGGTTGACGGGGATGCGGAAGCCGATGGGATTGGTCTTTTGGCCCATAATCAGTTGTCGCTTACGACGATCTTGATGTGGGAGTTGCGCTTGATGATGGGCCCCGCGGAGCCGCGGGCCTTGGGGATAAATCGGCGGAGGCGGCCGGCGGTCTGGGCGAATGCGCCAGACACACGCAGCGACTCGGGCTTGAGCCCGTGATTGTTTTCGGCGTTCGCGATGGCGGACTGAAGGGTTTTTGCGACAGCCCGGGCGGACTTGCGAGGGGTTACCTTCAGCGCCGCAAGCGCTTGGAGGGCGTTCATGCCCTGTACTTGGCGGACCACTTCCCGCACCTTCTGCGGTGACATGCGAAAGTTCTTGTAGATCGCGTGGACTTCCATGTTGGTTCCTATTTGGCCTCTGCCTTGGCGGTGTGCGCACCGTGCTTCTTGAAAGTGCGCGTCGGGCTGAATTCGCCGAGCTTATGGCCGACCATGTTTTCGGTGACGAACACCGGGCTAAAGATGCGCCCGTTGTGGACGTTGACGGTTAGGCCCACGAAGTCAGGGGTGATCGTGGAACGTCTAGACCAAGTCTTGATTGGGGCCTTGGATTTCGTTGCCTTGGCCTTCATGACCTTGTCAACGAGGTGGTGGTCAACGAACGGACCTTTCTTGAGAGAGCGTCCCATAAAATTACTTCTGCTTCATCGGGCGCCCATCCCGGCGAACCAGGATGAAACGGTTGGAGATCTTGTAACGAGGCCGTGTTCGATACCCCTTGGCGAGCACGCCCCACGGGGACGTCAGGTGCTGGCGGCCACCGCCGCCCTTCGACTTGCCTTGGCCGCCACCATTGGGATGGTCCACGGGGTTGCGAACCATGCCGCGGGACATCGGACGACGACCGCGATGGATGGAGCGACCCGCCTTGCCCAGGACGACGTTTTCATGCTGGGCATTGCCCACGGCCCCGATGGTCGCCATGCAAGCCTCGTGAACCTTGCGTATTTCACCCGATGGGAGCCGGAGCTGGGCATAGCCGCCGTCACGAGACATCAGGGTTGCCCCGGACCCAGCCGAACGAACCATTTGCCCGCCCCGTCCAGGAACAATTTCGACGTTGTGGATGGTGACCCCGACAGGGATGGACGACAGGGGCAGACAGTTTCCGACTTCGGGTGTTGCGGCGGTTCCATTCATGACCTTCGCCCCCACCTTGAGGCCGTCGGGACAAAGGATGTATTTTTTTTCGCCGTCTTGGTATTGGAGCAGGGCTAGGCGAGCGGACCGGATTGGATCGTACTCGATGGCAAGAACCTCAGCAGGGATGCCTACCTTGCTGCGACGGAAGTCAACGGACCGAACCTTTTGCTTGTGGCCGCCACCGATCGCTCTGGCGGTGATCCGGCCATGCGCATTTCGGCCACCTGTCTTCTTCCGAGTGTAGACAAGTGACTTTTCGGGGCGCGACTTCGTGATGTCCGAAAAGTCGGCATATGTGATGTAACGCGTTGACGGCGTTAGCGGCCTAAAAGTTTTCACGGCAATTCTTTCCTCAGGACACGGGGCGCTCGCTCCCGCGCACTCGGCCATCACCCCCAGCCACCTCGGGTGGCGTGGTTATCGGCCGTGCTCATCGTTTTGCTTTGGAGGCGAAACGGAAGCGCAGACATTATGGAGATGGCCATCTGGTGCAATGCTTTTTTTGAAAAACTTTTGCCGGGCCTGGGCTGGGCCTGTTGCACGGGGGCGATGGCCGGAACAGAGCGATGGATTTTCGGGTCGCTTGCTATGTCAGGAGCCGGGAGGGTAGCGCATGATGTTGAACCGCCCTGAGGTGATTTGCACCCACGAGAGCGACCTGGATGGCTGGGTGTCAGGGTTGTTGTTGCAGCGCCTTGCCCTGGGCCTGTTTTCGATGGAGGTGCCCTTGGAGGCCTACAATTACCAGGGATGGAAGGCACGGCGCATGCCTGAGGAGGTTGCATGGGTGGCTGACTTTGCGTTTGACGGTCGGTTTGACAAGCCGGGCTGGTTGGTGGTGGACCACCACGCGACGACGTACACGCCCCGCCAGGCGAGGGCGCTGCACGATGTCGGGCAGTCGGCATCGCGGCTGTGCTACACGCTGCTTGAGCAACATGGGCTGGGAAGCCCGTTGCTGGGCCGATTGGTCCACCTCACGAACGTCGGCGACTTGTTCCTGGAGGGCGATCCCGACTTCGTCGAGGCGTGCGACTATGCGGCCTTGGTGAAGGCCTACGGTTTCTGGGGTCTTCACGCGGTTGTTGCGGGGTCTGCGGAGGCGCTGTTGGACCATCCGTTGCTCGAGGTGATGCGCGTGCGGCGTCGGGTAGAGGACCCGATCGGCTATGACCTGGCCACGAGGGACGTCGTGGAGTTGTCTCCGCAGGTGGCGCTGGTGCGTGCCCCAGTGGGCAACAGCAACCTGATCGTGCACCGCATGTTGAACGAGCGTGCAACGCCGCACCCGGTGATCGCGACACTGCATCGACGCGGCGGCGGGATTTACGTGGCGAGCTTTCGGAGCCTGCATGGCGAGGCGCTGGGGATTTCGCAGCGGTTGGAGGGGGGCGGCGGACACCCCAATGCCTCGGGGGCGACGCTTCCCCGCTTGCAGAGCACTGAGGCGGCGGTGGAGTACCTTCGGTCACGACTGGGCCAGTCGGGCGGGCCGTGCACGAATGGGGCGGCGCTGGCCTATCGTTTCGAGGGCCTCGCATGGCCTGCTAAACCCTCCGCCTGAGCCCGGCTCGAGGCGCGGCCCGGCGTCGCGCCCCGGCTTGATTGCATCAGGCACGAGCCATGGCTGTCACGACCTCGCTCGGCGACGCCGCACGGCGAGCCTCACAAGGCCAACCGCCACAACAGCCGCCCCGGTGCCGGGGCTCAGCCAGAGGGGGCGTGCCTGCCATGGCGAGCTTGTCATGCGCATCCACGTCGCGCCCGAAGTCCCAGCCAAGCCCAGAGTCGTTGGACGTCGCAAAGGCCCGGAAAAGCGTGTTGCCGGCGGCGGGGGGCGACCAGTCTGAAAGCCATGTGCCCGCGCCCGACTGGCTTGATTGCACCACCGTTCCATTGACAAGCCGCAGAAGCGGAGAGCCCTCCGAGGCATCGGGCACATAGTTCGCATGGGCGATGTTGGCGTCGCCCAGGCCCATTTTCGGGCAGGCCCGTCGCGTTGGGCTCGAAGGTCATGGTGGAGCCGGACCACAAGACGGAGCCCGAGCCCTCGGGGTCCGGCTCGATGCCGAGGCGGTTGCCGGAATCAAGAGGCCCCCACCGGGCCGGGTTTCCCGTAGGTGGTGGGGTCGCGGGTCCGCGATGGCATGGGCGGAGGCTGGCGCGTCGGGTGGCTGGGGCTGGAGATGAACGCTGGGACGGATGGCAACAGGGAGGGCGGGGCATGGCTGCCAACGCCCCGAGGGCCTGCGACTTGGGTGCGAGTCCAAGGGCCGATACGAATGCGTGAGACGATGCGAAGCCGATGCCCATGGTAACAAGTCCGCCGACGGGCAGGCATGGTGCGGGTCTGTTTGGGGGTGGCACGGAGGGGAAGCCATGGGTTGCCGTCTTGCATGGAGTCCATCGTGGGGCGAAGGCGGTTGCTGGCCGATCCAGCGTCGTCGATGGGCATTCTGGGGATGTATTCCCCGGCGCGACATCCGGCGCATGGGCTCCGGGTGTTCCCGTCGGAAGGCCATGGCAGTGGGACACGCGATGGGCCTCGGCGAGTTCGGGCTTTCCCTTGTTGGGGGGCACAGCAACATGGCGCCTTGTTCCATGGACCTTGCAGACCTTTCTTGGCCCGCCGTCGCCGCCCTTCCCCGCACGACGCCGGTGGTGATCCCGATCGCGGCGCTGGAGCAGCACGGACATCATCTTCCTGTGTTCACCGACAGCCTGTTGCTGGGCGAGGTGGTGCGACGGATGCGAGGCGACATGGGAAGCGCGGCATTGTTTGCGCCCCTGACATGGCTGGGCAATTCCCACCATCACTTGGGCAAGCCTGGCACCTTGTCCGCCGAGCCACGAACGTACCTCGACCTTCTTTCCGGGCTCGCCCGCAACTTCATCGCGCATGGGTTCCGGCGGTTGTTATTCCTCAACGGCCACGGCGGCAACGACGTGCCGGCGCGACAGGTGGTTTTTGAGCTTCGCCAGGAGCATCGGTCGATGGAGGGGCTTCTGCTGCTGGCCGCAACGTACTGGAACCTGGCGTCGCCGCCGTCCGAGCCTGGGCTTTACCAGCGGGAGATGGGGCATGCGTGCGAATGGGAGACCTCGATGATGCTCGTCATTGCGCCGCACCTGGTCCAAGGCCACGAACGGGTGGCGGGCGTCGCCCCGGGAGTGGGCTTCGAGCCTGCAGCCCGCGGTTGGACGATGGCGGACCGGTCCGAACCGGGTCACATCGGATGGCCCGCGTTGGCGACGCGCGAGAAGGGCGAGGCGTTGCTTGGCGCGTTTTCCCGGGGCGGGGTGGCGCTGGTGCGTCGAATGACAGCTTGGGACGGCAAGAGCTGGGACGCGCCGGAGGTGCGCCCATGAAAGAGAGCGGGCCCGATCACCAATGGGGCCCTCGGATGTCTTGGAAGTGGGCGGTGTGCGGGCTGCTGCTGCTGGCGTCCGCGGTGAACTACATGGACCGTCAGACGCTGGCCAACGCATCGGTCCGGATCACGCGCGAGCTTGGGCTGACGGACGCGGAGTACGGTCGGGTGGAAGGCGTTTTCGGGTATGCGTTTGCGCTCGGGTCGGTGGTGTTCGGCTGGATGGCAGACCGACGGTCGTTGCGCGGGCTGTATGCGGCGGTCCTCGCCTCGTGGTCGGTGGCGGGGATGGCCACGGGGTTTGTGGCGGACGGAACGCAGCTTTTCTGGTGCCGGGCGGCCCTGGGCTTCTTTGAGGCGGGCCATTGGCCGTGCGCGATCCGGACGACTCGGCTGTTGCTGGAGGCGAAGGACCGGCCGCTGGGCAACGGCCTTTTGCAAGGCGGGGCATCGGTGGGGGCGATCGTGACGCCGCTGGTGATGCTTGCGTTGATGGGATCGGGCTCAGGCGAGTGGCGTCGGCCCTTCGTGGTGGTGGGAGCGGCCGGGCTAGCATGGCTCATACCGTGGCTGTGGCTGGTGCGGGGCTCGGAGCTGGGATGCCGTCCCGCGGCCCCTCCGAGGGCGTTCGCGGGGCTCGGGGAGCTTTTGGCATCGCGCCGCATGTGGCTGGTGCTGGCGACCATTGCGTGCATCAACACGACCTGGCAGGTGATGCGTGCATGGCTTCCGAAGTTCCTGCAGCAGGGTCGCGGGTTGGCGGAGTCCAACGCCCTTTGGTTCAACTCGGCGTGGTTCCTGATGGCGGACGTGGGTTGCATCGGGGCGGGAGCGCTCGTCACGTGGCTGGTGATGCGAGGCCGTGACGCACATGGTGCGCGGCTGGGAGTCTTTGGGTGCTGCGCGGCCCTGTGTGCGGTGGGCGTCTTGATTCCATGGCTGCCCGCCGGGCCATGGTTGCTGCTGGTTCTGGGGATGGTTGCTGCGGGATCGCTGGGAGTGTTTCCGCTGTACCATGCCTTCACGCAGGAGTTGCCGGCATCGCGTCAAGGGCTCGTGACGGGGTTGGCGGGGGTTGCGGGGTGGATCATGCCGGCCCAGGCGCAGCAGGCGTTGGGGCAACTGGCAACCCGAACGGGTTCCCTGGACGCCGGACTGGCGCTGGCGGCGCTCCTCCCGCTGGTGCCCTGGGTCTTGCTGGCATTCGCATGGGGCATGGATAGTCGGGAAGGCCGCCGCGAACCCCAGGCGTCGTAGGGCGGCCCGGCACGCGGCCGAGTCGGGACGGATACCACTCGATCCCGGGCGGACGGGCCGAAGGCTCGCGCGTGGCGCCCGACGACTCGTTCAAAACTATACCCGCCCGAATCCCTCTGCGTGCACTGGCGGGCCCACGTGCTGCGTCCTATCGGGACGTCATGCAATCCAGTGCTGGGGGATGCGCGCCCTCTCCACGCGGCGATGCCGGGGACTTGAGCGAGGAGGCGATCATTCCATGTGGCGGCGTCGGGCTTCCCGCCCTTCTGCATGTGCCGGCGGGCGCCCGCGGCTTGGTGGTGTTTGCCCATGGGAGCGGGTCGGGACGACGGAGCCCCCGCAACGGATTTGTGGCAGAGGCATTGCACGCGGCGGGGCTGGGGACGTTGCGGGTGGACTTGTTGGTGCCAGGGGACGCGGTGGAGCAGGAGGCTTCCAGCCAAAGAAGCCTGGACATTGCGGTGATCGCCGGGCGGCTGTTGGGGGCGGCCCGATGGGCTGCGCAGCGCGGGGGTGCCGATCCGCTGCCAACGGGAGCCTTTGGCTCGAGCACGGGAGCGGCGGCGGCGCTGGTGGCGGCGGCGCAGAGGGGTTCGCCTATTCGCGCGGTGGTGTGCCGGGGCGGCAGAACGGACCTTGCGGGTCCTGCGGCGTCCAAGGTGACGGCTCCTACCCTGCTCATGGTGGGCGAGCAAGACCCTTGGGTGCTGCAAGCCAACCGGGAGACGCTGGGACAACTGGCGGGCGAACGCGAGTTGGTGGTGGTGCCGGGGGCGGGGCACCTGTTCGAGGAGCCAGGGGCGATGACGCGGGTGGCGGCGGCGGCAGCCGCATGGTTTCAGCGGCACCTGGTGTTTACGGCACCCTTACCGGGGATTGTTGGCGCATGACGGCGTACTTCCAAGACCGCGCCGATGCCGGGCGCCGGCTGGCGAGCAAGCTCGACGCACACCGGGGTGCGCCCGCGACGGTCGTGGTGGCGTTGCCACGCGGCGGGGTGCCGGTGGCCCGGGAGGTGGCGACCCGCCTTGCGTTGCCGCTCGACATCTTGGTCGTCCGGAAGTTGGGGGTGCCGGGCAACGAGGAATATGCCATGGGAGCCATTGCAAGCGGCGGGGTCCGGGTGGTCAATGCCCATGCTGTCTCGCTGTTGCGAATCGGCCCGGAGACGCTGGAAGCCGTCGCGTTCCGGGAGGGACGCGAGTTGGAGCGGCGCGAGCGGGTTTTGCGCAGGGGACATCCGGCCTTGGACGTGCGCGGCAGGACGGTGTTGCTGGTGGACGACGGGGTTGCGACGGGCTCCACGCTTCGCGCCGCCGTGCAAGCGCTGCGGAAACGCGGCGCGCGACGGGTCATCGCTGCGGTGCCCACCGTCGCCCAGGACACGCTCGCGAGGCTTCGGTCCGAAGTGGACGAATGGGTGGTCCTGATCGCGCCGCCGACGTTTCGCTCCGTGGGAGAGTGGTACGCGAGCTTCCCGCAGGTAACGGACGATGAAGTCGCGGGGATGCTGGACATGGAGAGGAAGGAGACATGAGCCAGTCGAAGCCGGGGCGCCCTCCGCCCGAATCCCACTGCGCCCGCAGGCGCCCGGGTCTTCTTGGCCGGGCTGGGACGTGCCATCGGACGGTTTGCATCCGTGATCGGAATCGGAGGGACCAAGGCCCTGCGGGATGCAGCGGGCCCTGGCTGGCCGTTGTCCTTTGGACGCTGGTGACGTGCCTGCAATTCGCGCCCGGCAAGGTGTTTGCCGGGGGGGACGACCGTAGCATCCGGCACCGACTGTTGGAGGGGAGCGTGCTGGTAGATGACTGCCCGCCCTGCGCTCGCCCCATCATTCAGCTCCGGCTTCGAGGCACCCTCGACGTGACGGCGACGGTGCTAGAGTCCGGGGTCCAACAATTTGGGCTGCGCAACATCGCATGGCATGCATCTGCGGCCGACGGAGCGACGATTGGGATTTCCGGCACGGGCCACCTGACGATGCAGCCCGGAGGGTTCCAAGACGTGGTGCTGGACCTCGTTCTCGCCATGGGGGGCACCAACCTTTCCCGACGGTTCACCAACAGGACCCCCGCCGTGTCACGCCCCCTGCCCAATCTCGCGGCGGACCTCGAATCCCAGGAAAGGACGCCCGTGCAGGTCTTCGGGCTGTCTCTGCGATCCGCCCCGCTGCGAGACCTTTGGTTTGTGACGTCACAGGGCTTCACACCCGGCAAGGATGGCACCTTGGGAAGGGGACGAAGGGTTGCGGGGGACGTGTTGTCGATGGAGGGCCACGTGGTGGCAGGGAACGGACGATTGACGGGGCAACTGGGCATCATGCCGATCGTGCCGCCGTTGGCCTTGGGTGCCCTGGATGTGCAACCGGGCGGACGGATCATGTTCGCCCTGCGCGAGCGCGTTTTTTCCGAAACCCTGGGGCACCTGTCGCCTGGGGTCGTCCTGGGGTCGGACGGCTCCGTGTTTGCAAGGGTTCGGGACCTGCTGGACCGATTCCGGCCAGTCGCATGGCCGGCTTCCGAACCCGGCGTGGACGCGGTCCAGGTGCTCGACTCCGGCGAGGTGTTGTTTTCGACGACGGCGGACGTGCTGGCGTCATGCGGGACGCTGGGGCATGGGGACGTGCTTTCGAGCGACGGCACGGTTCGCTGGCGGTTCAAGGAGATCCTTGGGGCGTTTGTTCCCTCACCATGGGCTGGGACGACGCTGGAGGAGGTGGGGATCGATGCGTGGCACGCATGGCCCCATGGCGAGGCGTGGTTCTCGGTGAGGAAGGGGTTTCATTCGGCCGTTGCGGGCTCGGTGTATCCGGGGGACGTGCTCAGCACGGGAGGCTGGGTCGTTTATCGAAACCTGGAGTTATTGGAGGGCTTTGAGCCGCTGGAGGACTTGGCTGACTTTGGATTGGAGGGGCTGTTCGTGCTGACGGACTTGGCGGCCGCCCCGGCCGCTGGGTCGGTCAGAGGGTCGCCGGTCGAGCATGGCATCTTGGTGGAGGGCATCGGCAGGGCTCGGGCATGGCAATTGGAATGGTCGCCGGATCTCGGCGGCACGTTCGCGAGGGTCGGGTCTCCGACGCCATGGGCGCGGTGGATTCGGCCAACGGACGGTCAGGCTGGGTTCTTTCGGGTTCGATCGTGGTAGGGCGGCGCGGCGGCGCAGGCGGCCGGGAGGCAGGGTCTTTTGTTTTGAGGGGTCAAAAGTTGAGGGCATCGAGGGCGAGGGCT
>CAYSGH010000053.1:0-30722 GCA_964430505.1 uncultured Akkermansia sp. | reverse complement strand
GTGAGGTCGTGGTGGGCTCGACGCGGCTGTAGGCCGGGTCCCCTGACCCGGCACACCGGGCATGCGGCATCGCCATCGCCGCGTGAGCGCACGCGGCCTGCCCAACCGCCGTTTCTCGGTTCATGGGAGCGCCTCGTTACCGCTTCCACCCGGCAGGTCGGACGGCATTCGCCGGTCGGTCCGGTGCCCCGGGCCCTAGTCCTTGCCGAAGGCCTGCTCGTGGACGGCCTCCTTGGCCTTCCAGAGCAACGTCATGGTCAAGGCCAGCGGCACCAGCGCCAGCATCACGAACAACCAGTTCCTCGACTCCGCCAACTCGAGCAGCAGCGCCTCCACGTAGATGGGGAACCAGCCTGGCCGCCACATCACCATCACCTCCAGGGCCACCAACAATGCCAGCAACCCGATCAAGCCGCCGTTCACGCGGCTGAACAGCGCCGTGTCGGACCTCAGCACCACGTCGGGCAACATGGCCGCCAACCGCAGCAGGACGCGGTTCAAGGCGAGCATGAACCCGATTCCGCCCAGCACGAGCACCACCATGCTCTCGAGGAACAGCGGTTCCGTCGGGCGCAGGCTCCACCAATGGGCGAAGGGCACCAGCGCCAGCACCAGCAGGTTGAGCAACCGCGCCCGTTCCACCGCCGACATCCACACGCGTTCCTGGCGTTGGTAGCGTCCCAGCAACCCCAGCCCATGCCACAGCAAGCCCAGCGCCGCGCCGGCCGGCAGGCAGGCCTGCGCCGTGTCCATCAGCAACCCCGGCCAACCCGCCCCGCGAACCGCCGGGACGCCCCACGTCCCAAACGCCCGCCACCCGTCGCCGAGGGCGGTCTTCACGCACGCCAGCAACGCCAGGGGCAGGCCCCAGAACAACGCCGACAACCCCCGCGCCGCCCGCCCCAATGATGGGCCCATGGCCTCCACGTCGAGCCCCTGCTACGGCGCCACCGCCAGCCGCTCGTCCGCCGCCTCGCGCGTCATCAACACGCCCTGCTCCTTGTATGCCCTCAACACGAAGTGGGTCGCCGTGGACAAAACACCCTGCAACGTGGAGAGCTTCTCCGAAACAAACGCCGCCACCTCCCTCAGGCTCGCCCCCTCCACCTCCACCAACAGGTCGTACCCGCCCGACATCAGGTGGCAGGAACGCACCTCGTCATGACGCGCAATCCTCTCCGCCAGCTTGTCGAAGCCCCCGCCCCGTTCCGGGGTGATCTTCACCTCGATCAACGCCCGCACGATGTCGCGCCCCGCCTTCTCCTCGTTCAACACCGCGCGCACGCCCAGCAACACGCCGGACTCGCGGTACGCCTTCAACCGCGCCGCCACCTCCGCCTCGCTCTCCCCCAGCAAGGCCGCCAGTTGACCCGCCGTCAGCGACGCATCCTCCCGCAACAGCTTCAGCAATCGATCCATGCCGCCCCCTTCATGCCCAAACCCCCCCCCGGACGAAAGCCCCCATTTTCCCGAATCCCGCCCCCCACACCGCGCCCGCCCCGATTTGCCGCTCGCCCACGCCGTCCCGTCGCCCGAACCTCACCCCCATGTCGTCGCACCTCCTGCTCGTGGACGCCCATCATTACGCCTTTCGATCGTTCCATGCCATCCGCTCGCTCAACGCGCCCGATGGCTCCCCCACCAACGCCATCTTCGGGTTCATCAAGACGCTCCAGAAGATCGTCGGCCAGGTCTCGCCCAGCCACGTCTGCGTCGTGTGGGACGGCGGCCTCGACGACCAACGCACCCGCGAATGGCCTGCATACAAGGCGAACCGATCCGAAACACCGGCGGCGCTCTCCGCACAAATCCCCCAGATCACCGACTGGCTCGACGCCGCCGGCTGGCCCCAGCTCGTCCAGCCCGGCACCGAGGCCGACGACTGGATCGGCACCCTCGCCACCCGGGCATCCCGGCAAGGATGGCCCGTCACCATTGCCTCCGCCGACAAGGACTTCATGCAGCTCGTCGGGCCGGCCGTCCAAATGCTGAACCCCAACGACAAGACGGACCGGCCATGGGGCCCCGCCGAGGTGGAGGCCAAGACGGGCGTTCCCCCGGCCTTGGTGGCCGACTGGCTCGCGTTGGTGGGCGATTCCGTGGACAACATCCCGGGCGTCCCGGGTGTCGGGCCCAAGACCGCCGCCGATCTGCTGCGGCGCTTTGGCTCCGCCGAGGGAGCCCTTGCCGCCGCGCCTTCCATCAAGGCCGAAAAACTCCGCGCGGAACTGCTCGGGGCCGCCGAGACGCTCCGCCGCAACCACGTCATGGTGCGCCTCAAGTGCGACCTTCCCAACGGCCCCACCCTGGAGTCCCTCGCTCCCCGCCCGCCCGACGCCGCGCGCCTCCGTCCGATGTACCAGCGCTGGAACTTCCGTAGCCTCCTCGCGGCCCTCGAGCCCGAACCCGGCACCAGCTCCAGCCCCCTTCAAGGCGATTTGCTCTAGCCAACGCGTTCGATCAAGCCGGGGATCCAACGGCCGCGTCGCCCGGCCACAACCCCATCGTCTTCAGCACCGCGCGAACGCGCGGGACCTCGTGCGTTCGGAAAAGGTCGGTGCGCCCCAACGCCGCGAGGACGGCGAAGAAGGGCTCCGCGCAGCGGACGTCGTCCTCGAAGCACTCGAAGGCGTGCGGCAACGCATGGCACGTGGGAAAGCCGAGCGTCCGCAGCCGGAACGTGTTGAGGAACACTCGCATCTGATGCCGGATGCGCGTCGCCGAGTCCGCGAGGTTTCGATAGTAGAAGCCCAGCCCTGGGTCGATCCATGCCTTGGTCACCCCGTTGGCCGTCGCCACCTCCAGTTGCCGTGCGAAGTGCTCGTACAACATGGCTGCGGGGTCCGCGCCAAAGTCGAAGTCGCCCACCTCGCGCACATTGGAACCCTGCACATGGCAGAGGATCACGGCACCGTCGTGGTCGGCGACCATCCGGAACATCTCGGGCGTCCGCGCGTTGCCCGTGAGGTTCAGCACGCGAGCGCCGGCCTCGAAGCAGGCCCGCGTCACCTCGGGATGGTACGTCTCGACCGAGACCACGACGCCCGCCCCTGAAAGCTCGCGCACGACGGGCAACAGACGGCTGTTTTGTCGTGCCTCCTCCACGCGCTCCGCATGGGCCAGGGACGACTCCGCGCCGATGTCCACGATGGCCGCGCCCTGTTCCGAAAGGATGCGGCCCTTCCGGATGGCCGCGTCCGCCGACAGGCTGACGCTCTCGCGGTACCACGAGTCGGCCGAAAGGTTGACGACGCCCATTAACTCGGGGCACGCGTTGCCATCGTACCGGCGTCCCCCCAACTCAAAGGCGGCCACGCGGGCCTTCAAGGCCTCCCCGTGCGCCGACACCATTGCAGCGATCTCCTCAAGTCCCAACACCCCCGTACCGTGCCCCCTCTGACCCAGACCGCAACCGACACGCTGCGCCGGGCCTTGGTCTTTCCTTGCCGGCAACGTGGAGCAGCCGGAAGCGGGGGCCGCGGGCAACACCCGTCAGGGAAGGCCCGCCGTGGACCGGATCCACGCGGCGTACGAGGAAACCCGCGTCGCCACCCAGGCCGAACGAACGTCGGCCGGTCGGTCTGGGATGAAAAACCGCTGGCTGAGGCTGGCCCCGTAGAACAACCCGCCCGCGTCAAAGATGGCGGCACGAAACGATGCCTGGGAGGCGTTGGCGGCGAAGTCCGCCTCCACCCCGTAGTTGATCCCAGCCAGCTTCCACGTGCCACCGTCCCGGATGAAGACAGCACCGCCTGAGTCGCCCGACGCCAAGGTCGCCTCGTTCACCCCGCCCGTGCGGTCGAATCCCACAGCGAGATAGGTGGCGCGCTGGATCGTGACGACCCCGTCCACCCGGTTCTCGCCCCAACGCATCACTCCAGTGCTCAGCCCCCACCGCCAACCGCGCAGTGGCATGGGCGACGCGTTGGCAACCCGCACCTCGGCGCCCCGTATCAACCCACGCCCGAAGACCACGATGCTCCGCCCCACCTCGCTGCTTGCGGTGTACAACGGCGCGTAGCGCGGAAACCGTCTCGAAACCCGCCAGAGCGTCAGGTCCGCCGTCGGATGATCCACCTTGCCGACGGTCGTGTAGTTGGTGCCGTTCCAGGAGAAGATCCCGCCCACGGTTCCCCCGACGTGCTTGGCCGTGAGGAAGTGGAAGGGACCCACCGGGGTGCCCAGGAAGCCGCCCCACCTTCCTTGAAACTCCCACCCGCTGCCGGACAGCGCACCGGTGGGAGCGGACGTGTTGAAGGTGCTCGAACCCGACGAGTAAAAGATCAGGGCTTCGAGCCGTGGCGCGAATTGAAAAAACAAACTGAGGAGGAAGACGACAGCGAGGCAGCCGCCTCGCGTCCCGACGAGACAACATGGATCGGACATCAGGAGTTAGGTAAGAACCAAGGCTTGCATTGGCAATCGTAAACCCTCGATGGCCCCGAATACTTTTCGGGATTGCACATTGTTGCCGTCCACGGGGCCGTCCGTCGCGGCATGGACCCGATTTCTGCCGTGACTTCCCCTGCCTGCGCGGGTAATTCCCGCCTCCATGAACACGCGCTCCTTCCTTCTGTCCTCCGTCCAGGCCCTTGCGTGCGCCTCGCTCGTCTTGGGCGAGGATCCAAAGCCCGCCCCCAAGCCCGCCGCCGCCCAGGGCGACTTCGCGGACCCCTCCAAGCTCACCGCCAAGGCGCCCGACACGTTCAAGGCCAAGTTCGACACCACCCAGGGCAGCTTCACCATCCAGGTCACCCGCGACCTCTCCCCCAACGGAGCCGACCGCTTCTACAACCTCGTCAAGTCCGGCTACTTCCAGGACATCGCCTTCTTCCGCGTCATCCCCGGGTTCATGGGGCAGTTCGGCATCCATGGCGACCCCAAGGTCTCCGCCCCATGGCGCGAGGCGCGCATCCAGGATGACCCCGTCAAGGGCAGCAACCAGCGCGGAGCCATCACCTTCGCCATGGCCGGCCCCAACACCCGCACCACCCAGTTCTTCATCAACCTCGTGGACAACACCAACCTCGACCGCATGGGCTTCTCCCCCTTCGGCAAGGTCGTCGAGGGCATGGACGTCGTGGACAAGATCAACGGCGAGTATGGCGAGGGAGCGCCCCGCGGCCGCGGCCCCAACCAGATGCGCATCCAGTCCGAGGGCAACGCCTACCTGAAGGCCGAGTTTCCCCGGCTCGACTACATCAAGTCTGCCGCCGTCCTTCCCTAGCCCCCATGGAAGCAGACCCGTCACAGGTTGCCGCCGCGCTCGCGAGGCTCGGTTGCCCAACGGATCGCGCCCACGTGATGGCCGCACAGTTGCTCAAGCGCGCCCACCAGCTCGCCGCCGAGCGCGGGTGGACCCCACCCGATGCGCTGGCCCACTTGCTCCGCCTAATGGCCGGGGGCTGGGCCGCGCAGGCGCAAGGCTTCGCCCCGATGGAGGCCCCGGCGTCCCCGAAGAGCGCGGCGCCATGAGGACGATCCCACCCCGGTCCGCGCCGCATCCCGCCGCCGCCGCACGGGCCATTCTCCGCCTCGCAAGCGCCCACGCCCCACCCCGCATCGGCATCGTCCTGGGCTCCGGCTTCGCACGCGTCGCCGAGGCCATCCCCCGTCCCACGTCCATCCCGTTCCACCGCATCCCCGGTTTCTCCACGGGGACCGTCGCGGGCCACTCCGGCCAGCTCGTGCTGGGCGTGTGGGAGGGCCGGGACGTCGCCGTGCTGGCCGGGCGCGCCCACTTTTACGAGGGCTTCGACTGGCCCCAGGTCACCTTCGGCGTGCGGGTCCTCGCCGAGCTGGGCGTGCAAGAGTTGCTCCTCACCAACGCCGCCGGAGGCATCCGAAGCGGATGGAAGCCCGGCGACTTCATGGCCATCACCGACCACATCAACCTGATGGGAGGCAACCCGCTCCGCGGCCCCGTCGCAGGAGGACGCGAACGATTCGTGGACATGACCCAGGCCTACGACGCGGCGCTGATCCAGCGCACCCGGGCCGCCGCTCGCCTCGCCAAGGTCCGCCTGCGCTCGGGCGTGTACCTCGCCGTGCCAGGCCCCTCGTTTGAAACCCCGGCCGAAATTCGGGCCTTCGCTCGGCTCGGGGCCGATGCCGTCGGCATGAGCACGGCGCCGGAAACAATCGTTGCCCGCCAATGCGGCCTGCGCGTCGCCGGGCTGAGCTGCATCACCAACGTGGCGGCCGGGCTCGCCGGGCCCCAGCAACAGGTCACGCACGCCGAGGTGCTCGACGTCGGACGCCAAGTCGCCGAGCAGGCCACGCGGCTCGTCGCGGCGTGGGTTCGCTTGTCCGAGCCCCGCAGCGTGGGTTGACCGCCGCCGCGCAAGGGCACGCGGCCTGCCGCAAGGGCAGCGGCCGTTTCTGGAACACCCCATCGCGCTGGGCATGAGAAAGCGGCGTCCCGCCAGGGCAGGACGCCGCCGCATGTCGCCGCCACGCCCCGATCCACGGGGCATGCGGGCCGGGATCAATACTTGATCACCAGCTTGTTGCCGACCTTCTCGACGCTCTTGATGGCGCGCGCCGGGGAGATGGTGAGGTAGCCTTGATCCCCGGAGGCCGGGAGGTCGGCCGTGATCGTCTTGGCCGCCTCGTCCACGACGACGTTGCTGAACGCCCCGCCCGTGAGGCCGGCCGGAGCGTTGACGCCCACCGTCGTCTGAGACGCGTTGGCCGAGGGCGTCGGGTCGTCGGCCGGGGCCGGGTGGGACACGACGGTGAAGAAGTTGAGCTCGGTGGGCGAGTTGGCGCCCTGCTCCGGCTTGTTGGAGAGGTTAATCTCGCCCTTGGCGGCCACGAGGATTTGCCGCGTGGTCATGGCCACGGCCATCTGGAAGGTGCGGATGCCGCCGACAGGGGCCTGGTTGACGAAGGGCAGGAAGCTCGGCGTCAACGCGCGGAAGGCTGCACCTTCCAGCGCCAGAACGCGGGCCGCCACCTGTTGCTGCTCATAGCCGTCGGGCTTGGCCACCCAGCTCACCACCACCCGGCCCAGCGCGTCGGCCGCAACCGTCGCGCGGTCGAAGTCGCCGCGGAACCCGCCCTCGGAGACCTCCGCGACGGCCACGAACGAGCGCGTGGCCGCGTTGAACGCCGCGACGCGCACGACGGGCGCGGTGCTCACCTTGCCCGCCACGTAAACGTAGGGCTGGTTGACGTGGCCCGCGATGCGCGTGCCGTCGCCGCGGCCCCGGTCAAAGGACTCGCCCGAGGCGTTCTGGTCGAGGGAACCGAGGCTGTTGCCATCGTTGTCGTAGAAGTACAGCACGCCCGCGACGCGCAACGCGAAGCCGCCCTTGAACGCGGCGAGGTTCGCCCAGTAGTCGCCGTCGGCCACCTTGAAGGTCTCCTTCACGATGGTGCCGTCCGGCTTGAAGATGGTCGCCACGGCGCAGTTGCCATCCTCACGGAACAACCGTGAGCGATCCTCGACGGCCACGACAAAGTTGCCGTTGCCCAGGCCCACGATGTCGCCGCCGAAGCGGGTGTTCTGGTCGGAGAAGACCACGCCCTCGGTGCGGCGGCCATGGGCGGCGTCGAAGGCCTTCGCCAGCGGCGTCTGGGCCAGCGTCGTCGGGTTGAGGGCGAACGGCTGGACGGTGCCGTAGCGACTCTCGGTGCCGGACGCCGTCAGGCGGTCGTAGCCGAGCTTCCAACGGTTGTCGGATCCGAACTCGGCGAGGGTGTGGGGCGACATCTCGCCGCCGGCCACGAAGTTGGCGGCGCCGGGGCGCGGGTCGCCGCCGACGCGGCCGGGGTTGCCGTTTTGGCGGGAGGCATTGATGGGGCCGCGGTAGGGGGTGCCGTTGTCGGCAAAGACGGCCTCGCCGAGCTTGTAGGCGCCGCCGGCCGCCGGTTGGAAGCCGACCACGAAGCGCTGCTTGTCCTGCGTGTCCTCGGCGTAGGCATTGGCCTCGATGAGGAACGTGCTGGTGCCCAGCACGGAGACGTAGGGCTCCCAGTTGCCCAGGGCGTTGAGGCCTTGGTTGATCACCGGGGTGTCCGCCACGATCCGGGACAGGCCGGCCGCCTCGATGGAGCCGGGCTTCACCGGGATCACGAACTGGCGCAACGCCACTGTCCGCACGTCCGGCACCTCCGCGCTGAGCGTCTCCCAGACGATGGCGATGGTGTCGTTGCGGAAGGCTATGCGCGGACGGCGCGACTCCGAGGCGAGCGACTCCGGCGTCTCGCGCTCGGACACGTAGAAGGTGCCGCCCAACGGGTTGCCCTTCGCGTCAAAGACGCGGGCCAGCACGCCGCGAACGCCGTTCACGGAGGCCGAGGTCGTGTCGTAGGCCACGGCCACCCGGCCGAGGGCGTCGATGGCGACGTCCGCGCGGCCCGGCGACAACAGGTCGATGTCATCCGCAGCGGAGCGGCTCCACCGGACCGACCCGTTGGCGTTCAGGACGGTCACGAGCACGGCCGCCTTGCCGTCCGCGTCGTTCCCAACGCCCACCACCGCGTAGGCATCGTTGCCGTTGCCGTGGAAGCCCACGCCGTCGCCGCGCCCGCCCGTCGCGGCCACCGGGTTCCCCACCAGGGTGCCGAGGTCGATGTTGGTGCTCACCGTCGGGGTGCCGGCGTTGTCGAAGAGGCGCACCTTCGCGCGGCCGTCGTCGCCGCCAAAGCGCACGCCAAAGCCGGTCTTGATGGTGCCGATGCCATGCCACATCTCGGACTTCGTCGCGGTGGCCGAGGCCAGCTGGATGGGCTTCACCTCGGTGCCGTCCGGCTTCACGATGCGAATCGTCACGTGGTTCGCGGCCGCGGCGCCGCCCCAGACCGAAACGAGGTCCGCCGTCTGACGGCTCTCGCCCGCCACGACGATGTTGCCGTTGGACAAGTAGCCCCAGTCGCCAATGCGGATGTTGCCCGCCGCCTCGGCGTAGGCGTCGGTCACCCCCGAGACGATGCCCAAGGGCGCGCCGCTGTTGTCCAGCAACTGGACCGTGGGATAGTCGCCCGCGTTCTCGCCCGCCGCGTTGTTCTCGATGGGCGCCAGCGCCGGAACCTCCAAGGCCAGCTCAAACGAGGTCGAGCCCATGCCGAAGCCGTCGCCGAAGGGATTGGCCTGGATCTTCGGGCCCCAGCCCGTGCGCGCCGGCGTCGGGGTCTTGTCCGCGCGGAAGTACGACAGGAACCGCGACGTCACCGTCTGGCCCGCGAACGCGGGGTCGATGGACTGGATCTCGGTCGGCTCGATGACGGGTTGCGACTGGATGTTGAAGAGCGTCCATGTCGCCTGGAGGTCGTTCAGGTCGCCGCCGTCGTCCTCCCAGCCCACGACCACGTTGCCGTTGCGGGCGATGGCGACGCCGATGCTTTCCGTGGAGCTGTTGTTGATGTCCGCGCCGTTCGCCGTGTTGACGTACACCGTGTCGCCCGTGGGTTGCACGCCGTTGCTCTCGGGCGCGCCCGGGACGGCCTGCCCGAGCAGGCTCCAGGAGCCCAGGCAAAGCCCCGCCAAGGGCAAGGCCTCGCGCAGGCGGAATCTGAGTGTGGATCGTTTCATGATGAGGATTCGTTCTGTTGATGCTGCCGCCCAAAGGCCCCACGCATGCCTTCAATGGAACATGGCTCGTGCCACGCCCGTCATGCGGACTGCCCTTGGGGATCGGTTCCCGTAGTACTCCCCCGGCGCACCCTGATTCAACCCCGGACCCGAAACATTTCTTGGCGGGGCGCATGGCAAATCACAAGGACGGCAAAAACCATGCAAGGGCACGGGGTGGAAGGCTCTCCATGATACGCCGATGGGGGGATGACGGGCGGCAGGTTTGGGATTGAACCACCCCGGGGCCGTGGGGTCACTTTTGCACCATGGGAAGCAATCTCACCTCCGGGCAACCGCCCGCCACGTCCGGGGCACCCGGTCCCGGCACGCCCCAGCCCTCGTTGCTGGAAAGCCCGGACGTCGTCCGATTCGTGCCCTTCGCGGTGTTCCTGGTCATCGGGGCGTTGGGCGCGAAGGCCTTCGCCGGGTCCGAGTACTGGATGTACGTGGCCAAGACGGCCGTCGCAGGGGCGCTCCTGTGGTGGTGGCGCGGCCGAATCGCCGAGATGCGGTGGTCGTTCAGCATCGAGGGCATCGTGGTCGGGTTGGCCATTGCCGCGTTGTGGATCGGGCTGGAGGGACACGTGCCGTCGTTGGGACGGCTTTGGGACCTGGGCCGGGAATGGACGGGCGGACCCAAGGCGCCCGCGCCCAAGCCCCCGGAGGCATGGAACCCGGTGGCTTACTTCGCGTCGAACCCCGCGCTGGGCTGGGGCTTCGTCGCGGTCCGCGTCCTGGGCCGGTCCTTGGTCGTGCCCGCCATGGAGGAGGTGTTCTACCGGTCCCTGATGTACCGCTACATCGTGAATGCACGGTTCGAGTCCGTGGCCCTCGGCACCTTCCACCTCGGGGCGTTTGCCATCACGACCCTGATGTTTGGGTTGTCGCACACGGACCATTGGCTGTCGGCCATCGTCTGCGGGGCCGCCTACCAAGGCCTGGTGATCCGCAAGGGACGCCTGGACGACGCCATCCTCGCGCACGCCGTCACCAACCTCGCCATCAGCGCCTACGCCATCAGCACGGGCCGTTGGGAGTTCAGTTGATGGACCCCATCCCCGCCCCGCCGCCATGGCAGTCCTCGCTTCCCCCGTGCGTGCGGCACGAGGACGACGACGTGCTTGTGGTGTCGAAGCCGCCGGGCTGGAACACCCATGCCCCCGCGCCCCATGCGGGCGAAGGGCTCTACGATTGGCTGCGCGACCGCGAGCCACGCTGGGCCACGCTGGCCATCCTCCACCGCCTCGACCGCGACACCAGCGGGTTGATCGTGTTCGGCAAGGGCGAGCGGGCAAACCGTTCGTTGACCGCCCAGTTCGAGTCGCGTTCCGTGCTCAAGGGATACCGCATTAGGACGGACGCCCCGCCAAAACCACGCAAGGCCGAGGCACGCCTCGATCCGCTCGATGGCGGCGGTTGGCGCGTCACCTCGTGGTTGCACAAGGTCGGCGACCGCCAAGCCAGCCAACCCTCCGGCCCGCCCGGCGCGGAGGCCGTCACGGACTTCGTCCCGGCATCCAGCGGGATCCATGGCGAGTGGCTCGCCCGGCCGCGCACCGGCCGAACCCACCAAATCCGCGTCCATGCCGCCGCGCTCGGCATGCCCATCCGAGGCGACACGCTCTATGGCGGCAGCGACGCACCGCGCCTGTTCCTCCACGCCGAGTCCCTCGCCTTCGCCCACCCGGCCACCGGCGTCGCCATGGAGTTCCACGAGCCGCCCGCCTTCGACGACGTGACGGAGGGCTCGGCGGCACTGGCCCGCGCCATGTTCCACGAAACCGAGACGAACGCGCACCGCTGCTGGCACGGGGCCGCCCACGGGCACCCGGGATGGACCGTGGATCGATTGGGCGACTACCTCCTCGCCGCGTCCGGGGAAGGCGCGCCCGACGTGGACCTGCACACGGCATGGCCCCGGCGCGCCGACCCGCCCAAGGCGATCTACCTGAAAGCGTGGCGACGCGACGTCCAACGCACCCAGCCCGGGGATGCCTCTCCCGCCCTCGTCGAGGGCACCGCCGCCCCAGCGCGCTTCGAGATCAGCGAGAACGGCGTCCGCTTCGCCCTCTCCATGGAGGAGGGCTACAGCGCCGGGCTGTTCCTGGACCAACGCGACAACCGGCGACGCATCCTCGCCGGGCATGTCGGCCACGCTTTCCCTTGGCCGGAGGCCGGATTGAAGGGACGCGAGGCCTTGAACGCCTTCGCCTACACCGGTGGCTTCAGCGTCTGCGCCGCCCTCTCCGGCGCACGCGTCACGTCCCTCGACCTCTCCCGCAAGTACCTGGACTGGTGCCGCGACAACCTGCTGCGCAACGGCCTCGACCCCGCATCGCACGACTTCATCTACGGCGACTGCTTCGACTGGATGGGCCGCCTGGCGCGCAAGGGACGACGCTTTGACCTGGTGGTCGTGGACCCGCCCACGTTCTCGCGCTCGCGCGAGCACGGCGACTTCCGCGCCGAGAAGGACTACGCCCACCTCGCGGAGCTGGCCACGCGGCTGGCGGCCCCCGGAGCCGTCCTCCTCTTCTCCACCAACGCCGCACGGCTCGCACCCGCCGACTTCCTTGGCATGGTGCGGTCAGGCGTCGCCCAGGCGGGGCAGCTCCTCCGCGCCGAGCACTACGCGCCCCAGCCGCCCGACTTCCCCGTGACGCGCGACCAACCCGCCTACCTCAAGACCGTCTGGCTGCGGCTGGGCTAGCCGGTCGCTCGACGCCGGGAGCCCGACCGTCTCCGGTTGCCCCAAACACAGCCTCACCTGAAGGATCCGCACGATGACGCGCGGCCTGATTGGGGGTGATTGCCACGAAGTCAACACGTGGAAAACCATGGACCAAGGCCACGGCCACGGCTGGGAGGAACCAACCCCACTCCAGCGGAGCCCAGCGGGTGCCGGGGGAGCCTTCGGGCCTTTTCGTCGCCAACAAAGCGGCGGCATCCTCGTTGGAGAATGGCGTTGGACTTTTTCTGCTGCCCAAACCGAAGGCTGCATCCGAAGCCCGGCGTTTTCGTCCAGTGAAGACACGCGCTGCCAAGGCCGTGCTGAAATGCGGTTACCCGTCCACGGCCTCGTCCCTCCTGTGGCGTCCTCCCGCCAAGGACATCATGCTGTCTGTCCGAGGCCTCGAAGGACATCGGCGGCAGCAGACACCGTTGCCTGAAGGTCGTCCGGCGTGTGGGCGGTGGAGAGGAACCCGGCCTCGAACTGGCTCGGGGCAAGATAGACGCCGCGCTCGAGCATCCCGTGAAAGAACCGCGCATGGCGTGACCGGTCGCTGGTCAACGCGTCCGCGAGGTTCCAAACCGGTCGATCGGTGAAGTAAGCGCAGAACATGGAGCCGATCCGCTGGAACTGGACCGGGATTCCGGCGGATCGCGACGCCTCACCCAATCCCTGCTCCAGCATCCGTCCCAAGGCCTCGAGTCGCGGATACGCATCGCCACGGCCGAGCTCCTCCAGGGCCGCGATGCCCGCCGCCATGGCCAATGGATTCCCGCTCAGGGTCCCCGCCTGATAGACGGGCCCCAGCGGGGCCAGCCAGTCCATGATCTCCTGGCGGCCCCCGAACGCCCCCACGGGAAGGCCGCCCCCGATGATCTTGCCGAAGCAACTGAGATCCGGCGTCAGCCCAAACACCTCCTGCGCACCGCCCCGGGCCAGCCGAAACCCCGTCATGACCTCGTCGGCGATGAGCACCACGCCATGACGCGTGCACAGCGCCCGGAGTTGCTCGAGGAATCCGGGCCTCGGGAGATAGAGCCCGGCGTTCGCGGGGACCAGCTCGAGGATCACGCAGGCCAACTCGGATCCCCGGGCGTGGAATGCTTGCTCCAGCGCCCCGGTGTCGTTGAAGGGAAGCACCATGGTGTGGCGCGCCAAATCCGCGGGCACGCCCGCGCTGTCCGGTTGCCCCAAGGTCAAGGCTCCCGAACCGGCCTTGACCAGCAGGGAATCACCGTGGCCGTGGTAGCACCCATCAAACTTCAGGATCAGGTCCCGCCCGGTGAATCCGCGGGCCAGACGGATGGCCGACATGCAGGCCTCGGTGCCGGAGTTGCAAAACCGCAGCTTTTGGACCGACGGAACCCATGACTTCACCCGCCGGGCCAGTTCGATCTCCAGTGGGTTGGGCACCCCGAAGCTCGTCCCCCGCCCTGCCGTTGCTTGCACGGCGGCGATGATGGCGGGATGGGCGTGGCCGAGGATGGCGGGCCCCCAGGTGCCCACGTAGTCGATGAGTTCCTGCCCATCCACCGTCCGAAGCCTCGACCCCGATGCGGCGTTCACGAAGAAGGGCGTCCCCCCCACGGCACGGAACGCCCGCACCGGTGAGTTCACCCCGCCCGGGAAGTGTTGGAGCGCCTCCTCGAACAGGGCGGCGGAGCGTTCTGATCCCCGAGGGACGCTGCAAGTCTTGTCGGCCGAATGCACCGGATTCATGGAACGTGATGCTGTTGGGTTGGCTCACCACCCTCAAATCCTCTCGTGGAAAACAATCGGGCCCGCGTGACACATCCATGACACGGCGTCGAGCCCGGGAGGGCCATCCTGCGCGACGGATGATCGCACGACTGACCGTCCTGCACGCCCGGAAGGAGGCCTTCCACCGGGGCTTGAATGCGATGCTCCCGCCGCGGTGGCACGGGAAGGAAGTCCTGCGCCTCGAGACGTGCCAGCGTTGGCTGTGGGTGGACATGGGCCATGGGGAGGCGCTTCCCATCCGCAGGCCTCTCGTGAAGGGCGTCGATGGCTTCACCGGGGTGGATGCCTATGAGTTCCTCCTGCGGGTGACCACCGGACTCGCCAGCGATTTGGCGGGCGAGACGAACATCTTGGGGCAGGTCAAGAAGGCCTGGGCCCACGCGATTTCCGGGGAGCCATGGCTTCAGTGGCTCCTCGAGGACTCGAAGGTGATTCGCCACCAATTCCTCTCCGGCCACGGCACCCCCTCCTATGGCAAGATCGTCCGCGAGGTCCTGAACAGGCACCAGTCGGACGATTCGACCCCGATCCTGGTTCTGGGCGCCGGCGAGATCGCGGAGGCGATCCTGCCCTGGATCCGGCATCGGCCGGTCCTGCTTGGCAACCGTCACCCCGGACGCGCGGCAGACCTCGCACGGCGGCTCGCGGATCGCCCGGGTCAACCCATCTCGGTCGTGGATCTCAATCGCCCCGAGGCGAGCTGGCAGCAGGCCGGTGCCGTCGTGGTCTGCATTCCCTTCGATCCGGAGGGGGATGCGTGCCGTGTGCAGCAACTCTCCCAAAGGACCGGCGTCCGTGTCATCCACCTCGGCGGAGCCCGAGCCAACGCCGGGCCTTGGACCCAACTGGCTGCCTTGTCGTGCCTCGACGAACTCCTCGCGCTCCAGGAGGGCAGCAACCGACAACGTCTCCAACAACTCCACCGAGCCGCCCAAGCCTGCCGGGAACGCGCCCGACTAAGGGCCTTGGGACGATCCATCAGCATTCCCCACGGCTGGGAGGATCTCGCCCATTTCGTCATGCCCACCCCCGCTTGCCATGACGCCCATTGATGCCGGAGGCCTCCAGCGAAGCCTGCTTCGCCTCGGAACACGGAGGTCGCCCCTCGCCCTCGCCCAGAGCCGTCAGGTGGGTCGGCGGATCGAGGACGCTCTTCCCGGCGTCCGCGTCGAACTGGTGGCCATCGAGACCCGGGGCGACCGGATCCTGGACACCGCCCTCTGGAAGACGCAGGGCCGGGATTTTTTCTCGGCGGAGCTCGACGAGGCCCTGTTGTCCGGGCGCGTGGACCTCACGGTCCATTCCCTGAAGGACCTCGCGCTCGATCGATCAGGACAACTTGCCATCGCAGCCATACCGCCACGGGAGGATCCACGGGACATCGTCCTGTTCCATCCGAGGGTCCTCGACCAGCTCCACCTCGGCCGACCCATCCGGATCGGCACCTCGTCCCCGCGGCGACTCGCATTGGTTCCTCCCTTCCTCCAAAGGGCCTTGCCCGCGCGAGGGCATCCTCCGGTCCTCACGTTCGTGGAAATCCGGGGGAACCTGGACTCACGACTTCGTCGGCTCCGGTTGCCCGAGTCTGACCTCAGGAGCCTCGATGCGGTGGTGGTCGCCCTTGCGGGCTTGTCTCGGCTTCACGCGGACACGGACGGGGCCGTCATCCTGGGCCCTCTTCTCAAGGACCTCCGCGCGATGGTGCTCCCCCTCCGTGAATGCCCGGGCGCACCCGGGCAGGGAGCCCTCGCGGTGGAGGCTCGTTCGGACGACGTGGAGCTCCGGGAGGCCGTGCATCGACTGCATGATCCCATCACGGAGCGGCACGTGCTTCGGGAGCGCGAGGTCCTTCGGGAATGGGGAGGCGGTTGCCACCAAGCTCTCGGTGCCACGGCATCGGAGCATCCGGACCTCGGAACCGTGCTCCACGTGAGAGGCCGTCGGCCCTCGGGGGAACTCGTCCACCCATTCGCATGGGAGGGACAAGGTCGCCTCCCGTCGATTCCGTCGAACGCCACCTTCTGGGACGGAACCCGGATGGGCTTGGCAGGCGACCTTCGGTCCTTGGTACCCGTGACGCCCAGCCTGTGGGCACCGGGGCGCCGCGTGTTCACCGACGACTGGCGGCACGTTCCCGATGGAATGGGGAGCGATCCGGCACGCCTCGTCACGGCCGACGTGGCCACGTGGTTTGATCTCGCCGATCGGGGACACTGGGTCGTTGGATGCGCTGACGGGCTGGGCCTCGAGTCCATCCGCAGGACGGCGGAGAACCCGGTGCTTGGAGCCCACGAGGAACCATGGCTCATCCTGACCCGGGAAGGTTTCTTCTTGGGCACGCAAGGACTGGAGACGGGGCCGTGCCATCCACCCCACGGCATCCCGGACCACGATCCCTCCACGCTGGCCGGCACCTTGCACCGGGCCACGCACCTGTTCTGGGCGAGCGCAAATCAGTTCCTCGGGCTCCGCCCGCTCATCGCCGCCTTCGCCCCCGGGGCCCGCCATGCCTGTTGCCCAGGGGCCGCCGCGGAGCTTCTCAAGGCGAAGGGCCTCCATCCCGATGTCTTCCCAAGCCCGGACGATTGGCGTCGCTGGATCGGACATTCATGAAGCCCATGCCCCCCGCCCACATCCCGTCCCCAGGCGCTCCCCCGCGGACGCTGAACCGGTTTCAGGCCGCGCTCCGTCACTCGAACACCGATCGTCCCCCCGTCTGGTTCATGCGCCAGGCAGGCCGGTATCACTCCCACTACCAGAACCTCAAGCGGGAGCACTCCTTCGTCGATCTGTGCAAGATTCCACGGCTCGCCTGCGAGGTGGCCCTGGGGCCCGTGGAGGACTTCGGCTTCGACGCGGCCATCCTGTTCTCGGACCTGCTGTTCCCCTTGGAGGCCATGGGGCAAGGACTGCGCTACGATCCCGGCCCCCGGCTCGACTGGCATCTCCGGTCCACCACGGATCTCGCCCGCTTCAGGCACGCAGACGCCGGAGACCTGGGATTCCAAGGGGAGGCCATCCGGCAAACGCGGCGGGCTCTGCCGGATGAAAAGGGATTGCTCGGGTTCGTCGGCGGCCCTTTGACGCTCTTCGTGTACGCCGTCGAAGGATCCCACAAGGGCCGGCTCGACTCGGCGATTGCAGGGCTGTCCGACGGGCGATTCGAGGGGTTTTGTGATCGCCTGACGGACCTGCTCGCCGAATCCATGGCGGACCAGTTTCGCTCAGGGGCGGACACGGTGGCGGTCCTCGATACCTGCGCAGGAGACATCCCGGACGAACTCTTCCGACGGCATGGCATCGACAGCCTGAAGCGTCTTTTTGAGGCCTTCCGCCGGCGCTGCCCTGATGCCCCGATCACCTACTACTCCCGGCATACGGGTCCGTCCCAGTGGAACGTGCTGCGGCCGTTGCCCGTGTCCTGTTTGGGCATCGACTGGCATCACCCCATGCCGGAGGCCATGGATCTGCTGGGGGACCGGTGGTCCGTGCAGGGCAACGTGGACCCGGAGTGGTTGCTCCTTCCGGCGTCCGACCTTGAGCGCCGCCTGAGGACCTACTTTCAAGCCATGCGTGCCGTCTCCGGGGAGCGGAGGTCCGGTTGGATCTGCGGCCTCGGACACGGGGTCCTGCCCACGACGCCCGAGGCCAACGTCCGGCTTTTCCTCCTCCTCCAGCACGAACTGCTTTCCAACCGGCCATGACCACGGAGCGCCAGCACCTCCTCGAGCGATACGATGTCCCGGGGCCCCGCTACACCAGCTACCCCACGGTGCCCTACTGGACGGATTCGCCCAGCCCAGAGCAATGGGTCGAGCATCTCCTCAGGGCTCTCCCAAGCGAAGGAACAACGGGCCAAGAAGCCGCCGTGGGCGGGGCGCTCTACGTCCATATCCCCTTCTGCGAGTCGCTCTGCACCTACTGCGGATGCAACACGCGCATCACCCGCAACCGGGCCGTCGGACCCCACTACGTCGATGCGCTGCTGGCGGAGTGGACCCGGTACCGAGAACGCCTGGGAACCCAGTCGTTTCCACTGGCGGAGCTGCACCTGGGCGGTGGAACGCCCACCTTCCTTGCCGCCCGGGATCTAGGGCGCTTGGCGGAGGGGCTTGCCACGGGCTGCCAGAGGGTTCCCGACGCCGAGTTCTCCGTGGAGGCCGATCCGCGGGTCACGACACGGGAACAACTCGAGGTGCTCTGTCAGGCCGGATTCCGCCGCCTGAGCCTCGGGATCCAGGACTTTGACCCCAAGGTCCAGCAAGCGGTCAACCGAGTGCAAACCGTCGATGAGGTGCAACGATGCGTCGATGACGCGCGGGAGGCGGGATTCACCAGCATTAACTTCGACCTGATCCATGGGCTCCCGTTCCAAACCCCGGCCAGCATCCAAAGCACGCTGGCCCGCGTGGCCGAGCTCCGCCCGGATCGCATCGCATTCTACGGCTACGCCCACGTCCCCTGGATCAAGCCCGCACAACGCCGCTTCACCGAGGCAGACCTGCCCATGGGTGCCGCCAAGCGGAACCTGTACGAGATCGGCCGGGCTCTTCTCGAGTCCACGGACTACCGGGAAGTCGGGCTCGATCACTTCGCCTTGGAGTCCGACAGCCTTTGGAAGGCGGTGCAACGCGGGCATCTCCATCGGAACTTCATGGGGTACACCTCGAGGCCCATTCTCCCCCTCATCGGACTCGGCGTCTCCGCCATCGGCGACGCCGGTTCGGCCTTCGCGCAAAATGAAAAGGTCCTGGAACCCTATCTCCAAAGGGTGTCCCGGGGGGAACTGCCCGTCTTGCGGGGCCATGTCCTCGGCGAGGAGGACATGGTCCTCCGGCGGCACATCCTCCATCTCATGACCCGGCTCACGACACGTTGGTCCGAGCCGAAGGACCATGTTCCGTTCCTCGATTCCGTCCCGTCACGACTCAAGGGCATGGAACAGGACGGGCTCGTGGTCCTGGGTGACCGCAGTTGCTCGGTGACCGGGCTCGGGCGCGGGTTCCTCAGGAACATCTGCATGGAGTTTGACGCCCGGCTGATCCGCAATCGGCCCGGGGAATCCCTGTTCAGCCGATCCATTTGAACCCTCCACCCCAAAGATCGGACGCCGGGAAAACCCGGCCGAACGGATCGGTCGCCGTCGTGGGAGCCGGGATCACGGGGCTCTGCGCGGCCCAGCGCCTGCTGGAGCTTGGCGTCGATGTCGAGGTTTACGAGGCATCGCACCGCGCGGGGGGAGTCATCCAATCGGTGTCTGCGGAGGGCTACCTGGCCGAGGAGGGGCCCAACACCCTTCTGGCACCCGCCCCTTGGGTCCGCTCGTGGATCCGGGACCTTGGCCTCGAGTCTGACTGCCTCACGTCCAGCGCCGGGGCGGATCGTCGATACCTCGTCCGGAACAGCCGTCCGGTCGTCGTGCCACGATCGCTCCAAGGTTGGGCGACAACCCCGCTGTTGTCTCCCCGGGCGAAGCTCCGGGTGCTGGGCGACCTGTTCGTCGGCCGTCCTGATGCGTCCGTGGAGGAGAGCGTGGCTGATTTTGTTCGTCGGCGCCTGGGACAGGAGCTTTTGGACTACGCCATCAACCCGCTCATTGGCGGGATCTATGCCGGGGACCCCGAGCTGCTTTCCGTGCGGGCTGCATTCCCTCGGCTGCACCGCGTCGAGTCTCGCTTCAGATCCCTGTTGCTCGGCCAGTTCCAGGTCGCACGGGAACACCGGCGCACGGGCGAAGTCCCCCGGGACCAAGCCCCCAAGCTCTCCTTCCGATCCGGCCTTGAGGCCCTGACCCGGGCGCTGGCGCATCGCCTGGGCCCGCGGCTTCACCTCCATTCCCCCGTCGCGGCCATCCGACGTCGAGGCTTGCGATGGGAGCTGGAAACAAGCGCCGGCGGATGTTCCCCCTCGCATTCCGGGCTGGTCGTGACGGCACCCGCCCATGCGTTGTCCCGGGTGGACTGGGTGACGGGTGACGGGGACGACCTGCACTGGCTCCAGGACATCCGATGCGCCCCCATCTCGACGCTGGTGCTCGGGTTTCGACGAGACCAGGTCGCCCATCCTCTGGACGGCTTCGGAGTGCTGGTCCCGGCGATCGAACGGCTTCCCATTCTGGGCGCACTGTTTAGTTCCTCCCTGTTTCCAGGGCGCGCACCGGATGGGCACGTCACCCTGACGTGCTACCTGGGTGGCTCCCGGGATCCCGATCTCGCATTTGCGAACCGGGACCATCAGGTGTCCGAGGCGCTGAGGGCGCTGCATGTCCTGTTGGGCGTGCATGGAAGCCCGACCTTCATCCACCACAAGATCCACCCCGTCGGAATTCCCCAGTATCAGCTCGGCTTCCAACGCTTCCTGGATCGGTTTGCGCTGCTGGAAAAACGTCATCCCGGGCTCCGTTTTGCCGGCTATTCCCGCAATGGCATCTCCTTGCTCGATTGCATCGAGGCCGGACGCGGCGCAGCCGAGAGCCTTTTCCATGAACTCACCCGAAGCCCGGGGAACGGGCCCCATTCCTCGGCCCACACGCCTTGAAGGCTCCCCTTGCACCAGCCCCAATTCCTTCCCAAGCCCACACATGAACACATCCCATCCTTCCAAGCCTGGAGTCCTGCTCATCAATCTCGGCTCGCCGGACTCGCCCTCCGTCGCCGACGTGAGGACCTACTTGCGCGAGTTCCTGATGGATGGGCGGGTCATCGACATTCCTTGGCCGATCCGATGCCTCCTGGTGCACGGCATCATCGTGCCCTTCAGGTCGGCGAAATCCGCGGAGGCTTATCGGGGGATCTGGACCCCGGAAGGATCTCCGTTGGTCGCCATGGGCCACAAGGTTCGGGCGGCCCTCGAGGCGCGCCTGCATCAACCCGTTGAGCTGGCCATGCGATACCGGTTGCCGACCGTGCACGACGCACTGCAGTCGCTGAAGGGGCAGGGAGTGACCGACATCGTCGTGGTGCCGCTGTTCCCCCATTACGCCATGTCGAGCTATGAATCCGCCGTCGAGGAGGTGATGCGTTGCGGGGCGGCCTCGTTCCCATCCCTGCGACTGCGCGTCTGCCCACCCTACTTCGAGCATCCTTCCTACATCAGCGCCCTCGCGAGCTCTTGCCAGCCTTGGACCCAGGGAACCTGGGATCACCTCCTCATCAGCTTCCACGGCGTGCCCGAACGACATATCAGGAAATCGGATCCAACCGCCGGCCACTGCCTTGCCTCGTCAACCTGCTGCACGGTGCCCAGCCCAGCCCACGCCTCCTGCTATCGGCATCAATGTCTGCGGACGGCCTACCTACTGGGACAGAAGGCGGGCTTGGCCTCGGACCGCATCTCGGTGTCCTTCCAGTCGAGGTTGGGGCGGGACGCCTGGCTCAAGCCCTACACGGAAACCGAGCTCATCCGGCTCGCCCAGTCCGGGGTCCGGCGGCTCTTGGTGCTCTGCCCTGCCTTCGTCGCCGACTGCTTGGAAACCCTCGAGGAAATCGCGGTCCGTGGCAGGGAGGCCTTCCTGCACCACGGGGGCACTGAGCTCGAGCTGATTCCGTGCCTCAATGATCGTCCAGATTGGATCCAAGCCCTCGGAGACCTTGTCCTGTCAGCAGCCGAAGCCGGATCGATTCAGTTGGGAGGGAAGTGATGGCGAAGCAGATGCTTCCGCACGCCGAGGAGTGAGCGAGGCGCGAGCCCGTGCGAGGCACGTAACGAGCGAACAACGAAGGAGTTGCGGAAGCAGATCGAGCCAGCACGACCGATCCAACGGAATCAGCCCGGCTAAGCCGGAGCGATTCAGTTGAGGGAGTCACGCAGAGGCGCAAAGGCGCAAAGAAATGGCGGAGTTGGGCCGGTTGTGCAGCGCTGGATGACCGCACCGAAAGGGACCCCGTCGGCCTTCCTCGCTTCCCCGCTTTCTTCGCGGTCTTTGCGGCTTCGCGTGAGATTTTCCTCGGCTTCCAACTGAATCAGCCCGGCGAAGCCGGTCTTTGATCCGCGTCCCAGCCATGGTTTTGGGACCCCTCGCAACAACGGAATCTCACGCCGTCCATCCCGAAGTCCTCGCCACGGGCGAGGCGACGGGTGGCAGTGGCCAGACGCCGAAGGCGATGCTGGAGATGGAACCGCCGCAGTGGCGTTCAGATAGAGAAGCCTTTTCCCGCTCCGACGCGGGACCGCCCGCCTTTCCGCGAGTCCGTCGCGCCCGTTGCGAAAGTCCGGCCAGCCGCCCGACTTCCCCGTGACGCGCGACCAACCCGCCTGGCTTGAGACCGTCCGGCTTCGGGTGGGCTGAACAGGTCCTCCACGCCCGGCGCGTGCCCATCCCCGGCGGACCACCACGACGCCTTCGGCCGAGGGCCACGCGCGAGGCTGCGCCCCGCCTCCTCAAGGACGCGTGGCCTGCAAGAACGCTATCAAGTCCCGCATCTCCTGCGGCGTGCGCCCCGCCTCCAATCCCTCCGGCATCAACGACGTGCCCGTGCTCGACAACCGCGCCAGGTCCCGCCTCGGGATCACCACCGTCTGCCCCGCCGCCTGCAACAGCGTGATCGACTCGGGCGCATCCCCCGACAGCAGCCCCGAATGCGTCTCGCCGTCCCGCGTCTCGGCCTGGTACGCCACGAACCCCGGATTGATCGCCATGTTCGGGTCCAGGATGTTGCCCAGCAGGTCCTCCACGCTCCGGTGCGCCACGCCGGACAACTCCGGCCCCACCTTGTGGCCCACATCCCCGCAGCGATGGCACGTGGCGCACGCCGCCTCGAACACCGCCCGCCCCTTCGCCGCATCGCCCGTCGCGGGCAGCCGCGCCAGCCAGTCGGTGACCACCGCCTTCCGGTTCGAGTATTCCTCGTCGCTGACAAACTTGGCCGCCCGCTTGCGCACGTCCGCCGCGCCGTCGCGCAACAGGCGGCGTCGTTGCTCCAGGTCCAGGTTGAGTTCGCCCACCTTCAACCGCCCTTCCTCCAAAGCCGCAACCAGCGGCTCGTGAAACACCCGCCGCGACAGCAACAGGTTCAACACCGTCGGCCGGACCCCCGGCCCCAATCGCTGCCATCGTTCGACCAACGCCTTCCCCAACGCTTCGTCCTTCCCGTCCCGCAACGCACCCAACGCCGCCTCCTGCACCGCCGCCGGATGCACGCCGTCCATCAATCCCATCAAGACGTCCCGCGAGCCCGCATCCCCCTCCAACACCCGAATCGCCGCCACGCGCCGCCCCGGCGCAAGGCCCGTATCCAACGCCCGCGCCCGCGCCGCCGCCAGCCGCCCGCCGGATCCCGGGATCGATTCCACCCCGGAAAGACGGGCCACCCGCGCCAGGAGCGCCCACTCGTCATCCTCGGCCTTCGCAGCCAGCCCGGACCAGTGCTCCTTCAGCTCCGCCGGCCACGCGTCCTTCCGCCCCGAACGCCTCACCCCATCCAGCCAGCCGCCCAACCACGCCATGCGCGGCTCCCGCCCCAGCCCCGCCCCCAATCCCTGCATCAACGCCACCGTCTCCGCACCCGACACCCCCGTGTCCGCCGCCACGGATTGCGCGAGTTCCGACAAGGACTCGCCCCAGCCTGGACGCCCCGCCGCGCCCGTATCCGCAAGCATGGCCTGCGCCACCCGAACCCGCGCCACCGCCGGGGCCGCAGCCAGGATCGCCCGCCGCACCCACGGGTCGCCCGTGTCCCGCAGATACGCCGCCACGAACGTTGCCGACTCATCCCCCGGCGACGCCCCCAGCGCCAGCAAGGCCCGTTGCCGCACCCGCGCGTCCCCGTCGGCCGCCAGCAAGCGAACCGTCCCCGCCAGGGAGCCATGCGCCGCCATGCCCAGCCGCACGAGTTGCAACGCGTTCTCGCGCACGCCCGGCGACGCGTCGCCCAGCGCAACCTTCAGGTCGTTGGGCCCCAGCTCGGACAACCCCGCCAACGTCCACAACGCATGCAGCCGCCCCAACGCGTGGGAAGCGTCGTCCGACGTGCTTCCCAACATGGTCCGAAGCAACGGCGCGACGTTCGTCGCCTTGGCTTCCAAAATCCTTCGTTGCGCCGTCAACCGCCACCACTGGTCCGGGTGCCCCAGCAACGGAACCCAGTCGGCAGGCGCGCGATCCCCCCACCCGGGCAACGACCGGGCGTCCCAGGTTCCCGGCCGCGGCAACACCCTCCAAATCCGCCCCCGATCCGCCCCCGCCCGGACGTCCAGCTTCTCGCGAACCTTGGCCGGGATGTAGTCCGGGTGCTCGATCACGTCCCGCTGCATGTCTAGCAGGTACAACGCCCCGTCCGGCCCCATCTCCAGCCCCACCGGCCGAAACGACGGATCCTTGGACGCCACGAACTCGCTCCGGGCCTCGTCCGGCGCACGCGACGCCACGAAGCCAGCCCCCTTTGGACGGAGAACGTCCCGGTGCACCAGGTTGCCCACCACGTCGCAAACAAAGACCGCATCTTGGAACGCGGACGGCCACCGAAGGCTCGCCACGCGCCCCATGCCGCCGGCGGCGGAAAAATGGCCGGATTGCTCGGGATGGTTCGGACGCGTCACCGCCTCCGAGATCGGGAAGATCCGCGCCATCTCGCCATGATCCGAAATGCTGGTCGTGGTCGAGACCGATGGAAACCCCGCGCGCCCCTCGACATCTGCCCTGGAAAAAAACCGGTGCTGGAGGTGGTCAATGTTGTAGGTCGTGAAGAAGCGGCCCCAATCGTCCATGACCAACCCGAAGCCGCCCCCCGACGAACCCGTCCGCTCCACGACGCCCGTTTCCGGGTCGAACGCAAAGTCATCGTCGCCCAGGTCGAGGACCACGCCGGGACGCTTGGGCGACGACAGCCTTCCCCCATTCCCGCCATTGGCCCCGTGCACCCGGCCGTCCAAGCCGAACCGCAGCCCGTTTACCAGGCTGTCGCTCACGCCGCGCCGAAAGCCGGTCAGGACCACCTCGCGCTGGTCCGCCATGCCATCCTGGTTGGCGTCCCGAAGCCACAGGATGTCCGGCGGGGCCGTCACCAGAACCCCATCGCGCCACGGCAGCACGGACGTCACGTAGGACAACCCGTCCGCGAACACCACCGAGATCTCCGCCTGCCCATCGCCGTCTCGATCCTCCAGCAACCGAACGGCCGAGCCCGTCTGGCCGCCCGGGCCCACGCCGTAGGGGTAGTCGCGGCATTCCGCGACGAACGCCCGGCCGCGATGATCCCAGGCGATCGCGACGGGATCCTGAACGTCCGGCTCGGAGGCCCACAGGGCAATGACCAGTCCCGGATGGACCTGGGGAAGGGGAGGAAGCGACGGGCGGGCGATGGCCTGCAGGGCACAGGCGGCGGCTGCGGCAACGACCCCTTGAAGGCGGGCTGGCGAACGCATGGGGAGACCTTACCACAGGGATCCAAGACTGGGGACGGGGAATGGGGCGGCCTGCCCGCGACGCTGTTCTTGGGGCAAAAATAGGGTTTGCCATCCAAGGGCATTGTGAACAACCTCCGTCTCAAACCGCGCCATTACGGCGGCGGGCCAAAACATTGGCCTGTGTCTCGGTTTAGCATTGTTATCAAACGCAAGTAAACATTCAGGAGGAACAAGATGAAGTTCAACAAGTGGTCCTTGGCCCTCGCGGCCACCGGTGTGGTTAGCGTGGCCAGCGTCGCCCAGGCGCAGGAGTCCCATCCCGTCAACACCCTGCTCAGCTCGACGACCTTGAGCGGCTTCGTGGACACGTCCGCGATCTACAACCTCGGCACGGGCCGGACCGTCGCCAATCGCTTCGCCAACACCGGCAGCGACCGCCAGGACGGCTTCAACCTGAACTCCGTCAACGTCCAGCTCGAGAAGCCCGTGGACGAGGGCACCTGGAGCGCCGGCTACAAGGCCGAGCTCATGTTCGGCCCGGATGCCGTCGTGATGCCCGGCCGCCTCGGCGGTGGCTCCGAGTTGGCGATCAAGCAAGCCTATGCCGCCCTCCGCGCCCCCATCGGCAACGGCATCGACCTCAAGGTTGGTCAATTCGACCCGATCATCGGCTACGAGACCACCTCCTCGTACCAGAACCCCAACTTCTCCCGTTCCCTGGCCTTCAACAACCTGGAGCCGTTCGGTCACCAAGGCGTGCTCGCCAGCTACCAGTTCAGCGACGCCATCGGCCTCTCCGTCGGCGTGGCCAACAGCGCCAACAACTCCGGTCGGGGTGGTGCCAATGGCGGAGGCTCGACCCTCGGCAACATCAATGCCAAGCCTGGCACATTCGGCAGCCCTGAGTCCTACAAGTCTTACATGGCCGGCATCGTGCTGAAGGCTCCTGAGTCTCTCGGCTGGCTCGCTGGCTCCTCGCTGTACGCCGGTGTCGTCCAAGGCCTCGAGCGCGGTGGCAACAACGATCCCATCACGTTCTACGTGGGTGCCAGCATCGCCACCCCGATCGAGGCCCTCACCCTCGGCGTGGGCTACGACTATCAGGCCAACGGCATCGCTGACAGCAGCTACGCCAACGCCGTCTCCGGCTACATCTCCTACCAGCTCACCGAGAAGCTGAAGCTCAACAACCGCGTTGAGTACGCCACCAGCTCCGGCAACGTGTTCCTCCCGGGCAACATCAACGACGAGCGCGTCTTCGCCCTCACCTCCACGCTCGACTACGCGCTCTTCGCGAACGTCGTCACCCGTGCCGAGGCTCGCTGGGACACCGCCATCGGCGGCTCCAACCTCCGTCCCTTCGACGGCGAGAAGAATGACGTCAGCCTGACGCTGAACGTCATCTACAAGTTCTAATCGAACTGGCCCTAGAAACCCCTGCCGCAACCCGGCAGGGGTTTTTTATTGCCCAGATCGAGCGCCCCGCCGCCCCCATGTCAGGGATGTCCCTCCAGATTGACCAACTCTCCGCGCACGTTGGCTCGGTGCGGGCCTTGGCCAACGTGACCCTGTCGTTGCCACCCAAGGCGCGGTGTGTCATCGCAGGCCCATCCGGCGCGGGCAAAACCACCTTGCTGCGATTGATCGCCGGACTCCAGGCACCTTCCGGAGGAACCATCCGCCTGGACGGATCCGACATCACCTCGCAGCCACCCGAACGTCGCGGCTTCGGATGGGTCGGACCGGATCCAGGCCTCCTTCCCGGACTCGACGCCGTGGCGCAGGTCGAGGTGGCCCTGCGCCTGGTCAAGTCCCCGCCCAACCAACGCCGAGAAACGGTCCTTCGCGCCCTCGAATCCTTCGGGCTAACCCATCGGCTTCGAAATCTTCCCCATCAATTGTCCTCCGGCGAAGCCCTCCGGGTCGCCCTCGCAAGGGCCAGCGTCTTGTCGCCTCGCTTCCTGCTCCTGGACGAGCCCATGGCACGCATCGATCCCGCACAGCGCTCGACGCTCCGCCACTGGCTGGCCCGCTGGCAGGACGAGACCGGCGGGTCGATCTTGGAAACCTCCCACTGGCTCCATGAATCGCTGCACCACGCATCCCAGCTCCTGCTCCTTCGGGACGGGCGACCCATTCAATTCGGCGACGCTCGTGAGACATGGCGATCTCCCAGTTCGCCGTGGGTCGCCGACTACCTGTCCATCCTCCCCGTTTGGTGGAGCATCCCAGCCGACGCCCAGCGCAGCGGTTGGCATGGACCCGTCACCGAACGAGCCGCCTCCTGCAACCTCCTCGGCGTCCGGCTAGACTTGGCCTCTTGGCATCCAACCCCCTCAGACCACCCCTGCCTCGGGCCCTTGCGCGTCGTTCGCTTCCATGATGTCGGGCTGCAACCGTGCGTGGAAACGGTGTTCCCGGATGGCAAGGTGCGCCTCGTGCCATGGCGACGGATGGGGCCGCCTCCGACCCCGGGCGACGTGGGCTGGGCACAATTCCATGCGGACGCCGTGGTGGAGGCGATGTTGGACGACCGGGCTTGAGGGTGCGTTAGGGCTTCGGATGAGACGTCGATGAGGGGAGTTGAAACGAACCAGATAAAATCCGTCTGAAAAAGCCTTTGACCCGCCCCGATTCATCCATAGCGTTGAGCAGCAGACTGGATTGGTCCGGTTTCAAGCGCACGTCATCATGCAAATCACTCGGGCAGCGGAGTACGGGATGCTGGGGCTCATCGCCTTGGCCCGTCGTCCCGTGGGTGACGTCGTCATGATCGAGGCCCTCTGCGCCGAGGAGCAGGTGCCGGTAAGCTTCCTCGGGAAGATCTTCCAGAGCCTTGCCAAGGCAGGGATCGTCAAGTCTGCGCGGGGGTCGGGAGGCGGCTTTAGCCTCACGCGCGCTCCCTCCGGGATTTCCGCCTTGGAAATCATCGAAGCCATCGAGGGCCCGATCGCGTTTCAACGTTGCCTCGACATCGATGAAGGGTGCGAACACAGCACCGGCTGCGCCTTGTGCGGCCTGCTGGCTGAGGCCCAAGACCGCGTAAAGGAAGTTTTTGGCAAATCGACCCTCGCCGAGCTTGCGGGAAGGCACATTCCGAATTCCTTGATCCAAAGGGCTCGTGACCGCAGCCAAGAGGCCGATTCGAGCCGTTGCAGCGCGGGTTGCTGCTGCGACCCCGGATCCACTGCAGGGGATGCCAACCCGGCGGATTCCAACGGAACCATGGTTTTGTAACGAAACGAAGAGGAACGACCGATGAGCGACACATACACGTTGTACAACTCGACAGTGATGGATCACTTCATGAATCCCCGGAACATGGGCGACCTCAAGGACGCCGATGGCGTGGGTGAGGTCGGGGCTGCGGCCTGCGGTGACATCATGAAGATCAGCCTCAAGATCAAGGGTGGCCGGATTGAGGACGCACGCTTCAAGACATTTGGATGCGGGTCCGCCATCGCCAGCTCCAGCATGGCCACCGAGTTGATCAAGGGCCGCACGATCGAGGAGGCCCTGAACTTCTCCAACCAAGAGGTCGTGGACGCCCTCGGCGGCCTGCCACCCGTCAAGATCCACTGTTCCGTCCTCGCCGAGGAAGCCCTCAAGGCGGCCCTGGAGGATTACGTGAAGCGCAACCCCGAGTCCGCCACGCCCGCCTCAACACCCGAGCCCGTCTCGGCCTAGGCCTTGCCCGCCAAAAGCCCCGCAGTCTGACGGCCTTGGCCGTCCGGCCCCGGGGCTTTGCCATGCACCCAGCGTCCCTCCCATTCCTCCACACGCCCTCCCTCCATCCCGCCATGCGCAACGTCTATCTCGATCACCAGGCCGCCACCCCCCTCCTTCCCGAGGCCTTCGAGGCCATGCGGCCCTTCTTCACCGAGCACTTCGGCAACGCCTCCTCCCTCCACCAGCATGGCCTGCGCGTGCGCGACGCCCTCAAGAAGGCCCGCCAGCAACAAGCCGCCCTCATCCACGCCGAGTCCGAGGAGGAAATCTTCTTCACCTCCGACGGCACCGAGTCCGCCAACCTTGCCATCAAGGGCGTCGCCTACGCCAACGAACGCAAGGGCAAGCACCTCGTCGTCTCCGCCACCGAGCATCCCTCCGTGATGAACTCGGTGGAGTTCCTTGAAAAGCAGGGCTGGACCTGTACCCGCGTGCCCGTCGATGCCCAAGGTTTCCTCGACCCCGAGCAACTCCGGGCCGCGATCACGCCCCAGACCGTCCTCGTCGCCGTCCACCACGTGAACCACGACATCGGGACGATCCAACCCATCGTCGAGGTCGGCCGCATCTGTGCCGCCGCGGGTGTCCCGCTTTACGTCGATTGCGAGGCCAGCGCCGGATGGCTCCCCATCGACGTCCGGGCCTTCGGCGCGTCCCTTGTCAGCTTTTCGCCCCACCGTTTTTACGGCCCAAAGGGCGTCGGGGTCCTGTACCGCCATCGAAGGGCCCGATTGGTCTCCATCCTCCATGGTGGCGTCCAGGAAGGCGGCCGCCGCGCGGGCACCGAGAACATTCCGGCGATTGTGGGTGCCGGCGTTGCGGCGGAGGTGGCCGCCCGCGAGTTGCCAGCCCGCTCCTCCCACGTGGCCGCCCTCCAGCAACGCCTCTGGCTCGGGCTGTCGGAACGCATTCCCTACATCAAGCTGAATGGCCCCGTGCCCGGCCCCGGCCGCGCCCCCAACAACATCAACATCTCCACCGAGTTCATCGAGGGCGAGGGCCAGTTGCTCCTCTGCGACCTCAATGGCATCGCCGTGGCCTCCGGTTCCTCCTGCGTTTCCAAGTCCCTCAAGATCTCCCACGTCCTCGCCGCCATCGGCCTCGACCATGCCCTCGCCCAGGGCAACCTCATCCTCACCCTCGGCAAGGACAACTCCGAGGCCGACGTCGATTACGTCGTCGAGACCTTCGCCAAGATCGTGGGCAAGTTGCGCGGCATGTCCCCCATGTGGGACGAGTTCGAGCGCGGCGTCATTGATTCCGTCATCGCCCCACGTGGCATCGGGCGCTCCTTCAGCGAGCACGCCGCCGCCGTCTCCGGCAAGCCCGCGCACTGACCCCCTGCGGTTGCCTCGATTCTCGGTCCAGTAAGTCGAGGCGACCTCCTTTGATCGGAGGGTTTGTTCCTGAGTTCGGAGGGTTCAACTTGGAAACGGCGGTCCAAGAGAGTCCCAACGCGAGGAAGGAGCGGTTCCATCGTGTCGGATAAGGCCATGGACAGGATTCGAGGGTCTCACCCTCCGGGTGAGGTTGGGGTGGGCTCGACAGGGCTGTAGGCCGGGTCCCCTGACCCGGCGC
>CAYSGH010000052.1:0-30783 GCA_964430505.1 uncultured Akkermansia sp. | reverse complement strand
GTGCAGGCGTTGCGGCGCGTCGTGCAGGCGTTGCGGCGCGTCGTGCGGGCGTTGCGACGCATCGTGCGGGCGTTGTAGCGCCCCTGGCGGGTGGAACAAGGCATCGGTGGAATGGCCAAAGGCATCCTATTCTTCGGCGGACCCCTTGCGCGCGTGATTTCACCCTCGATCTTGCGGGGCCATGACAACCAAACAGGAAAACAAGCTATCCATGTACCTCGCCGTCCTCGCCGCGTGCGAGCCGCACCTCACCGCCATCCGCTCCTTGCCCGCCTTGGACGAGGCGCACGCGGACTTCAACCACCACGTTGCCGCCATCCAGCGCATCACGCAGCTCCGCGACGTGAACGGAACGGGCCTTGCCGACGACAAGCGCAGCCTGCGCGCCAGCATGACGGAGTCCGCCAGCGCCATCGCCCTGGCGATCCGGGCCTATGCGGTCAAGGCGGGCAACCTGGAGCTGGCAACGAAGGCCGACATCCCCGCCAGCCGGATGAGCTCGGGACGCGACACGGCCGCCGCGGTGACGGCTCGGAATATCCACGCCATGGCCACGGAGCATCTGAAGGGCCTGGGTCGCTTTGGGATAACGGCGGAGAAGGTGGACCGGCTGGGCGCGAGCATCGACGCCTACGCGGCCAGCATCGGCAAGCCCCGGGCCGCCGCCGCGCAGGGCATCACGCTCACCCAGCAGCTCGCCGACGAGTTCGATGGGGCCGACGCGGTCCTGCTGAACCAAATGGACCCCTTGGTCGAGCAGTTCCGCCGCACCGAGCCGGCGTTGGTCGAATCGTATCGAGGCGCACGCGCGCTGGTTCACCTGAAATCCACCCGCGGGAAGGGAACCCCCGCAACCGGGCCGGGCGCGGCAGGGGTTCCTTCCCAAGGCTAAGCCGTCCGGGCCACGCAACGACTTGGGGTTCACGCCCCGCCATGGCACAGGGCCGTGGCGGGGTGTTTTCTTGGGCGGCCGGGCAAGAGCTCCAAAGAGGGCGGAAAAAGGTTCTTTGCTTCGCCTAGATCATGCCGGGCTGGTAGCCGGCGTGGATGCAAAAGGTCGGGCGGTTGGAGGGACCCCGGATCCGCAGCATCTTGTCGGGAGTCGCGTGCCACTCGGGCGAGGTCAGGTCCACGGCCTTCTTGTCCGGGGCCAGCCGCTCGATGGCATAGCGAATCGCGCGGTAGAACTCGTCGTCGCCCCGATGCCGATGTTCCTCGGGAAGGCGGTGCCTGAGGAGCCGGCTGACTTGCTTGGCATTGAGACCGCCCTGGGTGGAATGACGCTCGGCGAGGAGGATGACGTTGAGCGTCTGCTGGCTGATGGGCTTGAGCCTGTCGAAGTCGGGGCCGAAAAGTCGGCGGAGCTCGCCGGTGACATCGTCGTGGGCGAGGTCGCGGCAGACGACATAGACCTGCTTAAAGCGGTCGCTGGCAGGATGGATCTCGATCAGGCCCCACGACCGGAGCTGCGCGACGACCTCGTGGTGGTTGTTCTCGGGACCCAACGCGAGGGTATGGAAGCCATGGCGGTTCAGACGCTCGCTCTTGAGCAAGTAGGCCAGGACGGCCTTGTGCTGAGCATTCAGGGGTTGGCCGGACGTCTTCCGAAGAAGCGTGCCGTCCAACAGGTCGAGCCATGCTTCGGTGGCCTCGTCGAGCACTCGTCCCGCCGGGATCACCAGCGAAAGCTCCAGGGCCGAGTGAAACACGTAGTGGGGCACGTCGATGGCGTTCGACAACGCGAAGTGGACGAGGTCGGACATCCCGATGCCCTTGCCTTCCCACTTGTTGTGGAGCTTGAGGACGTCCGCGAGGCGGGGGTTGCGCGCCATCGAGTTGGCAAAGATGCGGCGGACGGGGATGGGCGAGGCGGTGTCATCGACCAGGAGCTCGGGTGGGAGTCGTCCGGGATTGCGGATGGAGATGGAGACGCGCGGCTTGATGGTGAGCTGCACGCGGCGGTTGATGGAGTAGTCCCCGTGGGCCAGCGCATTGTTGATCGTCTCCCGCACGAGCTTCTCCGGGTATTCCGCCACCAGGGTGCCGCCGGCCTCCACCGACACGCCCGTCATGATGTTGCGGAGGGTCCATGAATGGCCCAGCTCCATGAGCTGGAGAATGTTGTCCTTGAAGGTCTTCTTGTCCTGGACCACGACGTTGGGGACGTCCACGAAGGCATCCAACTGGCTCCTGAAGAGCAGGTGATCCTCGGGGCGCGCCCCGCAAACCAAGACACCCAAGGTCGTGACCTGGCCGTCCCGCAGCAGGAATCGCTTCCGTTCAAGAAATGGAACGGCATCGGCCAGCGTGCCCTTGATGGTTTCAATGGGCTGGGCTTGGCCTTGGTTGATGAGCAGCACCAGCTCGTTGATCCGCTGCAAGCTGAGGTCCTCGAGGCCCACCCCCTCGACGGGACGCAGCTCCAGCGACGACTCCATCTCGCTCCGCCGCTCCTTTTGGCTGAGGGCCTCCAAGTCGGAAATCCTCTCGTCCCGGTCGAGTTGGCGACGAAAAGCAACGCCCTGATGGAAGCAAAACTTGAGGTGCTCAGGCAGGCTACGGGCGCGGATCAAGGCCACCTGCCCCTCTTGGAAGTGCCGCACCTCGCGCGTCAGGTACTCCTCCACGTCCAAGGGATGCCCCCGGTCGTCCGTGAACGCCCGCCGCAGTGCTGACAGGTTTCCGCTGTTGGCCTCCGTGTAGCCGGAAAAGACGAAATGCCTGTGGGGCCGTTGCTCTTCCTTGATGCCCAGAAGGACGATGCCACCCCGGGCATTCAGGAAGGCACAGACGCTCTCACGCACCTTGCCCCATGCGTCACTGGTGGGAGGCATGGGCTTGATTTCCAACCAGTCCGTCTTGATGGACTCCCAAGAGGCCAGCTGCACGCAGCGCTCCAGCTTTCTTAGGATGGGATCCAACTCGTCCACGGGCGCACGATACGAATTCGGAACGCGACGATCGAGGAGGCGTTCGCCCCGCGACGGCCGTCCGCCCACGGGATCCAGCAAGGCATCGAGGACGCGCCCGAGGACATGCGCGCCCCCGGCGTCCCGGCCGCACCACGCTCGTCGCGTGAATCCCATGCACCGCTTCGGAATGCGCGGGAGGGTCGCGTCGCGTTGAGTCACGCCGGGAACCGCCACAGAACAGGGCCCAAAACCGACCTTGCCCTGTTCATGCCGGAGGCCTACCGCTGCGTCCATGGATCCAATCAACACCGTCATCAAACTTCTCATGGCCACGATCACGTTGGCCCAAACCATCGGCACCGGTTCCCTCGGGGATTCCTACGTGCTCCTGCTTCATTCATGGAGGAATGAGCAAACCGACATTCGGGGCGAGTTCTACTACCGACAGGCCAAGCGCTACGACGCCCCGAAGTTCACCATCATCCCAGCAGCCCAGGGTTCCTTCCTCGCGGTCGAGGAGCACGGGATCGTGGACGAGGATGGGAGCGTCGAGATCGTCGCCTCGCGAGTCAGCCGGCAACCATTCCCAATTACCCAGGCATCACGGGAGAACTGGCGATGCGAGGTGCCCGGTCCAAACGGTCCGCTCGCACGCATCTCCAAGATTGCAGACTTCAAGCTGATGCTCGTCGGGACCATGCCGCTCCCCTCGCGCATGCTCGAGATCTTGGGTGGCCATTCTCGACTCTACCTCCGGTTCCCAGGGTCAGGCTTCGCGTTGTCGCCGTGCACTGGCCTGCCAGACCGCACTGGCCAGAACGTGATGGGAACCATTCCCGGCGATATACCTCGAACTGAGGTGGTCCATGTGCGGCCGGCCGTGATGAAGGGAACTACGGTGATCCCAATGTCCGCGAGGGTGATCCTACAGCCCCAGCGAGTGAACTGGGTCTATTGGAACTCGGAACGGGGCTTTGGCCCAACGCTGACATTTGATGGGTATTGCGCCGACCCCTCACGTCCCACCCCAGCCCCGGAAATGTAATCCCATGCAAACGTTGAATTCCCCCTGGGGTTGTCGGCCCTTTGTGGCCCGGTGGATGGCGGCGCTGGCGTTGACGGCATGGGCGTTGCATCTCCTTCAACGGCCCATGCCGGTCCTTCCGATGCGAGCTGCAACCGCGTCAGCGTCGGCATCGGCATCCGCATCAGGAGCGGCGACGGCGGGACGATCGGCCTCACGACTCGTCGATCGCGGTGGGACGCGACCGGTTGGGACGGATGACCCGGGCACGTTGGCGGAGGAGGCGCGGCCGCGCGTGGCGGTGTCGCCGCAGTTGGAGCGGGAGATCCTTTGGGTCCGGGATGCCTATCGCGACAGCGTCGAGGGACACGATCCGCTGGAGCGGGCCCACGCGGTGTTCACGGCGGGCTGGGCCTTCAACATGATGGTGGATGCGGCCTACCAGGACGCGCTCGACCTCGGGCGCCGGACAGACCCGCACCTTGCCCGGCTGCAAGTCTTGCAGGTCCTGGAGGAATCCCGATGAAGGCCCGCATCGACTCCTCGTGGTGGGCGTTGGCACTGGCGCTGGGTCTCCTGGCCTTCGCGGCATCCCGGCCGGGTCCCGAAACGCTTCCTCCCTCCGCAAAGCCCGATGTCGCATCGCACGGCCACGACGCCGCAACGCAAACGGCGCCGCACCCCATGGCCACCCCGGCGACGCCTCGCGCGGACGCAACCCCGTCCCGGCAACGGCACCCAAGCCGCGCCCAGGAATCCTCGGACAACGCCATCCGGGCCATCCGGAAGTCGGGCGATCCCGCCGGACTGCGGTTGCTGGCGTTGCTGGAATCCAGCCTGCCTCCCGGATGGGAGCACACGTTCGTGCTGCACGATGCGTTGGTGGTGTCCGGGGCGCTCACGGACCTGGCCCGGCTGTTCTCGGTGTCGGGACTTTCGGAGCATCCGTCGCGGCACCGGCGCGCGCTGGCCGGCGAGGCGCTCCGGGCGCAGGAGATGGCCGACGACTTCGCCCGCCGCTGGCTCGCCAGGAAGCATCCCCTGCTGGCCGCGGCGGTCATCGAGGAGATCCTGCGCCTCCCCAACCACGAGATCCTGCCTGCATTCGACGACTTCAACCTCGTCGAGATCGATGACGTCCTGCGCCTCCTCGGCACGCCCGTGCAGGACGCCGACGCCCCCGCGCGGCCGTAGCTTCCGACGTGGGGGCCGCGAAGAATCATGCTCGCTTCCGTCAACGAATGGGTGGCGGCGTTGTCGGACGGATGCAGCATGAACCGCGTCGCCATGAAATCCCCGTACCTGCGCTCAGTGTTCTATCCCTCCGACTTCATCGCGGACGAGCAGCCTGCGTTCGAGCACGCGCTGAAGGTCGCGCTCGCGGCACGTGGCAGGCTCGACCTGTTCCACGTCGTGCGGCCGGGGGAGGAGTATGACAAGTCCCTGTTCCCCAGCGTGCGCTCGACGCTGGAGCGCTGGGGATGCATCCCCTTCGGCGCGTCGGCCGAGTCTGTCGAGGCCACGGGCCTGGAGGTGCGGCGGGTTCACTCGCGCAGCACGGGTGTCGTTGCGACCATCGAGGAGCACGTGTCCGCGGTGGGGCCGGACCTCTTGGTGCTGGCGTCGCACCAACGCACCGGGGCGGACCGTTGGCTGCACCGGGCCCTGAGCGAGCCGTTGGCCCGCGAGTGCCATGTCCCCACGTTGCTGGTGCCACGCCATGGAAGGCGGTTCGTGGACGAGGAAACCGGCAATGCCAAGGTTCGGATCGTGCTGGTGCCGGTGGACCACGAGCCAAACGCGCAACCCGCCGTTTCCAGGGCCGAGGCCCTGCTTCGCACCCTGGGCGTCGTGGATTCCCATTTCATCCTGTTGCACGTCGGGCCCGCATGGCGCGTCCCGCGGGTGCAAGTGTCGTCCGAGTCCGGCTGGACGCACGAGGTCGAGACGTGGGAGGGCGACGTCGTGGAGAACATCGTGGCGTCCGCCAAGGCCAACGACGCCGAGCTGGTCGTGATGGCCAAGTCGGGCCAGCGCAGCCCCCTGGACGCGCTGCGGGGCAGCACCACGGAACGCGTCGCCCGGGAGGTTCCCTGCCCGCTGTTGGTCGTGCCCGTCGAGCGCGAGGCGGCGGCGGCCAAGGCGAGGGCCGAGGAATCGGAATGGCCCGTCGTGCCGGCCTTGGCCTGAGCCCCGTCAGCGCCGCCGGGCGCCGCCCGCCGTCAGCGGCCATCTGGGTCGCCGTCGATGGGCCTTAGCCGGGCCGATCCAGTTGGATCGGTCGTGCTTGCTCGATCTGCATCCGCAACTCCTTCGTCCTTCGCTCGTTACGGGCCTCGTACCGGCCCGCGCCTCGCTCACTCCTCGGCTTGCGGATGCATCTGCTTCGCCATCACTTCCCTCCCAACTGAATCGGCCCGGCTTGGGGGCGGGCTTCTTGCGGAGGCATGGTGCACACGAGGTCCGAGGCGTCGCATGGCGACCCGGGGATTCGCCGTGGCTTCATGTGCGGTTCCTGACCACGGCGGATGGCGTCGGAGTGGCGATCGGCGATGAGGTACCTCCCGCCTCCCGCCTCCCGGATGCGCGCGTCATCGCCCAAACATTTTCCTAATAAAGGGTCGCCCGGCCCGTTATCCCGGCAGCACGGCATGGATTCACCGGGCAATGACACGGGGTGCGAGGCGGCCGAAGGGAAGGCCGCACGTCACGTCCACGAGGCGCTGGAACGGCACGAGGCATCGTTGATGGCCTATGCCCTCTCCATCGCGGCGGACGTGGAGGTCGCCCGCGACGCGGTACAGGACACGTTCCTGCGCCTGTGCGAGCAACCTGCCGGGTCGCTGGACGGGCACCTGTTGCCCTGGTTGTTCACGGTGTGCCGGAACCGGGTCCTCGACGTGCGCAGGAAGGAACGACGCATGACGGTCATGGACGACGGCGAACTGGAGCAACGGCCCGCGCGCGACGCATCGCCCGCCGAGGAGGCGGAGGCCCGGGATGATGCCCGCCACGCGCGCCGTCTCATCGAGGGCCTGCCCGCACCGCAGCGCGAGGTCGTCCGGCTCCGCTTCGAGCATCACCTCAGCTACGAGGAGATCGCCCGCGTCACCTCGCTCACGAGCACCCACGTGGGCTTCCTCCTCCACACCGCGCTCCGGACCCTGCGCGGCCGCATGCAACGCCTCGATGCCCCCGCGCTCGGAGCCCGTCCCTGAACCCGCACGCCACCCTTCCCCCCAAGGACTTGCCATGAATCTCACCCCGGATTCCCCCGAACTCACCGCCTACGTCCTCGGCGAGCTCCCGCCCCACCAACGGGCCGAGGTTGAGGCCGCCCTCCAAGCCTCGCCCGCTCTCGCCGCCGAGGTGGAGGCCCTCCGCCAAACGGCTCATCATCTCGCGTCCGCGTTGGACGCGTCGGAAGCCGTGCCCGCGCTCGACGCCGCCCGCCGCTCCGAGATCCTCGCCGCCGCCGAGCGACGCGTCGCCAGCCCCGCATCATCGCCCGCCACGGATGCAGCCCCCGGCCGCGAGGTCCTGCCCGATGGCCCCGGCTGGATGGAACGGCTTCGCACGTCGTCTGCCGACTGGCTTCGCGCGTGGTGGCCCGTTGCGGGAGCCGTTGCCGCCAGCGCCGCCGTTGCCGTCTGGATCACGACCCGCGACGGCCGCGACGCCACCACCGTGGCGTTCCAAGACTTGCGCTACCAACGGTTGCCCGTGACCCCGAACCACGCGGCCGCCCTCAAGTCCGTCACGAATCCGCCGCCCGCAACGCCCGCCATGGCCGACTCCAAGAAGACGGCCCTGGCAGCAGCCAAGGGTTCCGCCGCGCTCGATTCGTTGTCCTTTGCGGCCCCGCCACCGGCTCCCATTCGTCCCAGGGAGCCACACCAGTCCGAGGCGCGCGTGAACCGGAAGATGGACCTCGCGAAGGCCAAGCCCGCGTCCGAAGCACCGGCGCCACCCCGCGCGCCCGTCTCGGAACCGCGCTTGGCCCAGCGCTATGGGCTTCGTCCCGCCGCGGATCCGTCCAGCACGGCCGCACCGACGCCCGCTCCGCTGCCGAGCCCGTCGCCCACGGGCGCCCGGGGTGGCCAGTCCTTCTCCGGCGGCTTGGCGATGGCGCCCAGCCAGCCTGCGTCCGCAGACGCCCTCGGCCGGGCGGAGCGCGGCGAACGGCGGGAAGAGGGCCTCGTGCGCATGGAATCGCGCGGGTACGACCGCGCCCTGGTCGAGCCGACGGGCGAGGGCTACGCGGCGATCGTCGAGAACGACTTTCGGCCGGTGGCGGCGGCCCCGCTTTCGACGTTCGGCCTCGACGTGGACACGGCCAGCTACGCCAACGTGCGGCGCTTCCTGCGCGAGGGGACGTTGCCGCCGCGCGACGCCGTGCGGGTGGAGGAGATGATCAACTACTTCCGGTATCCGTACCCGGAGCCGCGTTCGGAGCATCCGGTGTCGGTCTCGGTGGAGGTGGCGGAGTCGCCGTGGCGGGAGGGATGCAAGCTGGTGCGCGTGGGGATCCAGGCGCGGACGCTCGAGCGCGCCACGCGGCCCCCGGCGAACCTGGTGTTCCTGGTGGACGTGAGCGGATCGATGGCTCCGGAGAACAAGCTGCCGTTGGTGAAGCGGGCGCTGCGCTTGCTGCTGGATCGGCTCGGGCCCCGCGACCGCGTCGCCCTCGTCACCTATGCGGCGGGCTCCCAGGTGCTGGCGGAACCCACGCCCGTGGACGCGGCGGGCAAGGCCGCGTTGACCCGCGTCATCGACCGGTTGCAGGCCGGCAACGGCACCCATGGCAGCGCCGGCATCCAGGCCGCCTACGCTCTCGCCGCCCGAAACCTCAACCCCGAGAACGTCAACCGCGTCCTCCTCTGCACCGACGGCGACTTCAACATCGGCGCGACCCGCCACGACGAGCTGCTGGACCTCATCACCGAGCAGGCACGCACGGGCGTCTTCCTCACCGTCCTGGGCTACGGCATGGGCAATTACCAGGACGCCACCATGGAGCTGCTCGCCGACAAGGGGAACGGCCAGTACGCCTACATCGACTCGTTCCAAGAGGCGCGGAAGGTCCTGGGCGAGGAGCTGGAGTCCACCCTCGTGACCGTCGCCAAGGACGTGAAGGCGCAGGTGGAGTTCAACCCGGCGCGCGCCCGGTCTTATCGGCTGGTCGGGTACGAGAACCGCGCGTTGCGCGACCGGGATTTTGCCGACGACACAAAGGACGGCGGCGAGCTGGGCGCGGGTCACCAGGTGACGGTGTTGTACGAGGTGGAGCCCGTGGCGGGGTCCGTCGCCGGGGCGGGGCCGCTCCGCTACCAGGCGGCTCCGGGCGAGGAGGAGGCCGTGCGACGCCGTCTCAAGCGCGGGCACGAGGACGAGTTGCTCGTGGTCAAGCTGCGCTACCAGCAGCCCGACGGCACGACGAGCCGCCTGCTGGAGGTGCCCGTGAAGGATGCCGACCGCACCCTCGCCGAGGCCAGCCCCGACACGCAGTTCGCCGCCGCCGTGGCGTCGCAGGCGATGTTGCTCCGGGGATCGGCCCATCTCGGGGCGATGCGTTGGGAGGATGTCCTGCGCCTCGCCGAGCGCGGCGTCGGGCCCGACCGCGAGGGCTATCGTTCCGAGTTCGTGGACTTGGTTCGACGCGCCGCGCAGCTCGCGCCCCAACGCCCCGGCCGCCCCGGGCCGAGGTGATCGAAGCGGGAACGGGCCTGGCGCGGGGGGCCATCTCGAAGGTGCCAAGACCGTCCCCGGCCCCACCTCCATGCTCCCGCGCCATGGGCCGGTCCGCTTTCCGACACCCGCCCATGTTGCATCGATGACTTCGGATGCGCGGCTCCACGTTCTGGAGGTTGCACGCCGCCTGAACCGCACCAAGACGCCTCGTGCACCCGTCGGAAGGCCTCGTGCAGGCCTTGGGACGCGTCAGCGGTGGGAGATGGGCCCGTCCACGGGCGTGGGGTTCATGCCATTCGCGCTGCCACACGGGCTCCACCCCTGCGTGATGGCAGCGCAAACAAGGGTTGGACGTCGGGCTGGGAAGGAGGAAGGCACCCGGGATCGACGTGCCCAACGTGGCCAAGGACGCCCCATGCCGTGCGGCCCGGGAGACCAGGTGGGCGTCGGTCGTCTGCGATGCGCCCGGACACGACCTCATGGGAAGTCGCCCAGCAGGTCTCGGACGGCCTGGGAATCCAGCGGGGGGAGATCCGGGCAGGGCGCGAAGAGGACGGCTTGGGTCCGCAGGCAGGTCCTGCGAGGGATCTTGGATGGGGCCTTGGGGACATCCATGGCCTTGCGACGCAGGAACTCGGAGACGGACAACCGCTGGCGCCGCGCCGCCAAGCGGATCTGACGCGCTTCCTAGGTGGTGACCTTGAATGTCAAGGTGGGCATGGGTCATACGGTATGACCCACGGCCGTCTGGGGCCAACGAGCGGAACCGGTCGATCCATAAGCGGGACCCTGCCCCGCACGGAGTCGCGGCTTCAGCCGGACCCGCGTTTGCCACGTCGGGCGCACCCGGACTTCCCACGCACCGGGCAAGGCCCAACGCCCCGCCGCCTGAAGGCGAGACTCCCACCTCGACCCGCCCCTCGCTCCCCGCCCCCCGCTCACCACTCCTCGCCCCCCGCCGCCACAAATCCGGGTGCATCCCTCCCCTCCCATCCCCCATCCTCCGCCCTATGCGCTCCCTTGTCCTTGTCGCATGGCTTGCGGTCCTGGCGGCCATGCCGGTCCTCAGGGCCCAGTTGCCCGTCTCCGGCAACCTTTCCCGATCCAACCTCGTCGCGTGGTGCATCGTCCCCTTTGACTCCGCAAAGCGCACCCCGGCCCAGCGCGCCGACATGCTTGCCCGGCTCGGGATCCAACGCCTCGCCTACGACTGGCGCGCCGAGCACATCCCCACCTTCGACGCCGAGGTGGACGCCATGGCCGCCCGCGGCATCCGCATCACCGCGTGGTGGTTCCCGGCCGCCCTCAACGACGAGGCCAAGGCCATCCTCGCCTGCATCGAGCGCAAGCGCATCCAGCCCCAGCTCTGGGTCACCCTGGGCACCGAGCCCGAGCCCAACCCCGACCGCCTCGAATCCAAGCTCAACGACGCCGTCCGCACCCTCGCCCCCATCTGCCGCGAGGCCGCCCGACTCGGCTGCACCGTCGCCCTCTACAACCACCTCGGCTGGTTCGGCGAGCCCACCAACTCCGTCCGCGTTGTCCAACGCCTCCATGCCCAAGGCCATCCCAACGTCGGCATCGTCTATAACTTCCACCATGCCCACGACCACATCGACGACTTCGCCGACGTCCTCCGCGTCCTGAAGCACCACCTCCTCGCGCTGAACCTCAACGGCATGGTGTTCAACGGCGACAAGACCGGCCGCAAGATCCTTCCCCTCGGCGAGGGCAACGAGGAACTCGACATGCTCCGCGTCCTCCATGCCTCCGGGTGGACCGGCCCCGTGGGCATCATTGGCCACACCGACGAGGACGCCGAGGTGAAGCTTCGCAAGGAACTCGCGGGGCTCGAACGCCTCGCGCTTCCCTCCCGGCTTCCGCCCACCCCGGCCGGCGCACGGCCGCCGCGCCCGCGTCCTGCATCCGCGCCCCACGCCCTTCCCGCCGCCGCCGCCGACCGCGTTCCTGGCAAGGAGGGCCTCGCCCTCGACGCCCGCGTTCGTGGCGTCGTCTCCGATGCCCGGCCCGAGGTGCGCCGCTTCCCCCTCACCGTCAGCGCGTGGGTCCGCCTCGAATCGGCCAGCGCGTTCAACATTCTCGTGGCCAGCGAGGCCAAGTCCTCGGCCACGCATTGGGAGCTCTACACCTACGCCGGCTCCGGAGCCCTGAGCTGGTACATGCCCGGAGCCCAGCCCGCCGAGATCGTCTCCAAGGCCGCCGTCTGCGACGGCCAATGGCATCATGTCCGCGCCACCGTCACCGCCTCCGAGGTCGCCCTCTGGGTCGATGGCACGCTGGCTGGCCGTCAATCGTTCCAACGCGTGGCCATGCCGGAAGGCCCCGCCCAGGTCGCCGTCGGACGCCTCGTCGAGGGCGGCCTCGGCTGCGACGGCCTCCTCGACGACGTGCGCATCCTCCAGGGCGTCGCCGAGCCGAACCGCCCCGACGCCGGGTTGGCAGTCCTGGCGCGTTGGACCTTCGAGGAGCCCTTGCCCTCGGCCGCGCCCACGCTGGCGGCCGTCGGCAAGGTCGCGGCCCCGCGGAACCCTGCGGCCGCCACCCCGGCCGCCGCCGGATCCGCCGCGGCCCGCGCGGCCGGCGAACCCGCCGTTTCCGGCAAGGAACCCGGCGTGCAACGTGAGTCCGACTGGGTGGACAACCGCTGGCAACAGACCGACCTCGGCCCTTCCTTCGCCGCCACGCTCAAGATGCCCGACGGCAGCACGGTCACGCGTGCGCTGGCCGTGCGTGTCGGGCCCGACGCCTTCGTGGCCTATGACACCGCCAACGGCTCCCTGCGCGGCGCATGGACCGGCGCGTTCATCCAATTCGATCCGTCGCGCTTCGGCCTCATCGGGATGCCCCGCGCGGGCGGCGCGGCCGCGCTCCAGCTCGCCCCCGTCCCCGCATGGCCCGAATCACGGGCCCGCCTCGCCGCCATCGAGCGTCCCGACGCCGACCGCGTGGTCCTCGCGTGGGACGTCGGCGGCGTGCGCGTGCTGGAGCATGCGTCCCTCGTCGAGTGGGCGGGCGTCGGCCGCGGATGGGTGCGGACGCTCGAGGTCGCGGCGCACGACGAGCCCCTCGTGTTCGCCCCCGGCATGATCATCGCGGGCAACAACGCCTCCACCGAGTCCACGTCCAAGTCCGTCGATGTCGCGTGGCCCGGGCAAGGCTCGCCCAAGTCGCCGCGCCAGGGCGTCCGCACCCGGGGCAGCGCCGTGGCCGATGACGGCCGCAACGCCATCGGCCTTGCGTGGCTGGCATCCGAGGCAGGCGTTCAGGCCGAGAACATGGGCTCATCCAACGGCGTTCGCGTCACGTTGGCGGCGTCGCGTCGGCCCGAGGTCGTGTCCTTCATTTCCTGGGCGGGCGACGCGAAGGACAAGGAAGGCTTCCGCAAGGCCATCGCGAAGCTGTCCATGCCCGCACATCCCTCCGGCGTCGCCCGCCTCGCGCGGCGCTCGGACGCGCCCGTGGTCACGCGGGGCCAGCGCGGGTTGGACACGGACTTCCTCGCGGTGGATACGCTGGCGATGCCGTATGACAACCCGGCGAAGGCGCTCTTGTTTGGGGCGGGCGTGGACGTGGGTCCGGACGGCGCGGTGTATGTCTGCACGATTCATGGGGACGTGTGGCGCGTGACGGGCGTGGACGACGCGTTGCGCGAGCTGAAGTGGCTTCGCTTTGCCACCGGCTTGTACCAGCCACTGGGGCTCAAGGTCGTGGACGGCAAGGTCCACGTCCTCGGAAGGGATCGCATCACGCGCCTGGAGGATCGCAACAACGACGGCCACGCGGACCTCTACGCGACGCACTTCGACGGGATCGGAACGTCGGCCGGCGGGCATGACTACGTGGCCGGGCTGGAGCTGGATGCGGCGGGGCACCTCTACTACGCAGACCCGCACGGCGTGCATCGCGTGGAGAAGGACGGGTCCCGCGCCACGACCCTGGCCACCGGGTTCCGCAACCCCAACAGCCTGGGCGTGCGCGGCCTTCCGGGGACGACGCCGGTGGTCACGGTCGCGCCCCAGCAGGGCACCTGGACGCCGTCCTCGGGGATCTGGGAGGTCCGCGACGGTTGGTACGGCGGGTACGGCGGTCCGCGCCGGACGGCGGCGCGCCCGCTCGGCTACGACGCGCCCCTGCTGTGGCTGCCCCACGGCGTGGACAACTCCAGCGGGTCGCAGGCATGGATTCCGCAGGGCCAATGGGGGCCGCTGGGCGGGTTGCCCGTCCACCTGATGTGGGGGCGTTGCGGCATGTTGTTGCTCCTGCGCGACACCGATTCCTCGGGCGCGGGCGTGCAAGGGGCGGTGGTGCCATTGCCGGCCAAGTTCCTTAGCGGGCCGAACCGCGCCACGTTCAACCCGCGCGATGGCAGCCTGCTGGTGGCGGGCAGCACGGGATGGCAGACGAGCGCGGTGAAGGACGGCGCGCTGCAACGCGTGCGCTTCACGGACAAGCCCGTCCCCGTGCCCGTCGGATGGCGCATCGTGCCCGGCGGCATGGAGGTGCGCTTCGCCTTGCCCTTGGACGCCGCCACGGCCGCCGACCCCGGCAGCTACGCCGTGCGGGCGTGGAACTATCGCTACGCCGAGGCCTACGGCTCGAAGGACTGGTCCGTGAAGGATCCCTCCAAGGAAGGACGCGACGAATGGACCGTGTCCGCCGCCAAGCTGGGCGCGGATGGAAAGTCCGTGGTGTTGTCCATCCCGGAGCTCGGCCCGGTGATGCAGGGGGAACTCAAGTACAACGTGAACGCGGCCGGCGGCGGCAAGCCCCTGCGCGGGTCGCTGTGGTTCACCGTGAACCGCAACTGATCCCAAGCCCCACCTGCCCCGGGACACGGGCGTCTCGGCGCTGGAGGGATCGGCGTCGTTGTGCCCAGCATGGGCCCATGGTTCGTCGCCCGCGCGTTTCCAAGGCCGTCCTTGGCTTCCTCCTTGGCCTGATGGCGTCCGTCGCATGGGCAGCGCCCGAGCGCGCCGTGGCGCTTCCCCCCGAGCCCCCGCCCGAAGCCGGGTCCGATGATGCCCTGCTGGATGCCATCCAACGCGCGGCGTTTGGGTTCTTCCGCGACGAGGCCAACCCCCGCAACGGGCTGGTGCGCGACCGCTCCCGGCCGGACTCGAAGAGCAGCATCGCGGCCGTGGGCTTTGGGCTCAGCGCCTGGTGCATCGCGGTCGAACGCGGCTGGGCCTCGCGCGAAGACGCGGCGCGCCGGGTGGACGTCACGTTGCAGTCGTTCCTGAACGGGCCGCAGGGGCCGCAACCCGGGCCGGTCATGGGGCATCGGGGCTGGTTCTATCACTTCCTGGAGATGGACACGGGGCATCGGGCGTGGAAGTGCGAGCTGTCGTCCATCGACACCGCCCTGTTCCTGGCCGGCGCGCTGGACGCCTCGGTGTTCTTCGGGGGACCGAACGAGGTGGAACGCCGGATCCGGAAGGCGGCCGATGCCCTGGTGGCGCGCGTGGATTGGCGGTGGATGTGCGACGGCGCGGACGTGTTGTCGATGGGGTGGCATCCGGAGAAGGGGTTCATCCCGCGCTGCTGGGTGGGATACAACGAGGCCATGCTCCTGTACGTGCTCGCGCTGGGCGCGGGATCGGGCCCGCTGCCGCCCGGCGCCTGGGACGGATGGACGCGCGGCTACCTGGTCGCGACCCACCACGGGCAGCGCTACGTCGATTTCCCGCCGTTGTTCGGGCACCAGTACTCGCACTGCTGGCTGGACTTCCGCGGGCGCGCGGACGCGTGGATGCGGGCCGCCGGATGGGACTACTTCGAGAACTCGCGGCGGGCGGTGCTCGCGCAGCGGGCATATTGCATCAAGAACCCCCTGCGCCGCGCCGGCTACGGACCGTGGTTGTGGGGCATCACCGCCTGCGACGGCCCCGACGGCTACGCAGCCCGCGGCGCGCCGCCCGCCGAGAACGACGACGGCACCCTGGCGCCCACCGCCATGGTGGCATCGCTCCCGTTCGCGCCCGAGGCCGTGATGCCCTCCCTCCGGGTGTTGCACCGGGAATGGGGCGCGCGGTTGTGGACCCGGTACGGCTACCGGGACGCCTTCAACCCGGGGAAGGACTGGGTCGCCGAGGACGTCCTGGGCATCGACCAAGGCCCGATGGTCCTGATGATCGAGAACCATCGGACGGGTGCGACGTGGCGCCGGATGATGTCGCATCCCGTCATCCAACGTGGGCTGCACCGGGCGGGTTTCCTGCGTCAGTGAGCGCGGGAGCGGGGCGACGCTTGCCGCGCTCGACACGGGACGCGCGAGGCGTTGGAGTTCGGGGGCGTTCGCGCGCCTTCCTGCATGCCCCGCCGCATCCTCATCGCCCCCGACAAGTTCAAGGGAACGCTCACTGCCCGCGAGGCCGCCGAGGCCATCGCCCGCGGCTGGGCGCGCGTGCACCCATCGGACGTGCTCGTCACGGTGCCCGTCAGCGACGGGGGAGACGGGTTCGGGTCCGTGCTGGCGGCGGCGGTGGACGGTGTGGAACGGGCGACGACCACGGTGGACGCGGCGCATCGGCCGCGGCGGGCGCCGTGGTGGTGGTCGCAAGGACGGTCGGTGGCGGTGGTGGAAACGGCGCAGGTGGTGGGGTTGGCGTTGCTGCCGCCCCGTGTGTTCCACCCGTTCGCACTGGACACGTTCGGGATCGGCGCGGTGTTGCAGGATGCCGTCAACGTCGGGGCGAGCGAATGCTGGGTGGGGATTGGCGGGAGCGCGACGAACGACGGGGGCTTCGGGCTGGCGCGTTCGATGGGCTGGGAATTCCTGGATGCGTCCGGGCAGGCCATCGGGCGCTGGACGGAGCTCGGACGCCTGCACGCGGTGGGGCGGCCGACGTCGTCGCGGCTGGATGGATGCCGGGTGACGGTGGCGGTGGACGTGGACAATCCGTTGATGGGGCCCTTGGGCTGCTCGCGGGTCTATGGGCCGCAAAAGGGGCTGCGCCCGGAGGACATGGCCCTGGCGGAGGAGGCGCTGGGGCGTTTGGCGGAGGTGATGGCGTCGGAGCTGGGGGCGGACCTGGCGACGTTGCCGGGCAGCGGCGCGGCGGGCGGGCTGGGCTTTGCGTTGCGGGCGTTCCTGGGGGCGCGGGCGGAGTCGGGGTTTGAGATGGTGGCGCGGGCGGTGGGCCTCGATGCGCACCTGGCGGCGTGTGACCTCGTGCTGACGGGCGAGGGCTCGCTGGACCGGCAATCGTTGATGGGCAAGGGAACGGGCCGCCTCGCGGCACGGGCGCGCGCGGCGGGACGGCGATGCATCGGGCTGGCCGGTCGCGTGGAGGTGGTGTCGGCGGAGGAGAAGGCGTCGTCGCCATTCGACGAGGCCTGGGGCGTGGCGCCGGCGCTGGCCAGCGTGGAGGAGGCCATGGGACGTCCGGCGCACTGGCTGGAGGAGCTCGCGGCCACGGTGGCGGCCGGAAGGTAACGAGGCCGTCTCGGTCTCGTCCGGCGCATCGGGGGAGCGGCTTGTTTGAGGTGGGGTCCGGCCTGCCCGTTGCCACGCCTGGTGTCGGCACACCGCGCCCCAACGGGGCGAGACCAGGTGAGCCCAAGGCAACGCCTCGGTTGAAAGGCACCCCACGAGCCAACCAGCCCTTTCAGGGCCGGCACGTTCCGTCAGGACGGACACCCAGGACGTTGCCCTTGGCCAAAAAAGGATGCCCCGTTGGGGCGGCCGGCCTTGGGGCGTCGGGGAGTGCGGGAACCCTGGGGTGTTGCTGGGCTGGCATGAGGCAGGCCCTTGGGGGCAATGAGCCCCGGAACGGTGAGCTTCGGGTGCCGTGCCCCCTCGCAACCATGTGCCCACTGGATCGCCGAGGGTCACCCACCGATGACGTCGAGAACCCTTTTTGGGGATTTCCCATGGTGTCGCTTCGCTGACCACCGGATCCAGGCGTACAACCCTCCGGGTTGCTTCACGCCCCACCGCCTCCCGCCTCCCGCCTCCCGCCCCACCGCTCCCCGCTCCCCGCCTTCCGCGTGCCCCGGTCGTCCACGCTCCCGGAGGGGAACCCATTTGACTCGGGGGCATGGGCATGGAAGACACGCGCGTGCAGGCGCTTCTCGACGTCCGTGACCTCTCGAAGGAATACCGTGGTGCAGGCCATGTCCTGGCGGTGCTTCGTGGGGTGAGCCTCACGGTGATGCCGGGCGAAACGTGCGCGATCGTGGGGCCTTCGGGCTCGGGCAAGACGACGTTGCTGGGGTTGGCGGCGGGTCTGGACGTGCCCACGTCGGGCAGCGTGCACCTGGCGGGCCATGACATGGGGTCGCTGGACGAGGACGCGCGGGCAGCGGTGCGGAACGAGCACACGGGCTTCGTGTTCCAGAACTTCCAGCTCTTTCCCACGCTGACGGCGCTCGAAAACGTGTTGGTGCCGCTGGAGCTGCGCGGGGGGAGGTCGGACCCGGGTCCGGCGCGCGCGTTGCTGGCCAAGGTGGGGCTGGGCGAGCGGATGGATCATTACCCGATCCAGCTTTCGGGCGGGGAGCAGCAGCGGGTGGCGATCGCGCGGGCGTTCGTGACGCGGCCGCGGCTGCTGTTTGCGGACGAGCCCACGGGCAACCTCGACGGGGACACGGCGCGGCGGGTGGCGGACATGATCTTCGACCTGAACCGGGACGCGGGCACGGCGTTGGTGCTGGTGACGCACGACAACGAGCTGGCATCGCGTTGCTCCCAGGTGGTGCGGCTTCGCAACGGCCAACGCGTCGAACCATGATGCACGCCCTTCTCAGCCCGTGGGTGTGGCGCCTGGCCTGGCGGGACTCCCGCTCGTCGCGGGGCCGCATGGTGCTCTACGCGCTCAGCATCTCGCTCGGCATCGCCGCGCTCGTCGCCATCGGGTCGCTGGGCCGGTCCGTGCGCAGGGCCATCGACGACCAGGCCAAGGGCCTGCTCGGGGCGGACGTGGTGTTGTCGTCGCGGAAGCCGTTCGGGGACGAGGAACGGTCCGTGATGGAGCGCCTCGGCGGCGAGCGGTCCGACGAGGTGAGCTTCGCGTCCATGATCCAGTTCCCGGGTACGGGCGGCACGCGGCTGGTGAACGTGCGGGCGTTGTCCGGGGGCTTTCCCTACTACGGCGCGCTGGAGACGGACCCGCCGGAGGCGCTGGAGGCGTTCCGGCGCGGCGAGGGCGTGTTGGTGGAGGAGGGCGTGGCGCGGCAGTTCGGGGCGGGGCCGGGCTCGCCGGCGAAGCTGGGCGAATGGAAGACGAAGGTGGTGGGCCTGCTGCGGCGCGTGCCGGGGGATTCCGTGGCGTTCACCACGCTGGCCCCGCGCGTGTACCTCGCCGGGGACCAACTGCCCCGCACCAAGCTCCTCGGGCGCGGCGCGCTGGTGCGGTACCGGGCCATGGTCCGGCTGCCGGACGCGACGGACGCGGGCAAGGCGCTGGCGAAGCTGCGGCCGCGGATGCGGGAGCTGAAGCTGGACGTGGACACGGCGGAGAAGCGGAAGGCGAACCTGGGCAAGGCGGCGGAGAACCTGAACGGCTTCCTGAACCTGGTGGCGTTCATCGCGTTGCTGCTCGGGGCCGTGGGGATTGCGTCGGCCATCCACGTGCACGTGCGGCAACGGCTGCCGCAGGTGGCGGTGCTGCGATGCCTCGGGGCGCCCATGGCCTCGACGTTCGCGGTGTACCTGTTGCAGTCGGTGGCGCTGGGAGTCATTGGCATCGTGGCGGGCACGGTGCTGGGCTCGGCGATCCATCATGCGGTGCCGTGGGTGCTGCGGGACCGGCTGCCGTTCCCGGTGGATGCGTCGTTCTCGTGGGTGGCGGCGGGGCAGGCGGCGTTGGCCGGGCTGGGGGTGTCGCTGAGCTTCGCCTTGATGCCGTTGCTGCCGGTGCGGCGCGTGTCGCCGCTGGCGGCGATCCGGGCGGCGTATGACCCGGGGACGCGGCGGTTCGACGCGGCGCGGTGGCTGGTGGGGGCGGGGATCGCGGGGTCGGTGCTGGCGTTTGCGTTGCTGCAGACGCGGAGCGTGCGGCAGGGCGTGGGCTTTGCGGCGGGGTTGGCGGTGGCGTTTGGGTTGCTGGCGTTGGCGGCGCGGGCGCTGGTGTGGGTGGCGCGGTCGTTGCCCACGGGCCGTCTCCCGTTCGCATGGCGACAAGGGCTGGCGTCGTTGCACCGGCCCAACAACCGCACCGGCACGCTGTTGGTCGCGCTGGGTCTGGGGACGTTCCTGATCGTGTCGTTGCAGCTCACGCGCGCGTCGCTGCTGGCGTCGTTGCGCATGGCCGACGTGGGCAAGCGGGCAAACGCGGTGTTGTTCGACGTGCAACCGGACCAGGTGGACGGCGTGGTGGCGGCGCTGGGGAGGCTGAGCCTGCCCGTGGTCGAGTCCGCGCCCATCGTGACCATGCGGCTGAAGGCGGTGCGGGGAAGGCTGGCGACGGAGCTGGCCACGAACCGTGCGGACCGGATCCCGGGCTGGGTGTTGCAACGGGAGTATCGGTGCACGTGGCGGACGAACCTGGCGGACTCGGAACGGCTGGTTGCGGGGACGTTCACGGGCCGGGTGTCGCCGGATGCGTCGCCGGTGCCGGTGTCGTTGGAGACGGGGATTGCCCGGGACCTTGGGGTGGACGTGGGCGACCGGTTGTCGTTCGACGTGCAGGGTCAGGTGGTGGAGGCGGTGGTGGGGTCGTTGCGGGAGGTGGAATGGCGCCAGGTGCGCCCGAACTTCTTCGTGGTGTTCCCGGAGGGGGCGTTGGACGCGGCCCCGGCAATGCACGTGATGGCGACGCGCGTGGCCAACGCGACCGAGTCGGCGCGGATGCAACGGGAGGTGGTGCGGGAATACCCAAACGTGTCGGTGATCGACCTGGCGCTCGTGCTGGACACGGTGGAGGGGGTGGTGTCGAAGGTGGCGCTGGGGATTCGACTGATGGCGTTGTTCACGGTGTTGACGGGGGTGGTGGTGTTGCTGGGGGCGATTGTGACGGGGCGTTCGCAGCGGCTGCAGGAGGCGGTGTTGATGCGGACGCTGGGGGGGTCGCGGGCGATGGTGCGTCGCATCCTGGCGGCGGAGTATGCCGGGCTGGGGTTGTTGGCGGGATTGGTGGGATGCGGCCTGGCGATGGGGGCGGCGGCGGCGTTGGCGCGCTTCGTATTCAAGACGTCGCCGGCGTTCCCGGTTTTCGAGATCGCGCTGGCCATCGTGGCGGTGCCGGTGTTGACGCTAGCGGTGGGGTTGCTGGCGAGCCGGGGCATCTCCGGCTCGCCCCCCCTCGCGATCCTTCGCAACGAGGGCTAGGCGGGGTGGGCGGTTAACGGGCTGGGTGGCCGGACGCCCTCGCGCGGCTCGGGATGCGTCCCGGCGCTGGGCACGTCACTCGGCGCGGACGCGGTAGAAGCGCCACGGGGCGACGTTGTTGGTATCGAGCCAGAGCAAGGGCGGGGTGGCCGCGGGCCAGCGATGGATCAGGGACCATTCAACGAGGTTCGTGGAGGTCTCGACGGCGTAGTCGGGGCCGGTTGGTTTCCATGAGGACGGGAGACCGCCATTGGAGGAGGCGGGTGGATGGGTCGAACCAACGACCACCCCTCCGGGCAGGGCTCAGCCCTTGCCTCGCACTTGACCCGACGGCCCCGGCCAGCCGGATGGCTTGGAAGCCGGTGCCGTGGGGGTTTCGGGTGACGGAATCACCCCTTTGCGAAGTGGATCTCGCCGCCGCGGGCGGACGCGTGGATGCGGTCACCCGGCTTGAACTCGCCGGCCAGCAACCGGGTGGCGAGGGGGTTGAGGAGCCACTCCTGGATGGCGCGCTTGAGCGGACGGGCCCCGAACTGCGGGTCGTAGCCCTCGGCGGCCAGCAGCTTGCGGGCCTCGGCGTCCACCTCGAGTCCGATCTCCTGGGCAGACAAACGCCGCGCCACGCGGTCGAGCTGCAAGTCCACGATCCGTGCCAACTCCGCCTCGTCGAGGCTCTCGAACACGATGGTCTCGTCGATGCGGTTGAGGAACTCGGGCCGGAAATGGCGTCGCAGCTCCGCGCGCACGGCGGCCTCCATGGCGGAGCGCTCGGCCCCCTGCGCCCGGCCGTCCAGGAAGTACTCCTGGATGATGGGCGACCCGATGTTGGAGGTGAGGATGACGAGGGTGTTGCGGAAATCGACGGTGCGGCCCTGGCCATCCGTCAGGCGGCCGTCGTCAAGGACCTGCAACAGGACGTTGAAGACGTCGGGATGCGCCTTCTCCACCTCGTCGAGGAGCACGACGGAGTAGGGCCGGCGGCGGACGGTCTCGCTCAGTTGGCCGCCCTCCTCGAAGCCCACGTAGCCCGGGGGCGCGCCGATGAGCCGGGCCACGGAGTGCTTCTCCATGTACTCGGACATGTCGATGCGGACCATGGCGGCCTCGTCGTCGAAGAGGAACTCGGCGAGGGCCTTGGCCAGCTCGGTCTTGCCGACGCCGGTGGGGCCGAGGAAGAGGAAGGAGCCGACGGGGCGGTTGGGGTCCTGGAGTCCGGAACGGGCGCGGCGGACGGCGTCGGCGACGGCGCGGATGGCGCGTTGCTGGCCCACGACGCGTTCCTGGATGCGTTGCTCGGCGTGGACGAGCTTCTCGCGCTCGCCCTCGAGCATGCGGGCGACGGGGATGCCGGTCCACGAGGCCACGACCTTGGCGATGTCGTCGGGGGTGACCTCCTGGGAGAGGAGACGCTCGGAGGCCGGGATGGCCTTGAGGGCGGCCTCGGCGGCGGCGAGGCGGCGCTGGGCCTCGGGGATGCGGCCGTACTGGAGCTCGGAGGCGCGGGCGAGGTTGCCTTGGCGCTGGGCCTGCTCGAGTTCCTGCCGGAGCTGCTCGATCTGGGCGTTGACCACGCCGGCGGCGTCGAGGGCGGCCTTCTCGTTTTGCCACTGGGCGTTCAGCCGGGTCTGGCGCTCGCGCAGGTTGGCCACCTCGCCCTCGACGCGGCGGAGGCGCTCGACGGACGCGGCGTCCTTCTCCTTCGCCAGCGCGGTGCGCTCGATCTCGAGCTGCAGCAACTGACGGTCGAGCTGGTCAATGGGCGTGGGCTTGGAATCCAGCTCCATCTTGAGGCGCGACGCCGCCTCGTCCACGAGGTCCACGGCCTTGTCCGGCAGGAACCGCTCGGTGATGTAGCGCCCGGACAACGTGGCGGCGGCCACGAGGGCGGCGTCCTGGATGCGGACGGCGTGGTGCGTCTCATAGCGTTCCTTGAGGCCGCGAAGGATGGCCACAGTGCCGTCGATGGAGGGCTCGAGGACCTGGACCGGCTGGAAGCGGCGCTCCAGGGCGGGGTCCTTCTCGATGTGCTTGCGGTACTCGTCCAGCGTGGTGGCCCCGATGCAGCGGAGCTCGCCGCGCGCGAGCTGCGGCTTGAGCATGTTTGCCGCGTCCGCCGCCCCCTCCGCCGCGCCCGCGCCCACGATGGTGTGCAGCTCGTCGATGAAGAGGATGACCTGGCCGCCGGAGGACGTGACCTCCTTGAGGAAGGCCTTGAGGCGGTCCTCGAACTCGCCCCGGAACTTGGCCCCGGCGATCATGGATCCGATGTCGAGGGCGATGACGCGCTTGTTGCGGAGGCTCTCGGGGACGTCGCCATCGACGATGCGCCGCGCGATGCCCTCGACGATGGCGGTCTTGCCGACGCCGGGCTCGCCGATGAGGACGGGGTTGTTCTTGGAGCGGCGCGTGAGCACCTGCATGACGCGCCGGATCTCGTCGTCGCGCCCCACCACGGGGTCGATCTTGCCTTGCCGCGCCAGGGCCGTCAGGTCGCGTCCGTACTTCTCCAGCGCCTGGAACTTGTCCTCGGGATTGGCGTCGGTGACGCGGTGGCTGCCGCGCACGGCCACGAGGGACTTGAGGAGGGCGTCGCGTCCCAGGCCATGGCGGCGGGCGAGGTCGCGGATGCGCGGGCCGCCTTGGTCGAGAAGGGCGAGGAGCAGGTGCTCGGTGGAGACGTACTCGTCCTTGAGCTTGCTGGCCTCCTTGGGGGCGGCGTCGAGGACGGCCTGGAGTTCCTGCGTGGCATAGACCTGGCCGCCGCCCTGGACCTTGGCGCGCCGGGCAAGCTCCGCCTGGAGCCCGTCCTCCACGGCGGCCCGGCTGGCCCCCACCTTTTGCAGCAACTGGGGCACGACGCCGTCCGCCTGCTGCACGAGGGCCATCAGGAGGTGCTCCGCGTCGAGCTGCTGGTGCGACGCCTCCCGCGCCAACGACTGGGCCGACGCCAACGCCTCCTGGGCCTTCACCGTCCACTTTTCCATGTTCATGCGGACACCCCTCGCATCCGTGATGCCGGGCTGGAACACGGAAATTGGCGGGATTCAACCCGATGCCGCGCCACGATGGGCCAACGCGGCCCGAGCGACCCCGACAACCTGCGCCCATGGTGTCGCAGCGCCGGCCGTCGTGGTAAGGGGGCGGCGGAGCCCCCTGGGTTACGGCGCGCCCTGCACGAACTCCCGGGCCTCCCGATGGCTGGGCGACAAGCGCAACACCTCGGCGTAGCGCATCCGGGCGGCGTTGGTGTCGCCCGCCCGCCGCGCGATGCGCGCCAGGTGCAGGTGCGACAGCGCCGAGTTCGTCGAGAGGGCCAGCGCCTTTCCAAACTGCTCCGTCGCCTGCGCGTCCCGGCCGCCCTCGGCCATCGCCACGCCCCATTGCACCCGGGCATCGAGGAGGTCGGGACGCAGCCGCGTCGCCGCGTCGAAGGCCGCCTCCGCCTCCGGCAGCCGCTTGAGGCGGCCCAGCGCCTGCCCCAAGGCCACCTGCACCTCCGCCGTCCGCGGCCGGAGCCGGTCCGCCTCGCGCAACCATGCCTCCGCCTGCGCGGCCGTCTCCTCGCGCGTCGCCAGCAACCGGCCCAGTTGAAGCCGGACCCCGAAGTGGTGCGGCACCAGTTCCAGCACCTTCCGCCACGCGTTCGTGGCCCCGGCCACGTCCCCAAACGACTCGTGCAACCGCCCGAACTGGTCGTGCAGGACCCAGTCGCCCGGCGCCTGCGCCAGGCGCTTGCGAAACGACTCCGCCTGGGGGTTGAACGCGTTCGGCATCACGCCCTTGGCCAACGACCCCAGCTCCCGTTGCAGGCGCGCGTCGCGCTCCGCCGCGTTCGCCTGACCCGCGAACGGCGGCCGACGGCACCGCGCCCGGACGCCCTCGACGATGCGATGGTCGCCCCAGCTCGTGACGACCAGCCGCCGCGCGACCTCGTCCAACTGCACCCAGTCGGGCTGGGCGCCCTCCCGCAACGCGGACGGCAACGCTTCCATCAAGGCCGTTCCCGTGAGCAACGCCAGCAGGTAGCTGCCCGTCAGCCGGAAGTGCACGTGCTCCCAAAACAACTCGTCCCCGGCAATTCCCGTGGCCGCGTTCCCGCTGAACGTCCGCTCCGCGTCGATCAGCCACACCCCCTCCGCCTCCCGCCCCGCAGCCACCCGCCGGATGATCGCGTTCAGCTCGGAGTCGGCCCGGAACCGGAGCGCATCGAGGTCGCGCGCCCGGCCGAAACCGGGAAGCGCATTGGTGTCGCCCACTGCCAGGGCCAGTCGCGACCGCCGGAACATCAGCTCCGCATGGTCCCCGTCGATGCGCAGGGCGCGGTCGTACGCGGCGCGCGCGGCCCGGGCATCGCCCTGCTGCTCGGCCTTCCTCCCCTCGTCGTAGGCCGACGTCCACGTCGCGCGGGCGTCCGACGCCAAGGCGGGGTCGTTGGCCGAGGCGAAGGGCGCGTTGTCGCGAAGGTTCACCGCGACCGTGGACACGATCACCCGCGCCCCCGCCTCGCGCCCGGCCGCGATGATGTCCTTGAGGTTGTCCTCGAAGCTCGTGCGGACGACGGCGAGGCGCGGGTCGCCCACAAGGATCTGGCGTTCCAGGAACATTTCGAGCCCGCCCCAGGACTTTGGGGCGTCGCCGCGCCGGGCCATGCCGTCGGCGAGGAGTCCCAGGGCCTGCCCCAGGCGCGTGCGTCGCAAGGCCAGCCCCAGCCGCACGAGGCGGCCCGGCGGCTGGGCGTTGCCAAACACCGTCCCCGGCCCGAACGGGCCCGTGACCTCGTTGTTGCCCATGTACACGACCCAGGCGTCGGCCCGGAGCGGGGCAAGGTCCCGGGCGAGGTCGCGGAGGACATGGGAGTTGATGGCCGTGACGGCGGCGTTGACGACCTCGACGCGGCGGTTGGGGAACCGCGCCTGGAGCAGGGCCTCCAGGGCACGCGGATAGCCCACGGCCGGCTCCGGGTCGCCCATGGCCGCCGACTCGCCCAGCACCACGACGCGGATCGAGCCCGCCTCGCGCTCGACGGGCACGGCCAACGGCTGCGGCGACCGCCCCATCTCCGGGGACATGAACCGCCACGTGTAACGGGGGTTTTCCGTCCACACGGCCTTCCCGCCGGCCTGGCCGGGAAGGAGGAAGGCCGTGGGCCAACCCACGCCGCCCACGCGCAACGCCAGCTCGAGGCCACCCAGCACGACGACGCAGCCCAGGACCGCCGCCAACAGCCGTTGCACGACCCGCCGGCCCGCGCCCCCAGCCACGCCAGGCCACGTATTCCCATGCGATGCCATGCCGGAATGAAGCACCCACCCCGCCCCGGACGCGAGCCCGGGCACAGGTGGGGCAACGCACGTCACCGTCCCGAACGATCCGGGTGGCTAGTCCTTGCCCGCACGGTTCACCGCGCCCAAGGCGCTCGGGTTGCACACCTCCATTTCCACGTCCCCCCACCGACGTGCGTGGGCTGGATCGGCCGATGGCGTGACGAGGTAGTTGCGTCCTTGGGGGTAATGCCCGCGAAAGACGCGTACCGCCTCGGGGTCGAACCGGGCCGCGTTCCACTTGCACTCCACGACATCCACGCGGTCACGCCCGGCCGGGATGACGAAGTCCACCTCACGCCCGGCCTTGTCGCGCCAATACCGGATGTGTGCCTGCGGAAACCGCGCCAGCAGCGTCTCGAGGACGCAATGCTCCCACAGCAAGCCCTTGTCCTCGGCCCGCAGCGTGTCCCACCCCTTCGCGAAGCACACAAAGCCCGTGTCGAAGCCATAGGCCTTGGGCTGCTTCACGATCTCTGCCTGCCCTCCCCCATGGAAGGGCCGCACGAGCGTCACGGCATGGGTGACCTCCATCGCACGCACGTGGTTTTCCACGGTCGCGCGCGCCACGCCCAGCGTGGCCGCCGCACGCGACAGCTCCCATGGCCCGCCGCTCTGGCGAAGCAGGTATTCCAGGCAGTCGTTGAACCGCGCAAAGTCCCGGAACCCAAACAACCGCTGCACGTCCCGCGCAAAGAACGAATCCATCCACTCCCGGTAGAACGATGGCGGCGGCGGCGACGCCATGAGCGCGGGCGGCAACCCGCCGCGCAGCAACCGGTCCTCCAGCGAGGCTCCAAAGGCACCGAGCTCATCCCACAGGACGGGCACGAGGTGCACCATCCGCTTCCGCCCGGCCAACGTGTCCCGAAACTTCTGGCTGGCTGCGAGCGTGGAGCTGCCGGTCGCCAGGATGCGCGTCCCGGGGAAGACGTCCGCACCCACCTTGAGCACGCGGGCTGGGTCCTCCAGTTGGTGGACCTCGTCAAAGACCACCACCCGGCCTCGCGCATCGCGGAACAGCAGCTCGGGGTCTCGGGACCGCTCCACGACGGCCGGCAGGTCACAGTTGAGGTACAGGGCGTCGGGTCCGCTAATGCTCCGGGCGAGGGTGGTCTTGCCCGCCCGCCGGACGCCCGCCAGCCATGCCACGGGCGCCTCCCGCCAAGCCTCGAGGACCCGGCCCTGCCAGAATGGTCGATCAACCATGCCAGCATACTAGGCATTTGGAGCGACTAAATGCAAAGTATGGTTGCATTCGAGATCGTCGCCCTCTCGCATCCCAAAGGAACAGCCCATCCCGCCAGCCATGCCCGGGTTCACGCCATGGGATGCCGGGAAGGAACGGGGACACACGCCACGGCCCGAAGGGACTGGCGGCTCGGATTCGTCCATGCCCCGTATCCTCTGCGCCTTCGCGGCCTTGCATGAGGTTCCTCCACACGGCGCCAGGACGGCACCGCCGCCCTTCGAGGGAGGGGCGTCACGCCAACACGCCGTGAGGCAAAGGGGCCTGCTCCTGGGATCCGTTGCCGCCCGGCAGGCTCCGGACCGCCTTGAGACACGAACTCACCGGCCATCGATGGGGGCTTGGGATGGCATTTTCACGCAGTCGCGGAAGACACGGAGGACCGAGACGTCGCGCCACCCCCTGCACGATGCTTCGTGCCTTCGCGGCTTCATGTGCGGGTTCTTCACACGACGGCCCCGGTCTTCTGGCCAGAGCCGAGACGCCCCTGCCACACGTCCCGCCCCTCGCACCTCGCTCCCCGCGCCCCGCCCCCCGCTTCCCTCTCCCCGCCCCTCGCTCTGCCCAAAATGCCGCGAGCGGTTCCTTGACGGACACGAATTGAATTGGGGAGCCTGTTCCCAGTCATTTCCCACGTCATGAGCACATCACACGAGAATCCCACGCGTCGCGACTTCATCCGGTCCGGCTCCGCCGTCGCGGCGGTCGCCATGGCCGCCCCCGCCATTATCGTCCGCGAGTCTGCCTTCGCGCAGAACGCCGACACCCTGAAGATCGGGTTGGTGGGCTGCGGCGGCCGCGGCAGCGGCGCGGCGGGCAACGCGCTGACGGCGGACGCCAACCTCGTCCTGTGGGCCGTGGGCGACGCCTTCCCCGAGCCCGTCAAGGGATCGGTCAAGGGCCTCAAGGAACAGTTCGGGGCGCGCGTCCAGGTCGCCGAGGACCGCCAGTTCGTCGGGCTCGACGCCTTCAAGAAGGTCATCGACTCCGGCGTAGACATCGTCCTGCTGGCGTCGCCTCCCGGCTTCCGCCCGGAGCACCTCCGCTACGCCGTCGAGAAGGGGAAGCACATCTTCTGCGAGAAGCCCATGGCCACGGACGCCCCCGGCGTGCGCCACGTGATGGAGTCGGTCCGCATGTCGAAGGACAAGAAGCTGTGCCTCGTGGCCGGCTATTGCTGGCGCTACGACCTGCCGCGCCAGGCCTTCTACCAGCAGATCCACGACGGCGCGCTGGGCGAGGTGGGCGCGGTGTACGGCACCTACCTCACCGGCCCCGTGAAGCCCATGCCCCCCGCCAACTCCCGCCCGGCGGGCATGAACGACCTCGAGTGGCAGCTCCGCAACTGGATGAACTTCACCTGGCTGTCCGGCGACGGCCTCGTCGAGCAATGCATCCACACGGTGGACAAGGTCCTCTGGGCGTTCCGGGACGAGGCCCCGGTCAAGTGCGTCGCCAACGGCGGCCGCGTCCATCCCAACGGCGAGGGCAACATCTTCGACCACGTCACCGTGGTCTATGAGTGGGCCAACGGCGCCCGCGGCATCGTGGCCCAGCGCCAGATCGCCGGATGCTACTCCGACAACAGCGACTACGTCATCGGCTCCGCCGGCAAGGGGTGGTCCGGATGGAACAGCCCGTACATCAAGTCCGGCAGCGAGATCAAGTGGCGCTACAAGGGCGACAAGCCGGACATGTACGTGGTCGAGCACCAGGTCCTCTACAAGGCCATCCGCGAGGGCCGCGTCCACAACGACGGCGACCGCATGGCCCGGTCCACCATGGCGGGCATCATGGGCCGCATGGCGGGCTACACCGGCCTCGAGGTCACGTGGGAGCAGGCGTTGAACTCCGGCAAGAAGCTCGTCCCGGACACCTTCTCCTGGGACATGTCCCTCCCCATCGAGCCGTTGGCCCAGCCCGGCAAGACCAAGACCGTCTAGGTCGTCGCATCCAGGCCCTTCACGCCCCTCGCGCCCTTCACGCCGTCCAAGAACCCCCCGCATGAATCGTCGATCCTTCCTCAAGGCCGGCACGGCCTCCCTCGTGATGGCCGGCCCGCTCGCCACGTTGCAGGCCGCGCCCACCCGTCGGCGCATCCGCAAGGGCATCATGTGGGGCACCGTGGGCGTGAAGGGCTCCGTGATGGAGAAGATGCAGGCCATCAAGGAGGCCGGGTTCGAGGGCGTGGAGCCCATGGGCGGCATGAACCAGGACGAGGTCGTGAAGGCCTTGGAGGCCACTGGCATGAAGGCCGGGTCCGTGTGTTGCCACACCCATTGGGCCAAGCCGCTCTCGGATCCCAACCCGGCCGTCCGCGAGGCCGGCCTCGAGGGCCTCCGCATCTCCCTGCGGGACGCCAAGCGCTACGGCGCGCCCGCCGTCCTCCTCGTCCCTGCCGTGGTCAACTCCCAGATCACCTACGCCGACGCCTACCGGCGTTCCCAGGAGGAGATCAAGAAGGTCGTCCCCCTCGCCGAGGAGCTCGGCGTCCGCATCGCCATCGAGAACGTCTGGAACAACTTCCTCCTCAGCCCGCTGGAGGCCGCCCGCTATGTGGACGAGCTGCAATCCCCCAGCGTCGGCTGGCACCTCGATTGCGGGAACATCATCCACTACGGCTGGGCGCAGCACTGGGTCCAGGCCCTCGGCAAGCGCATCGCCACGCTGCACATCAAGGAATACTCCCGCAGCAAGGCCGACAAGCAGGGCAAGTGGGCCGGGTTCGACGCCGAGTTCCTCAAGGGCGACAACGAATGGCCTGCCATCATGAAGGCCTTGGATGACATCGGCTACGACGGCTGGGGCATCGCCGAGCAACCCGGAGCCGGCTCGCCCGAGGGCCTCCAGAAGCTCAGCAAGGAGATGGACCAGATCTTCGCCCTCTAGCCTTCGCACGGCCCAGCCGCCGCCCTGCCTTCACCACCGGGGCCGCTCCGGCCCCGCTGGCCGAGGCGTCCCCGATCCAAGCCTGACCTCGCCTCCCCATGTCTCGCCCCTTCTACGCCTCCGAAATCATCGAGTCCTCCAAGGCCGACTCGGGCGACGTCGAGGTGGTCGCCACCATTGACGCCCAGCACGACCCCGCCGACGGGCGGCTCCATGCCCGCCTGGACGCCTTCGTCCGGCAGGTGCACATGGACGGACCCGACGCCATCACGCGACCGGAGTGGCTGCCCAAGCCCCAGGAAGCCATCGAGGGCGTGGACCCTGCCGAGGCCACGGACCTCGCCCGGGAGCTATTCCATCGTTGGGTCGGCAAGGTCCGCGCGGCCCTCGCCCAACGTCAGGGGTAA